>JAUMVN010000023.1 GCA_030530145.1 Coriobacteriia bacterium | reverse complement strand
GGCCCCGGCCCACGCCGCCCCGACCGCGGCCCCGGCCTCGCCCGCGAGCCGCCCCGCGCACGCCGCGGCGGGCGCGAAGAGCGAGGGGTCCCGCGTCTCGCGCGCGTTCTCGCTCATCGGCGAGGGCATCCAGACCCTCTTCGGCAAGCGGTAGCGCCCCGCACGGCAAGAACCCAAGCTCAATCCATGGAGGCGCCCGCGGCCCGACCGCCGCGGGCGCCTTCGTGTCGTAATATAAAAAAGTTTGGGAACCGACACCTGCGAGGGGGAAACGTGGCCGTAGGAGACAAGCTTCAGCTGAAGATCGAGCGCATGGGGTACAGCCCCGAGGGGGTGGCGCACGACGAGGAGGGCCGCGCCGTCTTCGTGTCGGGCGCCGTCCCCGGGGACACCGTCGAGGCGGAGGTCACCGCCACCGCGAAGACCTATCTCAAGGCTCGGGCGACGGCCGTGCTCGAGGCGTCGCCGGACCGAGTGGCGCCCGAGTGCCCCTACGCCTCCGTCTGCGGCGGCTGCCCCTGGGCCGCGATGGCCTACCCCGCGCAGGCGCGCGCAAAGCGCGACGGAGTCGTCGACGCGCTCGCGCGGATCGGGCACCTCGAGCGCGGCCGCGCCGAGTCGCTCGTCTCCCCCATCCAGACCCCGAGCAAGCCCTGGGGCTACCGCAACAAGGTCGAGCTCGCGGTCACGACCGTCAACGGCAAGGTCACGCTCGGCATGCACGCGGCCTCCGGCGACGGCGTCGTCAAGGTCGACCGCTGCGCCCTTCTCGCCAAGAAGCACGCCAAGGACGTCAAGGCCGTCTCCGGGGCCCTCAACTACTTCTCGAACTCGCGCGGGATCGAGCTCGAGCGCGTCGGCATCCGCGCGGCCCTGAACACAGCGGAGCTCGAGGTCGCGCTCTGGGACCGCCCCGGCCCCTTCCCGCGCGCCCAGGCCGCGAAGATCCTGGGCGACGCCGTCAAGGCGACGTCGGTCGTCCGCGTGATGCAGAAGGGCCCCGCGAAGGCGCGCAAGATCGCCGGCGTCGAGGTCCTCTCGGGCAAGGGCTCCTGGGGCGAGGTCGTCGGCGGCCAGCACATGCGCGTCTCCGCCCCCTCCTTCTTCCAGGTGAACACCAAGGGCGCCGAGCGCCTCGTCGAGCTCGTCATGGAGGGGCTCGACCCCGCCGAGGACGAGGAGGCCATGGACCTCTACTGCGGCGCCGGCACCTTCACGCTGCCGCTCGCGAGGCGCGCGGGCTATGTCTCCGCCGTCGAGTCCTACGGCCCCGCCGTGCGCGACCTGCGCCGCAACATCGAGCAGGCGCGCCTCGACAACGTCGACGCCATCGGCGGCGACGCGGGCCGTGAGTTCCCCGACACCGACGCGGACGTGATCGTCGTCGACCCGCCGCGCGCGGGCCTCGCCGAGGACGTCGTGGCCCAGCTCTCCGAGCAGCCGGCGCGCGCCGTCGCCTACGTGAGCTGCGACCCCGCCACCCTCGCCCGCGACCTCGCGCGCTTCGAGGAGGCGGGCACCTTCGAGGTCGCCTCGGTGACGCCGGTCGACCTCTTCCCGCAGACGTTCCACGTCGAGAACGTGGCCATCCTCAAGCGCCGCTAGGTGGGCGCCATGAGAAAAGCGATTCTCCGCGCCCTCTGCGCGCTTCTCGCCGCGGCGCTCGTCGTCTGCGCGCAGGCGGCCCCCGCCCTCGCTGCCGGCTCCGACGACGAGGCGCTGGCGCGGCTCTCCGGCAAGACCGCGGGCGTCATGACGGGCACCCCGCAGGAGGAGATCATCCGCAACCGCGTCGGCGACGTCGAGGTCCTCTACTTCAACTCCCTGACCGACCTCGCGATGGCCCTGCAGGCGGACAAGATCGACTTCTTCACCCTCTCGACCGTCAACTTCAACTTCCTGGCGGAGCAGTACCCCGACCTGGCCTACATCGACGTCGCCCTCACGAACTACGACGTCGGCGCCGTCTTCCCGAAGTCGCGGGAGGGAGAGTCCCTGCGCGAGCAGTACAACGAGTACCTCAAGGGCCTCTCCGACTCCGGGGAGCTCGGGCGGCTCCAGGAGTACTGGCTCCAGCCCCGCGACTGGGAGAGCGTCGACATCCCCGAGACCGGCGAGAACGGCGTCCTGCACATGGCCACGACCAACACCATGAAGCCCTTCTCGATGGACCTCAACGGGCGGAACGCGGGCTATGACATCGCCATCGCGGCGGGCTTCTGCGAGGCCTACGGCTACGGCCTGCAGATCGACAACGTCGACTTCTCGGGCATGCTCAGCGGCATCGCCTCGGGGTTCTACGACTTCGCCGCCGGCCAGATCTCCTATACCGCGGAGCGCGCGGAGAGCGTGCTCTTCTCGGACGCCTACTACACCCAGAAGATGGTGCCCCTGGTGCGCGGATCCGACTTCGCGGACGGCGAGGTCGTCCGCGCGTCGGGCAGCGGCTCCCAGGGTGCCGCGTCCGCGAGCGGCCAGCAAGGCGGCGAGAAGGCCGAGGGGCAGGACGGCTCCCTGTGGGCGAGCATCCGGCGCTCCCTTCTCGACCAGGACCGCTGGAAGAGCATCGTCTCGGGGCTGGGGACCACGCTCGCCATCACGTTCGCAGGCTTCGCGCTGGCCAACGTCCTTGGCGCCGCGCTCTGCGCCATGTCGCTCTGCAGGAGCCGCGCGGCGCGGGCAGCCGCCCGCGTCTACTCGGGCCTCGCGCAGGGGCTCCCCATCGTCGTGGTCCTGATGGTCCTCTACTACATCGTGTTCGCCGCGGCCAAGCTCAACAATGTGCTCGTGGCCTCGATCGCCTTCGGGCTGGTCTACGCCGCTTACCTCGAGCAGCTCTTCGAGGGAGGCATACGCGGGGTCGACGAGGGCCAATGGGAGGCGGGCCTGGCGTCCGGCCTCACGAGGCGGCAGACCTTCCTGGGCATCGTCCTGCCGCAGGCCGCGCGCGCATCGGTCACGGGCTACTTCGCCGACCTCATCAGCCTCATGAAGGGCACGGCCGTGGTCGGCTACATCGCCGTCGCCGACCTCACCAAGGCGGGCGACGTCATCCGCAGCACGACCTACGAGGCCTATGTCCCGCTCCTCACCGTGACGGCCGTCTACCTGATCATGACGGGCCTCGCCATCGCGTGCATGGAGCTCGTCAAGCGCGCCGTCGCGAGGCCCCGGCGCGGAAAGGCGGGTGTCGCCGCATGAGCTTGATCGAGATCAGGCACCTCTCGAAGGCCTATGAGAACGCGACGCCGCTCAGGAACGTCAACGCCGTCGTCGAGAAGGGCGACGTCATCTCCATCATCGGCCCCTCCGGCACCGGCAAGTCGACCCTGCTGCGGTGCCTCAACCGCCTCGAGGAGCCCACGTCGGGGACCGTCGTCTTCGACGGCGAGGACCTCGGCGCGGCCGGGCGCGACCTCACGCGCGTCCGCCGCAAGATGGGCATGGTGTTCCAGTCCTTCAATCTCTACCGCCATATGAGCGTCATAGAGAACATCATGTACGCGCCCGTGAAGGCCCTGGGGCTCTCGCGCGAGGAGGCGTACGCGCGCGGCATGCGCCTCCTGCGGGCCGTCGGCCTTGCCGAGAAGGAGAACTCCATGCCCGACGAGCTCTCCGGCGGCCAGAAACAGCGCGTGGCCATCGCGCGCACCCTCGCCATGGAGCCGGAGGTCATCCTCTTCGACGAGCCCACGAGCGCGCTCGACCCCACCATGGTCGGCGAGGTCCTCGCCGTCATCAAGCGGCTCGCCCAAGACGGCATGACCATGCTCATCGTCACCCACGAGATGCGCTTCGCGCGCAGCGTCTCCAACCGCGTCTTCTATCTTGACCAGGGCGTCATTTACGAGGAGGGCACGCCGGAGGAGATCTTCGATCGCCCCAAGGGCGAGCTCACGCGCCGCTTCATCAACCAGCTCGACGGCATCAAGAGGTCCTTCTCGCCGGCAACGTTCGACTACCTCGGCTTCATCACGCAGGTGCGCGAGTTCGCTCAGAGGAAGATGTTCGCGCCGGCCTACGTCAACCGCATCGAGATGGTCATCGAGGAGCTGTATCTCCAGACGATCCTGCCCAGGCTCCCCCAGGAGACGACGCTGGAGTTCTCGCTCGAGCACTCCGATAAGCTGGGGTCCTGCGAGGTCACTTTCTCCTGGGTCGGCGAGCCCGAGGACCCCCTGGCGGACATGGACGGGCTCTCGAGGAAGCTCGCCGAGCACGCCGCCGAGGACATCGAGCTCGCCTGCGAGGAAGGCGTGACGACCGTCAAGGCCCGTGTCCGGGAATAGGGTTTGTCCGCGTTGCAGCGTCGCCATATAAAGGCATGAAGTTAATATCGGTTAACTGGTAGGAATAACATGCAGCTCAGGGCACGCGCAGCTTTTTGGGCTTATGCCTAAAACTTGTTGCGCGCGTTGGCGAAACAGGGTACAAAGAGAAGGAAATTCGGGTAAGGGGCCCGAACAAGAGAGAGGATTCACCATGAAGGCTACGGTCAACGAGGATTGCATCGGCTGCGGTATGTGCGAGGGCACCTGCCCGGACGTCTTCGCCATCAACGACGACGGCGTCGCCGAGGCCACCGTCGAGGAGGTTCCCGAGGACGCCGAGGACGCCGCTCAGGAGGCCGCCGACAACTGCCCCGTCTCCGCCATCGAGGTCGAGTAGCAGCAGTCCCAACCTCAAGCAGGTCTGCAAGGCCCCGCTCCTGCGAGCGGGGCTTTTTTGTGTGGGCAGCGGATTGATCCGCAGGGAACCCGGCCCTTCTCGCCACAAAAGTACGTTCCCCGCGGCCGTAACGGTCCTTCTCGCCACAGAAGCGCGCCCCCGGCGACCGTAATAGCCCTTCTCGCCACAGAAGAGCACCCTCCGCGCCGGTTTGGAGTCGCCGAGGGCAAGATTTGTGGCGACTCGCCCCCGCTGCGTCGCGGTCGGCGAGGTTTTGTGGCGCGCAACGAAAAACCATGCTGACGGCGACACCGAAGGCGAGCCGCACGGAGGGCGCCTACAATGGTCGGGAATAGAGACGAACCCCCCAAGAGGAAGGTCGATCACCGAATGATCCTAGCCTCCCAGTCCCCTCGCAGACGTCAGCTGCTCGAGGAGCTCGGCTATGAGCTCACGGTACTGCCGGCGGACATCGACGAGTCGCCGCTCAAGGGCGAGACGCCCGTGAAGCTCGTGGAGCGCCTGGCGCGCCAGAAGGCTGAGGCGAGCCTCGCCGTCGCGGCTGGGGACGGTCTGAACGACCCTGACAGGCTTCTCGTCGCGGCGGACACAATCGTCTGGGACGACGCGGGGCATGTGCTCGGGAAGCCCGCGGACGCCGAGGACGCCAAGCGCATGCTCGGCGAGCTATCGGGGCGCGTGCACCACGTCTCGAGCGGGTGTTGCCTCATCGCGATCGGCGCCGGCGGCACGGCCGCACGGGCCGAGTCCTTCGTCGAGACGACCGACGTGGAGTTCTGGCCGCTCGACGAGGCGCAGATAGACGCCTATGTGGCCTGCGGCGAGCCCATGGACAAGGCCGGGGCCTACGGCATACAGGGCCGGGGCCGCGTGCTCGTGCGCGGCATCCGCGGCGACTACTTCAGCGTGGTGGGCCTTCCCGTGAGTCGCCTCGCCCGTCTTATCGAGAGCCTGCGCGCCTAGCAGCTGAGCGCGAACTCCATGGCGCGCAGTCGCGCGTCGAGATGGGTCGCCGCCCATCGGTGCGCGCACGAGAGCAGCCACACGGACGTCTGCTCGTCCAGCTCGGCGGCCAGCAGCGTGTCGAAAGTGGAGACGAGCAACGCCCGGAGCCACGCGACCTGGCTCGGCGAGACGGGCTCCGCTCCGGCGACGTCGCGCGAGCAGCTCTCGCAGAGCACCCCTCCAGCGAGCGGCGAGAAGCGCACGGCGGCCGGGTCCCCGCAGGCGCAGCACCCATCGAGCTCGGGGCGCCAACCTCCGTGCGCGAGCACCTTGAAGCAGTAGGCGGCGTCGACGAGGTCCAGATGGCACCGGTCGGGCGCCTCCTCGCAGGCCGCGAGGGCGCGCGAGGTAATGGCCGGCAGGAAAGGGTCCTCGGCGTCCTCGAAACAGCAGAGGCGCGCGACCTCGCAGACCGCCGAGGCCGCGCTCACGCGCTCGAGCTCGCCTCGGAGCGCCCGGTGCGCGTCGACCAAGGACGCCTCGGCGACGACGTCGAGGCTCCTTCCCTTGGCGAGAAGGAAATCGACCTCGCAGAAGAGCTGGACCTTGCCCGCGAGCTTCCCTCCCGGCTTCCGCGCGCCCTTGGCGACACAGCGCAGCTGACGCCCATCGGCGGCGAGCAGCGTCAAGATCAGGTCCGTCTCGCCGAGCTTGGTCCGGTCGAGCACGATGGCCCGGGAGCGGTATGTGCGCCGACCGGCCAAGGGCCTCTCCCCTACTCGTCCTCGACCGAGTAGCCCAGGCGCTGGATGATGTTCGCGTTGCGGCGCCACTGCGGCTCGACGCGAACCTTCAGGTCCAGGTAGACCTTGCGGCCCAGGAGCTTCTCGATGTCGCGGCGGGCCTCGATGCCGACCTTCTTGATCATCGAGCCGCCCTTCCCGACGACGATGCCCTTCTGGCCCTCGCGCTCGACGAGGATGGTGCAGGAGATGCTCGCGTGGCCGTCGTCGGCGATCTCGATCTCGTCCTCGCACATGACGCCGACGGAGTGCGGGAGCTCCTGGCGCAGGTTGAGGAAGAGCTTCTCGCGCACGAACTCGGCGACGAGCTCCTCGTCGGTGGTGTCGGTGTCCATGCCCTCGGGGAACCACCGCGGGCCCTCGGGCAGGTGCTCGGAGACGAGGCTCACGAAGCCGTCGACGTTGAAGTTCTCGGTCGCGGACGTGACGATGACGTCGTCGAAGTCGCAGAGCTTCTGCGCGGCCTCGAGCTGCGCCTGCATCTGCTCGGGCTTGGAGATGTCCGCCTTGGTGAGGACGAGGAGCTTGTAATCGGCATCGGCCGCGGCCACGTGCTTGGCGACCCACTCGTCGCCCGTGCCCACGGGCTTGGTCGCGTCGATGAGGAAGGCGACCACGTCGGCGTCGGCGAGCTCGCCCAGCGCGGACTTGTTGAGCTCGCTGCCCAGGGCGTCCTTAGGCTTGTGGAGGCCCGGGGTGTCGATGATCACGAGCTGCGAGGAGGGCGTGTTGATGACGGCGCGCATGCGCTTGCGCGTGGTCTGCGCGACCGGGCTCGTGATGGCGATCTTCTCGCCCATGCAGGCGTTGAGCAGGGTCGACTTGCCGGCGTTCGGGCGGCCGACGAGTGCGACGAAGCCGCTTCGGAACGGGGCCTGGGCGGCGTCGGTGGTTTCGGTGGTCATAAGATCATGTCTCCTTGGAAGGTCGGTGGTTCAACGTGAAAGCGGGGGGCGCGCAGCGCGCCGGCTCAGAGCCTGGAAAGAAGGGCGTGCGCGAAGACCGCGATGCCCACGAGCGCGACGAGGATGCACAGGACGTAGACGGCCGCGGCGGCAACGTCCTTGGCGTGCCCCGCGAGCGGGTGGTACTCGGGGCTCACGAGGTCGACCACGGTCTCGATGGCCGTGTTGAGAAGCTCGGCCGCGAGGACGCAGCCGATGCAGAGGAACACGATGGCCCAGCTCACAAGGTCGATCTGGAGCACGAGCCCCATCGCGACGGCGAAGGCGGCCCCGCCGAGCATGACCTTGATGTTGCGCTCCGTCCGGACGGCGAAGCGAAACCCCTGCAGGGCGAAAAGGAAGCTCTTCTTGAAGCTCGGGTGGCTGCTGTTGGAGCCCGGGATCATGCCTCGTCCTCCGTGCGGTGGCGCGTGATGACCACGTGGCCGAGCGTCCCGTCGTTGGGGACGGCCGAGAGGATCAGGTCCTCGAGGTCCTCCATCGCCTCGGCGGACGCGTCGTCCAGGTGGTCGTGGCCCAGCAGGTGCAGGACGCCGTGGACGATGAGCAGGCGGCACTCGTCGGCGAAGGTCGTGCCGAAGCGGCGCGCCTGGGCCTCGATGTAGGCGGGCGCGAGCACGATGTCGCCCAGCTCACAGGGCTCGCCGGGCGCCAAATCGGGGTCGTTCGGGCGCTCGCACTCGAGGCTCACGACGTCGGTCGGGGCGTCCACCCCCCGCCACTCGAGGTTCGTCTCGGCGATTTCCGCGTCGCTCACGACCGAGACCGAGACGTAGCACTCGCGATCGACGCCCTCGTGCGCGAGGACCGCGTCGGCGAGCTCGGCCACCTGGGTGTCGGACAGGGGGAACAAGAGCCCTTCTTCGTTGGAGAAATCGCAGCTAACGGTCATTTTCCGTGCCTTTCTGTTGGGAGTTCGCCCGCTCGGCGTCCGCGTTGTAGGCGTCCACGATGCGCGCGACCAGCGTGTGCCGGACGATGTCGTTGCGGTCCAGGTCGACGAAGGCGACGTCGTCGACGCCCTGCAGCACCCTGCGCGCGTGGTCGAGGCCGGACGCCCCGCGCAGGTCCTTCTGCGAGGCGTCTCCCGTGACGACGAACTTGGAGCCGAAACCGAGGCGCGTGAGGAACATCTTCATCTGCTCGGGGGTGGTGTTCTGGGCCTCGTCGAGGATGACGAAGGCGTCGTTCATGGTGCGGCCGCGCATGAAGGCGAGCGGAGCGATCTCGATGACGCCCTGCTCGATGAGGGAGTTGCCGCGCTCCATGTCCGTCATGTCGAAGAGCGCGTCGTAGAGCGGGCGCACATAGGGGTCGAGCTTCTCCTGCAGGGTGCCGGGCAAAAAGCCGAGCGACTCGCCCGCCTCGACGACGGGGCGGGCGAGGACGATGCGCCCCACCTCCTTGCGCTTGAGCGCCGCCACCGCCATGGCCATGGCCAGGTAGGTCTTGCCGGTGCCCGCGGGGCCGATGCCGAAGGTGACGGTATTGCGCCGGATCGAGTCGACGTAGCGCTTCTGCCCGGAGGTCTTCGGGCGCAGGGCCCGGCCCCGATAGGTGAGAAGGACGTCGTCGGCGAGCACGTTCATGCGCTCGGCGCCGTGGCGCACCCGGTCGATGAGAAGGTCGACGTCCTCGCAGGTCAGGCCCTCGCCCGCCTCCACGAGGCGGATCATCCGGCTGAAGACCGAGGTCGCCGCCTCCACCTCATCGGGGTCGCCGGCGAGCGCGATGTGGTTGCCGCGCACGGAGATGGTCGCGTCGAAAGCCCCCTCGACCCTTCGCAGCAGGACGTCGGCGGGTCCCATGAGCTCGGTTGGGTCGATCGAGTCGGGGATGGTGAGGCGAACGTGCGTCGGTTCCATGCTCCTCCAAGGTAGGTGTTTGTTCCCGCGGGGCCTAGCCCGCCATTTACATGGCTTATTCTACCTGTTCGGTCCGGTTGCCGAGCTCGCGGGTGGCGAGCGGTCGCGACGCGGCGGAATGCCGCCCCCCTCGTGCCAAACCAGCGAGCATCTGCGGTTGGTGCAAGCCTTTGTGCAAGCTTACAAAACACCTAGGTTGTGCCAACTCTTACTGCAACATCATCGTCGTGATCTAATACGCTATACTTACAACATGCCTTTGTGCAAGCACGATGAAACCGCAGCTAAAACACGTGATCGGAACGGTGAGACATGTCGAGCAAGCAGTACAACCCCGAGGGGCGCCACCGGATGGCCTTCTGGCTCTCGGACGAGGAGCACGAGAAGCTCCGCCGCATCGCGGAGGCCAACGGCTTGACCATGTCGTCGCAGATCGCCACCTGGATCGCATCGTTCTCTGCGGAGACGGGCAAGCTCACCGAAGAGGGCACAGGGGCCTGTTGCGAGCCGAAACTCGCCGAGGCCATATCGGCTGCGGAGTCCCTCGACCTGGTGTCGGCCGTCATCGACGGCGTCTACAACAAGTACTTCGCCGACGGCAAGGCCTTCTCGGCACCTGCCCAGCCCGCCCCCAAGCCAAAGCCCGCGCGCAAGAAGAAGAAAACCGCGGCCGAGGCCGTGAGCGATCTCCAGATGGCGCTCCAGTTCTGACCAGCGCCGCAGTCACCCAGCACCGAGCAAGAAGCCCCGGCCGACCATGGCCGGGGCTTCTCTATTCTCTACAAGGACTCGCCGAGCAAGGTTCCGTCCGGCTCGACGCCGGAGAAGCGCACCGGCAGCAGGGTATCCAAGGGGACGGACGGGTCGACCTTCACGTCGAAGAGCCCGCCCGAGACGGCCCGGCCCGGGTACTGGACCACGACGAGGTCCTCGTGCCCCACCAGGCGCGCCGCCTCCTGTGCGCGCATGCGCGACGCCAGCTCATGGGCGCGGCGCGAGCGCTCCGCCATGACCTGCGGCTCTACCTGATCGGGAAAATCCGCCGCCGGCGTCCCCGGCCTGCGCGAATAGCGGAAGATATGCATCTTCGCGAAGCGCATCTCCTCGCAGAAGGCGAGGGACTCCTCGAACTGCTCCTCAGTCTCGCCGGGAAAGCCCACGATGAGGTCGGTCCCGAGCGCCACGTCGGGCACAAGCTCGCGGGCGAGCTCGCAGCGCTCGCGGAACGGCCCCGTGCGGTAGACGCGGGCCATCCGGCGCAGCGTCTCGTCGGAACCGGACTGCAGGCAGATGTGGAGGAACGGCGCGACCCGCCCGCCCGACTCGGCCATGACGCGCAGCAGCTCGGGCGTGACGTCGGGGGGCTCGATGGACGAGAGCCTGAGGCGCTCGACGCCCGTCTCGCTCAGCAGCTTGTCGATCAGCCCCGGGAGGCGCAGGGTCTCCCCCGGCCCCTCCCAGCGATAATCACCGAGGTTGATGCCCGTGAGCACAACCTCGTGCGCGCCGCGACCCATCGCGTCGACAACCTCGCGCCCAATCTCTCCGGGATCGAAGGAACGGGCCTTGCCGCGCGCCTTCCAGATGATGCAGTAGGTGCAGCGGTTGTCGCAGCCGTCCTGCACCTGGACGCCGGGCCGCGTGCGGCCGGTCGGCGTCACGGCGCGCCCGGACGCGGGGCCGCGGCTCTCCTCGGTGCCGAAGGAAGCATCCTGGCAAGAAGGGCTCTCCCCGACGTCGCCCGCGCGAGCCGCCAGCTCGTCGATGACGAACTGGGCGACCTGCCGCTTATCGGCGACCACGCGCACGTTGGGGGAAAGCGCCGCGAGCTCGTCTGCGAAGAGCGAGGCGACGCATCCCGTCGCCACGACGAGCGGCCCCTGCGGCCGCCCGGCGGCGTGGCGTATGGCCTTGCGCGTCTTCGCCTCGGCCTCGCCCGTGACGGCGCAGGTGTTGATGACCACCACGTCGGCATCGGCCTCGCCGCAGAGCACGTGCCCCGCGGACTCGAGCCTCGTCGCGATGGCGTCAAGCTCCACGCGGTTCACGCGGCATCCCAGGTTTACGAGCGAGACGCGGGCGGCGGTTGCGCGGCAGCTCACTTCTTCTTGCCCTTGAACGGGTTCTTCGGGGCGCGCCACTTCTCGCCCGAGAAGTGCTCGGCGACCTCGTCCTCGATCTCGTCCTTGAGCTTCTCGACGTGCTCGCGGACCTCCTCGGCCGCGCCCTCGACCTCCTGCGCGCCGTCGCTGAGGGTCCGCTCGGCCTCGATGGCGCTGATGGAGAGCAGCTGCTTCTTCGTGAGGTCGGTCGGGGTCTCGACCTGGACGACGGCGACGAGGTTGCCGCGCGCGATCATGCCCATGCGGGGCATGCCGCGGCGCTCGACGACCACCTGCTGGCCGAACTGGCAGCCGGCGGGCACCTCGACCTCGACCTTCTCGCCCTCCATGATGCCGTCGATGACGACCCTGGTCCCGAGGATGGCCTGCAGAGAGTCGACCTTGACGGTGCAGTAGAGGTCGTCGCCCTGGCGCTCGAAGCGCTCCGACGCCTTGATCTCGACGCTGACCACAAGGTCGCCGCAGGTGTCCCCGCGAAGACCCGCCTCGCCCTTGCCGGCCACCGTGACGCTCTGCCCCGAATGGATGCCGGCGGGTATCTTTACCTCGACCTTCTCGCGGGAGGGGGTGCGGCCCTGGCCCCCGCAGGTCTCGCACGGGTGGTCGATCACGTGGCCGGTGCCGCCGCAGTCGGGGCAGGCGGACTGGGTCTGCATCTGGCCGAAGATGGTCCGCTGGACCTCGACCACCCGACCGGCGCCGTGGCAACGCGGACAGGTCTGCATCCGGCCGCCGTCGGCCGCGCCGGTGCCGTTGCAGTCGTCGCAGGGGGCCAGGCGCTCGTACGAGAGGGTCTTAGTGCAGCCGGAGGCCGCCTCCTCGAGCGTGACCTGCAGGTGGATGCCCATGTCGCGGCCGCGGGTGCGCGCCTGTGCTCCGGCGCCGGAGCGCCCGGAGCCGCCGAAGAAGGAGTCGAAGATGTCACCGAAGCCGAAGCCCGAGCCGCCGAAGATGTCCGAGACGTCGACGTAGTCGGAACCGAAGCCGGCGGGCCCGTTCGGGTCGCCGTAGCGGTCGTAGTTCGCGCGCTTCTCGTCGTCGGAGAGAACCGAGTAGGCCTCGTTGACCTCCTTGAACTTCTCCTCCGCGTCGGCCTCTTTGTTGACGTCGGGGTGGAGCTTGCGGGCGAGCTTGAGGAAGGCCCGCTTGATGGTCCTCGCGTCGGCGTCCTTATCCACGCCGAGCACCTCGTAATAGTTCTTCTTCGGTTCCAAGCTGATCTATCTCCTGCGAAACTACGAACGAACACGCCTCGGGGCCGGCCGCGCGTGGGCCGCTCCCCGCCTACAGAGCCCGGGCGAGGGCTCAGCCCCTCACGCCGCCGTACCCGCCCACGTAACCGGCGCGACCGGCGCCGACGGAGCACGACATCATGGCGGTGAAGAAGAGCGCGAGGACCAGCCCCGAGCTCACGCCGTTGCCGATGGCGGCGCCCACGTGCCTCCACCAGCGCGCGCCGCGGCCGATGCCGTCGCGGAAGCCCATGAAGAGCCCGAGCGCCATGAGGACGACGACGAAGACCGAGACCGTGCCGAAGGTCCTGGCGAGAAGCCCGAAGACCAGGAACGGCAGCGCGAAGCCCACCAAGTAGAAGCCGTTGGCCGCGCGCGGGTTCAGGCGCTCCTCGGGCACGACCACGCGCGCCACGAAGTCGCCGGCCGCCTCGCCGTTCGTGCCGGCGTTGCCCATGCCCTTGACGCGGACCTCGTCGCCGTCGTGGGAGTCCGCGGGGATGTCGACGACGACCTCGCTGGCCGTGAGCGTGCGGCCGGAGCCGCCGCAGGCCTGGCAGGGGTCGGCCACGACCTTGCCCGTGCCCTCGCACTCCGGGCACTCCATCTCCATGACGCCGATGCCGAAGATGCTGCCGAGGTCGACCGAGATGCGGCCGCGCCCCTGGCAGGTCGGGCACGTCTCGGCGTGCTCGGAGTGGACGGAGCCGGCTCCGTGGCAGACGTCGCAGGCGGCGTAGCGCTGGTAGGTCACGCCGCGGCGGCAGCCCGCCTTGGCCTTCTCGGCGTCGAGGTTGACCTCGAAGACGACGTCCTTGCCGGCGCGGGGGTTGTAGGAGCGGGACTTCTTGCGGGAGGCGCCCGTGTTGTAGCCGGTGCCGAAGGGGCCCCAGGCGAAGGGGCCGCCCGCGAAGGGGTCGCCGTAGCCGTAGCCGTAGCCGGCCGAGGGGCTCGACGAGGCGCCGGCGAAGGGGTTGCCGGAGCGCATGGCGTCGTAGCGCTTGCGCTTATCGGCATCCGAGAGGACCGCGTAGGCCTCAGACACCTCCTTGAAGCGCTCTTCTGCGTCGGGTTCCTTGTTCACGTCCGGGTGGAGCTTGCGGGCCTTCTGCTGGAAAGCCTTGCGGATCTCTTCGGTGCTCGCGCCCTCGGACACGCCGAGAATCGCGTAATAGTCCTTGTCGTTCATCGAGGCCATGTGGCCGGGCTCCTTAGGCCGGGGCAAATAGTCAACAGGTTTTAGTATATCCAGCCCCGGCGGCCACCATACAAAAGCCCAGAAGGGAGGCGGCGGCCTCAAGGGCGGCCCCTCCCTTCCGGGCACGGGCACGAGCTCCGCGCCGGGCCACTACCCGGCCGGCCGCGCGCCTAGCCCTCGACGTCGACCCCGACCTGCCGGTACGACACGCCGCAGCGGTCGAGGATGTTGCGCGAGATGAGGCCGTCCTCGGTGTCGTGGTACTTGTCGTCGAGGTAGACGACCTCGCCGATGCCCGCCTGCACGAGGGTCTTGGCGCACTCGTGGCACGGGAAGAGGGTCACGTAGATGGTGGCCCCGGCCAGGTCTTTGTTCGACCCGCGGTAGTTGAGGATGGCGTTGGCCTCGGCGTGGATCACGTAATTGTGCTTGTCGGTCAGGGCGTCGCCCGTGGACTCCCAGGGGAACTGGTCGTCGTCGATGCCGGCGGGGGTGCCGTTGTAGCCGACCGAGAGGATGCGGTGGTCGGGGCCCGCGATGCAGGCACCCACCTGGGTCTTCGGGTCCTTGCTGCGGAGCTTGGCGGCCACGGCCACCTTCATGAAGAACTCGTCCCAGCTGATGACGCCCTCGCGCTTGCCCGGCATGGCACTCCCCCGTCGTCGATCGTTCAATATGGCCCGATGATGCCCCAAGCTGCGATGTATTGCAAGGATGACGGGGAGCGGCCCCTCTCGCCGGGGCGAGAGGGGCCGCGAAGTCAGGGCGCCACGGGCCGGGGCGCGCCGGCACGGCTGAATCCCTAGATCGCGTTGGCGGCGGCGTAGGCGGTGCGGATCGCGCTCGCGATGTCGGCCGTGCGCTCGCCGGAGCAGTCGCCGACGAGGGTCACGGGAACGGTGACGCCAGCGGAGTCGAAGGCGTTGGCCTTGGAGCCGACGGCCATGACCACGTAGTCGCAGGGGATGCTCACGGGCTCCTCGGAACCGTCCTCGGCCGTGCGGAGCGCCTCGACGCCGGCGTCGGTCACGGCCGTGACGCGGGTGTTCACGTGCTGCTCGACGCCGTTCTCGGCGAACTCGGCCATGATGGTCGGCAGGATGGTGGCCGACTCCCCCGCCGCGATTTTGTCGAGCATCTCGACGATCGCGACCTCGCAGCCGCGCGCGAGCAGGTACTCGGCGCACTCGGTGCCCACGAGGCCGCCGCCGATGACGGCGACCTTGCCGGAGACCTCGGCGGAGCCGGCGAGCACGTCCCAGGAAGAGACGACCTTGGCGGAGTCGGCGCCGGGCACGGGGACCGCGACGTCGTGGGCGCCCACGGCGACGATGGCCGCGTCGGCGGCGTTCAGGTCGTCGGCCGTGGCAGCGTGGCCGAGCTCGACCTTCACGCCGAGACCGGGCAGGACCTTCTCGTAGTACTCGACCGCGCGCATGATCTCGTCCTTGCGCGGCGGCGCCGCGGCGAGGTGGATCTGGCCGCCGAGGCGGTCCGCGGCCTCATAGAGCGTGACCTCGTAGCCGCGCTTGGCGCAGACGCGCGCGGCCTCGAGGCCGGCGACGCCGCCGCCCACGACGGCGACCTTCTTCGCGCCGTCGCCCGGCTCGATGGAGACCGTGGCCTCATCGCCGTTCTCGGCGTTGAGCACGCAGGAGATGTAGCGGCGTCCCTGGATGGCGTCGACGCACCCCTTGTTGCAGTTCAGGCACTCGCGGATCGGCTCGCCCGCGGCGGCCTTGAGCGCGATGTCCGGGTCGCAGAGGAGCGAGCGGCCGTAGCCTACGACGTCGGCCGAGCCGTCGGCGATGATCTTCTCGCCGGCCTCGACCGTGACGACGCGGCCGACCGTGGCCACGGGTATGGAGACGAGGGCCTTCACGCGCTCAGCCACCGGAAGCGTCCAGTTGTAGGGCATGGTCCCCATCGGCGGGATGGTGTCGCCCATGTTGCCGGTGTGGTTGGCCTGCGCGACCTGGATCATGTCGACGCCTGCGCGCTCAAGCAGGACGGCGAGATCGCACGCCTCGTCGGGAAGAAGCCCGCCCTTGCCGCGCTGCGAGCCGTCCGGGTTCTGCATGATGACCGGCAGCTTGTACTCGAGCATGAGGCCGGGCGCCGCCTCCTTGATGGCCGCGACGACCTCGAGCGCGAAGCGCACGCGATTCTCGAAGCTGCCGCCGTACTCGTCCGCGCGGTGGTTGAGCGCGACGGAGCAGAGAGAGCCGACGAGGCGGTCGCCGTGGATCTCGATGGCGTCGATGCCGGCCTTCTCGGCGCGCGCCGCGGCCGCCGCGATGGAGGCCTTGATGTCGTCCAGCTGCTCGACGCTCGCCTCGGAGACGAAGTGCTGCATGTCGTGGTGGAGCTTGGCGTAGGCGTCGCGGGTGATCTTCTCGGACTCGGCGGTCTTCGCGGCGAAGGCCTCATCGTCGCCGGCGGCCTTGGCCTCCTGCGCGGCCTTCGCGGCCATGCGGGCGCCCATGATCATGCGGCCCACGCCCGGGACGTCGTACTCCGGGTGGAAGAGCTGTAGGGCGAGCTTGGCGCCGTGCCTGTGGACGGCAGCCGCGAGGGCCTCGAAGGACGCGATCTGCGCGTCGTTGGCGAGCTTGGGCGTGGGGCTCGCCGTCATCACGGGCGCGACGTCGCCGATGACGATGTAGGCGACGCCGCCCTTGGCCAGGCGCTCGTAGAACGCGAGGCTCCGCGCCCCGATGGAGCCGTCGCGCTCCTCGTAGCCGGTCGTGAGCGGCGGGAACATGACGCGGTTCTTGAGCTCGATGGGGCCGACTTTGATGGGCTCCAAAAGCTTCTTCGCGGGTTCGGTCATGGCAAGAGGTCCTCTCCTTTGTGCGCCTGGCGGCGCGCCGATATGTATCCCCCGCGGCAGAGCATACGACCAAACTGAAATATCAGATTCGACCAGTCGGCAAAGGGAGGCGCAAGGGGCCTGAGCGCAGGAGCGAGGCCCTTACTCCCCCGGTGAGACGACCTCGCCGGGCGCCAGCTCCCAAAGACGCCCATAGAGCTCGTTGCCCAGAAGCCAGCCTTTCTCCGTCGGTCGGAAAGAGTCACGGGCTCCGCTCGAGACCGAGAGGAACCCCTCGGACACAAGCGACTCCAGACAAGCGTCGAGGCCGGGAAGAAGCCCCCGGGCATGCGATACGAGACCGGGGTCGAGGCCCGCGGACAGACGAGCACCGAGCATAAGGTCCTCCGCCGCCGCCTGCGCGGGGTCCAGGAATTCGGCCGCGAAGCGCAGAGCGGAAAGGCTCGCGTCGGCGGCGATTTCTTGCGAGGCGTTCAAAACCGTGAGCCGGGCACGCGACGCACCTTCAGGCGGGTCGGGCAAGGACCCGCAAGTTCCACAAAGTCTTAAGTACCCCTTGAGGGTAAGCATGCTCGAGGCTTTTGTTCCCAGGCCGAGGTAGGGTTGACCGGTCCAATACGCGATGTTGTGCTTGCACTCTTTTTCAGCAAGAGCAGAGCTAGCTACCTCATAACGATTAAACCCATGACCCTCAAGCTTAGCCTGAGACATTTCCATCCGAAGTGCTTGAACCTCGTCGGAGTTCCACTCGCAGTCATCGTCACCGTAGCGCCGCTCGAACGCCGTCCCCTCCTCGATCATGAGGGGATACACGCTCACATGGCCTATGCCAGGCATAAGGATCTTATCCAATGTCGAGGTCCATGACTCGTCAGTCTGCCGCGGCGTGGCGCACATCAGGTCACACGAGACGTCCAACCCGGAGGAAACCGCTGCGCCGACACGGTCGATAGCCGTCTCGGAATCATGCAGACGGCCCAGCTCGCGGAGCTCCGCGTCATCCAGGCTCTGGACGCCGATCGAAACCCTCGTTGCCCCTCCGTCCACAAGCGAAGCCAGGACGGGGTCGGAGAGAGAATCGGGATTTGCCTCGCAGCTCAGCTCCGAAAGCCCGAGCGCCGAGGCCCTTCTCGTGAGCAGGCCCAACGACTCGGCGCCGAGAAGCGTCGGCGTGCCGCCGCCGATATAGCCCGTCTCGGCACCTTCAAGCAGCCCTAGCGACTCAGCCTCGTCCACCTGTTGTGCCAAAGCCTCGGCATAGGCCGCCATGAGCGGGTCGTCGCGCAGCGTTGGCCACGACGAGAAGTCACAGTAGGCGCACTTCTGGGCGCAGAAAGGAACGTGCAGGTAGAGCGCATATGCGGAGGCCCGCTCAAGGCGGGCCTCCCACACGGATCCGTTATTCGGCAGCAACGTCGGCATCGGCAACCGCTTCCTTTATCCGCGCGCTCACGGCAAGGAACTCCTCGAGCGTGGTGCATCTATTCGCCTCGCCGCGCCAAAACGCGGCGTCGGGCATTCCCCTGAGATACCAGTTCGCGAGGCTCCGGCCACGCTTGAGGTGGGCCTCGCAGGCGTCGAGCAGGCGCATATGGCATTCGAAGGCCTCGACGCGCTCCACGTAGCCGGGCACCCGAGGCTCACGGCCGGCGAGCACCTCTCGTGCCTGCGAGAAGACCCAGGGGTTCCCGTAGGTGCCGCGAGCGACCATGACGGCCGTGGCGCCGGTATCGGCGAGCATAGAGGCCGCCTCGCGCGCGTCGCGGACGTCGCCGGAACCGATGACGGGCACGTCGACCGCCTCGGCGACGCGATCGATGACCGAGCGGTCGGACTCGCCGTGGTACATCTGCGTCGCGAAGCGCCCATGGACCGCGACGGCCTCGGCGCCGGCGGCCGCCATGCGCCGCGCGAACTCGGGAGCGACCTCGGCGCCGTCCCGGCGCCCGCGGCGGATCTTCACGGTGGTCGGCACGCCGTAAGGCTCGAGCGCCCCGACGCAGGCGCGGACGATGGACTCGGCGACCTCGGGCGTCTCCATCAGCGCCGCGCCCTCGCCTTTCTTCGTGACCTTGGGCACGGGGCAGGCCATGTTCACGTCGATGAGGGCGAGCCGCTCGCCGAGCCGCTCGGCGACCCCGGCCGCGGCCTCCGCGAAGAGCTCCGGCCTCGAGCCGAAGAGCTGGACCGCGAGGTCGGGCTCCCCCGGCGCCGTGTCGGTGAGCTCCCAGCTGCCGTTGCCGCCGTAGTGGAGCCCCGCGCAGGAGACCATCTCGGAATAGGCGAGGTCCGCCCCGCCGGCGCGCGCCATCATGCGGTACGCGGAGTCGGTCACGCCGGCCATGGGCGCCATGAGGAAGGGGTAGGCGGCAAGGCGCTCGGCGAGCGGAAGGCCCTTCTCGCCGCCGGCGAAGGGCGCAAGGGACCCGCACAGGCCGACGCCCGGGCCGAACTCGGCCAGGACGTCGGCAGGGTTGGTGCAAGTGTTGTGCAAAGTCTCCCCCACTACTCCTCGTCCACCTTGAGGACGGCGAGGAACGCCTCCTGAGGGACCTCGACGCTGCCGATGGCCTTCATGCGCTTCTTGCCCTCCTTCTGTTTCTCGAGGAGCTTGCGCTTGCGGCTGACGTCGCCGCCGTAGCACTTGGCGAGGACGTCCTTGCGCACGGCCTTGACCGTCGAGCGGCTGATGATCTTGTTGCCGATGGCGCCCTGGATGGGCACCTCGAACTGCTGGCGCGGGATGATCTCCTTGAGCTTGTCGCACAGGCCGCGCGCGAGGCTGTAGGCCTTGTCCTTGTGGACGATGAACGACAGCGCGTCCACCTCGTCGCCGGAAAGAAGGATGTCCAGCTTGACGAGGTCGCTCGTCCGGTACTCCGAGAACTCGTAGTCGAGGGACGCGTAGCCCTTCGTGCGGCTCTTGAGCTGGTCGAAGAAGTCGAGGATGAGCTCGGCCAGGGGGATGTCGAAGTGCATCTCGACGGACTTCTCGGTCAGGTAGACCATGTCGCGCATCTCGCCGCGGTGCTCGATGCCGAGCTGCATCACGGCGCCGGTGTACTCGGGCGGCACGATGACCTTCGCGTTGAGGTAGGGCTCCTCGATGTGCTCGATGCGCGTGACGTCGGGCAGGTCCTGGGGGCTGCGCACCTCGGCCATCGTGCCGTCGGTCTTGTAGACGTGGTAATCGACCGAGGGGCTCGTGGCGATGAGCGAGAGGTTGAACTCGCGCTCCAGGCGCTCCTTGACGACCTCCATGTGGAGAAGCCCGAGGAAACCGACGCGGAACCCGAAGCCGAGGGCGATGGAGGTCTCAGGCTCCCAGGTGAGCGACGGGTCGTTGACGTGCAGCTTGTCGAGGGCGTCGCGAAGGTTCTCGTAGTCCTTGTTGTCGATGGGGAACAGCCCCGTGAAGACCATGGGCTTGGCCTCGCGGTAGCCCGGCAGCGGCTCGGCGGTCGGGTCGTCGGCGTAGGTGAGCGTGTCGCCCACGCGCACGGCGTCCGGGTCCTTGAGGCCCGTGACGACGAAGCCGACCTCGCCCACGCCGAGCTCGGGCAGGAGCTGCTCGGCCGGGCGCTTGACGCCGACGCCGTCGACGAGGAACTCCGTGCCCGCCTGCATCATGCGCAGGCTGCGGCCCTTCTTGATGGAGCCGTCGAAGACGCGCACCGTGGCGACGACGCCGCGGTACTCGTCGAAGTACGAGTCGAGGATAAGGGCCTTGAGCGGCGCATCTGCTTCGCCCTCGGGCGGCGAGACCAGGAATACGATGGCCTCGAGCAGGTCGTGGATGCCCTCGCCCGTCTTTCCCGAGACGCAGACGGCGTCGTCGGCGGGGATGGCCAGGTCCTCCTCGATCTCCTCCTTGACCTCGTCGGGGTGCGCCGAGGGGAGGTCGATCTTGTTGATCGCGGGGACGATGTCCAGGTTCGCGTTCATGGCGAGCGTCGCGTTGGAGACGGTCTGGGCCTCCACGCCCTGCGTCGCGTCGACGACGAGCACCGCGCCCTCGCACGCCGCGAGCGAGCGGGAGACCTCGTAGGTGAAGTCGACGTGGCCCGGCGTGTCGATCAGGTTGAACTGGTAGGTCTGGCCGTCGTCGGCATCGTAGGCGACGCGGACCGCGTTAGACTTGATCGTGATGCCGCGCTCGCGCTCGATGTCCATCGTGTCGAGCAGCTGGGCCTCCATGTCGCGCTCCTCCACCGTGTGGGTGAGCTCGAGGATGCGGTCCGAGATCGTCGACTTGCCGTGGTCGATGTGCGCAACGATAGAGAAGTTGCGGATATGTGAGGTATCGAAAGTAGTCATGAGATGAATAATAGCGAAGTCGGCGGCGTCATGCTATACTCGCGAAGTTGACCTCGCCGTGTCAGGAGCCGACAAACCCCACAATCGGTTCCAAAAGAGGGCTCATGTATTTGTAATCGAAAGGAACCGCACGTGGCTAACATCAAGTCGCAGAAGAAGCGCATCATCACCGCCGAGAAGGCTCGCGTCCGCAACCGCGCAGTCCGCTCTGAGCTGAAGACCGCCGTCAAGGCCGTCCGCACCGCCGTCGAGGCCAATGACGTCGAGACCGCTCAGGTCGCCGCCAACAAGGCCGGCCGTCTCCTGGACAAGGCCGCTTCCAAGGGCATCATCCACAAGAACCAGGCCGCCCAGCGCAAGTCCGGCGTCCAGAAGCTCGTCAACACCATCAAGTAGCTTCCGCGACATATCGCATGCTTAAGTCCCCCTCGGAGTGCTGTCCGAGGGGGACTTCTTTTTCTCCCCGGGCCGCCGCCGCGCCCTGTTTTGGGAATACGGACAGTCCTCTTCGCACGAAGGCGACATTAAGTCGCCTTCGGCTCATGCGGAACTATTCCCAAAACAGGGCGCGGCGGCGGCCCGGGGAGAAAAAGAAGCCTAAGCAGCGCCGCACATACGTGTCACGAGTCCCGTGAGGGTCGCGGACTCGTCGGCGCCGGACTTGAGGGCGGAGTCGGCCTCGGCGCAGGCGGCGAGCAGATGCTCGAGCTCGCCTGCGCGGAAATTGCCGGCCCATCGAGCGTAGTTGCGTGTCTGCCAATCCTGCTTCTTGAGCTCCGCGGAGATGCGCCCGGACTCCCCGCGGGCGCACAGGCTCTGCGCGCAGATGAGCTCGCGGACGCGACCGGTCACGAGCGAGACGAGCCCGATGGCGGAGTTGCCCTCAAGGAGGCGCAGGAGCTGAAGGCTGCGGACGAGGTCGCGCTGGCAGAGGCGGTCGAGGAACTCCCAGGGCTTGACCTCGGCGATGCGCGCGACGTTCTTCTCGACGAAGCCGCGGTCGACGTTGCCGCCGCCCCCCAGGAGGGCCGAGAGGCTCGCCAGCTGGGTATCGAGCATCGTCGACGACTCCCCCACGCGGGCCGCCAGCTCGCTCGCGGCGTCGCTCGAGATCGCGAGGTTATGCGCGCGCGCGAGCTTCTGGATATAGGGGACGAGGTCGCGGCCCTTCTTCGCGGAGCAGTCGATGATCGCCTTGGGACCGACCTTCGCGACCGCCTTGTACAGGCGCGTCGACTTGGCGAGGGTCGTCGCCGTGAGGCAGAGCGTGCAGGCGGGGTTGGGGTTCGCCAGGTACGAGACGATGGCCTCGGACACCGGCTTGGGGAGCTTGTCCGCGTCGTGGACGACGACGATCCTGCAGTCCGCGCCCATGGGAAGGGTGTTCAGCGATGTCGTGAGCTGCAGCGGCTCGAGGTCGGGGCCCGCCTCGATCTCCTCGAGGTTGAATGCCTCGAACGGCCCCGCCGCGCGGGCCTTGAGACGCGCCACGGTCTCTTTTCTCTTGAGCTCGTCGGGGCCGACGGCGAGATATGCGCAGAGGAGTTGGGGAGTCGCTGCCATGTGTCGTTCCTTTCTTCGTCGACACATCATAGCGCTAGTCCCCGCGCGGGAGGCGCCGCCCCGGCAGAGGGCGTCTTGCGCGGTCCTTGCCGAGACGGCTACTCGATCGAGACCGTGCCCTTCGAGCAGGAGACGCTCGGTCCCGCCTTCCCCGGGCTCACGGTGACGTCGCCGACGTCCTTGGTGCACAGAAAGAGCGAGCCGCTCGATTCCAGGGCGTCGACGCACTCTTGCCTCGGGTGGCCGTAGCGGTTGCCCTCGCCCGCGCTCGCGGCCGCGACCTCGGCCGAGAGCAAGGCGGCCTCACCGGGCTCGATGGAGGCCGCAGAGCCGTGGTGGCCGACCTTGAGGAAGTCGACGTCCCCGACGTCGCCCGCCTCGATGACGCGGGCGAGCTCGTCCTTCTCGGCGTCCCCGGTGAGAAGGGCCGACAAGCTTCGCCCGTCGCGCCCGTAGGTGACGCTCAGCATGACCGAGTCCTCGTTCCCGTCGCCGTCCACCGCTTCCCTCGGCCACACGACCCGGGCGTCGTATCCCCCGACGCGCAGCACGTCGCCGTAGGAGACCTCCCTCGGCGCGCCCCCGCTCAGCCGCTCGACGCAGGCGCGGAGGCGATCGTCCATCGCCTCGGCGACCCCCTGCGCAACATAGACGGCGCCGACGTCCGCCACGCCCACGAGGTCGTCGAGGCCGCCCACATGGTCCTCGTCCAGATGCGTGAGCAGGATAGCGTCCAGATGATACACATGGTTGCGGGCGAGCGCGGACGCGACCCCCCCGTCGACCCCGGCATCCACCAGGAGCGTCGAGCCCCCGTCGGCGAGAAGGACCGCGTCGGCCTGCCCGACGTCCATGACGCAGATGCGCGGCGGCGAGAACCAGCGCCAACGCGCGAGGTAGGCGGCGCAGACGGCGGCGGCGCACGCGGCCGCGGCCGCGCAGCCTGCCCTGGTCACGCGCGGCCAGGCGAGGAGGAGCAGGGCTGCGAGTGCGACGAGCGCCGCCCAGAGCTCGCCCTCGCCCGCCTCGACGGCCACGCTGCAGATAGGCGCCGAAGAGAAGAAGCCCACGAGCCGCGCGAGGGAGCTTGCCGCTAGGAAAGCGCACGACCGGGCGGCGTCGCCCAGAAGAGGGACCCCCCGCAGCGCGATGAACACGAGGCCCGAGGCGAGCGCGGGCGCGAACAGCGCGGAGAGCGGCACCTGCGCCGCAAGACCGATCACGGACAGCTTCCCGAAGGCCGGCACGGCGACGGGAAGCGAGACGAGCTGGCACACGGCCCCCAGGGCCACGCTCTCGACCACATACCGACGGCAAAAGGCGATGGCCCTCCCCAGGCGCCCAGGAGCCCAGCGTGGGGTGACGGGAGCCCCGAGCACAACGGTCGCGACGTGCTTGGCATAGCCGCCGAAGAGGCCGATGCCGCACACGCACGAGACCGAGAGGAGATACCCGAGCTGCCCGCAGATCTCCGGCTGGGCGAGCGCCATAGAGAGGGCCGTCACCGAGACGCTCGAGAGGGCGTGCCCCCTGCGCCCCGCCAGCCCGGCGCCCGCCGCGGCGACGGCCATGACCCAACTCCTCACGGCGGAGGGCGAGCCTCCGCACAGGACGACGAACAAGCCGGTGGCCAGCACATGGAGCGCCAGCTTACCGCCCCGGCGGCCCCTGACGCGGCCGAGGAGCCCCGCGAGCAGCGCCGACACGACGCTCAGGTGGCTGCCCGAGACCGCGATCAGGTGAGAAGCGCCGCAAGCCGCGAAGGCGTCGTCGAGCCCGAGCGCTTTAATCCCGACCGTCGACCCGCACACAAGCCCCGCCAGCACCGCGCCGGCGGGCGTCTCGGCCCCGCTCGGGCAAAGCGATTCCACCAGGGAGCGGCGGAAGGCGAGAACGGCCCCGGCGACGCCCGAGGCCTCATGCGCGGAGGCGACCCGCGCCAGGGTGACCGTCCCGCAGACCCCTTGGGAGTACGAAGCCCGGCCCCAGCGGTCGTCCCCGTCGGGCTTGAAGCGGCCCACGCCCGCTATGACCGACCCCCGGCAAAGCTCCTCGGGCGCGACGAGCCAGACCGAACCGCCGACCGACCCTTCGCGCGCCGCGATCGCGCGCCCGCGCCAGGACCCGCCGCTCAGGGTCATGTCGTTCTCGATCTCGAACTCCCATCCCGAGACCGCGCTCGACGCGAGGTCGTCGGCGCAGGCGCCCACGCGTCCAGAGCAGAGCGAGCCGCTGGCAAAGCCGAGCGACAGGACAAGAAGCACGGCCGCCGGGCCGGTACGGGCAGCCCTCCCCCAGAGGCGCGGCGCCGCGAGTGCGCATGCGCCCATGAGCGTCAAGACCGCCGCGGGCCAGGCGTCCGTTATACGCCACCGCCACCAGAGGCAGGCCCTGATGGACGCGACCGCGGCGACCATGGCGAAGAAAGCGACCGGGATGGCCGGGCGCGACGGCAGCGGGACCTGCCTAGACACAGATATGCTCGCGGATCTTCGCGAATTTCTTCTCGCCGATGCCGGAGACGCGCATCAGGTCCTCGGGCGACGAGAAGAGCCCGTTGCTCTCGCGGTCCTCGATGATGGCCGCGGCCGTCGCCTCCCCCACGCCCGAGAGCGTCTGGAGCTCCTCGCTCGTCGCCGGGTTGATGTTCACGAGGCCGCCGCCCGTCGTAGAGACCTTCTGCGAGCCGTTCCCGGAGTCGCCCGCGGCGCTCGCCTGGAGCTCCTCGCCTGTGGGGATATGCACTTTCGAGCCGTCCGCGACCACCGACGCCAGGTTGACGGTAGAGGTGTCAGCCCCTTCGGAAAGACCTCCCGCCGCCGTCACGGCGTCGTTCACGCGCGCGCCCTCGGGGATGCGATACACCCCTGGCACCGCGACCGCCCCGTCGACATGCACCCAGATCGTCTTCTCCTCGGGCGCGGCAGGGCCCGACCCGGACTCCGTCCCGACCGACGCCTCGACGGCCTCGCCCCCGCGCTCGAGCTCAACGCCCGACGCAGAGCCGCCCAGGACGATCCCGAGGACGGCCAGCGCGACCGCGGCGACGCAGAGCACGCCCGCGCCGACGGCCCTCCCCGTGACCCCGTAGCGCCGGGCCAGCCTCCGGGCCCGCACGAGGGCCCCCTTCTTCGCGACCTGAGCCATGAGCAACCACCCCCGGCACATCATCGGGCATCTGAGCCCCGAGAGGCGCCTCCGGGCGCAGATCACAATCCTAAGCCGACGGAATGCCGACGCTTTGCCGACGCGAAGGAGACGCTGCCCGAATAAACCCCAGGCAGGGCGGGGCGCAACGCCGGAGAACGGGCGCCGGCGACGCGACGCAAAGAACAACGAGCGGGATGGAGAAGGACGCACTTAAGCCGTTCGGCGCCCCTGCCCGCCCGCTCGCGGAACACAAGAGGCGCCCGTCTCCATAATGGGGACGGGCGCCTCGGACGCCGACGATCGGATGCCGCGAGACCGACGCCTACTGGGCCTTCTCGGGCGCCGGGCCGAGCTCCGCATGGTGGGCGCGCAGCCTGCCCTTGGGGGCGTGATAGCTCGGGCACTGCGAGAAGTCGCGGTACTCGATCTGGTCGACGAGCTCCTCGAGCATCGCCTCGTGGTCGAAGCTGTCCCACGCCTCGTGCACCTGCTCGATGCGGGCATGTGTCTCCGGACGGCGCGGCATGAAGAGCGTGCAGCAGTCGGGAGCCGTCTGGCAGGAGATGTCGTAGGTGCCTATCTCCTGCGCGCGCTTGATGATCTCCTGCTTGTCGGAGCCGATGAGGGGGCGGAGCACCGGGATGCCCACCGCCTCGTCGACGGCCCAGATGTTCTCGAGCGTCTGCGACGCCACCTGCCCGAGCGACTCGCCGGTCACGAGCGCCTTGGCGCCCTCGAGCGCCGCGACGCGCTCCGCGACCTGGAACATGAGCCGCCGGTACATGATGATGCGAAGGCTCTGGGGCACGGCGAGAGAGATCTCGCGCTGCTTGTCTCCGATGGGGCAGACATAAAGACGCCCGACGACGCCCGAGGGGGCAAGGGCCTCGACGATGTCCTGGCACAGCCATTCGCTCGTATCCGAGGTCTGGGGCCGGCCTGAGAAGTGGATCGGCACGCAGATGGCGCCGCGGCGGCCCACCATCCACGTGGCGACCGGCGAGTCGAAGCCGCTCGAGAGCAGCGTCATGACCTTGCCGGCGGTCCCGACGGGAAGGCCGCCCACGCCCGGGGCGCTCGCGGCGTACACGTAGGTGGAGCCTTGGACCACATGCACGACGACGGTCACGTCGGGGTTGTGGACGTCGACCTTCTTGTCGGGGAACGCCTCGCAGAGAACGGAGCCCACGAGCTGGTTCATCTCGAGGGTATGGCGCTCATAGGTGGTCGAGCTGCGGCGGGCATGGACCTTGAAGCTGTGGAACTCGCCGGCCTCCCCGAGGGCGCGCACCGCGGCAGCGGTGAACTCGGACTCGTCGAGGCCGCACTTGTACGCGAGCGAGACGCGCGCCACGCCGGGCACGCGCCTGATGGCGCCGGCCATCTCCTCGGAGGCCTCGCGGTCGGCTGACTCGACGACCACGTAGCCCGAGATGCGCTGGATATCGCGCACCTCGAAGCCCTTGAGCGCGCGGTGGAGGTTCGTGACGAGCTGGTTCTCGAAGGTCGAGCGGTTCTTGCCCTTGAGGCCGATCTCGTGGTAGTGGACGAGGCAGAGTCTCTCGGTCATGGCTTAGAGGGCGATGGTGTTGGCGCCCTTGATGTCCTCGTCAAACTCCTCCTTGACGAAGCCCAGGGTACCGGACTCGATCTCCTCCATGGCGATGGACACGGTGTCCTTGCCGGAGACGACGGTGGTGATGTCGTCGAAGTCCTGGATAGCGGCGACGCGCAGGTGCTGGCCGCGGATCATGTTGTTGATGTCGCAGGCGCGCTTGGACGCGATGGAGCAGAGAAGAAACGGGTTGTGCTCGGTCTTCTCGAGGAGGGTGTCGATGCTGGGCTTGGTAACGGACATCTAAAGAGACCTTTCCTTCGTCTCGTATGAATCGATCAGGTCGGCGAGCTCGCCGACCGCGCGGTCGAGGTCGTCGTTGACGACCCTCACGTCGTAGGAGGCGGCCGCCTCGAGCTCCGAGGCGGCGTTGGAGAGCCTCAGGCGGATGGTCTGCTCGTCCTCGGTCCCGCGGCCGCGGAGCCTGCGCTCGAGCTCCTCGGCAGAGGGCGGCTCGATGAAGACGAGCACGGTGTCCGGCCGGACACGGCGGACGTTGAGCCCGCCCTGCACGTCGATCTCGAGCACGACGGAGCGGCCCTCGGCGAACAGGCGGTCGACCTCGCTGTGGAGCGTGCCGTAGCGGTGCCCGTGGACGTTCGCCCACTCAAGGAACTCGCCGGCCTCCACACGGCGCCCGAACTCCTCCTCGCTGAGGAAGTAGTAAGAGACGCCGTCCTTCTCCCCTTCTCGGGGGCTTCTCGTCGTCGCAGAAACCGTCAGGCCTAGGGAAGGGACACGCCGGCGCAACTCTGCGACCAGCGTGCCCTTGCCTACGCCTGACGGTCCGGACACGACGAAAAGATGCGGTGTCCTCGTCAATTTACTTGGAGAGCGCCTCGATGAGCTGCTCGCGCTGACGAGCGCCCAGGCCCTTGACGCGACGGGTGGCGGAGATGCCCAGCTCGTCCATGATCTTGGCGGCCTTGGCCTTGCCGTAGCCCGGGAGAGACTCGATGAGGGCGGAGACCTTCATGCGGTTGGCGATGGGGTCGTCGGAATCCAGGACCTCGGCGAGGGTGACCTTGCCGGACTTGATCTTCTCACGGAGCTCAGCGCGCTCGTGGCGAGCCTGGGCGGCCTTCTCGAGGGCGGCCTTGCGCTGCTCGGGCGAAAGCTGGGGTAGAGCCATTGTGTCCTCCAAACATGTGCGTATAACAAACAGCCGTCTTCCGGCTAAAGAGGTGGTGCCGGCTGGACTTGCCGTGCATTACTATGCCCATTTACCTGCCCAATTGCAATAAGAAATAAAGAATCCGCAGTTAAACGGCTATATCTTTTTCACAAGTGGGCGAAAACTCAACCAAAAGATAAGAAAAAGCGCCGCTCAGCGGCCCAGAACAGGGCTGCTGAGCGGCGCGAATCCGCAGGGACGGGGGCTCCGCGCGCTTATGCCATGAGCTCGGCGCAGATGGCGTCGAAGGCGGCCACGGGGTCGTCGGCGCCGGTGATCGGGCGGCCGATCACGAGCTTGGACGCGCCGGCGGCGATGGCGGCCGCCGGGGTGGCGATGCGCTTCTGGTCGCCGATCTCGGCGCCCGCGGGGCGCACACCGGGGGTGACGATCCAGGCGTCCGGCCCGAGGAGCTCGCGCATGGCCGAGGCCTCCTGCGGGGAGCAGACGATGCCGTCGGCGCCCGCCTTCACGGAGTTGCCCGCGAGGCGCGCGACCTCGTCGGCAATCTGGCGCTCGACGCCGATCTCCTCGAGCGCGGCCTGGTCCATGCTCGTGAGGACCGAGATGGCCACGAGGCGCGTGCGGTCGCCGCCGCGCAGCTCGGCCGCCTCCTCGGCTCCCTTGCGCGCCGCCGCGACCATCGCGGAGCTGCCGAGGCCGTGGATGGAGAGGATGTCCGCGCCGGTGAGCGAGGCGGAGCGCACGGCGCCCTGGACCTGGAACGGGATGTCGTGGACCTTGAGGTCCAAGAACACCTTGAGGCCGCGCTCGCGCATGGCCGCCACGATGCTCGGGCCCTCGGCGTAGAACAGCGTCATGCCGACCTTGACCCAGGTGGCCTTGCCGGCAAGAAGGTCGGCGAGCTCGAACGCGCGCTCGCGGCTGCAGTCGAGGGCGATGATGACCTTATCGGAGGCTTCTTCGTAGCTCAGCATTCCACGGCTCCAATCAGCTCGTTGATGTCGGAGACGCCCTGCTCGGCCGCCCAGGCGGCCAGCCCGTCGACGATCTTCTCGGCGGCGCAGGGGTCGTAGAAGTTGGCGGTGCCCACCGTGACGGAGGTGGCGCCGGCCAGGATCATCTCGGCCGCGTCCTCCCAGGTGGCGACGCCGCCCATCCCGTTGACGGGAATCTTCACGGCGTTCGCCGCCTCCCAGACCATGCGCACGGCGATGGCGTGGATTGCGGGGCCGGAGACGCCGCCGGTGGGCTTGGAGAGCATGCTCCTGCGCGTGCGCACGTTCAGGCGCATGCCGTTGATGGTGTTGATGAGGCACAGGGCGTCGGCCCCCGCCTCCTCGACGGCGCGCGCGATCTCGGGCACGCGCACCGGGGCCATCTTGACCAGCAGCGGGCGCTTGACGCGGTCGCGCACGGCGCGCACGACCTCGGAGGCCGACTCCGGCGTGCCGCCGACGAGGGCGCCGCCCCGGGCGATGTTCGGACACGAGATGTTGAGCTCCACGCCCGAGCACCAGGGCGCGAGCTCCTCGATCTTCTCGACGGCGGCGATGTACTCCTCGTGCGAGTGGCCGGCGGCCTGCAGGATCACGCGGCACCCGCGTCCCTCGAGGCCCTGCAGGTATTCGCCGTAGGAGGCGAGCATGCCCGCGACGCCCGGGTTCGCGAGGCCGACGGTGTTCATCATGCCCGAGGGGACCTCGCACATGCGCGGCTCGGGGTTGCCGAGCCACGGCTCGGCGGAGCAGCCCTTCGTCGTGACGGCGCCCAGGCGCGACACGTCGAAGAAGCCCTCGAACTGCCACCCGAAGCCGAAGGTGCCCGAGGCGGTGTTCACGGGGTTCTGCATCTTCACGCCGCCGAGGTCGACGGCCATCGAGACGTTCTTCTCGGCCATTACCACGCCACCTCCTCGGCGTCGAAGACGGGGCCGTACATGCAGCACGACTTGTAGGTGCCGTCGGCCATCGAGACGTTGCAGGTGTTGCAGGCGCCGAACGCGCACGACATCATGCGCTCCATCGAGACCTGGCAAGAGACGCCGGCCTCGCGGCAGATGGCGGCCACGCCGCGCATCATGACCTGCGGGCCGCAGGTGTAGACGGTGTCGTAGGCGCGCTCGGAGAGAAGGACGCGCAGCGCGTCGGTCGTGAAGCCCTGGCCGCCCGCGGACCCGTCGTCGGTCATATAGACGGCCTGGCCGGCCCCGAGCTCGCGCAGGCGCTCGACGCCCCAGAGGCGGCTCGCGGTCTGCGCGCCGAGGACGCCGTCGAAGGCGACGCCCTTCTTGGCGAGAAGCCCGGCCGCCGCCACGGCGGGAGGCGCGCCCACGCCGCCGCCGACGACGATGGAACGGCCCTGGCCCTCGCGGACCGTCCAGCCGTTGCCGGAGGGACCCAGGACCGAGGACTTCTCGCCCGCAGCCATGCGGGTCAAGGCGCGCGTGGCGTCGCCCACCACGGCGTAGACGATCTCGACCGTGCCGGCCGCGGCGTCCGCCGAGGCGAACGAGAGAGGAACGCGCAGGATCTGCTTGGCCCCCGGCACGAGGAAGTTCATGAACTGGCCCGGGGCGAGAGAGGCGGCGAGCTCAGGCGCCGAGAAGACCATGCGCCAGATGCCGTCGCCCACGGCGTCGTTCTCGACGACCGTGAACGCGTGCTCGCGCACGTTGGACTTGAGGATCATCGCCGGCCCCTAGCTCTGCGGGCACACGACGCCGTCGGCGAGGGTGCGCTTGCCGCCCACGAAGACGTCGGTCGCCACGCCGGTGAGGGTCTTGCCGAGCCAGGCGGAGTTCTTCGAGCGGCTCTGCAGGTAGTCGGGCGTGATCTCGACGGACTTCGCGGGGTCGATGAGCGTGAGGTCGGCCACGGAGCCCTCGGCCACGGTGACGGGCTCGAGGCGAAGCAGGCGGCGCGGGTTCACGGCCATGACCTCGACGAGGCGCGCCCAGCTCATCTTGCCGGTGGCCACGAGGTTCTGGACCATGAGCGGCAGCGAGGTCTCGAGGCCCACGATGCCGAAGAAGGAGATCTCCCACTCGCAGTCCTTCTCGTGCGGCGCGTGCGGGGCGTGGTCGGTGACGATGCAGTCGACCGAGCCGTCGAGCACGCCCTCGCGAAGGGCGGCGGCGTCGTCGGCCGTGCGCAGCGGCGGGTTCATCTTGAGGTTCGTGTCGTAGGTGTCGGTGATGTCGTCCTCGCACAGGAACAGGTGGTGCGGGGTGACCTCGCAGGTGACGGGCAGGCCGTCGGCCTTGGCGGCGCGCACGAGGTCGAGGCCCTTGCGGGTCGAGATGTGGCAGATGTGCAGCGGGCACTTGGTGAGGCGTACGAGCTCGATGTCGCGGTAGATCTCGAGCTCCTCGGCGAGCGCCGGCCAGCCGAACATACCGAGGCGCGTGGAGGCGCGGCCCTCGTTGATGACGCCGTGGCCGGAGAGCGACTCGATCTCGCAGTGCGCGAGCGCGACGCGGTCGAACTGGGCGATGTACTCCATGCAGGTGCGCATCATGCCGGCGGACTGGACGCCGTGGCCGTCGTCGGAGAAGGCGGCGGCGCCGGCGTAGGCCATGTCGCCGATCTCGGCGAGGGACTCGCCCTTCTCACCGCGGGTCATGGCGCCGATGGGGCGCACGTGGCAGAGGCCGCAGGCGTTGCCGCGCTCGATCTGGTAGCGGATCTCGGCGCCCGTGTCGGTCACGGGGTCGGTGTTGGGCATGGTGGCCACGTCGGTGAAGCCGCCGTGGACGGCAGCGGCGGAGCCGGTCTCGATGGTCTCCTTGTACTCGAAGCCGGGGTCGCGGAAGTGGACGTGCATGTCCACGAGGCCCGGGACGAGGTACTTGTCGTGCGCGTCGACGACGGTCGCGCCCTCGGGGGCCTCGAGGGCCTCGGAGACGGCGGCGATCCTGTCGCCCTCGATCAAGACGTCGCGGAAGCCGTCGAGGCCCACCTGCGGGTCGACGACGTGGGCGCCCTTAAGCAGAAATGCCATTGTTCTCTCCTCCCAGCAGCAGGTACATCTCGGCCATGCGGGTAAGCACGCCGGCGTTGACCTGGGTCAGAATCCTCGAGCGCGCGCAGTCGGCGACGTCGGCGTTGATCTCCATGCCGCGGTTCATCGGGCCCGGGTGGCAGATGATCGCGTTCGGCTTCATGCGGTCCACGCGGCTCATGTCGAGGCCCCAGAGGCGGTTGTACTCGCGGCGAGACGGGATCGAGGCGCCCTCCATGCGCTCGAGCTGGACGCGCAGCATGTAGACGACGTCCATCTCGGGAATCACGGAGTCGAAGTCGGCGGTCTGCGGGACGCCGTAGTAGTCGGGGTCGTCGACCTGGAACGTGGGCGGGCCCACGAGCGTGACCTCGGCGCCGACTGTCTTGAGGGCCGGCACGAGCGAGCCGCACACGCGGCTGTGCGAGAGGTCGCCGACGATGGCGACCTTGAGGCCGTCGAGGTGGCCGAAATGCTTGCGGATGGTGTAGAGGTCGAGCATGGCCTGCGTCGGGTGCTGATGCTTGCCGTCGCCGGCGTTGATGACGATGGCGTCGGTGTGCTCGGTGATCTTCTGCGGGGTGCCGGCGAGCTTGGCGCGGCAGACGAACATGTCGACGTTCATGGCGTCGATCGTCTGGATGGTGTCGGCGAGCGACTCGCCCTTGACGACCGAGGAGGTGGCGCCGCCCATGGAGAGCGAGTCAGCGGAGAGGCGCTTCTCGGCGAGCTCGAAAGAAGACTTCGTGCGGGTAGAGGGCTCGAGGAAGAGGTTCACGATCGTGCGGCCGCGAAGGGCGGGGACCTTCTTGATGGCGCGGTTGTTCACGTCCTCGAACGCGCGGGCGGTATCCAGGATCTGGTAGATGTCGTCCTCGGTGAGGCTCGTGGTGTCGATCAGGTGCTTGACTGAGAGCATTTAGTTCGCACCTCCGTTGTGCTTGCTCGGCTTGGTCCAGATCTCGACGGACGTCGTGTCGTCGCTGGGCTTGATGTTCACGCGCACGTCCTCGTCGCGGCTGGAGGGGACGTTCTTGCCCACGTAGTCGGCGCGGATGGGCAGCTCGCGGTGGCCGCGGTCGACCATGACGGCGAGCTGCACGGTCTTCGGGCGGCCGTAATCGATGAGCGCGTCGAGCGCGGAGCGGATCGTGCGGCCCGTGTAGAGCACGTCGTCCACGAGGATGATGTCGTGGTCGTCGACGTTGAACGGGATGTTCGTGCTGTGGAGCACCGGCGCGATCATGCGGCTGACGTCGTCGCGGTAGAAGCTGATGTCGAGCGTTCCGACCGGCGGGCGCACGCCCTCGATCTTCTCGATCTCGTCGGCCAGCAGCGGGGCGATCACGGCTCCCCTGCTCACGATGCCGACGATGCCGATGCCCTCGGCGCCCTCGTTGCGCTCGATGACCTCGTGGGCGATGCGCGTGAGCGCGCGGCCCATAGCCTGCTCGTCCATGATCTGGGCTTTGAGCTTGGCTTCCTCCATGGGACTCCCTTCGACAAAAAAGATGCCCTGACCGTGAGCGCGGGCCAGGACATCAGCTGAGTCTATGGGAATGCCCGGGTCCCGGGCGTGTCTCACCTTGCTGGTCTCTCGTACCGCGCTTTAAAGGTTCGCAGGCTACGATACGCCTGGGCGGGCGAAGTGGCAAGGGGAAACCGCCGGGGCGGCGGGCAAGAGGGGCAAGCGGGCTTCTTCCCTACTTGAACTGGTTCTCGTACGCCTCGAGGACCTCGGCCGAGGGGCCGTCCATGCGCTGCTGGCCCTTCTCGATCCAGACGCAGCGGTCGCAGATCTCGGCCACCTGCTCCATCGAGTGGCTCACGAAGAGGACCGTGACCTTGCCCGAGTCGATGAAGGAGCGGATGCGCCTCAGGCACTTCTCCTGGAAGAAGACGTCGCCGACCGAGAGCGTCTCGTCGACGATGAGAAGGTCGGGCTCCGTGACCGTGGCGATGGCGAAGGCGATGCGGGCCACCATGCCGCTCGAGTAGTTTTTGAGGGGCATCTCGAGGAAGTCGTGGAGCTCGGCGAAATCGACGATGTCCTGCAGGTGCTCGTCGATGAAGTCGTGGGAGTAGCCGAGAAGCGCGCCGTTGAGGTAGATGTTCTCGAGGGCCGTGAGCTCGGGGTCGAAGCCCGCGCCGAGCTCGATCAAGGGGGCGATGTTGCCGCGGACCTTGATCGTGCCCTCGGAAGGGTCGAGGACGCCGGCGATGCACTTGAGCATCGTGGACTTGCCGGAGCCGTTCGTGCCCACGAGGCCGACGATCTCGCCGCGCTTGACCTTGAACGAGATGTGGTTGAGGGCACGGAACTCCTTGAAGAAGAGCTCGTGCTTCATGGCCTTGATGAAGTACTCCTTGAGGTTGGTGAGCACCTCGGAGGCCATGTTGAAGATCATCGAGACGTCCTCGACCTCGATCGAGTACTCCTCGTCGGGAGTCGCGGGCAAAGAGTAGTAGGCCACGGTGGTACGCCTTCCCTAGATGTAGAGGATGAACTTGTGCTCGGTCTTCTTGAAGACGAGGATGCCGGCGATGAGCGCGATGACGGCCCAGACGGCGCAGAGCAGAAGGCACATGCGGGAAGGGGTCGACTGGTACACGATCGCGCTGCGCATGACCTCGAGATAGTTGAACATCGGGTTGATCTTCACGACGGCGAGGACGAAGGAGGGTACCTCGGGGTTGTCCGTGAGGAGCTTCAGGCTCCAGAAGATCGGGGTGAGGTAGGTCCACGCGGTGAGAAGCACGCTCCAGAGGTGCAGCATGTCCCTGAAGAAGACGGCGAGCGCGCCGATGAGCATGCCGATGCCGATGCAGAAGACCATGAGGGTCGCGATCGCGTAGAGCATCCACACCATGTGGTACGTCGGCATGATCCGGAAGAACGCCATGACCACGGCGACGGCGATCAGGCTGAACAGGAAGTTGACCACGGCGGAGAAGACCTTCTGCACCGGGAAAACCCAGCGGTCGATCTTCACCTTCTTGAGCAGGGAGGCCGCCCCGATGATGGAGTTGAGGCCGCCGTTGGTCGCCTCGCTCATGAGCTGGAAGGTGATGTTGCCCACGATAAGGTAGAGCGGGTAGTTGACCACGTCGCCGCTCTTGAAGACGTACTGGAAGACGAAGCTCATGATGATCATCATGAGCAGCGGGTTCAGGACGCTCCAGACGACGCCGAGGACGCTGCGGCGGTAGCGCAGCTTGAAGTCCTTCGTGACGAGCTGCTGGAGAATGAAGATATCCTTCGAGAAGCGGCCCTTGACGTGGGTCTTCGCGAGGGACTTGGAATCGCTGGATGCTTGAGCCAAGGTTCCTCCCAAAAGGGAACTCGACAATAGTTCGGTGTTCGTTCGAGGAAAAATGCTAACACAGGGCACACCGCCCCACGTAAAAGCCGTAAAGACCTCTATCTTTGAAAAAGAAAAAACCCGGCTGAGCCGGGTTGAAAATTCTGGCTCCCCGGGCAGGATTCGAACCTGCGACACGCTGATTAACAGTCAGCTGCGCTACCACTGCGCCACCGGGGAATATGTTTTGCGCTGCCTGCGCGAGAAAATACTATACGCACCTGTTCCGTTTAATGCAAGCCTAAAATCGAAAAAAATTAGCTCACATGGAAAGTCGCAGGTCAGGATCCCAAAAGCAGCGAGGTCAAGGCAGCTTGCCCCTCTTGCGGGACCGTCCAAGACCCATCGGACTTGACGACCGCGACGTCCGCGGAGGCTTCCTCGAGCCGAGCCGCGCGGATGCACTCGAGGAGCACCTCGCCCGCCATCTCGTAGAGCTCCGACTCTTCGGGGTGCCCGCCGTTGGCGAGCGCCTGGGCGGTATACGCGTCGTCGAATGAGGAGAGCACGCCCGAGAGCGCCCGGCGGCTGGCGGCGACGCGGACGGACCCCGCGGAACCCTCCAGGGTCGCCTCGCCGATCTCCCACGACACCCCGTCGAGGAGCGCCGAGAGGAACTCCCGGCAGTCGAGCCCGAGCTTCTCGATGCCCGAGGCGGCGTCCCCCAGGAGATCTGGGGCGGAGGACCCCGTGAGGGCCGTGAGCTCGTCGGCAACGGCTTGCCGCGCGGCCTCGCCGTCGCCCGCGCCCTTCTCGCACGCGCAGAGCCCGACCAAGGCCAGCGCCGGCAACGACGCGGCGCCGAAGGCGAGGAATGCCCGCCTGGTCGCGCAGCGCGTAAGGCCCCGTCCCGTTCCCATGGCCCTCTCCCCTTTCTCTAAAGAGACGTCGTCCCCGCCGGCCGAGGGCCGCGCGGAAACGAGAACCGCCTCCCTGAAATACCGGTCAATGGTATCGCAGGGAGGCGGTCAGCGTCTCTGGGAGGAAAACAGGGCGGTTCCCGGGACTTAGTCCTCCATA
>JAUMVN010000022.1:13247-39572 GCA_030530145.1 Coriobacteriia bacterium | reverse complement strand
CTTCTCGGCGCAGGCGCCGCTCCTGTGCTACCCACCAGAAACGTCATAGAGCCCTTTCGGAGGCCCTCCGGAAATCAAACTCTCGAGAATGTACGTTTGATTTTGAAGTGGGAGAGTAGCCGGCGGTTTTTGGCGGTTGTCAACTGGGCAAACGCGGGCGATTATGCCTTGGCTACTTGGCCGTCGGGAATTCAATCGTACATTCTCGAGAGTTTGGTCTCCAAGCGTCGCCATAAACGCTGCGCGAACCCTCTGGCACTGTCAAAAACGTAGCCCCCGCACTGTCCGAGGGCCGCTCGGATGGTGCGGGGGCGTTTTGGAACCGCCGGCTGTGCCTGGTTCCTACCAGATGCCAATGGCGTGCTGCATCCCGAGGCTCACGAGGGCGATGGCGACCCAGCAGCAGGCGCCGAGCGCGATCGGCTTGCCGCCGCTCTTTACCAGCTTGACGATGTCGGTGTTGAGGCCGATGGCGCTCATGGCCATGACGATGAGGAACTTCGAGAGGGTCTTTAGCGGCGCGGTCACGGCAGCGGGCAGCGCGAAGACCGTGGTCACGATGCTGGCCAGCACAAAGAGACCGACGAAAGTGGGGAAGGCGCGGCGCAGGCTGAAGGTGTTCGCGCCCTCGCCGCCGGCGCGGCGGTCCTGGCGCATCTGCCATACGGCGAGCACGAGCGTGATCGGGATGATGGCGAGCGTGCGCGTGAGCTTGACGATGGTAGCCGCATCGAGCGTGTTCGCGCCCGGGTGCATGCCGTCCCAGGCGGCCGCGGCGGCGGTAACCGACGAAGTGTCGTTGACGGCCGTGCCCGCGAAGAGCCCGAAGCCCTCGTTGGTAAGGCCGAGCATGCCGCCGAGCGTCGGGAAGATGAGCGCGGCGATCACGTTGAAGAGGAAGATGACCGAGATGGCCTGGGCTACGTCCTCGTCATCCGCGCGGATGACGGGCGCGGTGGCCGCGATGGCCGAGCCGCCGCAGATGGAGGACCCGACGCCGATGAGGGTGGCGATCTTGCCCGGCACCTTCATGGCGCGGCACATGACGAACGCGACGATGAGCGAGGTCGCGATGGTCGAGGCGATGATGGGCAGGCTCGTGGCGCCGACCTTGGCGATCTGGCCCAGGTTGAGGCCGAAGCCGAGGAAGACGACCGCCGCCTGCAGGATGTACTTGGAGGTGAACTTGACGCCGGGCTGCAGCGCCGCGGTGTCACGGTCGCGGAGCACGACGGCGAGCAACATGCCGATGAGGATGCCGAAGACGGGGCCGCCGACGACCTCGAGCTGCTGGCCGAGCAGCCAAGCGACAATGCTGATGACGAGGCACAGGGCCATGCCCTTGAGCTTCTCTGTGATGCTGGACAAAACGTGCCTTCCTTCTTGCTGTTTGATTCTTGCTGGGCGCGGGGCGCTGGGTTTGTGCGTCGCGCGACCGAACCAGAAGTTTAGCAGTGTGTTTAATATCGTTCGCCGGGGTTAACTATCTGCATTGCCACGCCGTCCTCCATAACCTTGAAGCCGAAGCGCTGGTAGAAGGGCGCGTTCTTGCTTTCCTCCGGCATGACCTCGATGTAGAGATAGTCGCGGTAGCGCTCCTTGAGCCGCTCGATCATGTGGCCCGCGATGCCGCGCCCGTGGTAGGCGGGGTCGACGAGGACGTAGTGGACGTAGGCCGTGAGCTCGCCGTCGTCGAGGGCGCGCACGAGGCCGACGAGCTGCTCGTCGTCCCAGGCGGTGAGCACGAGCGAGGACCCCATGAGGGCGCGGTGGAGCCGCTGCGGGTATTGTCCGGACACCCATCCCACCGACAGAAAGAGCTTCTCGACTTGCTCGGCCGAGAAGCTCTTCTCGCTCGTGTAGCGAATGGTGCCCAACTAGAGCACCTCGTAGAAGCGGATGTCCGGGTCGGCGGCCCAGGTCGGCTGCAGGCCGGGGGCGACCTTCTCGGTAAAGAGCGGGGTCTCGAGGTACGCCTTCGCGTGCTCCATGGAGTCGAAGCCGTGGATTACCTGGACGTCCTCGTCACGGATGAGGCACTCCTTGGTGAGGGCTCCGGCGACCTCGTCCAGGAAGGGCTGGCGGTAGGTGTTGTAGACCTCGGCCGCGGCGCCGCGGTTCTCGGGGTTGATGGTCATGATGACCTGAAGATAAGCCTTGACCTGCATGTTGTTCTCCTTTGCTCGGAGTCTTCGGGGCCGCCTTCGCGCCCCGCCTTGACGCTCAAGATACGCGGGCGGCTCGGCGAATCCCAGATATGGGGCAAAAGATAAGTCACTATAGTTCCCCTTAGTAACTAGCGAGTGCCGCGCGCGTGCCGTAGGGTTGAGGCGTCGAAGAGAGGGGAGAAGCGCCATGCCGCATAAACGCAAACTCGAGAAGGACATCCGCTGCCCGTTGGAGTACGGGCTCGACGTGTTCGGCGGCCGCTGGAAGTCGCGCATCATCTGCGTGCTCGGCAACAAAGGAACGCTGCGCTACAGCGGTGTGCGCGACGAGATGACCAACGTCTCGGACGCGGTGCTCTCGTCGTCGCTTAAGGAATTGATTGCGGACGGCATTGTGGCGCGCAAAAGCTACGACGAGATCCCGCCGCGCGTGGAGTACTCGCTTACCGAGAAGGGCGCGAGCGTGGTGCCTGTGCTGCAAGAGATCTGCAGGTGGTCGGGCATGTTCCATCGTGAGGTCACGGCCGATGCGCCCAAGCAGTGTCAAATGTGCGACTACACGTCGCGGTAACTAGAGGCGCCCACGCTCGAAAGGAGAAGCCCATGGCCCGCAAGATAATCAACACGTTCGACGTAGCCGACTGCAATCGCGCCCTGGCTGAGGCTGGCCTGGAGACCCGCATCCATATGCACGACGCCTGCGGCGGGCAGTTCTTTAGCTGGGATTCCCTCGGCGAGAAGGACCCGCAGGTCCGCGAGGCCATCGCCGCCTTCTTCCGTGCCCGCGGCGTTGAGCTCGCCTTCAACGAGGACGCCTCGTTCGTTGTCTGTGCGAAAGCTCCGACAAAGGCTGAGTTCATTGCGGAGATGGGGGCCCGCTACGAGCGGATGCTCGACGGTCACGAGACTGAGCATAATCTCGTGGAGATATAGGGTCCCGTGTCTTCACAAAGGCATTGCAGCCGGATTGCCAGGACTAGCGCCCACCCTTGTGGGTGAGGTGCCAGCCGCCGCAGTAGTCACACTCGTAGCAGTGAAGGTCGCGCGAGCCGTGTCGGCGGCAGGCGCGGATGGCGTCCTCGGCCTCGGCGCGGGTGGCGTAGCGCTTCTTGCGATCGCAGGCGCGGTAGCGCAGGTGCTCCTCGTGTCGTGCGTCCTCGCGGGCAAAGGCGTTGCCGAGATTACTCCCGCCGAGCTCGCGGTCTAGCTGCGACTCGAACGCGGCTCGCTGGGCCGTGCGGGCGGATTTCTTCTTGCTGCCCATGCGGCGGCCTCCTTCGCGTTCGCGGGGTGATTGTTGCCTATAGTAGGCGATACCGATGCAAGCAAGATGCCGTTCAGGATGAAAGGAATCACCGTGGAACTCATCAAGAACATTGAGAAGGAAACCGTCTTCAACCTGGCAGCGGCCGTTCCCGCCGAGACGGGCAAGGTCAACAGCCTCACGCTCTCGCAGATGCCGGGCGCCAAGGTCACGCTCTTTGCTATCGACGCCGACGAGGGCATGAGCAGCCACGCTGCCGGCGGCGACGCCATGGTCAACGTGCTCGAGGGCACGGGCGAGATCACCATCAACGGCGTGGCGCACGAGGTCCACGCTGGCGAGTCCGTGGTGATCCCGGCCGGCGCGCCGCACGCGGTGCGCGGCGTCACGGCGTTCAAGATGCTGCTCGTCGTTATCCTTCCTGCGTAAGGAGGGCGGACGATGCCGTTTAGGAACCTGCCGACCGAAGCCGCGGAGCCGCTCGCGTCGCTCATTGACGCGCGGCCCGGTCAGGTCTCGAGCATGTCGCTTACGCGCGTGGGCGATGCGTTGGGCGCGACGCTGCTGGCGTTTTCGGCGGGGGAGAGCGTCTCGGAGGAGCGCTATCCCGGCGACGCCCTGTACTACGTGGTCGAAGGCGCGGCGAAGATCCGCTTTTCCGAGGACGGCCGCGAGGTCGCCATGGCCACGGGCGACATTCTGCGCGTCCCCGCCGGCGTTGAGCACGCCGTCGAACCCACCTGCGCCACCAAACTCCTTCAGCTCGTCCTCACCTGACGAGAGCTTTGGGGACGTTGGTTGTGGCTCTCATTTGAGAGTATCTGGGACACACCTTGGCGCTTGGCACGAAGCTGGTTTGCCAAGGTGTGTCCCTTTTTCAGTCAAATGAGAGCCACAACCAACGTCCCCAAAGCTCTCAAATGAGAGCTAGAACCAACGTCCCCAAAGCTCTCAGGGGCTGGTCAGGGGGTGGAATTGCCGTTTGCCGGCGGGAATCGACCGTTTGCGGCGTGACTTTTGGATTTTCACTTTTACTTGATTCTAATCAAGGAACGCAACCCGCCCACCAATTAAATTTGCCTACGGTTCTTGTAATCGGGGTGTAACAAGGCAGCAAAAGGGGAGGCGAGAGATGCAAGGACGGATTCATTCCATCGAGTCGTTCGGTTCCGCCGACGGCCCCGGAGTCCGTTATCTCATCTTCCTCAAGGGCTGCCCCATGCGTTGCGCCTACTGCCACAACCCGGATACCTGGGCGGCCGAGGGCGCCGAGCTCAAGGATGCCGACCAGCTCCTCGACACCGCCGAGCGTTTCCGCAGCTACTGGGGTCCGGAAGGCGGCATCACCGTCTCCGGCGGCGAGGCGCTCCTCCAGCTCGACTTCGTCCTCGAGCTCTTTACCAAGGCCAAAGCCCGCGGCATCAACACCTGCCTGGACACGAGCCTTGCCCCCTTTACCCGAGAGGGCGCCTGGTTCGACAAGTTCAACCAGCTCATCGACGTCTGCGATCTCATGCTCTGCGACATCAAGCACATCGACGACGCCGAGCACGTCAAGCTCACGGGCCGCTCCAACAAGAACATCCTCGACGCCCTGACCTACCTCAGCGAGAAGGGCGAGCCCATCTGGATTCGCCACGTCCTCGTCCCCGGCGTCACCGACATCGACGACTACCTGCGCCGCACGCGCGAGTTCATCGAGACCCTCTCCAACGTTCAGCGCATCGAGGTCCTGCCTTACCACACGCTGGGCGTCTTCAAGTGGAAGGAGCTCGGGCTTCCCTACGCGCTCGAGGGCGTCGACCCGCCGACACCGGAGCGCACCGCGCGCGCCCAGCAGATCCTGCGCGGCGAGCTCCAGATCTAGCGCCGGGCACGGCGCCAAGCACTTCTCGATTTACCCGCACGTCAGCGTTTCTTGATTCAGGTCATTAACGCGCGAAAACCCGCCGGGCGGACGCGCCGAACAGAAGGAGGCATGAGAATGCAGCTTCGCGAAGAGTGGAACGGCTTCAAGGGTGGTCACTGGGTGGACGACATCAACGTCCGCGACTTCATCCAGCAGAACTACACCGTCTATGACGGCGACGACTCGTTCCTCGAGGGCCCGACCAACGCCACCAACGAGCTTTGGGGCAAGGTCCAGGAGCTCCAGGCCGCCGAGCGCGCCAACAACGGCGTCCTCGAGTGCGAGACCGAGATCGTCTCCGGCCTGACCGCTTACGGCCCCGGCTACATCGGCGAGGACACCAAGGACCTCGAGAAGGTCGTCGGCCTCCAGACCGATAAGCCGCTCAAGCGCGCCTTCATGCCCTACGGCGGCATCAAGATGGCCCAGCAGGCCGCCGAGAACTACGGCTTCCACGTGAACGACAAGTACACGCAGATCTTCAACGAGTACCACAAGACCCACAACCAGGGCGTCTTCGATGCGTACACCGCCGAGATGCGCGCTGCTCGCCACTCCCACGTCATTACCGGCCTGCCCGACACCTACGGCCGCGGCCGCATCGTCGGCGACTACCGCCGCGTCGCCCTCTACGGCATCGACCGCCTCATCGCCGGCAAGAAGGCCGACCTTGAGAACTGCGGCGACCGTACGATGACCGACAACGTCATCCGTCAGCGCGAGGAGCTCTCCGACCAGATCCGTGCTCTCCAGGGCATGAAGAAGATGGCCGAGATCTACGGCTACGACATCTCCAAGCCGGCCACCACTGCCGCCGAGGCCGTCCAGTGGCTCTACTTCGGCTACCTCGCCGCCATCAAGACCCAGAACGGCGCCGCCATGTCCGTGGGCCGCGTCTCCACCTTCCTGGACATCTACATCCAGCGTGACCTCGAGGCCGGCAAGATCACCGAGTCCGAGGCCCAGGAGCTCATCGACCACCTCGTCCTCAAGCTCCGCATGGTCAAGTTCGCCCGCATCCCGTCTTACCAGGCGCTCTTCTCCGGCGACCCCGTTTGGGCCACCCTTGAGGTCGCCGGCCTCGGCCAGGACGGCCGCTCGCTGGTCACCAAGAACGACTACCGCTTCCTGCACACCCTCGAGAACATGGGCCCCGCTCCCGAGCCGAACCTGACCGTTCTCTACAGCAAGCGCCTCCAGGAGAACTTCCGTAAGTACGCCGCGAAGATCTCCGTCACCACGTCCTCGATCCAGTACGAGAACGACGACGTCATGCGTCCGGTCTGGGGCGACGATTACTCCATCTGCTGCTGCGTCTCCGCTACCGAGACCGGCAAGGAGATGCAGTTCTTCGGTGCCCGCGCCAACCTCGCCAAGTGCTTGAACTACGCCATCAACGGCGGCAAGGACGAGAAGTTCATGGACAAGCAGGGCAACCACATGCAGGTCGGCCCTGAGTACACCCCGGTTACCTCCGAGTACCTCAACTACGACGAGGTCATGCACAAGTTCGACCTCATGATGGACTGGCTGGCCGAGCTGTACGTCAACATCCTGAACCTCATCCAGTACATGCACGACAAGTACTACTATGAGGCCGCCGAGATGGCCCTTATCGACACCGACGTCCGCCGCACCTTCGCGACCGGCATCGCTGGCTTCTCTCACGTCGTCGACTCCATCTCCGCGATGAAGTACGCCAAGGTCAAGACCATCCGCGACGAGCAGGGCATCGTCGTCGACTACGAGGTCGAGGGCGACTTCCCGAAGTACGGCAACGACGACGACCGCGCCGACGACATCGCCGTGTGGCTGCTCAAGGCTTTCATGGCCAAGATCGCCAAGCACCACACCTACCGCGACTCCGAGCCGACCACCTCGATCCTGACGATCACCTCCAACGTGGTCTACGGCAAGGCTACCGGCGGCACCCCCGACGGCCGCAAGGCTTTCACCCCGTTCGCCCCGGGCGCCAACCCCGCCTACGGCGCTGAGCAGAACGGCCTGCTGGCCTCCCTCAACTCCGTCGCCAAGCTCCCCTACGAGTACGCCCTCGACGGCATCTCCAACACGCAGACCATCAACCCGTCTGCCCTGGGCAACGATGACGAGCAGCGCACCGCCAACCTCGTCAACGTCCTCGACGGCTACTTCGCCAACGGCGCTCACCACCTGAACGTCAACGTCTTCGGCGTCGAGAAGCTCAAGGACGCCATGGAGCACCCGGAGAAGCCCGAGTACGCCAACTTCACCATCCGCGTCTCCGGCTACGCCGTTAAGTTCATCGACCTTACCCGCGAGCAGCAGCTCGACGTCATCGCCCGTACCTGCCACGAGAGCATGTAAGAGCGAGCGAACAGCTCGGCTTGCCGCATAGCTTGATGCGACTTTGGACCCGCCTGCAACCTGCAGGCGGGTCCTTTCTTGGTTTGTGGCTGGTCGGCCGAAGGTGCATGGGCGCCGGCACCGCATGTGACTGCTCGGCGTTCGTCGCTGCGCTCCTCGCTCGCTTCGCGACTCGCGTCACATGCGGTGCCGGCGCCCATGCGCCTTCGGCCTGCATGCTGGCGGGCCGCGGCGGCGCGCACGTTAAGTTGTGCCAAATGGCTCGAAATCGGGTGGTTGAGGGGGCTATTGATCAGTATTTCGAGATTCTGCGTGGGATTTCGGGCGATTGGCGAGTAGGGGAGCACGCGGCGGGCATTACGAGATTGCAAAACCCCAGGATTCGCTTGCGCTAAGCCCCGAAAACTAACATCAAAACGCAAATTAAGCACGCAGGACCTCGAAATAGTGTGCGGGCCGCTACTCCGATGCCACGGCCTTCAGGCCTTCGTGGTCGACGACGAGGATGCGGCCGCGTCCAGGGCGCTCAACGAGGCCGTCGCGGACGAACTGCGCGATGTTGCGGCTCACGGTCTCGGGGCGCAGTCCCACCGAGGCGGCGATGTCCTCGAGCTTGAGGCGGATCTCCGGGCCGGCGCAGCGCCGGTCTCGGATGAGCAGGTACTCTGCGAGCCTCTGCCTCGGGTCGCGGATGGAGAGCATCATGATGCGCTCCTCCGCGTCGTCGAGCTCGGTTGTGACCATGCGGATGAGGCCGAGCGCCACGTCGGGGTGGTTTGCCAGCAGGGCCTCGAAGTCGGCGCGGTGGATGCGGCAGAGCTTGACGCGCGTGAGGCATTCGACCGAGTAGCGGTAGATGTGGTCGGCCAGGAACATGCCGTGCCAGAGCGCCTGCCCGTCGTGGAGCACGTCGAGCACGTACTCCTCGCCGTCCGAGCTCGTGCGGAACGTCTTTATGCGCCCCGAGCGCACAACGATGATGGACTCGATCGGGTCCCCTTCGTGCACGATGATGGACCCCGCGTCGTGCGTCGAGTGCCTTGAGCAGGCCAGAAGCTCGCGCTTGGACTCGACCGGCAGGTCGGCGAAGAGGCGGATGTTGTCCATGCAGGAGCTGCCGGCCCGGCTGAACGCGCAGTCGTGGCCTGCGCCCGCGCACACGCGATTGTCCTGCTTTGTGGCCATGCCTGCTCCTCTCGCCGTCGGTTCCGCCCATTATCGCCGATGCGACGCAAAACCGCCGCCCACGAATCGCGGACGGCGGTCAATCGGTGCGGCAACGCACGACCGGGTTTCTTTCTTAGCGCTCCCAGGTAGTGAGAAGCGCGTCGAGCTGGGCCTCGATCGAGGCGCGGTCCATGTGTCGGCCGATGATGCAGAGCTTGGTCTCGCGGTCGCCGACCTCCGGGTCCCAGGTGTCCAGGATCTCGGGCGTCTCGGCCAGGATCTGCTTCTTCTCGGCCTCGGGCGCGGAGTCGACGAACAGGCCGTTCTCGGAGAGGCGCATCTGGTGGCCGGCCTGCTCGAAGAGATAGCACATGTCGGTGTTCAGCGTGGTCCACAGCACGCCCTTGGCGCGCACGACCTCGTCAGGCCAGTTGTACTCGACGTACTTCTGGAACAGCGCGTGGTCGAAGGGCTGGCGGCGGTGGTAGACGAAGGTCTGGATGTCGTACTCGAGGACCTCGGGGTCGTCGTGCTCCTCGGGGTGCTCCATGGCCTCGATCCAGGCGGCGGAGTTGTAGGCGCGCATGAAGTCGAAGCGGTCGGTGTCGAGAAGCTCCTTGAGGTCGACGTCGCCCTCGACGGCCTCGACGATCACGGCCTCCTTCTGGAGGCTGCGGACGATGGCCTTGAGCTCGGCGAGCTGCTCGGGCGTCACGGTGTCCGTCTTGTTCAGGATGAGCGTGGAGCAGAACTCGATCTGCTGGATGAGCAGGCTCTCGATGTCGTCCTCGTCGATGTCCTCGGCAAGAAGGTCGCGCCCGCCGTTGAACTCGTCGTACATGCGCGCACAGTCCACGACCGCGACGATGTTGTCGAGCGCGAGCTTTGGCTCGCCGCCCGCCTTCTCCTCGTCGCAGAAGGCGGAGATGGTGTAGGCGATGGGCACGGGCTCGCAGATGCCGGAGGCCTCGATGATGATGTAGTCGAAGTTGCCCGAGTCCGCGATGCTCGAGAGCTGGTTGGCGAGGTCGTCGGCCAGGGTGCAGCAGATGCAGCCGTTGGTCAGCGGGATGATGTCCTCGGCCTCGGTGAGGCCGCCGTCCTTGATGAGGCTGGCGTCGACGTTGACCTCGCCGATGTCGTTGACGATGACCGCGGCGCGGATGCCGCCGTCGTTGGACAGGATGTGGTTGAGCAGCGTGGTCTTGCCGGCGCCCAAATAACCGGTGAGCATCACGATCTTTACGGGCTTCTTAGCGGCCAATTGGCCCTCCTTCTGGTTCGTTGCCATAACGGCCCTATGGTACCCCGAAGAAGGGCGAATCGGATTCCCGGCGCGCCGAAAACAGCGACGCACCTCGAAGACGGCTAAGATAGACACCTCAACAGGCAAACCGCGCGGCTGACCAGGGGGCGGCAGATGGCAGGAGTGTTCCGCGAAGAAGCGCTCGAGCGCCGGGCCTCGCCCGAGCATCTGGACGACTACATCGTCGTCTCGAACCCGAGCGTCTGGATCGTCCTGGCCGCCATCGTCGCGTTTCTCGCCGGCGTCGGAATCTGGGGCGTCTTCGGCAGCATCGCCGACGTCCAGGGCGCCGCGGTGAGCGTCGAGGACGGGCAGGCGTACTGCTACGTCGACCAGAGCTACGCCTCCGACCTCGACGCGGGCGACGCCGTCACCGTCTCGGGCGTCGAGGGCAAGGTGGTCGCGGTCTCCTCCGAGCCCGTCTACATCGGCTCCCTCTCGGACGAGGAAGTGTCCGCCATCGGCGCCTCCGGCAGCTGGGCGGTCAAGGCGAGCCTCTCCATCAACCTGCCCGACGGCACGTACGCCGGCAAGGTCACCCTTTCCAAGTTCGAGCCCATGGCCCTGCTCTTCAACAGGTCGTAGCCCATGGCGAGAAGACCTCAGAACAAACCCTCCGAGCCCGGCCGTATGGCGGCGAAGGTGCCCCAGGTCATGCAGATGGAGGCCCTCGAGTGCGGCGCCGCCGCGCTCGCGATGATCTGCGCCTACTACGGCAAGTGGCTCCCCCTGGAGCAGGTCCGCGCGGACTGCGGCGTCTCGCGCGACGGCTCGTCGGCCCTGAACGTGGTCAAGGCGGCGCGCGCCTACGGCCTCGACGCCCGTGGCTACCGCTACAGCCCCGAGGCGCTGCGGAGCGGGGGCGTCTTTCCCTGCATCGCCCACATGGGCTTCTCGCACTTCGTCGTCCTGCGCGGCTTCAGGGGCGAGAAGGTCTACGTCAACGACCCCGCCGACGGCGCGACCACCCTCTCGTTCGAGGACTTCGACCGGGACTTCACCGGCGTGGTCCTCCAGTTCCGGCCGACGGACGCCTTCGAGCCCGGCGGCAGTCCCGCCTCGGTCAAGGACTTCGCGCTCCAGCGCCTCCGAGGGGCAAGAAGCGCGCTCGTCTTCGTGGCCCTCACGAGCGCCATCGTCTCGCTGCTGGGCGTCGTCACCCCGGTCTTCTCGCAGGTCTTCCTGGACCGGCTGCTCACGGGCCGCAACCCAGACTGGGCGCCCGCGTTCCTGGCGCTTCTCGGCGCCGTCTGCGCGGTCCAGGTGATCGTCTCGGCGCTCAACAGCACGTATCTCATGCGGGTCGAGGGCAAGATGTCGGCCTCGGCCAACTCGGCCTTCCTCTGGAAGGTCCTCCACATGCCGATGGAGTTCTTCTCGCAGCGCATGACCGGCGACATCGTCCAGCGCATGGGCATGAACTCCCAGATAGCCGAGCAGCTCACGCAGCAGCTCGCGCCGCTTTTGGTCCAGTTCGTCATGCTCATCGTCTATCTGGTTCTCATGGTCCGCTACTCGGTGGTGCTCGCGTGTGCCGGCATCGCTTCCATGGCCGTCGACCTCATCGCCGCCCGCGCGATCTCCGAGAAGCGCGTGAACGCCTCGCGCGTGATGGCGCGCGACCAGGCGAGCCTCTCGTCCACCTCGATGGCGGCGATCTCGATGATCGAGACCCTGAAGGCGCAGGGCGTCGAGCCGGGCTTCTTCCGCCGTTGGGCCGGCTTCCAGGCGAGCGCCAACAAGAACAACGTCGAGCTCCAGCGGATGGGCACCACCTACGGCCTGGTGCCGCAGCTCGTGACCCTGCTGTGCGACTCCGCGATCCTGGCCGTGGGCGCGTGGCTCATCCTCAGGGGCGAGTTCACCACGGGCGCGCTTCTTGCCATGCAGTCGCTCATCCAGCGGTTCTACTCCCCGGCGCAGTCCCTCATCGGCCTCATGCAGACCATGCAGGAGCTCCGTACCGACATGGAGCGCATCAAGGACGTCATGGAGTACCCGTCCGACCCGCTCGCGACGAACGGCGCGGGGCAGGGGAGCGCGGCCGGCGAGAAGGACGCGGGCGTCGACGCCGAGGGGCCGGGCGCCGACGGTGGTGCGGGCACCGATGCCGCCCCGACCGTCGACGGAGCGAAGAAGGGCGCCGGCCTGAGAAAGCTCCGCGGCGACCTGCGCCTCGAGCACGTGACCTTCGGCTACTCCAGGCTCGCCGAGCCGGTGGTCCGCGACCTGAGCCTCCATGTGAGGCCGGGCGGCTGCGTGGCCCTGGTCGGGCCCTCCGGCTGCGGCAAGTCGACCATCTCCAAGCTCGTGGCCGGGCTGTACACGCCGTGGGAGGGCTCGATCCTCGTCGACGGGGTGCCGCTCGCCCAGATTCCGCGCGCGGTCCGCTGCGGATCGATCGCCGTCGTCGACCAGGACGTCGTCCTGTTCCGGGACACCATCGGCAACAACATCCGCCTCTGGGACCCGACCATCGAGGACTTCGAGGTCATCCTCGCCGCGCGCGACGCGCAGATCCACGACGACATCATGCAGCGCGCGGGCGCCTACGAGCACGTGCTCGCCGAGGACGGGCGCGACCTCTCGGGCGGGCAGCGCCAGCGCATCGAGATCGCCCGCGCCCTCGCGATGGACCCCACGCTCCTGATCATGGACGAGGCCACGAGCGCCCTCGACGCGAAGACCGAGGCCGACGTCATGGCGGCCGTCCGGGCGCGCGGCATCACGCTGCTCGTGGTCGCCCACCGGCTCTCGACCATCCGCGACGCGGACCAGATCGTCGTCCTGGACCGCGGTGAGGTCGTGCAGCGCGGCACGCACGAGGAACTCTATGCGCAGGACGGGGCCTATGCGCGCCTCGTCTCGCAGGAATAGGTGGCCCATGGGTTGGTTCGAGAGCCAGATCGAGGAGCGCCAGCGCTCGGACGAGCAACTGCTCGAGGAGTCGCTGCGGGCCATCTCCGATGCCGTGGCCGGCAAGGCCCGCGCCGGCGGCCCCGACGCCGCGGCGCAGGCGCAGGCCGCTCTCGAGGCGGTGCTCGCCTACTACGGCGCCAAGCTCCCGGACGGCGTCGAGCTCGACGGCGACGAGGACATCGCCGAGGTCATCGAGGGCCGACTGGCGCCCACCGGCCTCATGGCCCGCCCCGTCCGCCTGCCGCGCGGCTGGCACAAGGACGCAGTGGGCGCGTTCATCGGCTTCACTGAGGAGGGCGTGCCCGTGGCGCTGCTGCCGCGCGTCCGCAGCGGCTACTCGGTCCTCTCGCCGGAGACCGGCGCTCTGGAGCCCGTGGCCACGACGGGGATCAGGCTCAAGGAGGAGGCTTTCTGTTTCTACCGGCCTCTTCCCGCCCGGGCCATAACCGTGCGCGACCTCGTCGCCTACTCGCTGCGCTCGCTCGACCGCAGCGACTACGCCTTCGTCGTCCTCGCCACGCTCGCGGCCACCTTGCTCGGCATGCTGGTCCCCACCGTCAACCAGGTGATCTTCGGGCCCGTGATCGAGTCCGGCGACACGCGGCTGCTCTTCCCGGCCGTCTCGCTGCTGCTCGGCGCGTCCGTGGCGCAGCTTCTGCTGAGCGCCGTGCGCGGGCTCGTCATGTCGCGCATCCAGACCAAGCTCACGCTGCCCCTGGAGGCGGCCGTCATGATGCGCCTGCTCTCGCTGCCCACCTCGTTCTTCCGCACCCAGCAGACCGGAGACTTGGCCTCGAAGCTCGGCGTGATCACCTCCGTGGCCAGCATCCTGCAGAACGCGCTTCTTTCCACGTCGCTGAGCTCGGTCTTCTCGCTCGCCTACATCGCGCAGATAGCGAGCTTCGCCCCGGCGCTCGTGCTCCCCGCGCTCGCGATCATCGCCGCGACCACGGTCTTCTCGATTGTGCTCGTCTTTGTGCGTCAGGCCCGCTCCCGCGAGACCTATGTCCTCTCGGGCAGGCTGAGCGGCTGGCAGTACTCGATCATCAACGGCATCCAGAAGATCAAGCTCTCGGGCGCCGAGACCCGCGCCTTCGCCAAGTGGGCCAACGGCTACGCCGAGATCGCGAACCTGGAGTGCAACGGCCCCAGGCTGCTCAGGTACTCGTCGGCCGTCGGCACCGCCATATCGCTGGCGGGCACCCTGGTCTTCTACTCCGCGTCCCTGGCGGGCGGGGTCACCGTGTCCGAGTACATGGCCTTCGCGTCGGCCTTCGGCATGGTGAGCGCGGCGTTCTCCTCGCTCACCTCCATGGCTGGCCAGCTCGCCGTGGTCAAGCCGAACCTCGAGGGCGTGAAGCCGATGATGGACGCCGTGCCCGAGTCCTCCGAGGGCAAGAGGTGCGTGCGGCGCCTCTCGGGCGCCTTCGAGCTCGACCACGTCACGTTCTCCTATGACGACAGCGAGCGGCTGGTGCTCGACGACCTGTGCCTCTCGGTCAAGGCCGGCAGCTACGTGGCCGTCGTCGGAAAGACGGGCTGCGGCAAGTCCACCCTCATGCGCATACTCCTGGGCTTCGAGCAGCCCAAGCGCGGCGCGGTGAGCTACGACCGCTGCGACCTGCGCTCGCTCGACCTTCGCAGCGTCCGCCGCAACATCGGCGTCGTGCTCCAGGACGGCAAGCTCTTCGCCGGCTCCATCTACGACAACATCGCCGTCAGCTGCCCCGGTCTCACGCAGCAGGAGGCTTGGGAGGCGGCCGAGATGGCGGGCCTCGCCGAAGACATCCGCGCCATGCCCATGGGCATGCAGACCATGGTCACCGAAGGGGGCGGCGGCGTCTCGGGCGGGCAGCGCCAGCGGCTCATGATCGCCCGCGCCGTGGCCGGGAAGCCGCGCATCCTCATGTTCGACGAGGCCACGAGCGCGCTCGACAACGTCACGCAGCGCATCGTGGGCGAGAGCCTCGACGCGCTCAAGTGCACGCGCCTCGTCATCGCGCACCGCCTCTCCACCATCCGGCACTGCGACCGCATCGTGCTGCTCGACCACGGCAGGATCGCCGAGGACGGCACCTACGAGGAGCTCATGGAAAAGGGCGGGCTGTTCGCCGAGCTCGTCAGCAGGCAGCAGGTCTAGGGGCGTTTCTTTCCGTCAACTCTGGCGATGCTGCGTGCCTTGCGCTTCTTGCGGCGGTACTATCGTTGCTTGGCCTAACCTAGTGAGCGATGGGGCGCCGTCGGGCGCCCTCCGAAGAAAGGAACCATGCATGGCACTCGATATCCAGAAGACCGTCGACGGCGGCAACGTGACCCTGGCCCTCGGCGGCCGCCTCGACACCGCCACCTCCCCTGAGCTCGAGGCCGTTCTCGACGAGGTGCTGCCCGGTGCCACCGACCTCGTGTTCGACCTCGAGAAGCTCGAGTTCATCTCGTCCTCCGGCCTGCGCCTGATCCTGCGCGCCCAGAAGACCATGAACACCCAGGGTTCCATGCGCCTCACCCACGTCTGCGACGCCGTGATGGAGATCTTCGACATCACCGGCTTCATGGACTTCCTCGTCATCGAGTAGCGACCCCGCCGCTCTTCCCATGGCCCCCGTCCTCATAGTCCAGACCCTGCTGCCCGGCATCGTCGCGCTGGCCTTCTCGCTGCTCGACCGGACGGCCGCATGGCGCGGCGTGCCGGAGTGGGCGCGCCAGCTCTGCTATGGCGTGGTGTTCGGGCTGGTGGCCGTCTTTGCCACCGAGACGGGCGTGCGCGTGGTCGACGGCGGCGTGATCAACGTCCGCGACGCGGCGCCCATCGTGGCGAGCCTCGCGTTCGGCTGCCCCGCGGGCATCGTCGCGGGCCTGATCGGCGGCCTCGAGCGCTGGCTCTGCGTGCTCTGGGGCGGGGGAGCGACCACGCGGCTGGCGTGCTCGGTGAGCACGGTCATCGCCGGCGTCGGCTCCGCGGCCCTGCGCAAGCTCGTGTTCGACGACCGCCCCCCGGCCATGGGCTACGCGATCGCCATCGGCGTCACCGCCGAGACGCTGCACATGCTGCTCGGGCTTCTCACCAACATGGAGGACCTCGACGTAGCCTTCGAGTACGTGCAGGGCTGCAGCGACCAGATGATCATCCTCGTGGGCCTGGCCACGGGCATCGCCTTGATCGGCCGCGGCTACGTCAACCACGAGCGGATGTTCACGCGCCCCCCGTACCTGATCAACGACCTGGGCATCAGGCTCTTCCTCACGGTGCTCGTCACGTTCGGCGCCGTCACCTGGTTCACGGTCGACATAACGGGCAGGGTCTCCGAGAGCCAGGCGGCGAAGACCCTCGAGCTCAGCATCGAGGATGTGACAACCGAGATCAGGCTCTGGGGCTGGGATGACCTCGTCGGGGTCAACCCGCTGTGGCGCATCCAGCAGACCGGCGCGGTCATCGTCTACGACCGCTACAACGGTATCGTCCTCTCGCAGAAGGGCCGCGACCTCAACGTCAGGAGCGACGAGGTCATCGCGGACGCCCCGGCCAAGTTCGAGGACGACGAGCTCTACGAACTCACGATCTTCGGCAAGAAGAGCTACGCGATGTACCACTCCTACCAGACGTGCTCGATCGTCGCGTTTCTTCCCGTGGCGGAGGCGGACTACTTCTCGGACGTGATCACGTACCTGACGGTCTTCATGGAGATCCTGGTCCACGCCTCGCTCTTCATCATCCTGTTCCAGCTCATGCGCAAGCGCGTGGTCGAGAAGCTCAACTACGTGGGCGGCTCGCTCGACGCCATCGCCGCGGGCGAGCTGGACACCGTCGTGGACGTGCGCACGCACCAGGAGTTCTGCACGCTCTCGGACGACATCAACGCCATGGTCGCCTCGCTGCGGGAGTTCATCTCGGAGGCGGAACACCGCCGCGACGCCGAGCTCGAGCTCGCCCAGCATATCCAGCACAGCTCCCTGCCGAACGTCTTCCCGCCGTTCCCCGGTCGCAAGGACATCGACCTGTACGCGTCCATGAACACGGCGCGCGAGGTCGGCGGCGACTTCTACGACTTCTTCCTGCTCAACAGCCACGTGCTCGTCTTCCTCGTGGCCGACGTCTCGGGCAAGGGCGTGCCCGCGGCGCTCTTCATGATGAAGGCGAAGAGCGAGATCCACTCCCTCATGGAGAGCGGCCTCGCGGTCGACGAGGCATTTACCGAGGCGAATCGCCGCCTCTGCGAGGCCAACGACCTCGACATGTTCGTCACGGCGTGGCTCGGCAAGCTCGACCTGGAGACCGGCACGCTCTCGTACGCGAACGCCGGGCACAACCCGCCGCTGGTTAAGTACCCCGGGCGCGCATGGGAGTACCTGCGCGACGAGCACCCGAACCTCGTGCTCGCGGGCATGGAGGGCACTTCTTACCAAAAGAAGGTGCTCATGCTCGAGCCCGGCTGCAAAATGTACCTGTATACAGACGGCGTGACCGAGGCCTGCGACGTCGATGACTCGATGTATGGGGAGGGCCGATTGGAAATGCAGCTGAATACCCAGGACGGCGATGACCCTCGGGCCCTGTGCGACTCCGTGCTCGGCTCCGTGAGGGAGTTCACGCAGGACGCCGAGCAGTCCGACGATATCACCATGCTCGCGGTGGATGTCCGCGCCATGCGCGGGGCCGAGAGGATCGTCACGCGGGCGAACCCCGGCTCCATCGAGCTCATCAGCGAGTTCCTCGACGCGCGTCTGCACAACCTGGGCGTCACGCCGCGCGCCGCCAACCGCGTGCAGGTCGCTGCAGACGAGATCTACTCGAACATCTGCCGCTACAGCGGGGCGGACCGGGCGGTGGTCTCCGCCGTCCGCGAGGGCGGGGAGCTGGTCGTCGAGTTCTGCGACAATGGGGCCGAGTTCGACCCCACGGCCCATGGGGAGCCCGACACCACGCTCTCGGCCGATGAGCGCCCGATCGGCGGCCTGGGCATCCACATGGTGCGCAGGATGACGACGTCGATGAGGTATCACCGCGTGCACGACACGAACATCCTCGTCCTCGCGTTCGCGCTCAAGTAACGCTAGGATGTGCCCGCGGCGCAGCTCGCCGCTCATAGGGAAAGGAAGGAAGATGGACCTGAAGAGTCGCATCATCCTGGAGGACTACCGGAAGAACCGCGACGATTTCGTCAAGATCGGCGAGATCGTGCACAAGAAGCTCGACGCCATCGCCGCCGAGTCGGGCATCCGCACCTTCCAGGTGCAGCACCGCGTGAAGGGCGAGAAGTCCCTTGCCGGCAAGCTCATCAGGCGCGGCGGCTGGTATGACAGCTTCGAGCAGCTCACCGACATCATGGGCGCCCGCGTGATCTGCTACTTCAACGACGACGTCGACCGCATGGGCGCCCTCGTCGAGAAGGAATTCGTCGTCGACCGCGAGAACTCGAGCGACAAGCGCCAGCTCATCGACGCGGAGTCCTTCGGCTACCTGAGCCTGCACTACATCGCGAGCCTCCCGAAGTCGGACGAGTACCCCGAGGAGCTCTGCCACTGGCGCTTCGAGATCCAGATCCGTACCTGCCTGCAGCACATCTGGAGCGACATCGAGCACGACACCGGCTATAAGTCGGAGTTCGGCGTGCCCCGCGCCGTCCAGCGCGGCTACGCGCGCATCAGCGCCCTTCTTGAGCTTGCCGACGACGAGTTCGTGCGCATGCGCGACCTCATGAGCGACTACACGGAGTCCGTGCGCCAAAGCATCATCGACGACACCGCCGAGGACGTGCCCATCGACACCGTGTCGCTCAACGAGTACGTGCGCAACAACAAGCGCATGCGCGCGCTGCTGGCGCGCATGGCGGCCGATTCCGGCGCGCAGATCGAGGAGTGCGACCCGGGCGCTTACGTGGCCCAGCTCGACTGGCTCGGGATCAAGACCATCGGAGGCATTTCCCGCATGCTCGCGCAGAACGAGGAGATGGCCTGCAAGCTGCTGAGCCGCGCGCTCGAGTCGACCGACCTCGACATCATCTCGTCCTCCACCGGCCTTCGCTACCTCTGCAACGCGGAGGTCTGCCGCCGCGGGCTGAGCACCGAGGAGATCGGGGAGTTCTTGGCGTTGGGGCTCAGCAACGCCGGCCGCGCTCAGACGCGGGCCAAGTACCTGAAGCGCGTTTACGAGGAGTTGAGCGAGTAACCATGGCAACAAAGCCGACGGAGGACAGCCCCTACTACATCCGAGCCATCGCCTTCGCGACCGAGAAGCACGCGAAGCAGGTGCGCATGGGCGGCATGCCCTATATCGTGCACCCCATCGCGGTGGCCGATATCGTCAACTGCTGGGGATACGGGCGCGACTACATCATCGCGGCCTTCTTCCACGATCTTCTGGAGGACACCGACGCCACCGACGAGGAGATCCTGGAGATCGGAGGGCCGAAGGTCCTCGAGGCCGTGCGCGCCCTTACCAAGAGCGAGAACTACGTGATGAGCGAGTACGTCGAGGGGATCCGCGCCAACGACATAGCGCGCGTGGTCAAGGCGGCCGACCGCCTGCACAACCTGCGCTGCGCCGTTCTGGCCCCCGAGGACTTCAAGCACCGCTACGTGCTCGAGACCCTCGACTGGTACATGGACCTGTGCCCCGAGATTCCGCCTGCGGTGCGGCACCTGGCCTCCACCATGGAGCAGCCGATCTACGAGGCCCCCATGGATTACGGCAACATCGACGACTGGAAGGCCGTCGAGGCCGAGTAAGGCTCGACGCGCGCTTCTTTCCAGGGAAAGGATTCGATCATGAACTTCAACTTCGACCTGAACCAGTTCATCGCGCAGCTGGAGGGCAGCCCCGTCACGACTCTCGTGGCCGCCTTCGTCATCCTCGTCGTGTGCATCGTGCTTGTGGTCGTGGCCATCGCCGGCACGTGGAAGACCGTCTCTAAGCTCGGTGGCCGCGGCTGGTCCCAGATCATCCCGGTCTATTCCGCTTGGGAGCGCTCGTCTGCCGCCGGCTGCGAGCGCGCCCTGTGCGTCGCCTACACGGTCCTGGCTGGCGTCGCGTTCGTCTCCAGCGTGGTGAGCAACGAGTCGCTCCAGTCCATCGCCGGCCTGTGCGACCTCGCGTACCTGATCATCGGGGTCATGGTCGCGTACAAGATCGCCCGCCGCTTCGGCAAGGGCAAGGGCTTCACGGTCGGGCTCGTGATCCTGCCGTTCATCTTCTACGGCATCCTCGGCCTCGGCTCCGCGCAGCCGGTCGAGCTGAAGGAGTAGCCGCAACCGCTCGTCCTGCTTTTCGGCGGCCGGCCTGCTGGGCGATGCCCGGCAGGCCGGCCGTTTGCTTCGAGAGCGCGCTGAGTACCAGTGCGTCGCGTCTACCCGCTTCCAAAGCGCGCCGAGTACCAATGGCCCCGCGGGCCCCGCGCTGTAATCGCGCCGAGTACCATTCTCCGGCCGCCATATTCGCCGCCAAGCGCCGCTGCGCGCAAAAAACGGCCGCGAATACCAATCGCGGAAGCCCGGCCTCGGGCGTGGATTGGTATTCGCGGCGTTTCTGATGCGGGTCTGCCGCGGCGGGCAGGGTGCGGGCTACCCCTCGTAGCGCAGCGCGAGGATGGTGATGTCGTCGGCCTGCTCGGCCTCGCCCGCGTAGGCGGCAACGTCCTTCTTGATGTCCTCGACGAGCTCTGCGGGCGTCTGGGGGTCGATGCTGGCAAGAAGGTCGTGCAGGCGGTCGTCGCCGTAGCACTTCTCGTCCAGGTCGATGGCCTCGGTCACGCCGTCGGTATAGAGCAGCAGCGTGTCGCCGGGGTTCATCTGCAGGCGCTTGCCCTGGTACTCGATGCCTTCGAAGCTGCCCAGGAAGAAGCCCGAGCGCTCGCGCAGCCACTCGACGCTGCCGTCGGCGCGGCGCATGAGCGGCGGGTTGTGACCGCCGTTGGAGTAGTCGAGCTTGCCCGTCTTCGTGTCGAGGACGCCGAGCCAGACCGTGACGAACATCTCCTCGTCGTTGTTCTGGGCGAGGCCGTTGTTGGCGAGCGTCATCGACTCGGCGGCCTCGACGCCCAGGGTCAGGAGCTGGCGCAGCAGGGTCTTCGCGTGCATCATGAAGAGCGCGGCGGGGACGTCCTTGCCCGAGACGTCGGCGATCAGGAACGCGCAGCGGCGCTCGTCGACCATGAAGAAGTCGTAGAAGTCGCCCCCGACGGCCTTGGCCGGGTTCATCGACGCCGCGATGCGGAAGCCTTCCTGCCCGGTGTAGGGGGGCGCGACGGGAGGCAGCGCGGAGAGCTGGATGCGGTGCGCGACCGCGAGCTCCGAGGTCGCGCGCTCCCGCTCGGCGCTCAGGCGCGACACGTGCTCGACGTGGTCCTGGATCTGGTCGATCATCGACTCTGTCGCGTCGGCGAGGTCGCCGATCTCGTCGGACGGGAACTTCTCGCTGCGGATGAGGCCGGCCATGCCCGGGTCCTTGGTGCGGCCGTACTCGCGCACGTGGGAGGCGAGGGTCTCGATGGGGGCCACGAGCGTGTTGCGCAGGATGACGAGCATGCCCGCCAGGCACGCGCTGAAGACCACGAACGAGACGGCCAGGGTGCCGAACATCTGATTCCATACGGACTGGTTGAACTCGTCGGTGTCCATGGCGATCTCGAGCACCCAGCTCGCGTCTTCGTCCTCAAGGGAGACGTACATGAGGTACCGGCTGCCGTCGGGAGAGACCGCGACCTCGTCGAGCTCCTCGTTGCTCTGCACGACGCTCCACAGATCCTCGTAGCCGTCGGGGCGCGCCTCGTCCTCGAGGAACGTGTGGTCGCTCTCCTCGTCGGCGTCCTCGCTTTGCGCGATGTAGGTCACGGACTTGGTCTGCGGGTACGCCTTGAGCAGCGAGATGCGCGCCACCTCGAACTTGGAGACCAGGCGGCTCAGCATGTCCTCGACCGAGAGGTAGGTATAGGCCGCGTAGGCGGCGTCGGACTTCGCCTTGGTCTCGGCGAGCTGCTCGCGCTTGGCGGTCGCGTCCTCGCCGCCCTCCTCTTTCTCCGCGATCTTCGTGGTCAGGGCCTCGACCTGTGCGGTCAGCCTGTTCGAGTCCGAGTACGCCTGCAAGCGGCTCGTGTACGTCTTGAGGGCGGTGCGGTTCTCGATCCAGGACTCGTACTCGTCGGAGATGTCGACGGACGAGAGGATGGAGTCCGACGCGTAGTCGCCGATCTGGCTTAGACGGTCGGTCTGCGTCGAGAGGTAGGTCGAGCGCGTGTTCACGTAGCTCAGAAGGCAGTTCAAGGCCACGCCGACCGCGATGAAGGCGAGGAAGACGAGCGCGAGCTTGCGGATCAGCCGCCCGTGGAAGGGGGCCTTCTTGCCCGGGGTTTGCGTTGGGTCGGATGCCTGGCCGTCCATGGGGTCATGACTCTCTTCGACCACTGCGGGGCCTCCTTATTCGATGTGCGGTGTGTGTGCGCCAAGATATAGAGTTTGCCACACGCGGACGAGGTCTGACCACGTCGTAGGCGCAATTTCCCGTTGCTTGAGCATTGCTGAAACCCCTCCGGCGGGCGTTCCCCCGGCCACCTTCTGTTGCGCTGCCGTTTCGAGCTTGGGAACCCGGGTTTCTTGCCAGTGTCGGAAGTTACGCTACGCGACCAGTGTCGTAAACAGGTCCTTGATTTGCGATACCAGCCGTGAGCAGAAAGCAACAATCGTCGTGTACGGAACAAATGCGGCCGAAGCGACTCGGCGCAACGCGGATTTGGAGGCGCACATGTACGACACCGGCTCAACATCGTTCATGCTCATCTGTACCATGCTCATCCTGTTCATGACCCCGGGGCTCGCGTTCTTCTACGGCGGCCTCTCGCGGCGCAAGAACGTGATCAACACGATGCTCATGTGCTTCGTGGTCATCGGCATCGTCGGCCTCCTGTGGGTCGTCGCCGGCTGGTCGTTCGCCTACGGCGGCGACGGTTCGCTCAGCTGGTTCGGCGGCTTCGACCAGCTGGGCCTTAACGGCGTCGTCTCGAAGATGCTCGCCGAGAAGGACGCCGTGCCTGACGGCACCGCCTATCCCACCATCATCAACATCTGCTTCCAGATGGCCTTCGCCATGATCACCTGCGCCATCATCACCGGCTCGGTGGCCGGGCGCATGAAGTTCGGCGCGATCGTGGCGTTCATCGGCGCGTGGGTGCTCGTGGTGTACGCGCCGCTCGCCCACATGGTCTGGGGCGGCGACGGCTCCCTCATCGGCGACGTGATCGGCGCGCTCGACTTCGCCGGCGGCGACGTCGTGCACATCTCGTCCGGCATCACCGGCCTCATCCTCTGCTGCTGCCTGGGCGGCCGCCGCGGCTTCGGCCTCACGAGCGCCCGTCCCCACAACGTGCCCTTCGTCGCGCTCGGCGCGGGCCTGCTGTGGCTCGGTTGGTTCGGCTTCAACGGCGGCTCCGAGTTCGCCGCCGACGGCACCGCCGCGCTCGCGATCCTGAACACCGTCGTGGCCTCCTCCGCCGGCCTCGCTTCTTGGCTCGTCGTCGAGAAGCTCCAGACCGGCAAGCCGACCCTCGTCGGCGGCGCCACCGGCCTCGTGGCGGGCCTCGTCGTCGTGACCCCGGGCGCCGGCTTCGTCGAGCCGTGGGCGGCTGTGGTCATGGGCATCATCGTCTCGCCGGTGTGCTACTTCGCCATCTCTAAGCTCAAGGCCAGGTTCGGCTACGACGACGCGCTCGACGCGTTCGGCTGCCACGGCGTGGGCGGTCTGCTCGGCGGCGTCCTTACCGGCCTGTTCTGCGTGCCCGAGCTTTCCTGGACCGAGCACGGCGGCCTCTTCTACACCGGCGACCCCTCGCTGCTCGTGAGCCAGGTCCTGGGCATCCTCGTGACCCTCGCGATCGTCGTGGTGCTCGACCTCGTGCTCGTGGCCATCGTCAAGGCGGCTTTCGGCGGCAGCCTGCGCGTCTCCGACCACGACGAGGCGCTGGGCATGGACTTCTCCGCCCACGGCGAGAGCGCGTACCCGGCCTACACCGGCATGGACGCCTAAGCGGCGCCCGGCGAACCCGTACGTTATAGAGCGATTCTTTCCGACGAAGGAGCAGGCATATGAAGAAGGTAACCGCCGTCATCCGGCCCGAGAAGCTCGAGGAGCTCAAGGACGCCCTGAACGAGATGGGCATCCACGGCATGACCGTCTACGAGGTCCAGGGCTGCGGCACTCAGCGCGGCTGGAAGGAGTACGTGCGCGGCAACGAGGTCATGCTCAACATGGTCCCGAAGGTCAAGGTCGAGCTCGTGGTGGGCGACGTTCAGGTCGAGCCGCTGATCAAGCGCATCTGCGTCGTCGCGCGCACCGGCGAGGTCGGCGACGGCAAGATCTTCGTCTACCCGGTGGACGAGTGCGTGCGCATCCGCACCGGCGAGCGGGGAGAGGCAGCCGTCTAAGCGCCGGCGCGGCGGGCGCGCCGCACGGCGTCGCCCCGCAAAGCCCGCATCCAGCAATGGACGGCGCGGGCGCGCCCCGCAAAGTGCGGTTACAGCAATGGACGGCGCGTATCCGCCCCCTAAACCACGGTTCCAGTAACGGCTCGTAGCTGGAACCGTGGTTTAGAGGGCGTTTGACCCCTCAGGATTGCTGGGACCGTGCTTTGCGGGGCGCCATGCGCGTGTCCATTGCTGGAACCGTGCTTTAGGGGGCGCCGTATGCCGGCGACGCGGTGCAAAATTGCACGGCAATCCGTCAGACCAGCCCAAAACGCCCCGGATTGTCCTCAGGCGGCCGCCGAGAAGCGCTTCTCAGCGCATGAAGAGCGTCTCGCCGAGCGAGCACCACTTATCCGCGACGCAGATGAGCCAGGCCTCGGCGCTCGCGGGGACGCGCCCGGGCGGCAGGGGCCACATGTGCGCGGCGATGGCGTTCTCCTCGAGCGGCGTGAGGTCGAAGTCCTCGCGGGCGTTCTCGAGCGCGAAGACGGGGTGCATCGTCGCGTGCTTGGTGTGGCCGGGCTCGTGCCAGTCGTAGAGGAAATAATCGTGCAAAAGGGCGGCGCGCACGAGCTCGCGCTCGGAGACCCGCAGGTGAAGGGCCTCGCCGAGCGCGACCGCCGTGTTCGCCACCCGGACGCAGTGCTCCCAGGTGCTCACGCGGCCGTGCTGCACCGATTCGCGCATGGCGGGCACGCGCGCCGCGTTCTCGAGCGCCGCCACGTAGGCCGCCACGCGCTCCCTCGTCCGCAGCCTCATTCGCCGCCCTTCTTTCTATTGGCAAGAAGCACGTCGAGCACGCGCTCCAGCCTGCGGGCCGTGCCGCCGAGCCGGTCGACGCGGAAGCGGCGCGCGTTGTGCAGCACGTGCTGCTGGCGGGCGCTCATGTGGTCGGCAATGAAGCGCAGCCGGTACGCGGCCAGGTCCCCGCCCTCGCGCAGCCGGTCCGCGGCCTCGGCGCCGGTTCCGCGCAGCAGCACGCCGCCCTCGCGCAGCCTCTCGGCGCCGGCGCGCACGCTCGCGGAGCCGGCGTCGACGGCGCCCTGGACGCGGTCGTTGATGTCGGTTTCCAGGCGCTCGACCATGGCGACGACCTCGGTCAGGGTGGCCACGGTGAGCATCGTGTCGGCGGCGAGGACCCAGGTGAGCGCGAGCCCCGCGACCTCGAAGGCGAGCGGCGGGATGTTCGCGGTGGCCAGGCGCACGAGCGGCAGCGCGACGTAGACGATGGCGAGGCCGCCGAGGCCGAAGAGGGCGGCCGCGGAAGCGCAGACGCGCCCCTTGATGTTCAGCGGGAGATTCGAGTAGTCCCACCAGACGGTTCCGAAGGCGCGCTCCATGACGATGGACGTGAACCACTCGATGGCCGAGGCCCCGAGGGCGCAGATAAGGAAGATCGCCCAGAATGGAGGCAGGTTCCCGCTGACCAGGGGGTTGCCGAAGACCGCGATGGCGGTCACGGCGCCCACGCCGTAGATGGGGCACAGCGGCCCGAAGAGGAAGCCGCGGTTGCACCAGCGCTTCTCGACGAGCGAGCAGTAGAGCGACTCGAACGCCCAGCCCAGCAGGCCGAAGAAGCTGAACCAGACGATGATTTGGCTTGCGATCAAGGGGAGGGGCCTCCTTTCGGCGGCGCGGGACGGTTCATCGAGAAGGACGGCAGGGCCGGTGCGACCGCCGCGCGCTTCTCAGCAGCGGTGCGCGCTGGGGCAGATGTCCTCGAGCACGCAACCTTCGCACTTGGGCGCGCGCGCCGTGCAGGTGTCGCGCCCGTGGCTGATCCACTGGTGGTTGACGTCGC
>JAUMVN010000022.1:0-13147 GCA_030530145.1 Coriobacteriia bacterium | reverse complement strand
GCGCGCGCCGTGCAGGTGTCGCGCCCGTGGCTGATCCACTGGTGGTTGACGTCGCGCCAGAGCTCGGGCGGCAGCAGGGCCAGGAGGTCCTGCTCGGTCTTGAGCGGCTCCTTCTCGTGCGTCCTCGGCGAGAGCGCGAGCCGGTGCGCGATGCGGTTCACGTGCGTATCCACGGCGATGCCCTCGACTTTGCCGAAGGCCACGTTGAGGACGATGTTCGCGGTCTTGCGCCCCACTCCGGGCAGGCTCGTGAGCTCCGCCATGGTCTGCGGCACCTCGCCGCCGAAGTCGGCGACGATGGCCTGCGCGCACTCGACGCAGTGGCGGGCCTTGGTCTTGTAGAAGCCGAGGCTGTGGATGACCTCCGCGACCTCGACGGGCGATGCCGCGGCCATCGCCTCCGGGGTGGGGAAGCGGCCGAAGAGCTCCGGCGTCACGCGGTTGACCTGCGCGTCGGTGGTCTGCGCGGAAAGAAGCACCGAGACGACCAGCCTAAAGGGGCTCGTGTGGTCGAGGAAGCACTCGACGGGGCCGTACTTCTCGTCCAGGCGCCGGCACACCTCGACGGCGCGCGCGGCCTTGTCTTTCTTCTTTTCCACTGGCATGGGCGCACCACCTTGGGGAATCGGCACATACAGCTTCAATGATATACTCTTCGACGCAGAAGGCGCGAATACCTGCGCCGACCCGCCCGAAAGGAAACCGCATGTCCATCAAGGAACTCGTACAGAGCGACGACCCCGTTCTTTCCCAGGCCTGTGAGCCCGCGACTGCCGATGACGCCGAGCTCGCCGCCGACCTCGTCGACACCATGAACTCGCTCGAGGACGCCGTGTGCCTCGCTGCGAACCAGATCGGCGTCGCGCGCGCCGTCGTCGTGTACAAGGGCGATGACGAGAAGGACCACGTGCTCTACAACCCGAAGCTCCTCATGGGCCTCGGCCCCCAGAAGCTCGTGGAGAGCTGCATGACCCACGAGGGCGAGAGCCGCGTGACCCGCTTCGTCAAGGCCAAGGTCTCCTACCAGGAGCTCGTTGACGGCAAGCTCGTGGCCCGCAAGAAGGACTTCCTCGGCTGGGAGGCCCAGATGGTCCAGCACATGATCGACCACTGCAAGGGCAAGCTGGTCTAGCTCTTCTTGGCGTTTACTGGGATTCTTGGGTTCGAAAGGGGCGCTGTGGCGCCCCTATTTTCGTGCGGCGCTTCCTTTACATACCTGGGAACCCGGTCTGGCGGAGGGCCTCATAGAGCACGACGGCCGCCGCGTTCGACAGATTGAGCGCGCTGATGCGGTAGTCGGCCGGGTCGATGAAGTTCCCGCAGATGTCCTGGCGAAGTATCGGGTGATCGCTCGGCTGGCCCGCCGGCTCCGCCCATTGGTCCGCGTCGCGTATGGTCGCGGCGTCCGGCAGCATCGGGATGCGCTCGCAGCGCTCCGGCGCCTGGGCAAGAAGCTCCTCGGGAATGCCGGACGATTCCTTTCCGAAGACGAGGAAATCGCCGTCCGCATAAGCGCCCTCGGCGTAGGTGCGCCGGGCCTTCTTGGTCAGGTAATGGATGCGCCGGTCGTCGACGGCCAGTCCGTTGGCCTGCAGGAACGCGTCCCAGCCGTCATACGTGCGCACATCGAGGCTGCGCCAATAGCCGAGGCCCGCCCGGTGCAGGAGCTTGTCGTCGAGCGAGAACCCGAGCGGCCCGACCAGGTGCAGACAAGAGCCCGTGACCACACAGGTGCGGCCGATGTTGCCCGTGTTCGCGGGGATCTCGGGCTCGTAGAGGACGACGTTGAGCATGGGCTTCTCTCCTCCTAGGCGTGGATGACCTCAAGGCGGTCGTAGGGGAAGGAGACGCCGCGCTCGGCGTAGAGGTCCTGCATCAGGTCCAGTGCTTGGCGGCGGACGGGGTAGCGCGCGGCGGGTGCGCAGTGCAGGCGCACGAGGTAGGCGACGCTGCTCGCACCGAGCTCCTGGGTGCCGCAGAACTCCGCCGAGTCGACGTTCTCGAGCCCGGACGCGCGCTCCGCGAACTCCAGCGCGACGGCCCGCGCGTCCTGAGCCGAGACCTCGTAGCCCATGGGGAGGCATACGTCCAGCCAATCGGACAGGACCTCCGCCTGCGAGATCTCGCGGTTGCTTATGGACACGGTGTTGCCGGTCTTTATGTCGCGCAGCTTGGTGCTCTTGAAGTTGATCGCCGCGACGACGCCCTCGTAGCCGCCGAAGCGCACGACGTCGCCCACCGCGTAATAGCCGTCCCAGAAGATGGCGATGCCCATGATCAGGTCCTTGAGCAGGTCTTGGAGCGCGAAGCCGACGATGATTCCGGCGACCCCGAGGCTCGCGGCGATGCCGGGGACGTCCACCCCGTTGACCGCGAACACGAAGAGGGCGACCGCGGCGAAGACGACGCCCTTGCCGACCATCAGCATGACGCGCAGGCTCGCCGCGCGCGGCTCGTCCGCCGATTTGGCGAGGTGGCCGTGCACGAGGGACTCGAGCTGCGTCCAGCAGAAGGCCGCGGCCGCGATGGCGGCGAGGCTCACCCAGGGCTTGTTCGAGAGGAGATAATCGGTGATGGCGTTCATGGTTTCCCGCTGTTCGTCGTGATGGCTTGATGCATCGTAGCGCAAAGTGCGGCTAGACTTGGGACCGTTTGGATTGGCTATCCGGGCTGTTCGTGGCCCGCGAGTGGGGAGAAGCGCGTGATCAAGCTGTTTGCCGCCGACTTGGACGGGACCTTGCTGAACGTGCTGCACCTGACCGACCGCACTATCCTGCGGTCCCTGCGCGAGATCCGCTCGGCGGGCGCGCACTTCTCCATCGCCACGGGGCGCACGTTGCGGTCGAACCGCGCCATGGGGTTCGAGGGCAACGTCGCCGTCGTCTGCGCGAACGGCTCGCTGGTGCTCGACGAGGACGGCCAGGTTATCCGAACGGCGACTATGCCGCACGAGTTCGTCGAGGCGCTCGTCCGAGCTTTTCCGAAGGCGCCGCTCGATTTCATCACGGCCGAGCACACCTACCACCTGGGAACCGAGGAGCAGCACGCCGCTTCCTTCGGGAACATGCCCGCTTGGCGCAAGGTCGTCATGCGCGGCATGAGCATGACGGGCGGGCCCGAGCATATCTACGAATGCGCGCCGGCGCAGGTCGCCGCGCTCGACGTGTGCAAGGTCAACGCCCATGTCAAGGGCATGGAGGAGGCGGGCGAGGTCGCGGCCTTCATAGCCGATTGGGGCGACGATGTGGTCAACGCGCCTTTTAACCCCTCGATGCTCGAGGTCACCCGCCGCGGCGTGAACAAGGGCGAGGCCGTGGCGTGGCTCGCCAGCTACCTGGGCATCAGCGAGGACGAGGTTGCGGTCTACGGCGACGGCGGCAACGACATCCAGATGCTGGAGCGCTTCGCGGGGCACGGGCACGCCTATGCGACGAGCAACGGCTCCGATGCGGCTAAGGCGGCCGCTGGCCACGTGATCGGCCCGTGCGCCCTGCACGCGGTGCCGCATCACATGCTGCGGACGTTGCGGAAGGGGCGCTAGGCGCCCTTGACGGACGTTTCTGTCCCGAACTCGCGAGAATGTACGATTGAAATCCGACCGGGCGAGTAGCGGGGCCAAAATGAACCGTATTTGCCCAGTTGGACGCTCGCCAAATGGCCTAGGCTACTCGGCCGGTCGCCAGTCAATCGTACATTCTCGAGAGTTTGTGAGTGGTTGGGCTGATCGGCTCCGTATTGCAGGCGCCCCAAGGGCGCCTAAGTGCCCGTTAGCCGCCCTCGCGCTTGGAATTTCCGCCGCTTGTTCAACCCGACGGCAAAAGTTCAATTTAGCCGTGCTATAGTGCCGCCAGTTACACAGCGAAATTGAACCTAAATTGAACTTTTGGAGCACGAAGCATGCCGAACCTCATGTTTTCGCATCGCCTTAAGGAGGCCATGGCCAAGGCGGGCCTCAAGCAGACCGACCTTGTCCGCCTTGCCGCCGAGCAGGGGCAAAAGCTCGGCAAAAGCCAGGTCAGCCAATACGTGAGCGGAAAGGTCGTGCCGCGAGGCGACGTGATGGCGCTGCTCGCGGCCCTTCTTGGCGTCGAGGCCGACTGGCTTTCCGGCAAGCAGCAGGCACCTTTGCACCCCGTGACCAAAAACACCGACCGCACCACGACCCAAGGGAGCACAACCATGCGCGAGTTCAAGAAGTCCAGCAAGCTCGAGAACGTCCTCTACGACGTGCGCGGCCCGGTGGTCGACGAGGCCGCCCGCATGGAGGAGGACGGCGCGCGCATCCTCAAGCTCAACATCGGCAACCCCGCGCCCTTCGGCTTCCGCGCCCCGGATGAGGTCGTCTATGACATGCGCCAGCAGCTCACGGAGTGCGAGGGCTACTCCGACTCGCGCGGCCTCTTTGCCGCGCGCAAGGCCATCATGCAGTACGCCCAGCTGCGCAACATCGCCGGCGTGGACATGAAGAACATCTACACCGGCAACGGCGTCTCGGAGCTCATCCAGCTCTGCATGCACGCGCTCATCGAGAACGGCGACGAGGTCCTGATCCCCGCGCCCGACTACCCGCTTTGGACCGCGTGCGTCACGCTCGCCGGCGGCAACCCTGTGCACTACATCTGCGACGAGGCCAACGAGTGGAACCCCGACCTGGACGATATCGAGAAGAAGGTCACCCCCGCTACCAAGGCCATCGTCGTCATCAACCCGAACAACCCCACGGGCGCCGTCTACTCGCGCGAGATCCTCGACGGCATCGTCGACATCGCGCGTCGCCACCAGCTCATGATCTTCGCCGACGAGATCTACGACCGCCTGATCATGGACGGCTACCAGCACATCTCCATCGCCTCGCTCGCGCCCGACCTGCCCTGCGTCACCTTCTCGGGCCTCTCGAAGTCGCATATGGTCTGCGGCTACCGCATCGGCTGGATGATCCTCTCCGGCAACCTGCGCTGCATGAAGGACTTCATCCTCGGCGTGAACATGCTCTCCAACATGCGCCTGTGCTCGAACGTGCCGGCGCAGTCCATCGTCCAGACGGCGCTCGGCGGATATCAATCCGTGAACGAGTACATCCGTCCCGGCGGCCGCGTGTACGAGCAGCGCAACTATGTCTACGAGGCGCTGAACGCCATCGACGGCATCACGGCGGTCAAGCCCAAGGCGGCGTTCTACATCTTCCCGAAGATGGACGCGAAGAAGTTCAACATCACCGACGACGAGCAGTTCGCCCTCGACCTGCTCCACGAGAAGAAGATCCTCATCACCCGCGGCGGCGGCTTCAACTGGGGCGAGCCCGACCACTTCCGCATCGTCTACCTGCCGCGCATGGAGGTGCTGCGCGAGTCGATGGAGGACCTCGCGGACTTCTTCGCGCATTACCGGCAGTAGGGAATTGCCGTGCAGCTTGAGCAATACGTGGTCGACGCGTTTGCCAGGGAGGTCTTCTCGGGCAACCCCGCCGCGGTCTGTGTTTTGGACCGCTGGCTTCCCGACGACGCGATCGACCTCTGTGGCCACGCGACGCTGTACTCGACGGCCCGCGTCAACGTGCCGGTGGACTAGCGGGCAAGAAAAACCGAGCGTGGCGCCCCCGAAACGGCGGTTGCAGTAATGAGGGCTGCCAACCCGTCCCTTAAATCTCGGTTGCAGCAATGAGAGGCGCCTTTTTGCCCTCGAAACAACGGATGCAGCAATTGTTCGTTGCTGTAACCGTTGTTTGAGGGGCGGATTTCTCGCCGCCGTTACTTCAACCGTTATGAAAGGGGCGGCAACTCCGGTGGCCGCGGCCGGTGAACGGCGAGAGCTATTCCAAAGTGGAATACAGTGCCCTTCAACTGGAATTGATGCCGCGGTATCGCCTTTTCTAGAATGTCCCCAGCAAGAAGAAAGGTGGTACCGACGATGGTTATCGATGCTAACTCCTATTGGTTCGATGAGCGGATTTTTACCGAGGAGGCCCTGCGCGAGCAGTTCCTCTCTGAGGTTCCCCGCGCCTACGACACGGAAGGCTATGTGACGGTGAACCCCGCCGGCAAGCGCCAAATCGTGATTGAGAAGCCGTCCGGGGCGCCTGGCCTCAACTACATTGAGGGCGACTATGTGCTCGATAAGCGCCTGGCTGATATGGACGAGGCGGGGGTCGACAAGGCAATCCTCAAGCTTCCGGGGTGCCACGAGTGGATGTCGCTCGCCATGTGTCGCCGTTTCAATGACGGCATGGCGGCCGACGCCGAGGCATCGAACGGACGCCTGATTCCGCTTGTCGCGGTCCCGCCTTTTGGCACGGCGGAGAACCTCGCGGAGCTCGACCGCAGGCTTGACGAGGGTTTTGCCGGTGTGCAGGTCTGTGCCCACTACGGCAAGCGTTACCTCGACGACCCTGTATTCGCCAGCTTCTTCGAGCATTTGAACGAGCGCGGGGTCACCGCGTACGTCCACCACGTGCCGGTGCCCGTCGAGAATGCGTCGCTTCTTGCCTATGACAACCTGCGTCGTTCTTACGGGCGCTGCGTCGACCAGACAACGGCCATCGGGCGCGAGATCTTCGGTGATTTCTTCGAGCGCTACCCGAACGTTCGTATGGTTCATTCTATGCTCGGAGGCGCCTACTTTGCCTTCAAGGAGATGCTCCTGCCTCACGGGCCCAAGCGCGCGGACAGCTCCGGTCGTTTTCAGGTCGACACCGAGACCGTCTCGAGGCGCCTGGCGAACAACATCTTCTTCGACATGTCGCATGCCCAGCCGTGGGGCGAGACGCTTCTTTCCTGCGCGGCGAAGGTGCTCGGCGCGGACCACATCGTGTTCGGCACGAGTTACCCCGTTAAGCGGGAGTGGCTTACCGAGGGAGTCGCATGCGTGCGTTCCTCCAATCTAAGCGAAGAGGATAAAGCGCTTATGTTGGGGGGTACGGCACAGAAGCTCTACGGAATTGCGTGACGGCGGGTCGACGAGAGGGAGGTGGATGACATGGGCGAATTCACGATGTCGGCGGGAGCCGGCAAGGCCGAGATTAGCCTTTCGGGTGTGCTGCCGCATGACGGGTTCGACGTCCAGCGCCACGGGCTGTATGCTCGCGCTCTGCTTATTGAGGGCGAGGGCGAGCGTGCCTGTATCCTCTCGCTCGAGGTTACCTCGATCGCGCCCGATCTGCTCTTGCGGCTGCGCGAGGAAGTGAAGGATGCGACCGGTTGTGACGGCCCGCATGCATGGGTGGTGCCGACGCATACGTTCTCGGTGCCGCACGTGCGCACTCCGGGCCATCTGGCCGACGATACCGAGCGTGCGCGCAACGAGCGCTATCGCTCCGCCTTGCTGGATGCCGCTCGTGCGGCGCTTGGGCAGGCGGTGGACTCGCGCCGTCCGGTCCGGCTCTCTGCGGGCGAGGGAAGCTGTCCTGTCAATGTCAGTCGCGACGTCGAGACGCCGGCAGGCTGGTGGGTCGGGACGAATCCGCAGGGGTACGCGGACCATGCGATGCCTGTTGTCGTTCTTAACGATGCCCGGGGAGAGGCGCTCGCCGTTCTTGCCACGGCTGACGTACAGTCCTCGGTGCTCGATAAGTCGCGCGATTCCGAGGGAAAACGCGTGGTGAGCGGCGACTTGTTCGGTTTTGCTGCCCAGACGCTCGAGCGGGAGCGCGGATGCGTGGCGTTGCTGCTCCCCGGGGCCGCCGGAGACCAGGCGCCGAGTGAGAAGGCTGTCAGGACAGACTTTGCGGCCGACGGTTCGTCGAGCACGGTCGATGCCCATGAGCTCGCCTACCGCATGCTCCACAAACAGGGGCGTACTTTGGCCGAAGCCCTGGCCAAGGCCATGGGTGCATGTGTTCCGCTCGAGGGCGGGCAGGTCTTTGCCCGCGCTTTCGACGTCGAGCTGCCGGCCCAGGAGCGGGCGGACTTTCATTCGCTCGCGCCCCGCCGTTGCTATGAGTTCGTTTCGGCCGACCTGGCGTCTACCTCGGTATATCTGCTCCGCTTGGGTGAGATGAGCCTTGTTGGCATCCAGCCCGAGGTGGCGAGCGCTTTTGGCAGCGCTGTGCGCGCCGCTCAACCCGGGCGTGTGCTCCTCGCTACGCTCGTCAACGGTGGGCAAAAGTACCTGCCCGCGCCTGATGCTTATCAAAAAGTAACGTATGAGGCCATGAATTCAGGTTTTGCCGCCGGCGCCCATGAGCGCCTGCTCGCAAACATTATCGCCGCCCTCAACGCGGCCTAGCATGGAAGGAGCCGCCCCATGAAGATCGGGCATGCGCGCCGCAAGATCACCCCGCAGGGCGATGTGTACCTTATCGGATACCGCAACCTTGCCAACCGTCTGGAGCCCGCGACGGCCATCCACGACGACGTGTACGCAAACGCGATCCTCTTCGAGCAGGATGGACGCGAGGTGTTTCTTTTCAACGCGGACGTGCTCGAGTTTGAAGAGAGCATGGCCGAGGAGGTCAAGACGCTTCTTGCGGGGCGTTACGGTATCGATCGCGACTGCGTGCTGCTCTCGGCCACGCACGACCACACCTCAATCGTCGCCTATCACCGCAGTTGGTGGACGGGTAAATTTGATGAGACCTACTATCGTTGGCTCCTCGATACCATCTGCTCCTGCTTTGAGGAATGCCGCGCAAACGTGCAGCCCGCTACGTGCCGCATGGGCAAGCAGGTTATCACCGGTTTTTATGACAACCGCATCATCCCCGGCGAGCTCGCCGACAACGAGGTGATCGCCGTGTCGTTCTTTGACGAGGCGGGCGAGCCCTTCGCTGGCTTCGTTAACTGGGCCGTGCATTCCGCCTGCGTCGGGCCGGACTGTACGGAGCTCACGAGCGAGCTCGCCGGCCTCACCGGCAAGAAGCTCGCGGCGAGCCTGGGGTACTATCCGGCCATGGTCGTGGGTGCCGCGGGCGACTGCAGCGACCGCAACTTCCGTCAGGGGCGCGGTATCGCCGAGGCCGAGCGCGTGTCTACCGGTCTTGCCGAGGCCATCTCGAAGATAGAGCTCGACCATGAGGTCGTGCTCGACCGCGTTGAGCCCCAGACCTTCTATCACACCGTCGCCCATGACGACTTCTCTCTCACGCTCAAGTGCGCGGTCATCAGCCTGGGCGGCATGCATCTCTTCGTGTTCCCCAGCGAGCTGGGCAGCGACCTCGGCATCCGCATGAAGCGCGAGTGTCCGGTCGAGGGCATTGTGTGCGGCTACACTAACGGCTACTTCGAGTATTTCTTGCCGGCGCGCGAATACGGCCTCTCGTTCGAGACCGAGCGAACGCAGATTCCCAAGGGAGAGCCCGAGCGTCTCTGCGACAAGTTCTGCCAGGCCTCGCGCCTTCTGGGCGCAGCGGACATGCGCGTCTAACCTGCGTTTCTTTGCGCTGCTGTGATCGCCTTGCTCCAACGAAGCGAGGCGGCGGCGCGCTGATTGCCTATCCCCATCCCGGGAGCCTATGCGCCCGTGGAGCCAGCGTGATTTCCGGCCTTGTTCTCCCGATGTCGACTACGGGGACCGAAGGCGTAGCGGAATCCTATTTCAAAAAAGGAGGAATCCCATGAAATACCAGCAGCTTTGCGAGGACATCATCGCAAAGGTCGGTGGTCGAGACAACGTTCGCGACGTGAGCCACTGCATCACGCGCCTGCGCTTCCACCTCAAGGACGAGGGCCTCGCCAAGACCGATGAGCTCAAGTCAATGAAGGGAGTCGTCGACGTTATCCAGGCCGGCGGCCAGTACCAGGTCGTGATCGGCGCCACGGTCGAGGCCGTCTACAACGACCTTGTTCAGGTCGGGGGCTTCGACGCGCAGCCCGCGCTCGATATCGACGAGGGCGACGTCGCCAAGAAGGGCGACCCGTTCACGCGCCTGCTCGCCGTCATCTCCGAGATCCTGCAGCCGATCCTCGGCGTGCTCATGGCGGGCGGCTTCATCAAGTCGATGCTCGCCCTCTGCAAGGTCGCGGGCTGGCTCAGTGCCGACAGCAGCACTTACGTGGCTCTCTCTGCCATCGGCGACTCCGTGTTCTACTACTTCCCGCTGATCATTGGCTGGACCTCGGCCAAGAAGTTCGGCCTCAAGCCTGTCATGGGCATGGCTTTGGGCGGCGTGCTGGTGTACCCCACGCTCGTGGCCCTCACGGGCGGCGATGCCCTCTACACCATCGGAGCGGGCACCATCTTTGAGTCGAGCGTCTACGGCGATATCTTCGGCATTCCGCTGATCATCAAGGATTACAGCTCAACCATCCTGCCTGCGATTTTTATCGTGTGGATTGCCTCTAAGGTCCATAAGACCCTTTCCAATGCGCTGCCCGCGCTGGTGAGCTCCTTCCTCTCCAACATCCTCACCCTGTTTATCTGCGGCATCCTGGGCCTCGTCATCGTCGGTCCCGTCATGACGATCCTCTCCAACATCGTGGCCCAGCTCATCCTCGCGCTCATCAACATCCAGCCTGCGCTTGCCGGCCTCGTTATCGGTACTTTCTGGAGCCTGCTCGTTATGTTCGGCCTGCACTGGGGCATCATCCCTCTGTGGTTCCTCAATGTTTCCACCTATGGCTACGACTTCATCAACCCGCTGGTCTACGCCGGTGGCTGCGCCATCGCCGGCGCCGTGCTGGGCGTGATAATCCGTACCAAGGACTCCGAGGACAACGCCGTCGTCAACGTTCCGGCCCTTGTTTCCTCGATTTTCGGCGTCAACGAGCCCGCGCTCTACGCCATCCTGCTGCCGCGTAAGCGCCTCATGTGGGCGACCTTCCTCTCCGCCGGTGTGGGCGGCGCCGTCGCCGGCTTCATGGGTGCCAAGCTCTACTCCTTCGGCGCCTCGGGTCCGCTGGGCTTCCCCAGTTTCATCAACCCCGCGGGTATCGATGCGGGCTTTATCGGCCTTGTTGCGTCCGGTGTGATCGCCTTCGTCCTGGCGCTTATCGCCGCGCTGATCATCGGTACCAAGAAGGACGAGGGTGGCCCGAGCCTCAACATCACGGTGGACTAGGCACGCGCGATCTGCACCTGAGCTTTGAGCCACTTCGGCCTCGGACGGGTATCCCGTTCGGGGCCGATTTCGCGTTGCCGGGCGTCTGCGTCGTCGGACGTCTGCGTTAGCGCGCGGATTGCAGGAGCTCGCGATAGGGGAGATACCCGATGAACGACATCACCGCTTTTGGTTGCGTCCTATTGCGCTTGAGGTAGAGCTTGACCTCGCTTGTCGCCGACGGTTCGATATCGACGAGAACCACCTTGTTTTCCGCGAGCGATTCGGACGGCTTGCGCATGAGCAGCGATATGCCCGCGCCCCGCGCGACGAGCGAGATGATGTTCTCGGCGCGCTTGCCGGTAAAGGTGACGCGGGGCGAGAAACCGGCGGCGCTGCAGAGCGAGAGGGCCAGCCTGCTCACGAACGATCCCTGCGGAAGCATGAGGAAGTTCTCGTCGATGAGGTCGTCAATGCTAACGCTGCCGCACATCGCGAGCGGATGGTCGGGCGGGAGCACGGCTACGAGACAATCCGTCGCGAAGGGAACTTTCCTGAACTCGGGCTCGGAAGCGCTGTCGTCCCTGATAAAGGCAAGGTCAATCTCCTCGCGTAGGAGCATCTTCTTGAGCTCGTCGCCTTCTCCCTCGAATAATTCGATGGAATAGGACGGGTTCGCCTGCTGGAAATCGACGACGGCGTCGGTGATTCCGTAAGGTGCCATGATGGGAATCGACCCGACCGTGATGCGCTCGAGCGGCTCGTCGATGTCGCTTTGCAGCGCCGCGATATAGCGGTGTTGCAGCGTCGCGATCTTTTGTGCATAGGGGAGCAGGGCCGTTCCGCGTGCGGTAAGCGTGACGTTTCGCTGCCTGCGATCGATGAGCGTGCAGCCCAGCTCGCGCTCCATGCCCGCGATGTGCTTGGAGAGTGTGGACTGCGACATGAAGAGCAGTTCGGATGCGTCGAGAAACGTGCGTGACTGCGCCAAGATGACAAACTCGCCGAACCTGCTGATGTCCATGGCGCCCCTTTCGCAAGTGATGCAACGGCCTCTCTTTGCCCGTTTCGCATTGACGTGGAATTGTTTTCCGCCGCAGCTCAAATGCAGTGTATTCCATTCGTGGCGGGCAAAGGGCCGTCCCGTTGTCCGCTTTGAACCGAGCGCAGCGCGACTTTGGACCCAAGCCTGTCCCCAAACCGCTGCTTGGGGACAGGTTATTTCCTGCAGCGGTTTGGGGACAGGTTCGCGCCGCTGGCGCTGCGTCCGTGGAGTCTGCGTGTTCGAGTGGTTTGTCTACCTGCGCGAACGCTCGCCCGACGTAAACTTATCTGCTTGTGAAGCGCCCGCAGAGTGGTGGCGCAATTTTACGCCGGAAGGCGAAGAAGGAGACTCATGTCTGAGTATAGCGAGAACGACGAGATCATGACCGAGGACGAGGAGGTCCTGGCCGAGGACGAGGAGCTCGACGAGGACGTCGTCGAGGACGAGATCGACGAGGACGAGGAGGAGGAGTCCGGCGACGACGCCGAGGAGGCTCCCGTCGACACCAACGAGGTCCTGTTCGACAAGGCTCAGCGCGCCGCGCGCCTGCTGCGCAACCGCAAGGACAACATCCGCGACGAGGAGGCCGCGAAGAACGAGCGCGTGAACAACATCGTGCGCGCCATCAAGCTCCTCGAGCTCAAGCCCCAGATGGAGCAGAAGGAGATGGCTGAGCTGCTGGGCATCCGCCTGCGCGAGCTCGATTCCATGATGGCCGAGGCCGAGAAGTCCGGCCTGGTCACGCGCGCCTTCCCCGAGGAAGAGGACATGCGCGCCATCGTCGTTTCCGCTGAGGAGGGCGCTGCTGAGGCCGCCCAGGCCCAGGGCCGCGAGGGCATCAAGCTCGTGCCGTCCCTCTCCGACGAGGAGCTCGAGGAGGTCTTCGCCGTCCTCGACAAGATCATCAACCCGCTGACCGAGATGGGCCTGGACAACGACCGCGGCCCGCGTGGCGGCTTCGGTGGCCGTGACGACCGTCGCGGCGGCGACCGCGGTGGGCGTGGCGGCTTCGGTGGCGGCCGCGGTGGCCACGATGACCGTCGCGGCGGCTTCGGCGGCCGTGGTGGCGACCGCGGTGGCCGCGGCGGCTTCGACCGCGGCGGCCGTGACGACCGCGGCGGCAACCGCGGCGG
>JAUMVN010000021.1:4186-40273 GCA_030530145.1 Coriobacteriia bacterium | reverse complement strand
CGGCGCGCCCGGCGTGCGCCCGGCTGCCCCGCGCCCGGCGACCTTCTTGCCGCGTCCTGCGAAGAAGCCCGCGGCGCCCCGGCCCGCACCCGCGGGCCCGCCGGCGCCCCGCGCGGCCTTCCGGGGCTTGGCCTTCTTGCCCTCCACCTTGAGCGCTAGCTTCTTCATAGGGCTGTCCGCCATGTCCCGGCACCTTTCTGATCGTTTTCCGGCCTCGATTGTAGCCCTGCGCCGGTGAGCTCCCTCCTCCCACAGCACCTCTCGACGGTGAACTCATTGTTTCGCCAACGGCTGTTTTTAGTCGGCGGACGGTTGTCGGGCGCCCTTCGCGCTAAGGTATTAACCGTTAAACCATGCCGCGCGGGCGTCTTTGTGCCCAGACGGCCCCACGGAGGGAGACGCGTTGACAAAAACGAAGCTCACCATCGAGGAGGAGGCCGCCCTCGGGGCGCTCCGGGGCGTGGACGTCCCGGAGCAGATCCGCAACAACATGGCGCTCTTCCTGCGCCTCGTGCGTAAGGTGCTCGAGGAGGCCGACCAGGACCTGCGCGCCATCTTCGACGTGCTGCTCTTTGACGCCATCTCGATGAACGACGACACCGACGAGTCGCCGGCCGAGCACGAGGCCTTCGAGGACATGGCCGACATCATCAAGGAGCTCGACGAGCACAACACCACGCTGCTCATGCGCGCGTTCGTCACGTTCTTCCACCTCGCCAACATCTGCGAGGAGAACTACCGCGTCAAGTCGCTGCGCAAGCGCGAGAGCGAGGTCGACGTCGACGACGAGGAAGACCCGATCAACGACATCACCGTCGCGTACCAGCAGCTCGTCGACGAGTGCGGCCGCGGCAAGGCCAACGCCCTGCTCCAGCGCCTCGAGTTCCGCCCTGTCTTTACCGCTCACCCCACCGAGGCGCGCCGCAAGGCCGTCGAGGGAAAGATCCGCCGCATCGCCGGCCTGCTCGAGAAGCACGAGGGCCTCGGCGGCGTCGCGGCGCTCGAGAACGAGCGCATGCTCCTGCAGGAGATCGACGCCCTCTTCCGCACGAGCCCCATCGCGCACAAGAAGCCGACCCCCGTCGAGGAGGCCGACACCATCATCGACATCTTCGACAATACCCTCTTCGAGATGGTGCCCGAGGTCTACCGCCGCTTCGACGACTGGGAGCTCGGCGAGAAGGCCGGCACCGTGCCGCCCGTCTGCCCCGCGTTTTTCCACCCCGGCAGCTGGATCGGGTCCGACCGCGACGGCAACCCCAACGTCACCGCCAAGGTGAGCCGCGCCGTCGCCGAGAAGTACCGCGTCCACATGCTCGAGACCCTGGCCGACGCCACGCACTTCATCGGCCGCAACCTCACTATGGACGGCATCTCGACCGAGCCGTCCAAGAAGCTCATGAACCTCTGGAGCCACCAGTGCGAGATGAGCGAGGCCATCACGACCCGCGCCATCGGCATCTCGGCCTCCGAGCTCCACCGCGCGTGCATGCTCGTCATCGCCGAGCGCCTGCGCGCCACCATCGACCGCACGGCCGACGTCATGTACGCCGACTGCGACGAGTACATCGCCGACCTGCGCGTGGTCCAGGACTCCCTGGCCGCGGCCGGCGCCGCGCGCACGGCCTACGGCCCGGTCCAGAAGCTCATCTGGCAGGCGCAGTCCTTCGGCTTCCACATGGTCGAGATGGAGTTCCGCCAGCACTCCGTGGTCCACTCCCGCGCCCTCGCCGACATCAAGGAGCACGGCCGCTGGGGCGAGAGGGGCGAGCTCCAGCCCATGACGCACGAGGTCCTCGACACCTTCCGCGCCATCGGCCAGATCCAGCGCAAGAACGGCGTGGACGCCGCCCGCCGCTACATCATCTCCTTTACCAAGTCCGCCCAGAACGTGGCCGACGTCTACGAGCTCGCGCGCCTCGCCTTCGCGCACGAGGACGATGTGCCCGTGCTCGACGTCATCCCGCTGTTCGAGCAGCTCGAGGACCTGCAAGGCGCCGTCGACACCCTCGACGAGATGATCAAGCTCCCCGAGGTGCGCCGCCGCCTCAACGAGACGGGCGGGCGCCTCGAGGTCATGCTCGGCTACTCCGACTCCTCCAAGGACGCCGGCCCGACCTCGGCCACCCTCACGCTGCACAAGACCCAGGAGGCCATCGCCAAGTGGGCCGACGCCAACGGCATCGACCTCATCCTCATGCACGGCCGCGGCGGCGCCGTGGGCCGCGGCGGCGGCCCGGCCAACCGCGCCGTCCTCTCGCAGCCCAAGGGCTCGGTCAACTGCCGCTTCAAGCTCACCGAGCAGGGCGAGGTCATCTTCGCGCGCTACGGGGACCCGACCCTGGCCCGCCGCCACGTAGAGTCCGTCGCCGGCGCCACGCTGCTTCAGTCCGCGCCCTCCGTCGAGTGGACCAACACCGACTCCACCGAGAAGTACGCCGAGCTCGGCGCCGCCCTCGACGAGGCCTCGCACGAGCGCTACCTCGACCTTCTCAACACCGAGGACTTCGCGTCCTGGTTCAGCACGGTCACGCCGCTCGCCGAGGTCGGCCTCATGCCCATCGGCAGCCGCCCCGCCAAGCGCGGCCTGGGCGCCAAGTCCCTGGACGACCTGCGAACCATCCCCTGGATTTTCTCCTGGAGCCAGGCGCGCATCAACCTGGCCGCGTGGTACGGCCTGGGCACCGCCTGCGAGAAGCTCGGCGACCTCGAGCTGCTCCAGGCCGCGTACAAGGAGTGGCCGGTCTTCGCGACCTTCATCGACAACATCGAGATGTCGCTCTCCAAGACCGACGAGCGCATCGGCAAGATCTACCTGGCGCTCGGCGACCGCGAGGACCTGAACAAGAAGGTCCTGGATGAGATGGAGCTCACGCGCAAGTGGGTCCTCGCCATCGTCGGCGACGAGTGGCCGCTGCAGCACCGCCGCGTGCTCGGGCCCGTTATCCGCATGCGCCTGCCGTTCGTGAACGTCCTTTCCGTCACGCAGGCGCTCGTGCTGCGCACCCTGCGCACCAAGGGCGACAAGCTCACCCCCGAGGAGAAGGAGCGCTTCATCTATCTGATCCTCTGCACCGTCTCCGGCGTCGCCGCCGGCCTGCAGAACACGGGGTGATGCGAGGGCTGCAACGCCGCAGAACCGCGCGAACCCAGCCGCCCGGCGGGCCTGATTGGCCCGCCGGGCGGCTTTTCCTTCGGGAGGGGGGCGGCCGACCGGTGCCGGATGCTTCCAAGACCTGCCGAATACCACCCCGTGCCGCCCAAAAGACCACCTGAAGCGCTTCAATCCCGCCTTTTGCGCAGATAGTGGCTTGTGTACCAGTGGGTGAGGCCCCGCGATTGGTACTCGAGCCGTTTTCGTGGAGCCTGGAAGCCGGCGATTCCAGGCTCGTTGATGTGTCTGGTTGACGGTCTCCCGGAATTTCCTCGCGTAATGCGTAGCCTTATTCGAATTCGCCGAGTAGCCATGGTGTTTTCGACTGATTTAGCCAGGATTCAAGGCTCAAATCGCCACTGCTACTCGGTTGTTCTGATTTTAGCTACGCAATACGCGTGTGGTTTTCCCAGCAACACGGCTGACTGAGCCGCAAGGCGCCTTGTGGTGGGGGCAACTACACCCTGCGCAATGCTTCTGTCAAGAGCAAATAGCTGAACAAAACGCAGGTCAGCGCCGTGTTTTTATGCCCCACTCGCGGATTCGGGGCATTGTTGTCACAACCGGACGTTACTATAAAGACTGCTGAAACCATTGAGTGGGGGAGTCTGCGCATGGCGCCAACCATTAGTAATTTGCTGCGGGGGGGGGGTACCTCATAGCGCGCTTTTAGTGCGCGGCGGTGCCTGCCCGAAGGCGGGTGCGTAGCCGATGCCCACCGATGCCCCGTACCGCGGCTCCATCACGCGCGAGCAGTGGCTCCTGCGCGAGACCCGCACCGTCGCCCGCCTGCGTACCGACGCCGCCGGTTCCGGCGAGTCGCTCGAGCTCGCCGACGTGGTCGACCTCGCCGCCGAGGAGAACATCTTCCAGTACCCCACGGAGCGCGAGGTCAAGTCCATCGCGCGTGCGTGCTGGCGCCGCCTCGACGCGCTTTCCGACGACCCCGCGCTCCGCAACCGGCTCATCGGCCTCGTTGCTACCGGCACTCCAGACCAGGCGCGGCAGGTCAACCTTTATGCCCTCGCGCGCGACAACCGCATCGTCTGGGAGTTCCTCGCCGCTGTGGTGGCCCGGAAGCTCCAGGGCCTCGACGAGTCGCTCTCCAAGCGCGAGATCATCGCCTTCCTCGAGGGCCTGCGCGCCCAAGACGAGCGGGCGGCCCGCTGGTCCGACGCCACCTTGAACAAGATCCGCCAGGTGCTCACCGCCTGCCTCGTGGAGTGCGGCATGTACGATCGCCGGGCCGAGACGCTCCTCCGCCCTTTGCTCGACCTCACACTTGAGCAGGCCATGCGCGCCAACGGCGACCAGGCCCTCCTTCCCGCGTTCGGCGCGGCGGAATAGGGGAGGCGCGCATGAACAACCTGGGCACACCTTCGCAAGACCTCGCGTCGGACTTCGACCGCATCCGATCGCGCTTCTGCGACGACGACTTCCTGCACAACCGCGGCCTCGGCAACGAGGTCGGCTTCTTCGTCTACCCCTACGACGCCGCGCGAGAGCTCGAGGTCCGCGACCGCATGGCCGCCCTCGTGCGCGAGTCGGAAGCGGGCCAGCTCCCGTGCCGCGTCGTCTACCGCGACCTCTGGGACGTCTTCGAGTCGATCTGCGAGGAGCGTCGCATCCTGGACCGTATCCCGGACCTCGAGGCCCGCCGCGGCACCGGGGCGCTCCTCGCCCGCCTGCAGAAGATCGCGACGCCCGAGGCCTTCGCCCGGGCGCTGGACTACGGCGAGCGCGAGCCCGGCCGCGACGTGCTCGTCATCGGCGGCGTAGGCAAGGTCTACCCGATCGTCCGCGCCCATGCGATCCTCGAGAACGCTCAGCACGTGTTCGAGGACATCCCGGTGATAATGCTCTATCCCGGCCGCTACGACGGCCGCCAACTGCATCTTTTCGGCAACCTCAGCGACGGCAACTACTACAGAGCTTTCTCCCTCCTATAGGAATTTGGGTTTACGCCCGAATTCCACGGGCGGGAAAGGTACGCCATGCGTATCCAGCAGATGTTCGAGCGCGACATCGACCGCGACATCAACGGCGTCGTCAAGGTCGCCCAGGAGGACGACTCCGCCGTCGAGCAGGAGCTCTCCGAGTACGTGATCACCCGCGAGCTCGCCGGCCACTTCGCCTCGTTCTACGGCTCCTACGAGCGCGCACTCGACGTCCCTACGGACAAGGTCGGCGTCTGGATCAGCGGCTTCTTCGGCTCCGGTAAGTCCCACTTCCTGAAGATGCTCTCTTACCTGCTCACCAACCAAGAGGTCCGCGGCCGCCGCGCCCTCGACTACTTCGACGGCCGCTTCGAGGACCCCATGGTCGCCGCGCAGGCCGCTCGCTGCGCAGCAGTGCCCACCCAGTCCATCCTCTTCAACGTGGACAACAAGGCCGTCGGCGAGAAGGACAAGGACGTCCTCAAGCGCACCTTCGCCCGCGTGTTCTACGACGCCCTCGGCTTCTACGGCGAGGACCTTAAGCTCGCCCGCCTGGAGAAGTTCATCGACGACCGCGGCCGCACCCAGGCCTTCCGCGACGCCTTCGCGCGGATTAACGGCGAGCCCTGGCTCGACGCCCGCCCCCAGTACGACTTCTTCTCCGACGACGTCATCGACGCGCTGGAGGAGGCCGACGTCATGAGCCGCGACGAGGCCGAGCGCTGGCTCGCGGGCACCGACGGCGCCGACCTCTCCATCCAGGCCCTCACCGACCAGATCCGCGACTACGCCGAGGCCCAGGCCGCGGCCCACGGCGGCCAGTTCCGCCTGCTCTTCATGGCCGACGAGATCGGCCAGTTCATCGGCGGCGACGTCAACCTCATGCTCAACCTGCAGACCATCGTCGAGGAGCTGGGCACCAAGTGCGCCGGCCGCGTGTGGGTCATGGTCACCTCCCAGGAGGACATCGACTCCGTGGTCAAGGTCGCGGGCAACGACTTCTCCAAGATCCAGGGCCGCTTCAACACGCGCCTCTCGCTCTCCAGCTCGAGCGCCGACGAGGTCATCAAGCGCCGCGTCCTGGCCAAGAACCCCGAGGCCACGGGGCTTCTCCTCGCGCAGTACGCCGAGACGGCCCCTGTCCTGCGCAACCTCTTTACCTTCGAGAAGTCCGCGGGCGACCTCATCGGCTACGACGACGCCGACGACTTTGCCCAGACCTTCCCCTTCGCCGGGTACCAGTTCAAGCTCATGCAAAACGTCATGGGCCAGATCCGCCGCCACGGCAGCTCGGGCAAGCACCTCTCCAGCGGCGAGCGATCCATGCTCAGCGGCTTCCAGGAGGCGGCCCAGCGCGTGGAGGAGAAGGACGAGAACGCCATCGTCCCGTTCTGGATGTTCTACGACACCCTGCAGACCTTCCTCGAGGGCCACGTCCGCCGCGTGGTCGACCGCGCGGCGCAGGCCGCGGCCCACGGCGGCCAGGGCCTCGAGCCCCAGGACGTGGATGTGCTCAAGCTGCTCTTCCTCCTTAAGTGGGAGGACGGCGTGAAGACGACCGTGGGCAACGTGGCCACCCTCGTGTGCGACGACGTCCGCGCCGACCGCTTGGCGCTGCGCGAGCAGGTCCAGGCCTCGCTCGACCGCCTGGTGCACGAGAACTACGTGGGCCGCAACGGCGAGGAGTACGTCTTCCTCACCGACGACGAGCAGGAGGTCGCGCGCCAGATCGCCCGCACCGAGGTCGACGCCGCGCGCATCACGAAGAAGATCGCCGACGTCTTCTACGGCGACATCTTTCCCGGAGCCAAGCTCACGGTGGGGGAGAACAACTTCCCCGTCGGCGAGTGGCTCGACGAGACCCGCGTGAACCAGGCCGCGGGCCTCACCCTTCGCGTGATGACGGCCCTCTCCGACGAGGCGGCGCTCGACCGCACGGCGCTGCTCATGCGCTCGAACTCGAGCACGGCCCCCGAGGCCATCGTCGTGCTCTCCGACGAGGTCGACTACTACGACTGCCTGCACGAGGCCGCGCGCATCGAGGCCTATACCCGCACCGTCAACCTGGCGGCGCTGCCCAAGGCCACCCAGGACATTATCAAGGGGAAGAACCAGGAACGCGCCGAGCTGGAGAAGAAGGCCTGCGCCCTCATCGAGGAGGCCGTCCGCCGCGGCGCGTTCTACGCCGCCGGCGAGGAGGTCCACCCCACCTCCGGGCAGTCGGCCCGCAAGCTCGTGGAGGAGTGCCTGGGGCGCCTGGTCGCGTGCGTCTACCCCAAGCTCGACTGCATCGACCGCAACTACCACACGGACGCCGAGCTGCGCGCCATTCTCAATGGCTCAGAGCAGGCCATCCCCGGCCAGCAGCCCAACGCCCGCGCCCTCGACGAGGTCGAGCGCTGGCTGGACATCCAGGCCAGGCAGCAGGTCAGCGTGACCATGGCCGCCGTCCAGGAGCACTGCCGCACCGCCCCCTTCGGCTGGCGAGAGATCGACATCGCCGCCGTTATGGCCGAGCTGATCTCCCAGGGCCGCGTGAAGGCGCGCCTGGCCGGCATGGCCGTCGATGCGCGGAACCCCAAGCTCGTCGACTGCCTGCGCAAAGCCAACGAGGCGAAGAAGCTCCAGGTGGAGCGCCGCGTCCACGTGAGCGAGGGCAAGCGCGGCCGCGCCCGCGAGGCCGTGGTCGAGCTCTGCGGCGTCTCCGACGTCCCCGGCGAGGAGGACGCCCTCGCCCGCCGCTCGTTCGAGCTTCTCTCCAAGCGGGCCGAGGGGCTCCAGCGCCTGCTGGACACCGAGTACCGCGCGGTGCGCTACCCCGGCCACGCCGAGGTCGAGGCCGCGCTGAGCCTTATCAAGAAGCTCCTGGCCGCGGGCACCGACCCCGCGGACCTCTTGCCCGCCATCGCGGACGCCTGCGACGACGTCCTGGACGCGGCCGAGGACCTCGAGCAGGTCGAGGGCTTCTTCAAGGGCCAGCGACAGCTCTTCGACACCGCATGGCAGCTGCGCGAGAGCCTGAACGAGGAGCGCGACTACCTCGCAGGCGACGACGCCTCCATGAACAACCTGCAGCTCATCCGCGAGGTCTTGGGCTTGCCGCGCCCCTACAAGCGAATCAAGGAGCTCGGCGCCGCCTGCCAGGAGCTCCGCGAGGCCTACGACGCGCTGCTCAAGGCCCGCAAGCCCGAGATGCTCGACCGCGTGCGAGACATGTACGCGGACATCAAGGGCTACGCGGACGCCGAGAAGGTCAGCCTGCCCGAGATCTCCCAGCGCGAGCTCCAGCGCCGCGACGCCGTGAACAAGACCTCGTCCCTCAAGGACCTCGACGCCATCAAGGCCAAGCTCGACACCGACCAGGGCGAGTTCTACCGCAAGGTCGATGCCGAGGTGGACCGCAGAAACGCCGCCCAGGCGCCCACGAGGCGCGTGGCGCCGGCCGTTGTGCCCCACGTCAACTCGGCCGCGGCGAGCGGCTCCATCCAGGCGGGCGCCGCGCCTAAACCCGCCCAGACGGCCCCCGCGCAGCCCGCGCCGGCCAAGCCGCGCGTCAAGAAAGTTCAACGTGCCACGCTCTGCCCGCCCAAGCGCCTGCGAAGCCAGGCTGAGGTGGATGCCTACCTCGACTCCGTCCGTGCCAAGCTCGTCGCCGCCCTCGCGGGCGCCGACGCCGTCCAGATCGATTAGGCGAAGGGGTAAACACCATGGACACCAAAGCACTCGAGAAGTTCTGCCCCTGGGCTCGCGTCCGCCTCATCGAGGCCGTGGAGCTGCGTTGCCGCCTCTTCGGTCTCGACGACGCCGGCCGCGCCGCAGCGCCCGCCGGCTCCGACGTGGTCGCCGGCCGCGTGCTCACCGCAGCGCAGAAGAAGCAGCGCGACGCCCTTCTTGCCCGCATCGACGCTGCCGAGGACGGCTATAACGCCCTCGTGCAGGAGGCCGCCTACACCTGGTTCAACCGCTACATCGCCATCCGCTTCATGGAGCTCCACGGCTACCTGAGCAGCAACGTCCGCATGCTCAGCTGCGCCGCCGACGGCTCCTTCGCGCCCGACTGCCTGCGCCAGGCGGCCGACCTCGCGCTGCCGGGCCTCGACGAGGCCGAGGTCCTGCGCCTGATGGGGGAGGGAGACGACGAGGCGGTCTTTCGTCTTGTGCTGGTGGCCCAGTGTAACGAGCTCGCCTCCGCACTGCCCGACGTCTTCGGCCACGTGGGGGAGGCCGACGCGCTCCTCTTGCCGGACAACCTCCTGCGCCAGGGCGCAGACGACGTCCTGTACCACCTGGTGGCCGACATCCCCGAGGCCGCGTGGGACGACGTCGAGGTCCTGGGCTGGATGTACCAGTTCTACAACGCCGAGCTCAAGGCCGACTTCTTCAACTCTAAGCGCAAGGCGGCCGCGGCAGACATCGCCCCTGCCACCCAGCTCTTCACACCCGAGTGGATCGTGCGCTACATGGTGGAGAACTCGCTCGGGCGCCTCTGGATGCTCAACCACCCCCAGAGCGCCCTGCGCGAGCGTATGGCCTACTACATCGAGCCCGACGCCGAGCACGAGGAATTCCTGCGCGTGAGTAGCCCCGAGGACATCACGTTCTGCGACCCGGCGTGCGGTTCCGGCCACATCCTCTCCTACGCCTTCGAGCTGCTCTTTGCCATGTACGAGGAGGCGGGTTACCGCGAGCGCGACATCCCTGAGCTCATCCTTTCCAAGAACCTCGCCGGCATGGAGATCGACGAGCGCGCCGCGCAGATAGCGAGCCTGGTCTTGGCCCTGCGCGCCCGCGAGCACGACCGCCGTTTCTTTAGGCGAGAGGTGCGCGCAAACGTGTGCGTCCTCGAGTCCATCCCCTTCGAGGAAGGCGAGCTCGTCTACTGCAGCAAGGCGCTTACCGAGGCGTTAACGCACCTGGGAGAGGTGGGCAGCCTGCTCGCGCCCACCGAGAAGGACCTGGCCGACCTGCGCGCCGACCTCGCCGTCTGCGCGGGCGACCTCTTCGCCAGCGCCAAGGCCGAGAGGCTCAAGCTTGCCATAGAGAAGTGCGAGGCCCTCTCCCGCCGCTTCGACGTGGTGGTTGCCAACCCGCCCTACATGGGCAGCGCCAAGTTCAACCCCTTCATGAGCGCCTCGGTGAAGAAGCACTACCCGGATGTGAAGAGCGATTTGTGCACGTGCTTTATCGAGCGCGGCTTCAACCTTGCCAAGGAGCAGGGCTACGCCGCCATGGTCACCATGCAGAGCTGGATGTTCCTCGGCAGCTTTGAGAGGATGCGCGGCGACATCATCGCCAACAAGGGTATCGTCACCATGGCGCACCTCGGCCCGCGCGCCTTCGACGCCATCGGCGGCGAGGTCGTCTCCGTTACCGCCGACGTCATCTACAACGGCAGGCTTTCCGGCGCGGGTTCCTATGTGCGCCTTGTTGACATCAACGGCAGCGAGGAGAAGCGCCTCAAGCTGGTGGAGGCCATCCAAAACCCCACCTGCGGCTGGTTCTACCGCCGAGACGCCCAAACCTTCACCCAAATCCCCGGCACCCCCATCGCCTACTGGTTGCCCAAATCAATTGGCTCCATGTTTAAGGATGGCAATCTGGGTCTGGTGTTCGAATCTGCCGGCAGGGTTAAGACCCACAACAACGAACTGTATGTCAGAAACTGGTGGGAGATCGAATCGGCCAAGCTACACGCTAAATGGCGACCTTATGCAAACGGTGGAGGCTTTTGCCGCTGGTCAGGACTTCGTTTTGATGTTGTCAACTGGTCAGAAGAGGCAATCGAGAATTATGGAAGCCATGGTGGACTCCCAAATCCCAAAGCATTAAATCGAGAGGGAATTTGCTGGGGTCTAATAACTTCTTCAGACACTAGCTTTCGATTCAAAACGACAGATGAGCTATTCAGTTCTGGTTCCCCGACAATTGTTATAAAGCAGGCCCTTGACGCCTCTGTTCTCATTGGATATCTGGGCTTTCTCAACTCGTCCGTATGCAAGGCATTACTGCAGGCGTTTAACGCAACGCTAAACACTACGGTTGGAGACGTACTCGCGCTCCCCTGTCTTCCTGTTGCTTGGGACCACAATGAAACGGCGCGGGTGTCAAAGGCCTGCGGAGAGATAGTGACTGCTGACTGGGACTCGCTTGAAACCTCCGGGGACTTCAAACGTCACCCCCTGCTGTAGATGATGAGGACTTTTCTGGAAAAGCAGTTGGATATTGATGGGTGGTTTACGTGAATGAGGTTAACCTGACAATCTTAGAATGGCTCAGCTGTTTCAAGTATTGGCCTGAGACAATTGCCTTGCTCGGCTCCATTGGTGTCGCATGGTTCACTGCGTGGCGCACAAGCCGGAGCGAGATTCTTAAATTGTTCAGATCGAAGCGGACGGAAGCCTATGAAGAGGTCCTGGGGTTATTTGCCAGGCTCATCCATGATGGGCAAGCCATTTTTGACGCTGAGTTTAGCGCCGAGGCGGCAACTATTGAGCTGAAGGTCAAGACATACGGCTCAAAGATAGTCGGGGCTGAGTTTTCAAAGGCATATAAAGAGCTCATAAATCGTCGGAATGATTACGTTGCAGCGGAAGCCGCGCTCGAATCTAAGTACATGCCTAGTGAACGCGTGTATGACAAGGATGGCGTCTTCTTGGGCCTCAGAACGCGTCCCATGATCGACGTTCCTGAATATGAGGAGCTACTTGAGAGGGAAAAGACCGCTCGAACTCTTTCGATCTGTGAGCTAAATACTCTATTTCAACCGACGATTGACGCAATCAGAGATTCGTGTCTAAAAGCAAAAGACTAAGTTGGCTGCTTTAGTCATCGGCGCTTGCCGCTAAGAACTTTGTTCAGTAGCGGTAGACCAATGACGGCTATAGCGAGTTGTGAAGTCCTGGATTAATCGCACAACCAAGGCTTTTCCAGAAGTAAGGAGACATCAAATGGCAAACTTTCACAGTGATTCGTTCGCGTTGGCGGGGTCTCGGGAGGCCGTGAATCGGGCGATCCTTCTGATGGCGCGAAATATCGCCGTGGCCAGCGGCTCGACGGGTTCGGTGGAGGAACCTGACGACCCCGCCGAGAGCTTCTCTGTGTATCGGCGCGACCTCGACGGGAGCTATTACGCCGCCTTCGCGGGCGCCGAGTCGCTGGACCGCTACTTGAGCGAGACCGCCTCGGTCAGGTTCGTCGACGGCGGCGAGACGTGCGCCGTGTGCCTGCGCTACGCGACGGCGGGGATGCTGAACGACGACGACATCAACACGTACTTCGAGGCCCTTGCTGCCCAGAACTGCGCCTTCGAGGCGTGCGTGATTCACGGCGACGAATACGACGACTACGACCAGCTGCGTGTGAACTACTACTCGGCCGAAGGGACGGGCGAGTGGGATGCTGCCGAGGATGACGAGTGGCCCACCGCCGGCGAGCTCGCGCACGAGCTGAGGAGGATTTACCGCACGGGCAAGATCTGTGACCTTACCGACGCGAAGGAGATGGCCTATGCCTCGGCCGTTGCCATGTGGGACGACTGGGAGGGCGAGTCCGTGTTCGAGACGCTGTGGGAATCCGGCATTTTTGGCGAGGACGCCGACGAGGATGAGGCCACCAGCCTCTTCTACGACTATCCGCAGGACGTCACGCTCTACTACGCGCGCTGCTGCAGCGCTCCCCTTACGCGCGACAAGATCGAGGAAGCCTAAGCCGCGGGCCGGTAGGGCGTGGCGTGGAAAACGTTTTGGATAGAGCGGGGAGGCGACGCAGAATGGCGCATAGAAACCGAATAACGGCCGACATCGAATCGACGTGGGTTCGCGTCGCCTTTGGCGCGACTGTCGCCCTCATTCGGGGACTCTTGCGCGAGGTGTTTTCTGCAGTCCTTTTACAGCAGGTGCTTTCTTGCCTTCTTAAGAAAGCCCTTGTTGAAGTCGCGCCACGTTCCGAAGAACAGCTTCTCCGCAGCGGCTTGCTCGACATTGTCGTATTTGAGCGCGTCGAGCTCTCTCACGAGCCAACTGCCCTAAATATAAAAAATGCCGGGGGGATCCCCTGGCCCTTGTCTGCCCTCTCTTGCGAGACGACTGATTTCTATTTACCGCCTTCAGACGATATTAGTCAAGATTCGTGCGGAACAGAGCGAATGGAATGCTGCCGCGGGGATGCTACCAAGCTGGCCGCTTGTGTCGGCCTGGTGTATGGGCATGCCATCTCTGATGCGCTTGAATATGATAGCGAAAGCTCTTTGACGGCCGAATGCAGGTCCCTGCGGGAGGATCGGTCTATCTGCACCACCAAGGATTTCTTTAGCGGAGCCCAAAAGAGCGGCCTTGCATCTCTAATCAAGCCTTTTGCTGCGAAGCTTTCGCAGGTAGTTTTTCTTAAAGGAGCCCCACTGGCCAAAGAAGGTCAAGTCGGTTTTGGTCGCAGCATTGTCGTGGAATTTGATGGCGGTCAGTTCGAGGGTGCAAATGTAGTCGGCAACCTGCAGAAACACGTAGTCGCTTGGTTTGGCGTCTCGGTAAATGATCGCATTCTTGGCAAGTACGTATTCGATGGCGTCGTGGATGGCCTTGGTCACTATCCTTTGCCCGTCGTCGTAGTAGACCTTGACGACGTCGAAAGCCTGAAGGTACTCGATGTTGTCAAAAAGGAAGGACGTGAGGTCTCTCCGCATCGTGTTGAGGAGTTTCTCGTCACCGTCGAATCGCTTCTTCTCATATGCGAATGTTCTGTAGCCGAACGGCAGATGAGGAAGCATGACTCGAAAAGAGCTCAGGTAGCTTTTGCGGGCGGAGACATCGAGTCCCCTGTAGTCGTCATTCCCGTTGAGGAGCGGGCCAAGGTGCAGTGGGATGGGGGCAAGCCCTCTGTTCGCAAGGTCAATCTTATAGGGATCGAGGGCCTCTGCCATACTCTCGCTCTGGCTGTGGAGCACAAGCGTGATGAGGTAGTAGCGAGACGTTTCTCCGGCGTCCCCGGATTCGTCTATGAAGATGGAGAGCTCGCTCATGGCATCGACCTCCTACGAATAAAAAGTGCCGGGGGAAACCCCCCGGCTCTTGGAGGCCGACCCTTGCGGGAGGACCACCTCTCTTATATCACGCGCAAAGGGTTACATTCAAGCAGGAATTTTAGCAAACACATGTTTGTTATACAAGCTAAAGCTGCAGGTAAACCCTTTGAATTCACGGCAACAGAAGTGCGAGGCGCATATGAACAACCCGATGGTCGCATACGAGCAGGCGCTCCTCACGGACGTCGTGCTGCTGCAAAAGCGCGCCGCCCGCGGCGAGGCTGTACGTGCGGACGACGTCACGGCGCTTCTCGGCAGGTACGGAATCTCTTTCGCGGCATTGCCTCGCTACCTGCAGACGGCAATCGAGCGCATAGAGCTGGACGAGTGACCCAAGGACCCTTTGACCAAACCCGGGAACCTGCACGTTCCCTCTTATAGAAAGGCAGCCCAACGATGGCAACCCTAATCGCAGACAAGTACGAGGCCCGCAAGGCCGAGGTCAACGCTCGCTTTGAGCAGCTGCGTGCGAACGAGGAGGAGCTCAACCGCATCTTCGCGCGCATCTACAACATGGAGGGCGAGGTGCCCGTCGAGGTCGAGGACAAGTACGTGAGCGTGGCGCGCATCTTCGACACGGCCGAGGAGATCCCCGAGAGCTATAAGGGCAACCGCTACGTTCGCACGAAGCGCGACGAGGTCGTCTCGCTCATCAGCTACGCCGTGGGCTGCATGTTCGGGCGCTACTCGCTCGACGTCGACGGCCTGGTCCTCGCCGACGCCGGCGCCACCGCGGCCGACTACCTGGCCCGGATGCCCGACCCCGAGCACGTCACCTTCATGTGCGACGAGGACAACGTGCTGCCCATCACCGACGACGAGTACTTCGGCGACGACATCGTGCGCTACTTCGTCGACTTCGTTCGCGCGGCTTACGGCGAGGAGACCCTCGAGGATAACCTGCGCTTCATCGCCGACGCGCTCGGCGGCAAGGGGTCGCCGCGCGAGGTCATCCGCGCCTACTTCCTCAAGGAGTTCTACGCCGACCATTGCCAGACCTACAAGAAGCGCCCCATCTATTGGCTCTTCGACTCCGGCAAGAAGTGCGGCTTCAAGTGTCTGGTGTACATGCACCGCTACCGTCCCGACCTCATCGCGCGTATCCGTACGGACTACGTGCTGCCGCAGCAGGAGCGCTACCGCGCGCGGCTCGGGCACATCGAGGACGCCGAGGCCATCGCGGAGGGGCGCCAGAAGGCGGCGCTGGCCAAGGAGAAGAAGCGCGTGGCCGACCAGGCGGCCGAGCTTGCCACCTACGAGGAGAAGGTCCATCACCTGGCGGACCAGATGATTTCCATCGACCTGGACGACGGCGTGAAGGTCAACTACGCCAAGTTCGCCGACGTGCTGGCAAAGATCAAATAAACCGCAGGTTGACGACTGCGTGCTGTGTAAGGAAACAAGAGATTCGAGTAGGGACCGATGAAGCTAAAGGACATACAGACCGAGCTCGCGAGGCTCTTCGACAAGGCGGGGGAGGCCGGAGGCATCGTCGTTTGGCACGACCCCGAGGGCGAGTTCGCAGACGCGCTGGAGGAGCTGGAGCTTCCCGGCGTCGAGGTGCTCGAGGAGCGCGAGAACGAGGTCTTCGGCCTCAAGCGCGGGCTCAACGGTAACCTGGCGGGGCGCAAGGTCCTGCTGTACCGGCGCCGTGCGCGCAAGCTCGAGGGCGATTGGCTCGCGGACGTCGAGGTTCGGTCGCTGCAGTTCTCCGCGGACTACGCCTCTATCCAGCTGCGCGAGCTCGGCTGCCCGGACAACGCGGACATGCGCGCGGCCCTGCGCGCCCGCAAGGCGTTTCTCTCGCGCAAGACGAGCCTGCGCAGGCTCGCGGCCCTGCGCGACGGCTACGAGACGCCGCAGCAGCTCGAGGTGGGCATCATGGCGGTCGTGCTCGGAGCCGATGCGGCCGACGGTACCTCGGTGCTCGTCTCCTTCTTGGCGCGTCCCGCCGAGGAGGCCGCCGAAGCCGTCACTGCGCTTGAGGCCGCGGGCGTGCTCGGCTCCTTCGGCAACGCGGTCACCGCGTGGACGGGCTATGCCGGCGACGCCTCCGACCAGGCCGCGCTGCGCAAGCACGTGCTGCTCACGGCCTTCTCGCGCACGGCTCCCGCAGGCGCGCTCGCGGGGCTCGACGCCTGCGTGAGCGCCGACCATGCCGGCCTCTGCCACGACGTCTTCGCCGCGTGGGCGGCCCGGGGCAGGGACGATTCCGGGCTCGAGGCCGCGGCCCGTGAGGTGGAGTCCGAGGTGGGGCTTGAGGGCCGTCTCGCGTCCGCCAGCCCTTTCGAGCTCTCCCGCGCCGGGGTCTTCCCCTGCGTTGACGCGGCGCTTCTCCGCAAGCTCTTTGCCGCCGCCGCGTCCTCGGGCGACGGCGCCGACGAGCTGCTGGAGATCTGCTCTCGCCGCCGTGGCCTCACCTGGGCGGCCGATTTCGCCGACTGCTATCGCGGTGTGGAGACCGCGGCCCACATGCTCGCCTTCCGCCGCGCCCACAGCGAGGGCATGGGCGCCCTCCCGGCCGAGCGCGTGTGGAATGAGTACACGGGCGAGTGGTACCGCATGGACGCCTGGTACCGCGAGCTGCACATGTCCTTCCAGTCCGCGCTCAGGAGCGCCGACTACGGCCTCGACGAGGATTTCCGCTCGCTCTGCGCCGCCATCGAGAAGCTCTACAAGGGCTGGTTCCTGCGCCAGGTCAACGACCGCTGGTGCAACGCGGCGGCCGACGACTTGGCCGCCAAGGGATCCGTGGCCGACGTGCCCCGCCAGCGCGACCTCTACCTCAACGTGGTCGGCCCGACCGCCCGCGCAAAGAAGCGCGCCTGGGTCATCGTCTCGGACGCGCTGCGCTACGAGGTGGCCTCCGAGCTCGCCTGCGTGCTCGAGCGCGAGACCAACGGCTCCTGCGAGCTCGGCTCCGCGCAGGCCGCGCTGCCGTCCGTGACCAAGTGCGGCATGTCCGCGGTGCTGCCGGCGGGCACCTACGCGCTCGCGCCGCGCGCGGAGGGCAAGGGCTTCCGGGTGCTTCTCGACGGCGAGGAGGCCGTCGGCTGCGCTGGGCGCCAGGCGGCCATCCGCCGCGCGCATCCGCAGGGCGTGGCCGTGGCCTACGACGACTTCATGGGCGAGATGGGCCGCGCGGAGCGCAAGGAGCTCGTTGCCGGCGCGGATGTGGTCTACGTCTTCCACAACGCCATCGACGCCCTGGGCGACAAGCGCCCCACCGAGCGCAAGGTCTTCCAGGGCTGCGCGGACGCGGTCGCTGAGCTCGCCGCGGCCGTCAAGCTCGTGGTCCGCGAGTTCGGCGCCTCGGACGTGTGCATAACGGCCGACCACGGCTTCCTCTACACCGACCAGCCGCTCGAGGAGGCCGAGCACGCCTCCGTTACCGATGTGACGGGAGAGGTCGTGGAGGCGGGCCGCCGCTACGTGGTCGCGCGCGCCGGCGCCGAGTCGGAGCTCTTCCTGCGCGCGGCGCTGCCGGGCGCGGACGGCCTCGTGGGCTTCTTCCCGCGCGAGTGTGTGCGCATCCGCATGGCCGGCGGCGGCGAGAACTACGTGCACGGCGGCGTGAGCATCCAGGAGATGTGCGTGCCCGTGCTGCGCTTCTCCAACCACCGCGCCGGCTCCAAGGGCTACGTGGAGGCCGCGCCGGCCACGATCTCGCTCGTCTCGACGCTCGAGGTCATCTCGAACTCGCTCTTTACCCTCGAGTTCCTGCAGGACGAGCCCGTGGGCGGAAAGGTCCTGCCGCGCGCGTACGACGTCTTTGTGGCCGACGCCGCCCATGCCCCCGTGTCCGACGTCGTCCGCGTGGTGGCCGAGAGCGCCTCGCCCGAGGCCCGCGAGCGCACCACGGGCGCGAGCTTCGGCCTGCGCGCGGGCTTCCAGCCGGCATCGGACGCCATGTATCTCCTTCTTGCCAAGGACGCGCAGACCGGCCAGGCGACCGTTCTGCGCGAGCTGAGGATCCAAATCGCATTTGCCGCCCCCGTCGACTTCGGATGGTGATGAACATGTACGAGAACGAGTATTCAAACAACCAGCAGGTAAACAGTGCTGCGCCGGCTGCCGAGGAACCGGCTGTCCCTATGTACGAGAAGGATGCCCTGGACGAGAAGATCGTCCGCGAGTTCCCCGGAAAGATCGTGCGCAAGGACCTGACCTCCCTCATGCGGCGCGGCGCGGGCATCCCCACCTTCGTCCTCGAGTATCTTTTGGGCATGTACTGCGCCACCGACGACCCCGTGGCCGTGGACGCCGGCGTCAAGAAGATCCGAAAGATCCTGGCGGAGAACTACGTGCGCCCAGAGGAGAGCGAGAAGATCAAGTCCCGCATCCGCGAGCTCGGCCAGTACACCGTGATCGACAAGGTCTCGGCGCGCCTGGACGAGTTCAAGGACATCTACGTCGGGCGCTTTACCAACCTGACCATCGGCGACTTCGTCCTGCCGGAGGAGTACGCGCGCAAGTACACCAAGGTCCTCATGGGCGGAATCTGGTGCATCATGCGCATCCAGTACCTGCGTCCCGAGGACGACGTCGACCCCCTTGACGACATCTTCGGCGACGATCCCAAGCCCAAGCGCCCCAAGGCCACGGGCAGCAAGAAGCGCGGCCCCGAGGACTCGCCCTTCAAGATCGTGAGCCTCACGCCCATCCAGATGCCGAACCTTGACCTGAAGGAGCTCGTCTCCCATCGCGACGCCTTTACCACCGACGAGTGGGTGCGCCTGCTGCTGCGCTCGGCGGGCTACGAGCCGGACGCGCTCAGCGACCGCGAGCGCATGCACTTCCTGGAGCGCATGGTGCCCCTGGTCGAGCGCAACTACAACATGGTGGAGCTCGGGCCCCGCGGCACGGGCAAGAGCCACATATACACCGAGGTCAGCCCTTATTCCTACCTGCTCTCCGGCGGGCAGACCACCACGGCCAAGCTCTTTGCGAGCAACGCCGGGCGCGGCGACCGCATGGGCCTCGTGGGGCACTGGGACGTCGTGGCCTTCGACGAGGTGGCGGGCATGCGCTTCCGCGACGAGAACGCCGTGCAGATCATGAAGGGGTACATGGCCAACGGCACCTTCGGCCGCGGAACGGACTCCTACAACGCCGAGGCGTCGATGGTCTTCGAGGGCAACATCAACGACTCGGTGGCCAACGTGCTCAAGACCACGCACCTCTTCGACCCGTTCCCGCCCGAGTTCAACAACGATTCCGCTTTCTTCGACCGCATCCACTGCTACCTGCCCGGCTGGGAGGTGCCCAAGATGCGCTCCGAGCTTCTCACCGGCCGCTACGGGCTCATCACCGACTGCCTCTCGGAGTTCTGCAAAGAGATGCGCAAGCAGGACTTCACGCACGAGTTCGACGAGTACTTTCGCCTGAACAGCGACTTCAACCAGCGAGACGAGATCGCGGTGCGCAAGACCTTCTCGGGCCTGTCCAAGCTCCTCTTCCCGACGGGGCGCATCCCCAAGGAGGGCGCCGAGGCCATCCTGGAGTACGCCGTCGAGGGGCGCCGCCGCGTGAAGGATCAGCTCAAGATCATGGCGGGCATCGAGTTCGCCGACGTCAAGCTGGGCTACATCGACGTCGAGGATCCCGCCGCGGTCCACGTCGTGGGCGTGCCCGAGCAGGCCGACGACACCCTGATCCCCGACGCGACGCTCATGCCGGGCCACGTCTTCGGCGTCGGGCGCTCCATGGCCGGCGAGCAGGCCGTGTACAAGCTCGAGAACAAGCGCGTGGCGGGCGACCTCAAGTTCCGCGTGGAGGGCGTCGGGGCCAAAGCCGCGAAGGACTCGCTCCACGCCGCCTTCCAGCAGTTCCGCGCCGCGGGACCGAGGCTCGGCGGCGGCATGCGCGTGGAGGGACGCGACTACCTGCTCTACGTCGACGACGTGCAGAAGAAGGGCGACACGACCGAGGTCTCGCTCGCGGAGTTCGTCGGGCTCTGCTCGGCGGCGTCCGGGCGTTCAGTGATGGGGCAGCTCGCCGTGCCGGGCGTGCTGCACCTCTCGGGCACGCTCGACCCCGTGGCCAACCTCGACGACGTCATGCGCGTGGCGAGAAACGCCGGCGCGACCAAGGTGCTGCTTCCCTTTAGCTCCATCGCGGACCTGCAGCGCGTTCCCGCCGAGGTCCTGGGCGCGGTCATGCCCGTGTTCTACGAGAGCGGCGATGCCCTCGACGCGGCCGCCAAGGCGCTCGGGATTTAAGGAGAACGGACTATGGACCTACAGAACGTGGATTTGAACGATCTGTTCGAGGCTTTGGCCCAGGGTATTGTGCGGGCCGTCTGCGACTGCGGGCTCGGCGACTTCGACGTCTTTACCGTGCTTGACGCACTGAGGGAGGATGACTAGGCATGAAGATTGTGCCTGAAATGCCTGAACTTACCGACGAACGGCGCCGGAAGCTCGTGAAGTACTACAAGGATTATGTCAAGAAGGCGATCGCGCAGCTGGATGAGTGGTATCCGGATGGGGAACTCGATCCGGTGCCGGTAAAGCATGCGCACGACTCGTTCGTTGATGGATTGACCAAAGTAGCTATAGAGATTGGTTATGAGCGCTGGCCTTGGCTCGCGGCAGCATACGGGTTCTATGTCGTTGGCGTTAAGGCTCCCGAGAAGATCGACATCGAGGCTAACGCCGACTCCATTGCCGCGAGGGCCTGGGACAGGTTCGTCGAGTACGCGGTTCCTTCTATTGATGGGTTTTACCCCGACGGCGTTATTGTCGATTTCCGCAAGGATCATCAAAACACTTGCAAGAAAATGACCTTCTACGCGAAGAGGCTCGGATACCCGACCTGGGGCGACTTGCTTGTTGCCGCCGGTTATGACGTGCGCGATTCCTTCCGGTCGCGTGAGGCGCTTGACATCGACGAAATTAACAGGGAACTCGACGAGCTGGCCGCGCGCCACAAGGATAATCCTGCTTCTACGGTTCAACAGGTGATCGAAGAAGCCGATAGCCGCCAGCTGCGGGCCCTTGACCACACGGGCGTTTGCAATGGGCTGTTCGGCATGACCATAGCCGAGCTGTTCGAGCAAAGAGGCATCATAAAGGCAAAGCGTCTCTCGTTCTCCGACGAGGAGCAGCTGCAGGCCCTCGATGCGCTTAAGGTCCGCTATGCCGACAAGGAGGAGAAGCCCGCGACGTTGGCCGAGCTCCGTGATGCTAACGATGACCTCGCCGCCGTCATCGATTACATGGGTTCGGGTAGGTCGTGCACGAGCAGGGTCTTTGGCGTCACGTTAGCCAAGTATCTCAAGAGCATAGGCGTTCTCGCCAGCAAGAGGTCACAGTCTTCCGGCATCGACGCCGAGGCCTGCGAGGCCATCGTCGACCGCCTCAAGGAGAAGTACGCCCACGCCATACGGCCGCGCAACGCCACGGCCCTCAAGGAAGAGAACGAGGAGTACTCCCTCCATGCGAAGGAGGTTAATAAGTGGATCAAGGAGACCTACGGCCAGTCCTTCCCCGAGTTTGTTAAAGAGCAGCAGCTCATAAGCGCCGTTGGTCGGCCGGATTCCGTGCCGCGCCCAAGCGACGAGGAGATACGCGCGTTCTATGACAAGATCGATCTTGACGGGGTTCTCTCCGCTGTTGAATCCTTGCCGGGCGATGCCGTTGTTCACTTCCAATCCGATGTCACGGGCAACGAGTGGCAAGGCCAGTCAAAGAATTTTGAGATGTTGCGGGCGGGCGATTATATCGCCATCGAGCTGCTTGAGGGCTGGTACGCAGGTGCCGTGTTCTGTGGCTATGAGCTTGGCCCCATTAACTATTCGGATAGAATCGAGCATCATATTGAGGATAGGCTCGAGGACGCCGAGGCGGGCCTGCTTGTGGGGGATCGCGTGTATGCGCGGATAACGCAAATCGCCGGCGGTCAGAAGGAGCCACGCGCGGTTCTCGACGTGTTTTACGCCAAGAGCAGTGAAGGCGTGAATATCGTCAATGACGCCCTTCTTTCCCGCGACGGTAAGAAGGCCCTGCTTAACACAAGGCCCTCGGGAGAATGGACGCAAACCGGGGACTCGTCCGACGATGGTTGCGATCAGTGGGCCGAGGTATCGTTTGTCGATCCGTTTGATTCTGTGCCCGGCTTCGCGCCAAAGATGTTCAGCGTCGACTCCCTTACCTTTGGCGAGGGCAAGAGGGCTTCCGGCCCCGAGTTCTCGGTCGCGGTGCCTGACGGTTGGCGTGTGTTCTGTGCGCGCGAGGAGGGCGATAGGCCCTTCAGGGCATATGCGGACCAGTCCGTTCTTTGGGACGACATCGACGACGGTGAGTACGCCTACGACGGCCTGTTCTATTGCCCGCTTCCGGGGACCACAAACGAAGACGTCAAGGCCGCCCTCCAAGAACACGGTATCGATGAATTCGTCCGTGCCTTTAGGAGGTTTGCGTATGACGGCGACGCGAACCCTATGGCCGCGAGGATCAAGCGCTTCGACATCGTTCGCGGCAAGAACTGCTACGTGATGGTCGCCGACGACCGCCCTTACGACGAGGGATATTGCGTTCAGATCTGGCCGTGCACGCCGTTCTCCAGTGATTACGTGAGGCTTAACTGTCCCAATCAGAGTAGCAGCGATGCAGACGCCGCGTTTGATAAGGCGCTCGAGATCGCCAAGAGCGTCGAGGTGGAGCACCCGCTCGTGTGCGATGTGAGCGCCGCCGTGGAGAAGTGTGCAAGCGAGAAGGTGGGCGCCGACGAGTTCGTGCAGGCAGTTGCCGGCCTCGCGACCGCGATAGACATGGCGCGTGGGCTTGAGCGTAAGGCCGTCGACCAGCGGTTCCTTCGTGAAGCTAAGCGGAAGGTGGCCGCCGGCGAGGTCTCCATCGAGCAGATAAAGGATTGGAACCGCCATGTGATTCTCGATTATTACTCCGACTTCTCTGAGCGCGTGATCCACTACCTGTTTGAGCTTATGGACGCCTTTGCGTTCCAGAAGGAGAGCGTGGCTTCGGAGGATGAGCTGCAAAAGATGGTCGGCATCATTGACCAGGCAATGACGTTGTTCGATTTTAGGCTCACGGACGACAATCCCTCTGAGCAGGCTGCGATTGACGCGCTCGGCAACGTGAGGAAGCCTGCCGATTGGCCAAGTCTGCGCGCAATGATTGACGCGGAGATGCGCACGCTGGGCATGGAGGTGCCCGAGAGGGATGATGACCCGGATGGGCCGGATGACCCGGATGGGTCGGAAGGTCAGAGCGAGCGGGATGAATCGGTCGCTCCAACCGCGCCGGGCGAGGGGGACGTGCCGGACGTTGAGCGTCGCCCCGACGGGTGCGAACAAACCGCACTAAGCCGTGCGGCAGGCCCTCGCTGCCAAATCGACCAGGCACTCTTTGCCATCACGATGCTCTCCGGTGATTGGATCTGGTTCAACCCGACGCAGATCATCTGGGATGGCGAGCATCACGCCTGCACAGGCGCGGACATCAACGCGGAAAGGGCGTCCGATTTCGACGCGTTTCTCGCCGACGAATTCCCTGGGTGCTTTGCCTCTATGTTCGAGGCGAGGAGCTTCTTCGCTAAGCTCGCGCGCGAGCTCGAGCGCGACGAGGCCCTGCGCGTCCCGCGCGAGATGGTCGCACCGGGGCTGCGCGAGGCCTTGAGAGAGGGCGACCTCACGGGCTTGACGCTGCTCAACCTTGCCGCATGTGGTGGAGCGATCATGCTGCGGAGAAGAGGCGATCAATATCTTCTCATCTATGATTTGCGCCTGGGCAACGGAATCCCCGGGTTCTTCGACCTGTGCGCCCGCATGGTCTGGGACCTGAGGTCTATGAACCCCGCCGGGGAGGGGGCACTCGAAGTTGAGCCGTTTACTCTTGTTTTTGCCGGCTCCCGCAACATCGATGCCGATGAGTTCTTTGGCGAGGTTCGTGAATCCGTTCACGGCGCCCAGCAAAGTCCGATGGTCCTTCTTATCTATGAGAAGCCGCTGGTCAGGGTTTATGCGTCGGGTCCCGAGGGTGCATCTCCTGTTAATGACGGCGTAGGGGAGCAACCCGAGCCGCTTGAGGAACCCGACCCGGTGGCGCAACCCGAGCCGGCGGAGGAGCTTGAGCTTCCCATCGAGAAGCCTGTCCTCGGCTTAATCGCGAGCGATCTTCCCGGGCAGCTGGTTGATTGCCTTGCGATGTGCCTGCGCAACGTCGTGGGCTTTGATTTCTTTGGGGCCACGTTTGATTGGCTTAGGGAGGTTTCTCTCGCCGAGTTCGACGCTGGCGAGTGCGAGGCTGCCTGCAGGCTTGCCGTTCAGGCTCTAAGGGCCCAGGCGTTCAAGGGCGCTGACCCCGAGGATCTTGAGCTTATGCAGCTGGAGGCGGAATCTCTAATTGTTGACCTGAACTCCGTCCACGGGTTCGACCTCCAGGGATCTTTGCTTCTCGAAGCCCAAAAATCAAGCGCAGAAGAACTTGCGATTGGTAGAGGAAGGCAGGCTGCCGGCACGCATTTGGTCGACGCCTTGTCTCAGGTGTATTGGTCGGCTGCGACACAGCTGGTCGACGTGCTCATAGAGGTGGTCTACGCAAAGTCTAAGGCTGAGTACTTAAGGGATTTGGAGTCCTGGGAAGAGGAGGTCGATGAGCTTAGGGAGGTCTCGGACACCGCGCGGGCGAGAATGGAAGAGACGGAATCGGAACACCTCTATGCGCTCAATCGAGAGAGAGATTTGCGCAAGAAGGACGATGAGCTGGCTGACGACATCTTTGAAGTTGTTAGGGTCGATAAGGATATTGATTGCCAGATAATCGCTGTCGCGCATAGCGACGCGCTCATCGCAAAGAAGGAAGAGGAGCTCGCCGCGCTGAAGCCCTGGTCTTTGATCCAGAAGGGCAAGCTTAAGGAAGAGATCGAGGATGAGAAAAGAAGGCGGGAGAGTTTGGTATTCAGGCTCGATCAATTGCGCGACCGGCGAGCGGCGAGGATGAACTCATTCGGGAAAGAGAGCTTGACGCTGGAGCGGCTGCGCTCACTTAAGGAGGATGCCGAGGGAGAACTGGCCTTGGCGAGTGAAGAAACGGCGAGATGTGCCTCGTTACATGCTGAGGCAGAGGAGAACGTCAATGAGGCAAAACGGGCCGTGAATCGCCGCTTGCTAATGGGGCCTGATGAACGAACTTACCCGCACAGGAACTTAAAGCAGCTGTTATGGCGCCCGGTAGTCAGCGTTAGGTGACCCGGTGCTGAAATTGAAATTCTTGCGAACACATGTTCATAGGTGTGGTACAATTGTTCGCAAGTTTCGAGGCAGCCAGAGTCGCGCGGAGCATCCGATGGCATGTGTTTGCAGTCATCGGCAAAGCCGTCGCGCCGGTGGGCCTCGCGCAGGTGCGCGCCCCTGTGTGCCAGCAGAACAAAGCTGGTATCCAATGCAGTTGTGTCCTTATGTTCCGTGGATGAGCGGGGTGCATGACCATGTCGAAGAACGCTAACGAGATCGTCCTGTTCGAGTCCTCCGATGCACAGGTGACCTTGCCTGTGAGCGTGGAAGGGGAGACTGTCTGGCTTACGAGGAACCAGATGGCCATATTGTTTGACCGTGACGTGAAGACCATCGGCAAGCACATTAATAACGCGCTTGCCGAGGAGCTTGAAGGAGCGGGGGAGGCAACTGTCGCAAAATTTGCGACAGTTCAAATTGAGGGCGCGCGAGAGGTTGAACGCCAGGTTGATCACTACAACCTCGACGTCATCATCTCCGTCGGGTACCGCGTCAAGTCGCGTCGCGGCGTCGAGTTCCGCCGCTGGGCCACGGGCGTGCTGCGCGAGTACATCATGAAGGGCCATGTCGAGAACCGCCGGCGCCTCGAGCAGCTCGGGCAGATCGTGAACGTCATGGACCGCGTCCCGGAGTCGCTCGGCGCGTCGGACATCCTCGCGGTCGTCAAGGCCTATACGGGCGCGCTCGACCTTCTCGACGATTACGACCATCAGCGCGTCGGCAAGCCCCAGGGGAACGCAAAGGCCACCCACGTGCTCGAGTACGACGAGTGCCGCGAGCTCATCGAGTCCATGAGGTTTGCGGGGGAGAGCGACCTGTTCGGCGTGGAGAAGGACGGTTCCTTTAAGTCGAGCATCGCCGCTATTTACCAGGGGTTCGGTGGCCAGGAGCTCTACCCGAGCCTTGAGGAGAAGGCCGCGAACCTGCTCTACTTCGTCACGAAGAACCACTCGTTCCTCGACGGGAACAAGCGGATTGCCGCCTCGCTCTTCCTCTACTTCCTCGATGTGAACGGGGCCCTGTGGGTGGACGGTCGCAAGCGCGTGCCCGACAGCGTCCTCGTGGCCGTGACCATCATGATCGCCGAGTCCAACCCCAAGGAGAAGGAGGCCATGGTCGCACTGGTCATGAGCTTCCTCTCGCCACAGTTCGCGTAAAGGCCGCCCGCTGAGGGCAACGGTCCGCAAACTGATTGCGCCGTCCCGAGCCGCCCTCCTGCGCTGTCCCAAAGAAAAGTCACCCATCCTAAACTTTTTGCCCCATATGGGTTGCGTCCGAATGGAGTTAGGTCTAACTTACTTCTCTAAAGGTTTTGTTTACGTTGGCCAACTTCTCATCCGCGAGCGGCGCATAATCGCCGGCAGGCGGAGGGGGATAAGGAGGCAGCAATGTCTGTGGAGGCTGTTATGAACGGGTCTGCCGTCAGCACCGCCGCTCCCGTCAGCGTCGGCGGCGCGCTTCCGCTCGCCATGCTCGGCGAGGACGAGACGGCCACGGTCGCCAAGGTCAAGGGCGGCGCCGAGCTCCGCAAGCACCTCTCCGACCTGGGTCTCGTCGAAGGCGCCGAGGTCAAGGTGATCTCCCGCGTCTCCGGCGACGTGATCGTCAACGTCAAGGGCGCGCGCCTCGCGCTCAACCGCACCATGTCGTCGCACGTCATGGTCACTCTCTAGGTTCGTCTTTTCGCCCCGCGCCGCAGCGCCTCCGGGGCGAAAGTCGTGCATTTTTGGAAGGGCCGGCCCGACGCCGGCAAAGAGAAAGGGAATTGATGGCAACTCTCAAGGATGTGAAGGTGGGTCAGAGCGCCAACGTCGCCAAGCTGACCGGCACCGGCGCCCTCAAGCGTCGCATCATGGACATGGGCCTTACCAAGGGCACCCACGTCTACGTGAAGAAGGTGGCTCCCCTCGGCGACCCCATCGAGGTGACCGTCCGCGGCTACGAGCTCTCCATCCGCCGCGACGAGGCCGCCAACGTCGAGGTCTCCGACGTTCGCGACGGCGAGTAGCAAAGGGTTCGCGGGGCAGGTGCGAACCCGTTTTTTCGGGTGAGCGAGTTACCTATTTCTAACTCCGTGACCTCTCCAAACGCCCTTATCACCACCGCAAGCACGATCCTTTAGGAAAGGCAAGGAATGGCAGATACGTTCATTGGTCTCGCAGGCAACCCCAACTGCGGCAAGACCACGCTCTTCAACGAGCTCACCGGCTCGAACGGCTACGTCGGCAACTGGCCTGGCGTTACCGTCGAGAAGAAGCAGGCCAAGTGGCAGGCCGACAAGTCCGTGACCTTCGTCGACCTCCCGGGCATCTACTCCCTCTCTCCGTACACCCCGGAGGAGGTCGTCTCGCGCGACTACATCGTCAACGAACGACCCGACGCCCTCATCGACCTCATCGACGTCACCAACCTCGAGCGCAACCTCTACCTGACCACCCAGGTCCTCGAGGCCGGCCGCCCGGTCGTCGTCGGCCTGAACATGTGCGACCTGCTCGAGCAGCGCGGCGACAAGGTCGACGCGAAGAAGCTCTCCGAGCTTCTCGGCGCCCCCGTGGTCGAGGTCTCCGCCCTGCACAACACCAACGTCGACGAGCTCGTCAAGACCGCCGTCGCCGCCAAGACCCCGAACACCGGCGTGAAGTGCTTCACCGCCGAGGTCGAGGATGCCCTCGCGAAGATCGCCGAGAAGATCTCCGGCGCCTGCTCCCCCGAGCTCGTGCGCTGGTACTCCGTCAAGGTCTTCGAGCGCGACGTCGAGGCCATCAAGCCCCTCGGCCTCTCTAGGGACCAGCTCGCCGCCATCGAGCCGCTGATCAAGGCCGTCGAGGAGGCCCGCGACGACGACTCCGAGTCCATCATCACCTCGGACCGCTACGAGTGGATCACCAAGGTCATGGCCGAGTGCGTGGTCAAGGCCCCGAAGAAGCTCACCACCTCCGAGAAGATCGACAAGGTCGTGACCAACCGCATCCTCGGCCTCCCGATCTTCGTCTGCGTGATGGTGCTCGTGTACTACATCGCCATCTCCACCGTAGGCACCGCCGGCACCGACTGGGTCAACGACAACCTCTTCGGCGACGGCTTCTTCGTCAACGGCGCCTCCCAGGAGCAGTACGACGCCGACACCGAGGAGTGGGCCGATAACCACTACGCCGACCAGGTGAGCGGCTTCATCGCCGCCGCCCAGGAGGAGGGCATCGTCGACGAGGACTCCGCTGCCGAGGTCACCGAGGCTGCCGCCGCGCTCGCCGAGGACAACTCGGACGAGGACGCCGCCGCCATCGTCGAGGACTTCGCGGGCAAGTGCGAGGAGGCCAACTTCGAGGCCACCGACGTCGTGACCACCGACGAGGACGGCAACGAGACCGACGAGGTCATCGACTCCGTCGACGCGGCCGGCTTCCTGGCCGCCGTCGCCGGCACCTCCGAGGAACCCTCGATGGCCGACTACGACGGCTACGTCAACTCCATTCCCGGGGCGGTCGAGGGCTGGCTTGACGACGCCGGCGCCTCCGACATGGTCAAGTCCCTCGTCATCGACGGCATCATCGGCGGCGTGGGCTCCGTCCTGGGCTTCATCCCGCAGATGTTCGTGCTCTTCGTCCTTCTTTGCTTCCTTGAGGACTGCGGCTACATGTCCCGCGTCGCCTTCGTCATGGACCGCGTCTTCCGCCGCTTCGGCCTCTCCGGCAAGTCCTTCATCCCGATGCTGATCAGCTCCGGCTGCGGCGTCCCGGGCGTCCTGGCCACCAAGACCATCGAGAACGAGAAGGACCGCCGCATGACGGCCATGCTCACCACGATGATCCCCTGCGGCGCCAAGACCCCGATCATCGCCCTCGTCATGGGCGTCCTCATCGGCGGCTCCGACGCCTGGTGGGTCGCCCCGATGTTCTACTTCATGGGCATCGCCGCCATCGTCATCTCGGCCATCATGCTCAAGAAGACCAAGCCCTTCCAGGGTGAGCCCGCCCCGTTCGTCATGGAGCTCCCGAACTACCACTTCCCGACCATCAAGTCCTGGTGGCTGCACGTCTGGGAGCGCGTCTCGAGCTACATCAAGAAGGCCTCCACGATCATCTTCGCCGCGGCCGTCGTTGTCTGGTTCCTCTCCAACTTCGGCGTTGCCAGCTGGGACGGCGGCGACGGCGCCTTCGGCTTCCTGTCCGCTATGGACGGCGCCGGCGACGACTTCATGGACTACTCGCTGCTCGCCGCGATCGGCGGCTTCCTCGGCGTCATCTTCGCGCCCCTGGGCTGCGACTACTGGCAGGCCACCGCTGCTTCCATCAGCGCCCTGATCGCCAAGGAGAACCTCGTTTCCACCTTCGGCTCCCTCTACGGCCTCGGCGACGCTACCGAGAACTCCCTCACCATGTGGAGCGGCTTCGCTGCCATGTTCACCGACGCCTCCGGTGTCCTGCACGTCGGCGCTATGTGCGGCTTCGTCGCCTTCAACATGCTCGACGCCCCGTGCTTCGCCGCCATCGGCACCATCCGTCGCCAGATGGACGACTCCAAGTGGTTCTGGTTCGCCATCGCTTACCAGTGCATCTTCGGCTGGATCGTGGGCATGATCATCAACCAGCTCTGGGAGCTCTTCGTGCTCGGCAACTTCGGCGTCTGGACCGTCATCGCGTTCGTGGCCCTCGCCGCCATCCTGTTCCAGCTCTTCCGTCCCGCTCCCAAATGGGACAAGAAGGACGACAAGATCGTCTCCGACCTCACGGAGGAGATCGCGTAGGGCTCGTCCTCGCATAAAACCGCCTGCATAACGGCTTGGATTCCCTGAGCTCGACCGCAGGCAACGCGCCGCCGACGTTACCCCTTTCTTGCGCCGGCGGCGCGATCTTTATCCAGCGTTCGTTTGGAGTCGCCCGGCCATGATCAGCCTCACCTCGCTTCACGAATCCAAGTCCGGCCACCCGGTGTCCGACCTCGGGTGCGCGCGCGTCCTCGCCGTAGGCACGGGCGAGGGGGCCTCTCTCGGTCACCTGTTCGTGGGCGGCGAGGACGGCGAGAAGCGCCGCGTGTTCGTGCGCTGCTGCCGCGGCTCCATGGACGTAGATGGCGAGAAGCTCAAGGTGGGCGACGCCTTCCTCTGGCGGCCGGGCGCGTCGGTGCGCGTCGACGGGCCGCCGCTGCAGGCCATCGCCGTCGTGGCGCCGGTGCGTGATCCGGCGGGGGAGGGGACTGCCCCGGCTGCCTTGCTTGGTTTGGCGGTTGCCCGGGCGGGCGCTGCGGAGCCGTCCGGCGCCGAGCCGCCCGCGGCCCCCGGCGCCGATGTCTTCTGCCGCGGCTCGCGGCCGGCCGACCTTCTCGACGACGTTGCCGTGGCCTGGCTCTCGGGCGACGACGCGGTGCTCGAGCCGCGCGTCCGCGAGTTCCTGCGGTGCATGGACGGCGCCGCGGAGCCCGCTCGCCACGTGGCCCGCAGGGGCGTCGCCTACGGAGCGCGCGAGGCCATGGGGACCTCGATCTCCGAGCCCCTGACCATCCCTGAGCTCGCGGAGGCCTGCTCGACCTCGCCGACCGTGCTCAAGGAGGCGTTCCGCGACGAGTTCGGGCTGCCCGTCTACGAGTGGTACCGGCGCCTGAGGATGCTGCGCGCTTCCGAGATCCTGGGTGCGAGCGCGGCGGCCGTCGCGGGCGTGGCGGCCGAGGTCGGCTATGCGAACGCGAGCAAGTTCGCGCGGGCGTTCACCGACTGTATGGGCGTCTCGCCGTCGGCCTACCGGGCTGTGTGAGCGCCGGCCGCGCAGCGCCATGGCCGCCCCGAAGCGCTTCTCATGAGTTAGCGTCGGTTGATGTTAGCTGCGGCTCGTCTGAATGGAGCCGTCTGCTCCCCGCCGCGCCGCCGGCGTCATAATGGTTTCTTGACAGTCCGTTTACACGCTATCGTTTGGAGCACAACATGAAGACTGGTTGGTTCGTCGCTATGGGCGCCGCCGCTGCGGGCGCCGTCGCCGGCCTCGCCTCCTCGGGCGTCCTGCACAAGGCCGCCGTCGCCACCACCTGCGCCGGCATGAAGGTCGCCGACGCCGTGACCGCCGAGACCCAGGCCATCGTGGACGACGCCAACGACGTCGCCGCCGAGGCCCGCCGCCAGGCAAAGATCGACGCCGCCGTGGCCGACCGCCTGGCCGCCCTCGAGGCCGAGATCCGCGCCGAGGTCACCGCCAAGGTCGACGCCGAGGGTGCCGAGGCCTAGGACATGGTCTTCGACATCGTCTCGGAGCTTCCCGGAAGGCTTCGCCTGCGGTGTGGCCGCAACCTCTTCTCCGACGAAGAGGCCCGCGGCGTCGCGTACCAGATCATGGGCCTCGACGGTGTCCGCACCGCCGAGGTCCATCCTTCTGTGGGCTCCATCCTCATAACGTTCGAACCGTCGGCGCGCGACGCGGTCCTCGGCGCCGTGCGGGCGCTCGACCCGCTTGCGCTGCCCGTGGCCGAGGTCGGCCTCGGAACCCGCGAGGGTGCGCTCGAGATCAGTCTCGAGAACAATCGCTTCCAGGTCGAGGTGGGCAACCTCATCGCCTGGCGCGTGATCAAGCGCGTGCTTCTCCCCGCGCCGGTGCGCGCTGCCGTGACCTGCGTGCACGCCGTCGGCTACGTGCTCGAGGGGCTGCGGCACCTCATGCGCGGCGAGGTCACGGTCGAGGTGCTCGACGCCACGGCCATCGCGGTCTCGTGCCTGCGCCGGCAGTTCGCCGAGGCCGGCACCATCAGCTTCCTGCTCTCGCTCTCGGGCCTCATGGAGGAGCACGTGCAGTCGCGCGCCCACCTGGCGCTGCGCGACGGCATGATCGTGCGCTCCGAGTCCGTCTGGGCGGTCGTCGACGGGCAAGACGTGCGCGTGCGCACCGAGGACGTCAAGCGGGGCATGGTGCTTCACCTGGGCGCCGGGCAGGTCTTGCCCGTCGACGGCGTTGTCGTGGAAGGCGCCGGCGAGATCGACGAGTCCTCCATGACCGGTGAGGCCGCGCTCGTGCGCAAGGAGGCCGGCTCCACCGTCTACGCTGGCACGGCGCTCGAGGACGGCGACCTCAAGGTGAGCGTCACCGCGCCCCCGGGCTGCGCGCGCATCGACGGCATCGTGAGCATGGTGGAGGAGTCCAGCGAGCTCAAGGCGGGCGTCCAGTCGCGCGCCGAGAAGCTCGCCGACGGCCTCGTGCCCTACAGCTTCCTAGCCTTCTTCGGCATCCTTGCGCTCACCCGCAACCTGAACAAGGCCATGGCCGTCCTCATGGTCGACTACTCCTGCGCCATCAAGCTCTCCACGCCGCTGGCCGTGATGAGCGCGATGGACGAGGCCACGCGCCACGGCTTCACCGTGCGCGGCGGCAAGTACCTCGAGGCCCTTGCCGCGGCGGACACGATCGTCTTCGACAAGACGGGCACGCTCACCAACGCGACGCCCGCGGTGAGCCGCGTGATCAGCTGCTCGGAGGCGACCGAGGAGGACATCCTGCGGCTCTCCGCCTGCATCGAGGAGCACTTCCCGCACAGCATGGCGCGCGCCATCGTGGCCGAGGCGCAGTCGCGCGGCCTTGTGCACGAGCGCGAGCTCCACGCCGAGGTCCGCTACGTGGTGGCCCACGGCATCGCCACCCGCGTGGAGAGCGACGACGTGTGCATCGGGTCTGCCCACTTCGTCTTCGAGGACGAGGGGGTCGAGAAGCCCGCGGGGCTGGATGACCTTCTTGCCAGCGAGGCCGGGGCCTCGTCCACGGTCTTCATCGCGAAGAACCGCGTGCTGCTGGGCTGCATCTGCATCTCCGACCCGCCGCGCGCCGAGGCCAGGCGCGTCCTGCGGGAGCTGCGCGCCCTCGGCTTCACGAACCTCGTTATGATCACGGGCGACTCGGAGGCCTGCGCCAAGCATGTGGCCGCCGACCTGCGCCTGGACGGCTACTTCGCCCAGGTCTTGCCCGAGGACAAGGCCTCCCACGTGCAGCGGCTCAAGGACGAGGGCCACACGGTGGTCATGGTCGGCGACGGCATCAACGACTCGCCGGCGCTCGCCGCGGCCGACGTCTCGGTGGCCATGTCCGACGCAAGCGACATCGCGCGCGCCGTGGCCGACGTGCTCGTGCACGACTCGTCGCTCGAGTCCCTCGTGACCATGCGCGTGCTCGCGCAGCGCCTTATGGGCCATATCCACAAGGACTACCGCTTCATCGTCGGGTTCAACTCGGCGCTGATCGCCGCTGGCGTGGCGTCGCTTATGCCCATCACCACGGCGGCGTACCTGCACAACGCCTCGACCCTGGCGGTCGCGGCCCTGAACACGACCCCGCTGCTCGACCGTCCGTACCTTGAGAGCACCGCCCTGCCGGCTTGTGCCGTCGCTTAAGCTCGCCGCGAGCCGGCGTGCCAAGCCTCGGCGTCCCGCGCCCTCGCTTAGGCCGCGACGAGCTTCAACGGGAAGCAAACGTTCGGCTTCCGCCGCCCCATCGACCGTTTATCTGGCCGATGGGGCGGCGTTTTGCCGCTCTGGAAATCAAACCTTCGTATTTGAGTGCCTTGCGCTGAGTTGGGAGACTATAGAGCTTCTGCCAACAGGTGTTTTGCTGCTATATAGGCAAGTTCTACTGGGGCGAATGCGATTAAGACACTCAAATACACGAGTTCGCTTTAAAATGCCGTGCTTCCGACGATTCGGACGGCTCAGATTCGCGTCGCGCTCTATGCTCCGGCAATCAGCGCTACGTCAAGGGCCGTCACGGCCGCCCCGATGGCTAGTAGGACCGCTCGCAGGGCTGGCGAGTTCGCGTGCGCGCCCATCACGCGCCGCGAGCTCGTGAGGCCGATGAGCAGGAACAATGTGACGGGCAGCTGGAGCGAGAGCAGCGCCTGGCTCCACACGAGCCCCGCGAATGCGTCCCGGACGACGAGACACGCGCCGAGCGCCCCCGCGAAGCAGAGGGCCACGCCGACCGACGAGTGCCGGTCGTGAATGTCGTACTCCTCCCCGAACATGCCCGCGCTGATGGTGCCCGCGGCCATGCCGACCGTCACGCTGCTGGAGAGCCCGGCGAAGAGGAGCGCCACGGCGAAGATTGCCGAGTTCGCGGGCCCGAGGATGGGGGAGAGCGTGGCCGCAGCGGTCGCGAGGTCGTCCACGACGACGCCCCGCGCGTAGAAGGTCGTGGCCGCGAGGATGATCATCGCCGAGTTGATCGCCCAGCCGACGCCCATGGAGAAGAGCGTGTCGAGAAGCTCGTAGCGTAGGCGCTCCTCGATGACGTCCTCGCCTTGCTGCTCGTAGTGCGACGCCTGGACCACCTCGGAGTGGAGGAAGAGGTTGTGCGGCATGACGACGGCGCCGAGCACGCTCGTGACGACCGCCACCGATCCTGTAGGCGTCGACGGAACGAACCAACCGGCCACCGCGGCACTCCAATCGACGTCCACGAGCGCGAGCTCTGCCAAGAAGGAAAGCCCGACGACGCTCACGAACGCGATGATCCAGCGCTCGATTCGCTTGTACGAGCTCGAGAAGAGCATAGCGAGGGAGGCGGCCGCCACGATCGCGCAGTCCGCGCGCAGCGGGAGGCCGAAGAGCATCTGCAGGGCGATGCCGCCGCCGAGCACCTCCGCCATGGCGGTGGCGACGGTCGCCAGGTAAGCGGTGCCGAGGATCGCGCGCGCCGCCGGGTGGGGGAGATGGCGCGTGGTCGCCTCGGCCAGGCACGTGCCCGTCGCGATGCCCAGGTGGGCCGCGTTGTGCTGCAGGAGGATGAGCATGATCGTGGAGAGGGTGACCACCCACAGCAGCGAGTAGCCGAACTGCGAGCCGGCGGCCATGTTGGAGGCCCAGTTGCCAGGGTCGATGAAGCCGACGGTGACGAGCAGACCGGGACCGATGTGGCGGAGGATCTCCAAGCCGCCGTTGCCGCCGGTTTTCTCAGCGCCGAACTGTTTGCGCAGGTAATCAAGCATATTAAGGTCTCCTCTGAGCATCGAGGCGTTGAAGTTAACCAAGGCTAACAGTAGCACCGTCGGACAGACCGGACAGCGAGAGCGGTCCCGTTCCTTAATTCCTACCTAGCAAAGGGCATTTGTGTGCATTATGTGTTAGCCGAGGTTTACACTTCGAGTTAACCCAAGTGAACTTATTCTAATCACAGCACACGATGCACCGCACAGCGTCCCCCTCACGCGAGCGGTTCTCCGGTGGAGCGAGTGCCCCCACACGAGCTCCCTCAGGTACCCGGGCATCATGATGTTAACTTCGCCGCAAGCGGCAAGCGGACCCTCTCCCCGCACCCGCCTTGAGGCAAAGGCAGCGCCGCCGGTCTCCCAGGTCCGGCGGCGCTTTTGCGTCCGCCCTCTCTCTTCCAAGTTTGGAAGCCTTCCAAACTTGAGAAGGCTGCTGAACTTCGGTTGCAGATTGTATATCCGCAGGTAGACGCGGTGCATTTCTTCCTGGCAGCTGGGTTTCCAAGTTTGGAAGCCTTCCGAACTTGAGGGGGCAAGAAGCCCGCGGAAGTTTTTCGTTGCAATGGGAGTTAACCAAGGTGTACTCTTTCCTCGGATAGAAGTAAGTCACGGCTAACTAAACAGCTCGCATGGCAAGAGGCAAAGGAGGTGCGCGATGGGGCAGGGTATCGATGGCTGCGTGGTCGACCCGCGCGAGGCGTCCTCGATGGAGGAGTGC
>JAUMVN010000021.1:0-4086 GCA_030530145.1 Coriobacteriia bacterium | reverse complement strand
TGGCGCCCGTCGCAGGTGGAGGAGCTTCTTTCCAGCGAAGAGAACCGCGCTTTCCTCGCGCAGGCGGGGCTGCCGGGCACGGGCACGGGCACGGAGGGCGACGCCCTCGTGGCTGCGCTCATTTCTCGCCTGCGGTCGTACTACTCGGGCCGCGCCGACTTCCCGCACGAGGTCGGGCTCATCCTCGGCTACCCGGTCGAGGACGTTCGCGGCTTCATGACCGACGGCGGCCGCGGGGCGAAGGCGGTCGGTCGCTGGCGCTGCTACGGTGACGTCCGATCCGCGCGGGCCCGCTTCGAGGAGCTCGGGCGCGAGGAGCTTCGCTGCAAACGTCTATATTCCGAGGGCGTTCCCATGAGGGAGCTCCTGCGGATGGGTGCGATCTCAAGGCAATAAACGCCAGGTCGCAGAGGGTGCCCGCAAGGGCCATACGAAGGAGGATTTCCCCAATGAGCAAGATCGCAGTCGTTTACTGGACCGGCACCGGCAACACCGAGGCGATGGCCAACTCCGTCGTCGACGGCGCCGCCGCCGCGGGTGCCGTGGCCAAGGCCGTCCTCGTCTCCGAGTTCTCCGCCGACGACGTGGCCGCCTACGATGCCCTGGCTTTCGGCTGCCCCGCGATGGGCGCCGAGGAGCTCGAGTCCGACGAGTTCGAGCCGGTCTGGGAGGCCTGCAAGGACGTCCTAGGCGAGAAGCCCGTCGCGCTGTTCGGCTCCTACGGCTGGGGCGGCGGCGAGTGGATGGATTCCTGGAAGGACGACGCCGAGGCTGCCGGCCTCAAGGTCGTCGACGCGCTCATCGCCAACGAGTCCCCCGACGACGAGGCCGTGGAGGCTTGCGAGGCCCTCGGCCGCGCGCTCGCCGAGGCGTAACCCCGACGCAGCCGGTGAGCTGCATTTCGTTTAACCCTGCCTGAGGCGGTGGACCCTCTCCCCGCCGCCCAAGGCCATCCCAAGCGCCGCCTGCAACCCCTCAGCAGGCGGCGCATTTCTTTGTCGCGCGGGGGAGAGGGCCACATCAGCCGCGCGGACCCCGCCAGCCGCGCGGACCCCGCCGGCCCCGACGCCCAACCCGCGGCCGCAACGTCCGTCCGGACCGCTATCATAGGAACCGGAAAACCTGACAACCTGGGGGAGACCCCTCCGGCAGCAACCCCGAAAGGCCCCAATCACCGTGCGCAAGCTCATAGAACAATTCCTCAAGTTCGGCGTCGTCGGCGCCATCGCCTTCTGCATCGACTACGGCGTCCTCATGCTCCTCTCTCAGGGGCTCGGCTGGGACCCCGTCCTCTCCGCGGCCATCTCGTTCTGCGTGAGCGTGATCTTCAACTACCTCGCGTCCATGAAGTACGTCTTCCAGCGCCGCGACGACATGAGCCGCCAGCGCGAGTTCGCCGTCTTCATCGCGCTGTCCGTCGTGGGCCTGGGCATCAACGAGCTCGTCATGCTCGCCGGCACGGCCGCCCTCGGCACCGGGGCCCTCGCCGTCACCTTTACCAAGCTCGTGGCCACCGCCGTGGTCATGGTCTGGAACTTCCTTAGCCGCAAGAAGTGGCTGGAGGCGAAGTAGGGGAGATATACGGGCACATTGACGTTAGAGGCGTCATTCATATTGGGGTATCAAAATGTTAAACGTTTACTTCGGCGATATGCCCGACGCGATTTACAACACCGCCGTTTATTTCAAGAACACCTATCGCGACCAGTGGATCACGAACGACTACAGCGTGAGGATGATCAAGGATGTCGATCGTTCGGATGTGGTTGACGCCGGCCTGATTCAAAGCCCGGTCCTGGGGCCCATCACACCCCTCCAGCTTTCGGGCGGGGTTAAGACGCTCCTTCTCATCAGGTTCGATCGTAACCATGTGTTCAATGCGTCTACCTGCGGAGATAACTGTTCAAAGTGGATACTCGATATGGCCAAGAACCGAAAGGTCCTCATCAATCTTTACCACGTTATGGATTTTGGGGCGGATGACTTCAAGATTCGCGTAGTCAACAGCGGGGTTATTGCACATAACATGGCGGAACTCATCCACGAGTCGATTCCGTATCTTTAGGAGCCAACGTTGAGAGGATCCTTCGAGGTTAACGTCTCGCGCAGGCGCGGCACGAAATACCGCTTCACCATTCGCCGCAACATCACGATTGTCCGTGGCGACAGCGGCACGGGGAAGACGACGCTCTATGAGATGATCGCTGATCACACGAGGCTTGGCGAGCAGTCCGGCGTGACCGTTCAGTGCGAGTGTCCCTGCGTCGCGCTTACCGATAGCGATTGGAAGTCCCAACTATCGGCCTTTGAGAACTCGATCGTCTTCATTGACGAAGGTCTCAGGGATCTCCTTTCGCATGATTTCGCGAAGGCAATCGAAGGCTCCTCGAATTACTATGTCATCATTACCAGGGCAGATTTGCCTGCGCTGCCCTACAGCGTTAACGAGATTTATCGAATTAAGACGAGCGGTAAGTTCCATTCCCTTGTCCCGCTCTATGTCGACCGAGGCGGTTACAGGTATTCGCTCTACAAGGCTTTACCCAAACGCGATTTTGACGTCTTGCTGACTGAGGATAGTCGCTCTGGCCATCAATTCTTTGAGCGAAGGCTTAGGGAATCGGGAATTGATTGCGAAGCCGCTGGTTCAAATGCCAATGTCTTGAATTGGCTTGACGAGCATGCGGAAGAAGACATATTCGTTATTGCTGATGGGGCGGCGTTCGGGGCCTATGCCGATCGAGTCTTTAAGATTCAGGGGCTCCGCCGGGACTCCCTTGTCGTTTGCTTGCCGGAATCGTTCGAATGGCTTCTGCTCAAAGCTGGGATTGTCAAGTCGAATGCGGTGGAAGAGGCGCTCGGCAATCCAGGTCAGGTTATCGAGAGCTCCGAACATGTAAGCTGGGAACGGTTCTTCACGGATTTGGTAAAGAAGGAAACTGCCGGGACGCCTTTCGCCTATAAGAAATCAGAGCTGGCCGAGGCTTACTCCGTCGAGAAAAACGCTGCGAAGGTCATGGCACTCATCGCTTGCAGAAATGTGCGCTGATGCTCCTTGGCTAAGAAACCGCGCCCCTTCACCGTCATCAGGATGGAGAGGCGCGGCTATCAGTTCTTGGTGCTGGTTAACCCCTAGATCTCGATCTTCGCGCCCATGAGCTTGACGAACTCGCGGACGATTGCGGTGTCGCCGGGCCAGGCGGGGGAGGTCACGAGGTTCTTGTCCACGACGGCCTCGTCCACGTTGACGGGAACGTATTCGCCACCGGCGAGCGTGATGTCGGGGCCGACGGCGGGGTAGGCGGTCGCCTTGTAGCCGGAGAGAACGCCGGCGGCGGTGAGGACCTGCGGACCGTGGCAGATGGCAGCCACGGGCTTGTTCGCGGCAAAGAACTCGCGGACGATCTCGAGCACGCGCTCGTTCAGGCGGATGTACTCGGGCGCGCGGCCGCCGGTGATGAAGAGGCCCTCGTAGTCGGCGGTGTCCACGGAGTCGAAGTCAGCCGTGAGCGCGAAGTTGTGGCCGCGCAGCTCGGTGTAGGTCTGCTCGCCGAGGAAGTCGTGGACGGCTGTGGCCACGGTGTCGCCAGCCTTCTTGTCGGGGCAGACGGCGTCGACCTGGTAGCCGAGCACGCCGAGCGCCTGGAACGGCACCATCGTCTCGTAGTCCTCGGTAAAGTCGCCGCAGAGGAGAAGTACTTTCTTAGCCATGGGAGGCTCCTTTCGGTCTGGGTTGCTCAAACTCGCTTCATCCAAGCTAGCCCAGCGACCTTTCCGGGGGACGTGGCTTTCGGCGGAAGGTGGGGCGACGGAGGTGGGCGAGCCGCGCCCGGCCGCCCATCCTTCGGGTAAACGATTTGCTACGGGGATTATGTGACTTTCGTTGAGGTGGGCTAAACTATCCCTGAATGGGCCGGGGTCACACCGGGCCACGCATCAACGCAGCCTAAACACACTCAGCACATGCCTGAAATTTGTTAGCCGATGAGTTTAACGTTTCCGCCGGTGGGCGGGCGTTATCTAGTTGTATCGGAGGGCGTAAGTGATATTCAAGGACAAGAACCCCAGCGTCTTCGCCGGGCTCGT
>JAUMVN010000020.1 GCA_030530145.1 Coriobacteriia bacterium | reverse complement strand
TCGAGTGCACCATCAACGGCCTGGGCGAGCGCGCCGGCAACACCGCGCTCGAGGAGGTTGTCATGGCCATCAAGATGCACGGCGAGGGCCTGGACGCCCACACTGACGTGGTGACCCCCGAGCTCACGCGCGCTTCTCACCTGGTCAGCCGCATCACGGGCATGAACGTGCAGGCCAACAAGGCCATTGTGGGCGCCAACGCCTTCGCGCACAGCTCCGGCATCCACCAGGACGGCGTGCTCAAGGCCCGCAACACCTACGAGATCATCGACCCGGCCGACGTGGGCGCCGCCGGCTCCGAGATCATCCTCTCGGCCCGCTCCGGCCACGCGGCGCTGCGCCACCGCCTGGGCGAGCTCGGCTACACCTTCAAGGACGAGGAGTTCGACGACGTCTACACGCGCTTCCTCGAGATCGCGGACCAGAAGAAGGAGGTCTACGACGAGGACCTCGAGTCCATGGTGCAGGAGCGCGACCGCGAGGTGAAGGCCATCTACACCCTGGACGCTCTGCAGGTCTCCTGCGGCGACCCGCTCGTGCCGACCGCCACGGCCACCATCACCGACGAGCTCGGCGTCAAGCACGTGGTCTGCTCCACGGGCACCGGCCCCGTCGACGCGGCGTACAAGGCTGTTGACCAGGTCGTGGCCGTCCACGGCGACCTCGCGGAGTTCAACGTCAAAGCCATCACGCGCGGCATCGACGCCATCGGCGAGGTCACGGTGCGCGTGACCGCCGAGGACGGCAGCGTCTACTCCGGCCGCGGCGCGGACACCGACATCATCGTGTCGAGCGCGAAGGCCTACATCAACGCCATCAACCGCATGATCCAGACCGCCCGCTCCAAGGCGGGGAAGTAGCGAGAGCGCTTCTTTGCAGGGAAGGGGCCGGGGCGGCCGGAAGCCACGCGCTTCCGGCCGTCCTACTTTTAAAACTGCCGCTATCTCGGCTTTCGATTCACGAAACCCCTGTTGCCTAGAATTGGGGGTGCGAGTTGGCGGCAGTTTTTGAGGGCGCAGCGAAGGAGACCTGTATGGGCGAGGCGAGAAGGCCGGTCATCGGCGTGACGCCGCTCGTTGACGAGCAGCGTGAGAGCTATTGGATGCTGCCGGGCTACTTCGAGGGCGTGCTCGAGGCGGGCGGCGTGCCCCTCATGCTGCCGCTGAGCGACGACGCGGAGGTGCTGGAGCGGACGCTTTCCGCCTGCGACGGGCTCCTCATTGCCGGTGGGCAGGACGTGGCGCCCGAGGTGTACGGCGAGGCGGCGCCCGAGGCCGCGGCGCTCGTGGGGGAGACCTGCCCCGAGCGCGACCGCATGGAGGCGGCGCTGCTGCCCCTGGCGCTCGAGCGCGACCTGCCGGTGCTCGGCATCTGTCGTGGCATCCAGGTGATAAACGCCCTGCTCGGAGGCACGTTGTGGCAGGATTTGCCCGTGCAGCGCCCGTCGGGGGTCGAGCACCACGGCACGCCGCCCTATGATGTGCCCGTGCACACGGTCGAGGTCGCGCCGGGCACGCCGCTCGCGGAGGCAATCGGGTCGGGGGAGCACGCCGTGAACAGTTACCACCATCAGGCGGTGCGCGAGCTTGCGCCGGGGCTCGAGGCCATGGCGGTCTCGCCCGATGGGCTTGTCGAGGCGCTGTGGCGGCCTGCGTCCGCGTTCCTCTGGGCAGTGCAGTGGCACCCCGAGTTCGCGCACCGCGTGGATGAGGCCTCGCGGCAGGTCTTCTCGGCGTTCGTGGAGGCGGCGCGGGCGCGTTGAGGCTCTTCTTCGCGCGGAAAACGCCCCGAGTACCAATGCGTCCCGGTCGGCTGCTTCGGAATTCGGGCGAATACCGATCCATCGGGCTGGTTGCGCAAAGAATCGGCCGAGGACCAGCGTGTCGGATAATCGGATTGGTACTCGGGCAGTCTCCGGAGCGCTCCCGAGCGCGTCGGGACTGGCGATTGGTATTCGAGCGCTTTTGTGAGCGGCTTGCGGAGGCGGAGACAGGCTTCTTGCTGATCCCGGCTTCCCTTCTGCGGGCGCCCGAAAGTTTCTCAAAAAAGTTCTTTGACGCGCGGGCAGAGTTTGCTATAGTAATCCCCGCACGCATTCGGCTGGGTAGCTCAGTTGGTAGAGCAGGGGACTGAAAATCCCCGTGTCAGGGGTTCGACTCCCTTCCCCGCCACCAGTAAATTCACAGGTCAGAGGCTATTAGCTTCTGGCCTGTTTTCGTTTGCGCCCGGGGCTGTGGGCTCGTTGCCGCCGCAGCAGTATATCTGGGTCCTTTGGGCCCCTTCGCGACGCACGACATCCGTCGGCGCAGAGTATCATTAGAACACTGCTGCGAAACAGCCCCTAGGAGAGGAACCAACATGGCACGTCCCATGACCATGGCCGAGAAGATCCTGGCCGCCCACGCCGGGCTCGACGAGGTCGTCCCCGGCCAGCTCGTCGAGTGCGACCTCGACCTTGTGCTCGCCAACGACATCACGGCTCCCATCGCCATCAAGACGGTGCGCGAGATCGGCGCGGGCGTCTTCGACAAGGACCGCATCTGCCTCGTGCCGGACCACTACTCGCCGAACAAGGACATCAAGAGCGCCGAGCAGACCAAGGTCACGCGCGACTTCGCCCACGAGCACAACATCACGAACTACTTCGAGCAGGGCTGCATGGGCATCGAGCACGCCCTTCTTCCCGAGCAGGGTGTCGTCGTCCCCGGCGACCTCATGATCGGCGCGGACTCCCACACCTGCACCTACGGCGGCATCGGCGCGTTCTCCACGGGCGTGGGCTCCACGGACGCCGGCGTGGGCATGGCCACCGGCCGCGCCTGGTTCAAGGTCCCCGAGACCATCCGCTTCGTCATCGACGGTGAGCTTCCCGAGGGCGCCTCTGCCAAGGACATCATCCTGCACATCATCGGCATGATCGGCGTCGACGGCGCGCTCTACTGCGCCATGGAGTTCGCCGGCTCGACCATCGAGGCGCTCTCCGTCGAGGGTCGCCTGACCATCGCGAACATGGCCATCGAGGCGGGCGGCAAGGCCGGCCTCTTCGAGGTCGACGAGAAGTGTCGCGAGTACGTTGAGCGTCGCGCCAAGCGTCCCATCCGCGAGTTCCACCCGGATGCCGATGCTCAGTACAAGCAGGTCATCCACATCGACGCTGCGGACATCGTGCCCTGCGTCTCGTGGCCGCACCTGCCGAGCAACACGCACCCTGTGACCGAGAGCCGCGAAATCAAGATCGACCAGGCCGTCATCGGCTCCTGCACCAACGGCCGCATCGAGGACATGCGCGCCGCCGCCGAGGTCCTGCGCGGCCGCGTCGTGGACCCGAACGTCCGCTGCATCGTGATCCCCGCCACGCAGGGCGTCTGGCTCCAGTGCGTGCACGAGGGCCTTATGGATGTGTTCATCAACGCTCACTGCGTCGTCTCCACGCCGACCTGCGGCCCATGCCTCGGCGGCTACATGGGAATTCTCGCCGCCGGCGAGAAGTGCGTGAGCTCCACGAACCGCAACTTCGTCGGCCGCATGGGCGACCCGACCTCCGAGGTCTACCTGGCCAGCCCTGCCGTCTGCGCCGCCTCCGCCGTCGTCGGCCACATCGCGCTGCCGAGCGACCTGGACTAGGCTAAGGGGCCGTGTAACCGAATAGCTATGCGAGAGCGCCGTCGATGCATCTGCGTCGGCGGCGCTTCTTTGTGAGGGCTGATTCGTGATATTGTAGAGCTATACCGTATAGCTCTAAGGAGGTCGTGCGATGCCTGCTGCCGTCACACAGATGAACGTGAGAATTCCTGCCGAGGTCAAGGCGGCGGGGGATAAGGCGCTTCTTTCCGAGGGGTTGACACCTACCGAGGTCGTCCGCTGTGTTTGGGAGAAGGCCGCGCGAAGGGGCCGGGACTTGCAGGAAGTCCTTGATCTGGTTCGCGGCAAGCAAAGCAACCCCGTGACTCCGAACCTGTTCGAATCCGCTGCGGCGGACGTTGCGCTCCAGATGCGTGCCCTGGGCGTCGACCTTTTGGTTGCCGATGCGGCGCAGCCCTCTGATGACGAGCTCCTGGAGATGGCGTATTACGAGAAGGCCGGCGAGAGGGGACTCCTGTGAGCGGGGAAGGGGCGGTTCCTGCCGAGCTGAGGATTCTGGTCGACACGAACGTGTGGATCGATGCGTTTCTCGGCCACCGGTCGGGGCATGATGCCGCGATGGCGTTTCTTGCTGCGGCCCAGATGGCGTCGGCTCAGCTTGTGTATCCCGTCGGGGCGCTTCAGGACGTGTTCGCGATCCTGATCATTGAGCTCAAGCGCAAGACACGCGAGGTTGGGGAAATCGACGAGACCGCCATGAACGTCATTCGACGCGTTGCCTGGAGTTGTGTGGACACGCTCCGCGAGGGTGCCACTGCGGTCGGAGCAGACGAATCCGACGCCTGGCTCGCCTGCAAGTACCGCAAGCTCAATTGGGACCTGGAGGACAACATGGTTCTGGCCGCGGCGAAGCGCGCGGAGGTCGATTACCTGGTGACGAGCGACCGGGTCCTGCTGACCAAGGCGAACGTGGCCGCGATGTCACCGGCTGACATGGCTGCGCTTCTTGCCGCTATGGGCAGGGAGGGCTAGGGATGGACTGCTGCGCACTTGTTTGCTCGCTTCAGAATGTTGCAAAAGTAGGGAAATAACCTACATATGCAACAGTGACCCGCTGAAGGGACGGCTCCTTTTGCAGGTTATGCGTCGCGGGCGGCGAGCTGGGCTATGGCGTTGCGGTTGTAGACCAGGTGCAGGTACATGGCGTCGTGGGCGGCGGTGCCGTCGTGGGCGGCGATGGCATCGGCGACGCCACGGTGGGTGCGGATGGTCTCGGCGACGAGCTGGCGGCCGGTGACGTCTATGAAGAGGGGGACCGAGGCCTTGAGGATGGGCATGAGGCGCGGGACCACGAGGTTGCCGCTGGCCTGGGCCACGGCGCTGTGGAACTCGGTGTCGGCCTCGGAGTAGTCTTCGCCGGCCTCGGCGAGGCGTTCGGACTCGTTGCAGAGCTCCGTGATGCGCGCCGCCTGCTCGTCCGTCGCGTGCTCGGCGGCCATTCTCGCCATCTCGGGCTCGATCATGAAGCGGACCTCGAGGAGGTCGTGCGTCAGGCGGCGCTTATCGTCGATGAAGGTGAAGCCGAGGGGGTCGTCGACGACGCCGGGGTTGGAGGCCACGTACGTGCCGGAGCCCTGCCGCACGCGGACGATGTTTCGGGATTGCAGGAGCTTAACGGCCTCGCGGACGGAGCTGCGGCCTGCGCCCAGGCGCTCGACGAGGACCGCTTCGTTGGGCAGGCGGTCGCCTTGGGCGAGGCCCTCCTCGAGGATAAGCTGGATGATCTGGTCTGCGAGCCGCTCCGGCAGCCCCTGGTCCTTAGGCATTGGCGCTCCTTCTTAGCAATAAGTCATCAGATGCATTGTAGGGCAGTGGCGAGAAATGCTGCCCGTTTGACCTTGAGAGCTTTGCCGTTTGCCGATGAAATCGCTACCGTTCGCAGTATTTATCAGATGAATTTAGCCGATTTCCGCCGTTCAAAGGTCAGATGACCTTTGAACTCGCTATAGTCATCAGACGTATTGCAAAGGTCTGATGAATTGGAGAGGACATGGCAGACCCAACATATTTGGCGGACCCCACGCGGCTCGTCGTCTCGGCGATCCTGGGCATCGCCCTGCTGCTCGCGCTCATCATCAAGCTCAAGCTCCACCCGGTGCTCTCGATGATGGTCTCGGCGCTCTTTATCGGCATCGGCGCGGGCATGCCGCTCGAGCTCGTGGCCACCACGGTGACCAAGGGCGTGGGTACGACCTTGCAGAACATCGCCCTGCTCATCGGCTTGGGCTCGATGTTCGGCCAGATCCTCGAGGAGAGCGGCGGCGCGAAGAAGATCGCCTCGACCTTCATCGAGAAGTTCGGCCAGGGCCACTCGAGCTGGGCGCTCGGCATCACGGGCCTCGTGATCGGCACCACGGTCTTTTTCGAGGCGGGCGTCGTCGTGCTCATCCCGCTCGCGTTCAGCGTCGCCTCGCAGACCAAGAAGTCCACGCTCTACTACGGCATCGCGCTTCTCGCCGGCCTGGCATCGGGGTATGCGTTCGTGCCGCCTTCGGCCGGGTCCGTGCTGGTAGCGGGCACGTTGAACGTCGACCTTGGCACGATGATCCTCGTCGGCGTGCCGACTGCCTTCGTGGCCATGGCGGTCGCGGGCGTGCTGTGGGGCCGCAACGTCGGCGCGCGCATCTTCGCCACCGTGCCCGAGCACGTGGCCTCGGCCGAGGGCGCGGGCGACGAGAAGGAGCCGCCCTCGTTTGCCATGGTCCTTGCCATCGTCCTGGCCCCGCTCGTCCTGATCCTGCTCGGCACGCTCTCGAGCTACGTCCCCCTGCCTACCGAGGTTGCCGACGTGCTCGCCTTCCTGGGCAAGCCGTTCGTGGCGCTGACCGTGGCCACGCTCGTGGCCATGTACCTGCTGGGCGCCCGTCGCGGCTATACCGGTGCGGAGCTCAAGGCGCTCGCGGACCGCTCGCTTAAGCCGGTGGGCATGATCTTGCTCGTCATCGCCTGCGGCGGCGTGATCCGCTGGATGCTCCAAGACTGTGGCCTCGGCCAAATCATCGGACCTTTGCTGGAGAACAGCCCGTTGCCGCTCGTCGTGGTCGGCTTCCTCATCGCCGTGCTCGTGCGCGCCTCCGTGGGCAGCTCGATCGTGGCCATGACCATGGCCTCGGGCATCATGGCCGCCATGCCCGCCGTTTCCGGCGCCTCGGTCCTCATGCGCGCCGCCATCGGCCTGGCCATCTGCGGCGGTGCCACCGCGCTCTCCCACGTGAACGACGCCGGCTTCTGGATGTGCTCGTCGTTCCTGGAGATCGACGAGAAGACCACCCTGCGCTCCTGGACCGTGATGGAGACGGTCATCGGACTCACCGGCCTGGCGTGCGCACTTGTGATCTCGCTCTTTGCATAAATCCCATCGACTCAAACAAATCGCTGGTCAAAGCACTTATCTGCCTGCAATGAATAGGAGAGGAACCATGGATAAGAACACCGCCGACGCTATCGAGAAGGACGCTGCCGAGCTGGCCAGCCGCCTGCAGCCGCGCTCCGGCAAGTACCGCAAGATCAGCCCCGAGATGGACCCGCTGCGCCTGGGCTCGGGCTGGAGCATCGAGGACCTGGACAAGCCGCAGGTCATCATCGAGTCCACCGCCGGCGACTCGCACCCCGGCAGCGCCGGGCTCTTCGAGCTCGTCGAGGAGGTCCGCGCAGGCGTCGCCGAGGCGGGCGGCCATGGCGCGCGCTACTTCTGCACCGATATCTGCGACGGCGAGGCCCAGGGCCACGACGGCATCAACTACTCGCTGCCCAGCCGCGACGCCATCGCGAACATGATCGAGATCCACGCCAAGGCCACGCCCTTCGACGCCGGCGTCTTCGTGGCAAGCTGCGACAAGGGTCTGCCCGCGAACCTCATGGCTCTCGGCCGCATCAACATTCCGTCGATCGTCGTCACCGGCGGCGTCATGGACGCGGGCCCCGACCTTCTTACCCTGGAGCAGCTGGGCGCCATCAGCGCGCGCTACGAGCGCGGCGAGATCACTCACGAGGAGCTGATGTTCGCCGAGCACAATGCCTGCCCGTCGTGCGGCGCGTGCTCCTTCATGGGGACGGCCTCGACCATGCAGGTCACGGCCGAGGCGCTCGGCCTGGCCCTTCCCGGATCGGCGCTTCTTCCCGCCACGAGCGGCGACCTGCGCGAGGTCGCCCGCGCCGCCGGCCGCCAGGCGCTCTGGCTCTCCGAGCACAACCTGTGCCCGCGCGACATCGTGACCCGTGAGGCCTTCGAGAACCTGATCATGGTCCACGGCGCCATCTCGGGCTCCACGAACTCGCTGCTGCACATCCCCGCGATCGCGCGCGAGTTCGGCGTCGAGATCTCTGCCGACGACTTCGACCGCCTGCACCGCGGCGCCCACTACCTGCTGAACATCCGCCCGGCCGGCGAGTGGCCCGCGCAGTTCTTCTACTACGCCGGCGGCGTGCCTCGCATCATGGAGGAGATCCGCTCCATGCTCCACCTCGATGTGATGACCGTGACGGGAAAGACTCTGGGCGAGAACCTCGACGAGCTGCGTGCGAGCGGCTACTACGAGAAGTGCGAGGCGAACCTGGCCAGGTGGGGCCTCAAGCGCGAGGACGTCATCCGTCCCTTCGACGACCCCTTCGGCACCGACGGCTCAATCGCCATCCTGCACGGCAACCTTGCTCCTGAGGGCGCCGTGGTCAAGCACACCGTGGTACCGCGCGAGATGTTCCAGGCCACGCTGCGCGCCCGTCCCTTCGACTGCGAGGAGGACGCCATCCACGCCGTGCTTACCCACGAGGTCAAGCCGGGCGACGCGGTGATCATCCGCTACGAGGGCCCCAAGGGCTCTGGCATGCCCGAGATGTTCTACACGACCGAGGCCATCGCGAGCGACCCCGAGCTGGGCGCGAGCATCGCGCTCATCACCGACGGGCGCTTCTCCGGCGCCTCCAAGGGCCCGGCCATCGGGCACGTCTCGCCCGAGGCGGCAAATGGCGGCCCGATCGCGCTGGTGGAGGAAGGCGACCTGATTCGCATCGACATCCCGGGCCGCACGCTCGAGATCTGCGGCATCGCGGGCGAGGAGAAGGCTCCGGCCGAGGTCGACGCGGTTCTCGCCCAGCGCCGTGCCGCGTGGAAGGCGCCGGCCAGCCGCTACGACGGCGGCGTGCTCAAGTTCTTCTGCGAGCACGCGGTCTCCGCGATCAAGGGCGGGTACATGGAGTAGGCCTTCCCGTTTTGAGTAGCTCTACCCTGCTTCTGGAGTCAGTTTTGGGGCTGATTCTGACTCCAGAAGCAGGGTAGGTTGTTTTTGCGGGCGCCTGCGGGCCGGGGGCGCCACGGAATAGCGCCCTCGGCGACGTTAAGAAGCCCTTCTCGGTGCCGGCCTACTCTACCTGGGGCTCGTGGCGGAAACGGTCCGGCGTGCGGCCGAACTGGCGCTTGAAGATCACATGGAAGTTGCCGCAGTTGGCGTAGCCGACGGCCTCCGCCACGCGCTCCACGGTCATGTCCGTCTGGGTAAGGAGCGCGGCAGCGCGGTCGAGCCGGTACCTCGTGATGATCTCCTTGGGCGTGTAGCCCGTGTGCTTGCGAATGTACTGAGAGAAGTAGTTGGGGCTGTAGCCGAACTCCCGCGCCACGGACGAGACGGTCGCCGTCTCGGGGTGCTCCGCGATCCGCTGGAGGATCTCGAGCGTTCGCTCGTCGATGCCGTAGTACGTGTGGACCTTGAGCCGCGTGGTCTCGCAGAGCAGCTGGAGCACGCGTGCGCAGAGCGCGAGCGTCTGCCGGAAACCCGCCGCCACGTAGTCGGCCGCCGCCACGTGGACGAGCGTCTCGATGATCGAGCTCGAGGCGTCCGGATAGAACAGGTAGTTGCTCTGCCCTTCGCCGCGCAGGAGCATGGACGTGGGCGAGTCGTTCGCGTAGAACTCCCGGAAGTAATCCGTCTGGAACAGGTGCCGGCGCAGGCACACGTTGATCACCGCCGCGTCCCGGTCGACGGCGTGCAGGCTGTGGCTCGACTCGTAGCCCATCACGCACAGGTCGCCGGCCCTCATGTAGAGGCTCTTTCCCTCGACGACGTTGATGACCTCGCCTTTGTCGACGTAGACCAGCTCGTAGAAGCTATGGGTGTGTACCGGGGTGTCGAACTGCATCGAGTGCGCGACCAGCGCGACGTCCTCGCCCTCGGGCAGCGGGTCGCGCCTGCCGAGCCGCTCGAACGCGATCTCGAAGTGGCTGTTCATCTCGTCGAGGCGCTTGTTCGCCTCGATGTCGCCCTGCATCGCCAGCAGCGAGAAGTAACTGTTCGTGGAACCCATGGTGCCGTCCAAAAAATCGTAGATTTCCGTACACATCACAAAGATTACTGCATTGTTTCGCCCTTCGCTCGGGATGAATATTTATCTCAAACAAGCCTACTGAGGTGTGCGCACGCGTTCTTTGGGCTAATCAACCAGTTTGCTGGCTATGGAGGGTATCTATGGTTTATGACCTTAAATTATCGGGGCAGACCAACCCGTTGGGCGTCGACGGCCCCTGCGATTTCTCGTGGCTGGTCAAGACGAGCTCGGGCGCGGACCAGGCGAGCTACCGCGTCCGCGTGGCGCACACCGCCGAGGCGCTTCTTGCCGAGAAGGGCCTCGTGTGGGACAGCGGCGTCGTCGAGGGCTCCTCGACCAACGGCGTCGCGTTCGGCGGCGAGCTCGAGGCCTTCGCCGCTTACGCCTGGGACGTCGAGGTGACCTATGCCGACGGCGCGACCGAGCGGAGCGACTTCGCCACCTTCGAGTGCGGCCCCCTTTCCGCGTCCGACTGGGACGCGCAGTGGGTGAGCTCGCCCTTCGAGCGCCACGGCAAGTACTTCGTCACCGAGTTCATCGAGGAGGGCAACTTCGACGACACGGTGAACAAGGACGACCTCAACGCCCCGGTCCACTTCCGCGAGGAGTTCGGCGCGAAGAAGGGCGTCGCCCGCGCCCGCCTCTACGCGACCGCCCACGGCGTCTACGACGTCGAGGTCAACGGCGTGGCGGCCTCTGACGTGCTTCTTGCCCCGGGCTACACGACCTACGGCGAGCTGCTGTATTTCCAGACCTACGACGTGACCGACCTTCTCCGCGACGGCGCGAACGTCCTGGGCATCACGGCGGCCGACGGCTGGTACTCCGGCTACATCGGGGGGCCCGGCATCCCGTGCCAGTACGGCGAGGACCTCTCGGTGCTCTACCAGCTCGTCGTGACCTACGCCGACGGCAGCCGCGAGGTCGTGGCCAAGGGCGAGAAGGCCGTCTGCTCCACGGGCGCCATCCGCTACTCCGATCTCTACATCGGCGAGTGCCAGGACCTGACGGCCGGGCTCGGCGCTTGGAGCGCGCCCGGTTTCGACGCCGCTGCCTGGATCCCCGCCGCGGCCGCCGACTACGGCTACGGGAACCTCGCCTCCTGGTGGTTCGAGCCGGTCCGCGTGACCGATGTCCTGCCGCTGCGCGAGCGCATCGAGACCCCCGCGGGCGAGCTCGTGCTCGACTTTGGCCAGGTACTCTCGGGCCGCGCAGTTCTCAACGTCAAGACGGACGCTTCCGTGCGCATCGTCCTCGACCACACCGAGGTCCTTACCCGCGAGGGCAACTACGTCAACAACGTCATGGGCGCGAACAAGGACCAGCAGGACGTCTTCATCACGCGCGGCCAGGGCGCCGACCGCCTGTGCACGCGCTTTACCTACCACGGTTTCCGCTACGTGCGCGTCTCGGCCGACGGCCCCTTCGAGCTCGTCTCCGCCGAGGTCGAGGTCATCGGCAGCGACCTTCCCGTGACCGGCGATTTCGCCTGCAGCGACCCGAGGCTGAACCAGCTCCAGCACAACATCCTCTGGAGCCAGAAGGCCAACTTCCTCTCTATCCCCACCGACTGCCCGCAGCGCGAGAAGATGGGCTGGACCGGCGACATCCAGGTCTTCGCCCCCACGGCCGCCTTCAACATGGACACCCGCGCTTTCCTGCGCAGCTGGATGCGCAACCTCAAGATCGACCAGCTGGAGGATGGCCGCGTCCCGCACGTGGTGCCCTTTACCCCGATCTACCGCGACACCGTGTGCGCGCACCTGGGGTCGTGCTGCTCGACCGGCTGGGGCGACGCCTCCGTCATCGTGCCGTGGGCGCAGTACCAGCGCCTGGGCGATAAGCGCGTCCTCGAGGACAGCTACGAGGCCATGAGGGCCTGGGTCGAGTACGGCATCTCCCGCTCGGCCGAGGGAGTCCCCGAGAAGTACGCCGGCTGCGAGGACGCCGACGTCCTCGAGCGCCAGAAGTACCTGTGGAACACCGACTTCCACTGGGGCGACTGGCTGCTGCCGAGCATCGTCATGAGCGACGGGAAGATCGACATGTTCCAGAGCTCGCTCGGCACCCGTGCGCTCGTGGCCCCTGCCATGTTCGCGCGCACCGTGGACGTGATGGCGCGCGCCTGCGAGGCCCTGGGCAAGACGGGCGAGGCCGAGCGCTACCGCGCCTACCACGAGAAGGTCCGCGAGGCCTTCATCGCCGAGTACATCGGCGAGGACGGCGAGATTCTCACCGACTTCCCGTTCCAGGGCATCTACGTGCTCGTCCTTGCCTTCGGCCTGTACCCTGCGGAGAAGCGCGAGGCGGTCCTCTCCCACTTGGTGAAGATGATCGAGGACAACGGCGGCCTGCACGACACGGGCTTCCTCTCCGTCCCGTTCCTGCTGGACACGCTCGTCGACGCCGGCCGCGCCGACATCGCGTACCGCATGCTCCTCGAGGACCGTTGCCCGAGCTGGCTCTACGAGGTCAAGATGGGCGCCACCACCACGTGGGAGGCCTGGCAGGCCATGCTGCCGGACGGCAGCCCCACCAATGTCTCGTACAACCACTACGCCAACGGCTGCGTGGGCGACTTCATCTATCGCCGCGTCGGCGGCCTTAGCGCGACGGAGCCCGGCTACAAGGCCTTCGACGTGCGGCCGGATTACCGTTGCGGCCTCGATCGGGCCGCGCTCGGCTACGACTCCGTCAACGGGCGCATCGAGGTCGCCTGGAAGCGCGCGGGCGAGCTCGTCGACCTCTCCGTCAAGGTGCCGCAGAACACCCGCGCCCGCGTGTGGGCCGACGGCGCCTGGAAGGAACTCGGCTGCGGCGAGCACCGCCTGGTCGTCTCCGCAGCTTCCTGTTAGTCCCTGGCCCGGGCGCCCCTGCGCCCGCGGGCCTCCACCCCGCCCCCTCGGCGCGGGGCGCCTCCCTCGCCCCGCGCCCTGGTCAATCCCCCATACAGGCGGCTCCGCCCGCCTGCCTCCAGCCCCGCGCGGGCGCCCCTGCCCGCGCCCCTAAACGCCGCGCGGGCGGTCCCGCCCGCCCTTCTCAAGACAAGGAAAGAAACCATGAAAAGCAGCCTTAAGGCAAAGATCGGCATCTTCTCGATGTCGCTCCTCTCGATGGCGCCGCTCGGCATCGTCCCCTCCATCGCGCTGATCGCGGCCTCGTTCCCCGAGGCCTCCGTCTCGGAGGTGCAGATGCTCACCTCCATCCCGAGCCTCATGTCGCTCGTGGCGGCCGTCATCGTGGCGCGCATCGCCAACGTGATCCCGCGCAAGATCCTCGCCGTCACCGGTCCCGCGCTCGTGTTCATCGGCGGCATCCTGCCGTTCCTGCTGCCCGCCAACCTGCCCCTCATGCTCGTGTGCAGCGGCGTCCTCGGATGCGGCGTCGGCTTCGTGTCCAACCTTACCCAGGTGCTCATCACCGACCTTCTCTCCCCTGAGGAGCGCCAGGAGGCCATGGCCATGAACACCGTGTTCGTCAACGTCGGCGGCATCTTCATGATGTTCGTGGGCGGCCAGCTCGCCGCCGGCGGCTGGAAGAACAACTACCTCGTCTATCTCATCGCGCTCATCGTCGTCATCGCCGTGATCGCCATGATCCCCATGAAGTCGGAGCGCGTGGAGGAGGCCAAGGAGGCCGGCCCCAAGCCCAAGATGAGCGAGAGCATCACCGCCAACGTCATCGCCATCGCGGCCATCGCCTTCGTCTACATGCTGCTCTACAACGTCTTCGCCAACAACATCGCCCTGCTGCTGAGCGAGCGCAACCTGGGCGATTCCGGCATCTCGGGCATCGTCAGCTCCATCGGCCTCATCGGCGGCATGCTCGCCGGCATGGTCATCGGCAAGATCATCCCGTACTTCCAGAAGGTCTCGCTGGGCGTCTCGTTCGCGCTGCTGGCCCTCGCCATGGCCGTTATCGCGCTCGTTCCCGACGCCACCGTCATCACCGTGGCCGCGTTCTTTACCGGCGTCTCGATGACCATCCTCATGGCGCAGGCCCCGTTCCTCATCTCGCTCTCCACCACGTCGCTCACCATGCCGGGCGCCATGGCCGTCTACTCCATCGGCTCCTCGTTCGGCTCGTTCGCGAGCCCGACCGTGATGAACCTGCTCAACGACGCGGTCTTCGGCGGGGGAGCCGGCAACTGCATCCTGCTCGCCGCGATCGCCTGCGTCGTCGCTGCCGTCGTCGTGATCGCCTCCGGCTTCCAGGTCAAGGTGCTCGAGCAGCTGAAGCGCTAGCGGCCGGCCCGGCGCCGCAAGGCCTCGGTCCCGGCGGCCCCTGGGGCCCGGCCTCGCCACAAATCTCCGCTCCCGGCGACATTCGGGTCCGGCCCCGCCACAAAACCGCGGCCCCCGCGACGGTAATCAGGGCTTCTTGCCACAGAACAGCGCCCCCGGCGACAATGGACGTCGCCGGGGGCGCTGTTCTGTGGCGGCTCGGCTTGCGTCGCGTCGCGGGGACTGCAACTTTGTGGCAAGAAGCGCGGCGCGTATCGCCAGGGTCGCCGCGCGCGTCGCCGAGGTCGTGGTTTTGTGGCGAGAAGCCCTTCTCGGCGCCTAAACCCCCTCGATGAAGCGCTGGGCCATGAGCTGCGCGGCGCCGATGGGCACGCCGTGGAACGGGTGCTTCGCGCGGCCGACGCAGCCCTCGCCCGTCGGGAAGGGGTCGAGCGCCGCCACGGCCTTCTCGACCTGCGGAAAATACGGCTCCAGGTAGGCCGCCATCTCGCCGCCGAGCGCGACGTCGACGCCGAGCGCCGTGTGGATGGCTATGACGCCCCGGGCCAGGTGCCCGATATAGCCCTCGAGGGCGGCCACGGCCTCGCTCTCCCCGCGTCCCGCCTTGGCGAAGAACTCCTCGAGCGTGATCCCGAGCTCCTCGGAGAGCACGTTGCTCGAGCAGTACGCCTCGAGGCAGCCGTCGCGCCCGCAGGCGCACTTCTTGCCGCCGGGCTCGATGCAGATGTGGCCGAACTCGCCGCTCGTGCCGCGCGGCCCCGCGAACGGCTTTCCGTCGATGATGACCGCGCCGCCGACGCCGCGCTCGAGCGAGAGGTACGCGAGGCTCTCGCCGTGGGTGGTGGGGAACACTTGGCTGAACGCGCCGCAGTTGGCGTCGTTGAAGACGCCCGCGGGGTGGGGGAGGCGCTCGGTGAGGTCGCCCGCGCGGAGCTGTGCGTCCCCCAGTCGCAGGACCGAGGTGTTGAGCAGCCGCCCCGTCGAGGGGTCGACGGCGGAGGGCACGGCGATGCCCACGCCGACGTCGCGGATGCCGCGCTGCTTGAGCTCGGCGTCCATGGCGCCGGTCATCTCCTGGATGCTCGCGGCCAGCGTCTCGCGCGTGCGCGCGGCCGCGAGCGGCTGCTTGAAGTAGAGCCCCTCGATCCTCTCGCCGTAGAGGTCGCAGGCCACGCAGCGCACGCTGCGGCCGGTGAGCGAGATGCCGATGGTGGCCACCGCGCCCCGGGAGACGCCGAAGGTCTGCGCGCGCCGCCCGCCCGTGGAGCTGCGGTCCTGCCCGCAGGCGATGAGCCCCTGCTCCTCGAGCGCGGAGAAGGCCTGGTAGACGGTCGGCAGGCTGAGGCCGCACGACTTCGCGACCTCCTGCTTGGTCATGGGCTCCGTCGCCTCGTACAGGCACATGAATATGGAGGAGACGGCCGGGGTGCTCTTCGCTGCGGGGGCATCGTGTGCGGTCATAGGGGGTCCTTGCCGAATCAAAGGTATGCGGGCGGTGATAGATACCGTTCGCGGGCTAAAACATACCGTTCGCGGCAATCAATTTGTCTGTTGCTATTTTAGCAAAGGCTTTTATAAAATGGGTTTCATAAAGCAGCTTAACCAAAGTACGGAGCGAGCGGAAGGAAGGAGAGGGGCATGTACTTTATCGGCATCGACCTGGGCACCTCGGCGTGCAAGTTCCTCCTTATGGACGAGAAGGGCACCATCCTGAACGTCGTGAGCGAGGGCTATGACGTCGAGTACCCGCACCCCGGCTGGAGCCAGCAGAACCCCGCCGACTGGTGGGCGGCGGTCCGCCGCGGCGTCCCGGTGCTTCTCGACGGGCACGACGCCGCGCAGGTCGCGGGCATCGGCTGCGGCGGGCAGATGCACGGCCTCGTGGCGCTCGACGCCGACGACGAGGTCATCCGCCCTGCGATCCTCTGGAACGACGGCCGTACCGTCGAGCAGGTGCGCTACCTCAACGAGGAGGTCGGCACCGAGAAGCTCCTGGCCTGGACCGGCAACATCGCCTACGCCGGCTTCACCGCGCCGAAGATCCTCTGGATGCGCGACGAGGAGCCCGAGAACTACGCCCGCATCGCCCATGTGATGCTCCCGAAGGATTACGTGAACCACCTGCTCTGCGGCGCCTACGCGACCGACGTCTCCGATGCCTCCGGCATGCTGCTGCTCGACGTGGCGACGCGCACCTGGTCGGCGCCCATGCTCGAGCTCTGCGGCCTCACCGCCGATCAGCTGCCCGCCGTCCACGAGAGCTACGAGGCCATCGGCACGCTGCTTCCCGAGGTCGCCGCCGAGCTCGGCCTCCCCGAGGGCGTCGTCGTGTGCGCCGGCGCGGGCGACAACGCCGCCGCGGCCGTGGGCACGGGCTGCGTGGGCGCCGGTTCCATGAACGTGAGCCTGGGCACCTCGGGCACCGTGTTCATTCCGACGGCGGGCTTCTCTGCCGGCGTCGGCGACCGCATCCACTCGTTCTGCCATGCCGACGGCGGCTGGCACCTCATGGGGTGCATCCTCTCGGCCGCGAGCTGCAACGCCTGGTGGATGGGCGACGTCTTGGGCACCGACGACTTCGCGGGCGAGCAGGCGGGCATCGACCCGGATGCCGCGCCCGCCGAGGCCCCGTACTTCTTGCCGTACCTGATGGGGGAGCGCACGCCGCACAACGACACGCTGGCAAGAGGGGCGTTCGTGGGAATGAGCATGTCCACCACCCGCTCCGACCTCACGCGCGCCGTGCTCGAGGGCGTGGCCTTCGCCATCCGCGACTCCGTGGAGATCGCGCGCTCGCTCGGCGTGGACGTGCGCCGCTCCACCGTGTGCGGCGGCGGCGCGAAGAGCCGCGCCTGGCTGCGGATGCTCGCCGACGTGCTGGGCATCGAGCTCGCGCTGCCGGCGACCGAGCAGGGGCCGGGCTACGGCGGCGCCATGCTGGCCGCGGTCGCGGCCGGCGTGTACCCGAGCGTCGAGGCTGCCTGCGAGGCCATCGTGAGCGTGCGCGACGTCGTGGCCCCCGATGCCGACGCCGTCGCCGCCTACGAGGGGCGTTACCGGGCCTGGCGCGGGATGTACCCCGCCCTCAAGCCTTCCTTTGCACAGATGGGAGCATAAGAAATGATCGATATTCTCTCTGTTGAGGACCCGGCGTTCGCCGAGTACGGCCACGTATGGGGCGACGTCGACCCCAAGCTCACCGGCGCGATCGCCAGCGAGCTCGCGGCGAGCACCCCGCTGCCCGCGGCCACCGGCTACGTGCCGCAGGAAGACGCGCTCCAGCAGCTCCCGGCGGCCCAGGCCCTGGCGCCCGCGCTCTTCGGCGGCCTCTCGGTCCAGTTCGGCTGGTGCAACGGCCACAACCTCAAGCTCAACTGCCTCGAGTATCACCGCACGAGCGAGTTCAACCTGGGCGTCGGCGACTTCGTGCTCCTTCTTGCCAAGCAGTCCGACATCGTGGGCGGCGAGCTCGACACTGCGCGCGTCAAGGCGTTCCGCGTGCCGGCGGGCGTGCTCGTCGAGGTCTATGCCACGACGCTCCACTACGCCCCCTGCCAGGTGAGCGACGCCGGTTTCAAGGTCCTCGTGGCGCTTCCTGCCGGGACCAACCTCGGCGCCCCCGAGCTCCCGGCGGCCGGTGGGGACGCCGACCTTCTGTGGGCGTCCAACAAGTGGCTGCTCGCGCACCCCGAGAGCGCCGAGGCCGCGGCGGGCGCGCCCGTTCGCCTGACCGGCCCGAACGTGACCCTGTAAGCAAAGCCGGGCAGCCATTCGAAGCGGCTGCCCAGAGTTCAAAGGAGAGGAACCATGGCACTGGAATCGAGCAATATCCCGACCGTCAAGCTAGGCATCATCGCCGTCTCGCGCGACTGCTTCCCCATCAAGCTCGCCGTGAGCCGCCGCGAGGCCATCGTCGCCGAGTGCGAGAAGGCCGGCCTGCCCGTCGTAGAGGTTAAGAAGGCCGTTGAGTCCGAGGCCGATATGGAGGCCGCGCTCGCCGAGGCCGAGGCCGCGGGCGTGAACGCGCTCACCGTGTTTCTCGGCAACTTCGGGCCCGAGACGCCCGAGACCCTCATCGCGCAGCGCTTCGACGGCCCCGTCATGTACGTGGCCGCCGCCGAGGGCGACGGCGACATGGTCAACGGCCGCGGCGACGCCTACTGCGGCATGCTCAACTGCAGCTACAACCTGGGCATGCGCCACGTGAAGGCCCACATTCCGAGCTATCCCGTGGGCACCGCCGCCGACATCGCGCGCATGATGGCCGATTTCGTGCCCGTGGCGCGCACCGTCATCGGCGTCAAGAACCTCAAGATCATCACCTTCGGCCCGCGCCCGCAGGACTTCTTCGCCTGCAACGCCCCGATCAAGGGCCTCTACGAGCTGGGCGTCGAGGTCGAGGAGAACTCCGAGCTCGACCTGCTCGTTTCTTACCGCGAGCACGAGGGCGACCCGCGCATCGCCGACGTCTGCGCCGATATGGCCGCCGAGATGGGGGAGGGCCACTACTATCCCGACCTGCTCGCGCGCATGGCGCAGTTCGAGCTCACGCTTCTTGACTGGGCTGAGGCCCACAAGGGCGCCCGCAAGTACGTGGCCTTCGCCGACAAGTGCTGGCCCGCCTTCCCGTCCGAGTTCGGTTTCGAGCCCTGCTACGTGAACTCGCGCCTGGTCAGCCGCGGTATCCCCGTGGCCTGCGAGGTCGACATCTACGGCGCCCTCTCCGAGTACATCGGCATGTGCGCCACCGGCGATACGGTCACGCTGCTGGACATCAATAACTCCGTGCCCCAGTACATCTACGACGAGGACATCGCCGGCAAGTTCGACTGCAAGCTCACCGACACCTTCATGGGCTTCCACTGCGGCAACACCCCGAGCTGCAAGATGTGCGCCGACCGCGCGGTCAAGTACCAGCTCATCCAGCACCGCCTGCTCGAGCCCGAGGGCTCCGACCCCGACTTCACCCGCGGCACGCTCGAAGGCGACATCGCGGCCTCCGACGTCACGTTCTACCGCTTGCAGTGCGACTCGGAAGGGCGCCTGCGCAGCTACGTGGCCGAGGGCCAGATCCTGCCGGTGGCCACCCGCTCCTTCGGCGGCATCGCCATCTTCGACATTCCCGAGATGGGCCGCTTCTATCGCCACGTGCTGATCGAGAAGCGCTACCCGCACCACGGCGCCGTCGCCTTCAGCCACGCGGGCAAGACCCTCTTCGACGTGCTGCGCTACCTCGGCGTCGAGGACATCGCCTACAACCAGCCGGCGAGCCTGCCGTACCCGACCGAGAACCCCTTCGAGCACTAAGCCCCGTCGTCGGGGCCCCTCTTGCCCCGCGCTCCTCTCGTCCCCGGAAGGTCGGAAGGCTTCCAAACTTCAGAAGCCTTCCGAACTTCGATTCAAGTTCATATATCCGCAGGTAGATGGCTTGAGCCAAAGCTGGCAAGAAAGGCTCCAAAGTTTGGAAGCCTTCCGAACTCGGAGGGGAAGCAGGGAGGGATGGGGTACCGTTCGGCGGCGAGAAACGACCGTTGGCGGGCTTCTTGAAAGACAACGAAAACGTATTCTCTCTCCTGTCTATACTAGATAACGAAAACGTTTAACACACTCGCTGCGCCAGGAAAAAGGAGGTCCGCATGGTAACGCTGAAGATGATCGCCGAGGAGACGGGCCTCTCGGTGGCGGCCGTTTCCAAGGCGCTCAACCACATGCCGGGCGTCAGCGAGAAGAACGCCATCCGCGTCCGCGAGTGCGCCAAGCGCATGAACTACTACCCCAACGGCGCGGCCCAGACGCTCAAGACCCAGCGCTCCTATAACATCGGCGTGGTTTACCAGAACGAGATGGACCACGAGTACTTCTCCCGCATGCTCACCGCCGTGTGCGAGAGCGCCGAGGGGGCCGGCTACGACCTGACTTTCCTCTCCAACCGCGGCATCTCCGAGTTCGGCTATGCCGCCCACGCCATGCGCCGCAACTGCGACGGCGTGCTCGTGTGCAACGGCAACATCGACCAGGAGGACCTCGAGCGCCTGGCGAAGAACCCGCTGCCGGTCGTCTCGGTCGAGCGCGACTTCGAGGGCCGCTCCTCGGTGTGGAGCGACAACGCCGGCTCCATGGAGCAGATCGTCGACTACGTGGCCAACCTCGGCCACACCCGCATCGCCTTCATCCACGGCCAGAAGGGCCAGGTCACCCTCGAGCGCATCTCCGCCTTCCGCGCCGCGTGCGAGAAGCGCGGCATCGCCGTCCCCGAGGAGTATGTCCGCGAGGCGCTCTTTCAGAGCCCCAAGGAGACGGGCGTCGCGACCCGCGAGCTCATGTCCCTGCCCGTGCCGCCGACCTGCATTCTCTTCCCGGACGACATCTCCTACCTCGGCGGCCTCACCGAGCTCGAGCGGGAGGGAAAGTCCATCCCCGGCGACGTCAGCTGCGTCGGCTACGACGGTGCCCGCCTGGCCGGGCTCCTGCGGCCGCGCCTCGTCACGTACCGGCAGGACGCCGAGGCCATGGGGCGCGCCGCGCTGGCCGAGCTCTTCTCGGCCATAGAGAAGGGCGACTCCTACGAGCCGCGCCGGATCGTCATCGCGGGCTCCGTGCAGCCCGGCTCGACGGTCCGCGACCTCACGGCCTAGCGCGGGGCCAGTATTTCTTGCCGCGTAACGAAAACGTTTAACCTACCCAATCGACCGTATTCCCCGATTTTCCAACCCACGTCCACATGGAGGAACGACAGATGAACTTTTGCACCGAGAGAGCCCGTGAGCAGGTAAAGCCCGCCGTCGACTTCGTCCCCGAGTCCTTCGGCGAGAAGGCCGCCGCGCCCACGCTCGACGCCATCTACCTGGATGCGCGCCGCACCCGCGCCCTCGGCTTCGTGGGCCTGCCGTACGAGGCGCCGATCTGCCAGCACCTCATGGCCGACCGCGGCGTCGCCGCGTTCGTCGAGTCCCTGCAGGCGACCGCGCTCGTCTCGCTCTCCGGCGAGGTCGTCACCTGCGAGACCGCCGACGGCCTCGTCGAGGTTCCGGGCGCCGTGGCCGAGGCCGTCAAGACGGCCGTGACCCGCACCATCGCGGGCGCCGGCATCCTCGGCGACGACGGCAACTTCTCGCTCGACCTCAAGGCCTACCCCGTGAGCTCCCACTACGCCGTGAACCTCCTGCTCGGCAACCGCGCGGGCTACCCGTACCCGCTCTGCACCACGCCGAAGGGCGCCGTCGACGGACTCGGCCGCGGCTCCTTCCGCGCCACGGGTGGCGAGCAGGTCCTCGCCACCCGCTTCGTCCTCGACCCCTCGCAGAACGGCGAGCCCGAGAACCGCCAGTTCTATCTGACCGAGAACGGCGAGCAGATCTTCTACTCCGCCGACGTCGAGACGAACGTCGAGTCTGCCTCCTGCACGCACTCGCAGGGCTGGACCAAGATCGACTACACCACCGCCGACGGCCTCGCCGTCGAGCGCACGATCTTTATGCTCCCGCAGGAGCCCGGCATGCCCTCCGCCGTCGAGGCCCAGCGCGTGACCGTCAAGAACCTCGGCGACGCCCCCCGCGAGCTGCGCATCGTCTTTACCGGCTCCTTCGGCATCGCCGAGCCGGGCACCCTCGCCGGCGACGTCATCTACGCGAACCTCGTCCAGGAGTCCGAGGTCGTCTACGACGGCGACGCGCCCGTCGCGCTCACCCTGTGGGCCAAGCCGACGAGCGAGCGCAACAAGAAGCGCTTCGTGGCCGTGCTCAAGGACGGTCAGGGCATGGACGAGTACTGCACGAGCCTCGCCGACTTCGTGGGCTCGGGCACCCTCGCCGCGCCTGAGCTCGTGGGCCACCTGCCCAACGCGATGTCGCGCAAGATGGCTCCGTTCTTTGCCGTAGCGAAAACGTTTAACGTCGCTCCCGGCGAGACCGCGACCATCGACGAGCTCGTCGGCATGTCCGGCTCCGCGGGCGACGACGTCCCCTTCGAGTCCGCCTTCGCGACGCTCATCGACGCATACCGCGACCCGGCGGCCCTTACCCGCTCGCTCGCCGGCGTGCGGTCGTTCTGGGTCCGCTACACCAACTACCTGCAGATGCAGTCCGGCGACGACAAGTACGACGCCTACATCTCGCACAACCTGCCCTTCCAGGTCCTCTACCAGACCTACGTCTCGCGCGCCTTCGCTTGGACCCAGAAGTCCTACCGCGAGATGGGCTTCCGCGAGGTGCAGGACATCTACGCCTCCATGTACTACCTCAGTGCCATGGGCGAGAACGACCTCGTGCGCGACCTTCTCTCCAACTGGGTGCGCCAGGTCTGGGAGATGGGCTACGCCTACCATGACTTCACCTTCAAGGGCAAGGAGCCGGGCGACTGCTCCGACGACCAGCTCTGGCTCGTCCAGGCGGTCTACCGCTACGTGACCATCTCGGGCGATACCGACTTCCTTACCACTGAGTTCGCAATCGCCGGCACCGACGGCAAGAAGCGCACCCTCTGGGAGACCATGAAGGCGGCGCTTACCTACTCCGGCTGCATCAGCGTGGGCAAGCACGGCCTGCCGCTGCTCGACAAGGCCGACTGGAACGATACCCTGCGCCTGGACAAGGTCGTCTACAAGGGGCCCCAGAAGGAGGAGCTCTACCGCAAGCAGCTTGCCGAGAAGGGCCAGGAGTGGGGCGTGGCTTGGGAGAACGAGATGACCGAGTCGGTCATGAACGCCTGCCTGCTCAAGATCGCCGCCGACGAGTTCGCCGAGATGGGCGCGCTTCTTGACGACTCCTTCGCGGCCGACGTCTCCTGGGCCCGCGAGATGAGCGAGCGCATCGCCGACTCCATGCAGAAGAATGCCTGGAAGACGGACTACTTCGCCCGCTGCCTCATCAACAACGAGCGCGAGGGCGGCTACACCTACCTCGGCGCCACCGGCGACCGCCTGGCGGGCGACCCCGAGGCTCCCGGCACCTACTTCCTCAACTCCTACAGCTGGTCGCTGCTCGCGGGCGTGGCCACCGAGGAGCAGGTCGCCACGATGCTCGGCGTCGTCGAGGAGCGCCTGAAGACCAACGTCGGCCTCAAGCTCTGCACCCTCGTCGACTTCGACCGCCTGGGCGTGGCCACCGGCACAGCGCTCTACTTCCCGGGCGACCGCGAGAACTCCGGCGTCTTCAAGCACGCGGCCATGATGGCCACCGTGGCCTCGCTCAAGGCCGCCAAGACCGTCTCCGACCCGAAGCTCGCCGAGCGCCTCTCCGAGCTCGCCTACTTCATGATGGACCGCACCTTCCCGTACAAGGCCATCGAGAACCCCTACGTGATCAAGGGCAACCCGCGCTTCTGTACCCAGTACAACAACTCCGAGACCGGCGAGAACATCGCGCCGCTCCTCTCCGGCACCGCCTCGTGGCTGACGCTCGCTACCTACGAGACCTGCGGGGCCAACGTCGGGCGCGAGAAGCTCGCGTTCGACCCGGTCCTGCGCCCCGGCCAGAAGCACCTGGCCTACACGCTGGGCCTGGGCGACGCCCACGTCCACGTGACCATCGACTCCGCTTCCGGCGCCATCCGCGCCGGCGAGAAGACCATCTATCTGTACGACGGCAAGCCGTGCGACGGCGTCGTCGAGCGCCCGGTCTCGGGCGAGCACACCGTCGCCATCACGCTGTAAAGGCTGGAAAGAGGGGAGGGAGTCCAGACCGTTCGCGCCGAGGCGGGCCCGGCGTCGGCGCAAACGGCATTATTGGAGATACGGGCCAGCACGCAAACATGCTTTGAGCATAAAGATGGGAGGGTGAACATGAAGAAATCCGCAACAGCGGCCGTCCAGGTCGACGACGCCGAGGCGAAGCCCCGCGCGATGCAGGACCATCCCCTGTAGCACGTGATGCGCATCGCCGCGATCCTTGCGGCCGTGTCGGTTTTCTACTCCGGTCTGAACCCCGCGCGGGTCACGACCGCAATCTCAAGCAACGTTTCGCTCTTTACCGCATGTGTCAACCATGAGGCGCTCGTCGGCCAGATCCCTGACCGCGTCCTCAAGAAGACGGCCGTCACCGGCGACACCTTCACGATGCTTCAGGTGGCCTGCGCCGCCATCATCGTGGGCATCATCATCGCCCTGGTGGGCGCCGCCATGTCCTACGGCAACAAGCGCGTGCGCACGAGCGGCCTCAAGTTCCCGGCCATCGGCGGCCTCGTCATGGCCTGCGGCCTCGGCGGCGTCGGAGTCGTCTACGGCACCATCGCCTCCGCCGCGTCCGATAAGGTCCCGGCCTGCCTGCCCGGCGCGTTCTTCTTCTTCGTCGTTCTCGTCCTGGCGCTCGTGGGCTGCTCCTTCGCCCTGAACGTGGCCGAGAAGAACGACATCGAGCCCGTCGAGGACAAGATGGAGATGCAGGAGAAGTACCACCTGTTCCTCCTCTTCACGCCGATCATCGTCCTGGCGTTCCTCTTCTGCTACCTGCCGCTGCTCGGCTGGCGCTACGCCTTCTTCGACTACAGCGCGGGCGGCGAGCTCAACGCCGACAACTTCGTCGGGCTCAAGTGGTTCACGATCCTCTTCCAGAACGACACTACCCGCGGCGACGTCGTCCGCGTCATGGCGAACACGCTCGCGATGTCGGGCCTGGGCATCCTCACCTCGTGGATCCCGATGGTCTTCGCCGTCTTCCTCATGCAGGTGCCGTCCAAGGGCTTCCGCCGCTTCGTCCAGAACTTCACGACGGTGCCGAACTTCCTCGGCTGGTCGATCGTCTACGCCATCGCCATCGCCATGTTCTCCACCGACGGCTTCGTCAACAACTTCCTGAACAACATCTGCGGCATCGCGGCCAACACGAACTACCTCATGGACGGCTCGCACATGTGGCTGAAGATGCTGCTCTGGGGCATGTGGAAGGGCATCGGCTGGTCGGCCATCATCTACATCAGCTCCATCACGGGCATCGACCCGGGCCTCTACGAGGCCGCCGAGGTCGACGGCGCGGGGCGCTTCCAGAAGATGTGGCACGTCACGATCCCGCAGCTCATGCCCACGTTCTTCGTCCTGCTCCTCATGAGCATCGCCAACGTTCTCTCCAACGGCATGGAGCAGTACCTCGTCTTCTCCAACGCGGCCAATTCCGGCTCGCTCGAGGTCCTCGACCTCTACGTGTACAACCTGGGCATCGGCAACGGCCAGATCCCCATGTCCACGGCCATCGGCATGTTCAAGTCCATCGTCTCCGTCGTGCTTCTCTTCGCCGCCAACGCGGCGTCCAAGAAGCTCCGCGGCGAGAGCATCATCTAAGGGAGGCGAGCGGATAAATGGCAAAGCGCATCAACGGCGGCATCCAGTACAAGCAGACGCCGGGCGACGTGGCCTTCAACGTGATCAACATCACGGTGTTCGCGCTCTTCACCCTGCTGTGCATCTTCCCGTTCTACTACCTGTTCATCAACACGATCTCGGACAACTCGCTCGTGGCGGCCAACCAGATCACGCTGCTGCCCGAAGGCATCCACTTCGACAACTACATCGCGCTCAAGGACGTCAACGACTTCGCGAACTCGGTCATCGTGACCGTGGCCCGCACCGTGATCGCGACGTCGCTCATGGTCGTCATCTCGGCCTTTGCCGGCTACCTCACGACCAAGCGCGAGATGTGGCACCGCAGCTTCTGGTACCGCTTCCTCGTCGTGACGATGTACTTCAACGCGGGCACCATCCCCTGGTACCTGAACATGCTGGGGCTCGGCCTCACCGACAACTTCTGGGGCTATATCCTGCCCGCGCTCGTGAGCCCGTACAACATCATCCTGGTCAAGACCTACATCGAGTCCATCCCTGCCTCGCTCGAGGAGTCGGCCACCATCGACGGCGCGTCGGTCATGCAGGTCTTCACGAAGATCATCCTGCCGCTCTCCAAGCCGATTCTGGCCACCATCGCGGTCTTCGGCGCCGTGGCCAACTGGAACTCGCTTCAGGACTCCTTGATCCTCATGTCCAACTCGCCTGAGCTCTACACCCTGCAGCACCGCCTGTGGATCTACCTCAACAGCTCGTCGAACCTCGCCGCGTCCATGACGACCGGCGGCGGCACCGCGGCGGCGACCCTCAACACGAAGGTCATCAAGTACACGATCTCGATGGTCACCATCATCCCGATCATGCTCGTCTACCCCTTCATGCAGCGCTACTTCGAGGAAGGCATCATGCTCGGCGCCGTCAAGGGCTAAGGGCGCGCGACCTTCTTCCCAACCAACACCTCTTTAAGGAGAAACCCATGAACGCAGACCACGTTATCAGCCGTAGGAACTTCGCCAAGCTCCTGGGCGTCGGCGCCGGCGCCGGCGTGCTCGCCGGCTGCGGCTCCTCCAGCAACTCCGGCTCCGACTCCTCCTCCGACGTCTCCGACGAGGAGCTCGCCATCACCATCTTCTCGCAGACCGCCAACTGGTCCGGCGACCAGGTGGGCTGGGGCGCCACGCTGCTCAAGGACTACTTCAACGTGACCGCGACCATCGTCCCGGACACCAACGGCGCCTACCAGACCCGCATGGAGAACGGCGACCTCGGCGACCTCGTCATCTGGGGCGCCAACGGCACCGACTACCAGTCCGCCGTCGAGCAGGGCAAGCTCTTCGACTGGGACGAGGACAAGACCCTCGACAACGAGGGCGGCGACCTCAAGACCTACTTCCAGAAGGCCCTCGACGCCAACAAGGAGCTCAACTCCGACGGCAAGATCCACGGCATCGGCAACAACGTGACCAACGAGAAGGGCGAGCACGACCTCTTTATCTACAACTGGGGCATCCGCTGGGACCTCTACCAGCAGCTCGGCCACCCCGCGGTCAAGACCCTCGACGACCTCGAGAGCGTCCTCAAGGACATGCAGGCCGCCTGCCCCACCGGCGACGACGGCAAGCCGGCCTACGCGCTCTCCATCTGGCCCGACTGGGACGGCACCATGGTCATGTACGTCAAGGGCCTGGCCAGCGCCTTCCACGGCTATGACGAGCTCGGCATCGGCCTCTACGACTCCGCCACCGGCAAGTTCATGGGCGCCCTGGCCGACGACGGCCGCTACATGGAGTCCCTCAAGTTCGTGAACAAGCTCTACCGCGACGGCCTCGTGGACCCCGACTCCATGACCCAGACCTACGACGAGATGATCACCAAGGTCCGCAACGGCAACGTGCTCTTCTCGATCTTCGACTACGCCGGCTCGACCGCCTACAACAACGACAACCACGTCGCCGACGGCAAGATCATGCTCCCGCTGGTCCCCGAGGACGCCTCCGTCATCGTCCAGGGCCTCTCCACCTCCGGCCAGGGCCGCATCTGGTCCATCGGCGACCTCTGCGACGAGCCCGACCGTGTGATGCAGATCATCAACTGGCTCTACACCCCCGAGGGCGCGCTCACCAACCTCTACGGCCCTAAGAGCCTCATGTGGGACTACGACTCCGACGGCAACACCGTCTTCACCGAGCTCGGCAAGAAGTGCTTCGAGGACCCGACGACCGACCTCACCGGCACCGAGTGGACCTCGCCGAAGACCGGCACCAAGTACACGCTCTCCGGCACCTACTCCGACGGCACCCTGCAGATCAACAACACCACCTGGGCCAACGGCGCCAAGAACCCCGAGGCCAAGGACGACTGCTTCTACCAGGGCACCTGGGCTTCCAACATCGTCGACCCGCAGAACGACGCCGAGAAGGACTGGCGCGAGACCACCGGCGCCAAGAGCCAGTGGGAGTACCTCAACTCCGTCAACTACACGGTGATCCCGCCGGCGAACTTCGCCGAGGGCACCCGCGACTCCGAGCTCGAGCTCACCTGGCAGCAGGTCATCAAGACCATCAAGGAAGGCTCCTGGAAGGCCATCTACGCCAAGGACGACGCCGAGTTCGCGAGCCTGGTCAAGGACATGCAGGACACCTGCGCGGGCTACGGCTACGACGACTGCGTCGCCTGGTGCGAGTCCGAGGCCTCCCGCCGCTTCGGCCTTCAGGAGAACTAGTCAGCAAGCGGCCCGCGCGCGCCGCCGCGCGGGCCTGACCTCAGAGAGGGGAGACGCAGGTGAAGATCACGATCGAGTCGCCGTTCGTCCAGGCCGGTATGAAGGCCACGAACCTGCTCATCGTCAACTTCTGGCTGGTCGTGGGGTGCATCCCGGTCGTCACGGCCGGGGCCTCCGTCACGGCGGCCTTCACCGTGCTCCTCAAGATGAGCGAGGACCGCGAGGACGTCGGCATCACGCGCGCCTTCTGGGCCGCGTGGGCCGCCAACCTCAAGCACGGCGTGCTGCTCACGCTGGCGCTTCTTGCCTGCGCGTGGAGCGCGTGGATGAGCTGGCAGCTTTTCGAGAAGCTCCCGGACAACCCGGTCGGCTTCCTCATCGTGGCCTTCCTGGTGGTGCTTCTGGCCTTCACCCACTTCGCCTACGTCTTCCCCCTCGAGGCCCGCTACAAGAACTCCCTGCTCCAGCAGATGCGCAACTCCCGCCTCATCTGCATCCGCTTCTTCGGCAAGACGACGATGCTCGCCGGCGTCCTCGGCCTTCAGGTGCTCATCTTCGGCTTCACGGCCCCGGTGCTCACCTACGCAGGGATTTTCTTCGCGCCGGCCCTCGCCGTCTACACCACATGCCAGGTCGCCATGCCCATCTTCCGCACGCTGGAGGGCAACGGCATGGCCGACGACGGCATCACCATTTCGAGCGAACGCGACTGGTAAGGATTTTCTCGCATGATAAAGATCGCCATCGACTACTATCCCGAGCACTGGGATCGCTCCCTCTGGGAGGACGACGTGCGCGCCATGGCCGAGCTCGGTTGCTACGCCGTGCGCGTGGGCGAGTTCGCGTGGAGCCGCATGGAGCCCGCGGAGGGCGTCTACGACTTCGGGTGGCTCGACGACGCCGTCGAGCTCATCGCGCGCTACGGCATGAAGGTCATCCTCGGCACGCCCACCAACTGCGCGCCGCTGTGGCTCTACACGGAGCACCCGGACACCGTCCAGTGCGAGCGCGACGGTCAGCGCACGCACCTGGGCATCCGCGGCCACCGCTGCCAGACCTCGCCGACCTTCCGCGCCTACGCCGAGAAGATCGTGCGCAAGATGGCCGAGCGCTACGCCGGCCGCCCCGAGGTCCTCGCCTGGCAGATCGACAACGAGGTCGAGTCCAACCACTGCACGTGCCCTTCTTGCCAGGAGCGCTTCCAGAAGTACTGCAAGGATAAGCACGGCACCCTGGAGCAGCTCAACCGCGACTGGGGGACCGTGGTGTGGAGCGGCGAGTACTCCGACTGGTCCCAGATCGAGTGCTTCAACACCGCGTGGGTGAACAAGTCCGACTGGTTCAACCCCGCCTACATGCTCGAGTACGAGCGCTTCTGCTCCGAGACCACGGCCGAGTACGTGGCCTTCCAGGCGGCGCTCATCCGCGAGTACGACCCGGCGGCGACCATTACCACCAACGCCTGCTTCGGCCTCCATGTGCAGGATTTCTACAAGGAGTTCGCGCCGCTCGACGTGGCCTCCTACGACAACTACCCGCCGCTCGAGATCCCCGAGGATGCCAACGAGGTCTACTCGAACGCCTTCGCGCTCGACATGGTCCGCGGCTGGAAGAACAAGAACTTCTGGATCATGGAGCAGCTCGGCGGCCCCATGGGCTGCTGGATGCCCACGACCCGCGCCATGGAGCCGGGGATGCTCGAGGGCTATGCCCTGCAGGCCGTGGCCCACGGCGCCGACCTGCTGAGCTTCTTCCGCTGGCGCACCGCCGCGACCGGTGCCGAGATGTACTGCTTCGGGCTTCTTGACCACGACAACAAGCCGAACCGGCGCCTGAAGGAGCTCGAGCTTCTGCAGCACCGCCTGGCGAAGATCGAGGGGCTCGAGGACACGACCGTCGAGGCCCAGGTCGCGCTCGTCTTCTCGCCGGACCAGAGCTACAACTTCGCGAACCAGGCGCAGAGCCGCGGCTTCGACTATTGGCGCCAGGAGCGGCTCTTCCACGACACCCTCATGGGCCTCGGCGTGAACGTCGACGTGGTGAGCGACGCAGAGCCGCTCGACCCCGCCCGCCACAAGCTCGTGATCGTCCCGGCGTATGCCGTGACCAGCGACGCGTTCGCGGAGAAGCTCGAGGCTTACGTGCGCTCCGGCGGCCATGCGGTCCTCACCGCGCGCTCGGGCGCCAAGGACGCGAACGGCAACTGCACGGTGGGGGAGTACCTACCGGGCAAGTTCGCCCGGATGGCCGGCTGCCGCGTGCTCGAGAGCGACGCCATCGGCGAGGCCGTGCAGACCCTGCGCGACTCCAACGGCAACGTCCACAACATCGGCGTGTGGTGCGACCTGCTCGAGCTCGACGGCGCCCGCGCCATCGCCGAGTACGACCAGCGCTACTACGCGGGCATGCCCGCCGCCTGCCGCAACGCCTACGGCGAGGGCTCCTGCTCCTACGTGGGCACCATCGGCGACAAGAGCTTCCACCGCGCGCTGCTCGTGAGCGAGCTGCGCCTGGCCGGCATCGACTTCATCGAGAACCTCCCCGCCGGCGTCGAGAGCTCCACGCGCGCGGGCGGCGGACGCGAGTACCGGTTCTTCTTCAACAACACGATGAAGAACCACACGTTCTTCTATCAAGGCAAGAGAGTGACCCTGCAGCCGCTGGAGGTAAAGATCTCCACCTCCGACGGGGCATGGTTGTAGCACCTGGAACGATCCGTCATCACAGTCTCAGTAAGGAGCGAGCGTCATGGCAACCGTCAGCTTGAAGCACATCGAGAAGGTCTACCCGTCCGAGAGCGCCGGCAAGAAGCACAAGAAGGCGAAGAAGGGCGAGGAGGCCGTCGAGAAGAAGAGCAACCTCAAGGAGACCGAGGAGGGCGTCGTCGCCGTCGAGGACTTCAACCTCGACATCGCCGACCGCGAGTTCGTCGTCCTCGTCGGCCCCTCCGGCTGCGGCAAGTCGACCACGCTGCGCATGGTCGCCGGCCTCGAGGACATCACCCGCGGCGAGCTCTACATCGACGGCAAGCTCATGAACGAGGTGGCGCCCAAGGAGCGCGACATCGCTATGGTCTTCCAGAACTACGCGCTTTATCCGCACATGACCGTGCGCCAGAACATGGAGTTCCCGCTCAAGCTCCGCAAGATGAACAAGGACGAGATCGACCGCCGCGTCGAGCAGGCCGCCCAGGTTCTCGGCATCACCCAGTACCTCGACCGTAAGCCGAAGGCCCTCTCCGGCGGCCAGCGCCAGCGCGTCGCCATCGGCCGCGCCATCGTGCGCGACCCGAAGGTCCTGCTCATGGACGAGCCGCTCTCCAACCTCGACGCCAAGCTCCGCAACCAGATGCGCGCCGAGATCATCAAGCTCCGCTAGCGCATCGACGCCACCTTTGTCTACGTCACCCACGACCAGACCGAGGCCATGACCCTGGGCGACCGCATCGTCATCATGAAGGACGGCGTGGTCCAGCAGGTCGGCACCCCGCAGGAGGTCTTCGACAGCCCCGCGAACATCTTCGTCGCCGGCTTCATCGGCGTTCCGCAGATGAACTTCTACGAGGGCGAGCTCCTGCGCGATACGGCCGGCACGTACGCCGTCAAGGTCGAGAACGCCGTCATCGAGCTCTCCGCCGACAAGCAGGCGCGCCTGGCCGCCAACGGCGCCGCGACCGGCCCCGTGACCGTGGGCGTGCGCCCCGAGCACATCTCGCTCGACGGCGACCCCTCCAAGATGATCCACGGCACCGTCGACGTCTCCGAGATGATGGGCTCCTCCGTGCACCTGCACATCAAGGCCTGCGGCAAGGACGGCGTCATCATCGTCCCGACCCTCGATATGGGCAACAAGTCCTACTCCATGAACTCTCAGATCGCCTTTACCTTCGACGGCGGCGTCGTGCACGTCTTCGACAACAAAACCGGCGTCAACCTGGAGTACTAGACCCCTTTCGCCACCAAGACAGATTGGAATCACATGAGGACTAAGTTCGAGAACGGCGTGTTCGAGCTCCGTCGTCAGGCCGAGACCCTGCGCATCGAGCCGTGGGGCAAGAACGCCTTCCGCGTCCGCGGCACCAAGTACCCCGAGTTCACCGGCCGGGACTGGGCGCTCACCGAGCCCGTAGAGCCCGCTGCCACCGTCGGCGTCACCGCCGAGCAGCACGAGGACGGCGGCTGGACCATCACCAACGGTCGTATCTCGGTGTGGGTCAACCGCGTGGGCATCCTCACCTTCTACCGCGACGGCAAGAAGATCCTGCGCGAGCACTATCGCTCCTACGACGGCACCATCTCGCGCGAGAGCCGCTGCCTCAAGGTCGTGGCCCGCAACTACATTCCGCGCACCGGCGGCGACTTCCAGCTCAACATCAAGTTCGAGGCCAACGACGGCGAGAAGCTCTTCGGCATGGGCCAGTACCAGCAGGCTCAGACCAACATGAGGGGTTGTGTCCTTGACCTCGCGCAGCGCAACTCCCAGGTCACCATCCCGTTCTGTATGTCGAACCTCGGCTATGGCTTCCTCTGGAACAACCCCGCCGTGGGCCGCGCCACCTTCGGCTACAACATTACCGAGTGGACCAGCGAGTGCTCCAAGGAGCTCGACTACTGGATCTGCGCCGACGAGGACCCGCGCGCCATCGTCGAGGACTACTGCTCCGTCACCGGCCGCGCGCCGGAGTTCCCCGAGGACCTCATGGGCCTGTGGCAGTGCAAGCTGCGCTACCGCACCCAGGAGGAGGTGCTCGACGTCGCGCATGCCTGCAAGGAGCACAACGTCCCCATCGACCTTATCGTCATCGACTTCTTCCACTGGCCCTACCAGGGCGACTGGCGCTTCGACGAGACCTACTGGCCCGATCCCAAGGCCATGGTCGACGAGCTTCACTCCATGGGCATCAAGGTCTGCGTCTCGGTCTGGCCCTCGGTCGACCGCCGCAGCGAGAACTTCAACGAGATGTTCGAGAACGGCATGCTGATCCGCACCGAGCGCGGCAGCATCCAGACCTATGACTACCTGGGCGACTGCCTCGAGATCGACGCCACCAACCCCGAGACCCGCGACTTCGTCTGGGAGAAGCTCAAGAAGAACTACGCCGACTACGGCATCGACATGTTCTGGATGGACAACGCCGAGCCCGACTACGCCGTCTACGACTACGACAACTACCGCTACTGGCTGGGCACCGCGCTCGAGTGCACCAACATCTACCCGCAGTACTACTCGCGCATCGTCTATGACAACCAGGTCAAGGAGGGCCTGCCCGCCGTCAACCTGCTGCGCTCTGCCTGGGCGGGCTCGCAGAAGTACGGCAACGTGGTGTGGTCCGGCGACGTGCCCTCCACCTTCGAGGGCTTCTACGATCAGTTCCAGTGCGGCCTCAACATGGCCATCTGCGGCATGCCCTGGTGGACCACCGACATCGGCGGCTTCATGACCGATGACGTCAGCGACCCCTATTTCCAGCAGGTCCTTATCCGCTGGTACGAGTTCGCCGTCTTCACCCCGATCCTGCGCATGCACGGCGACCGCGGCCCCTACAACATCCCCAACCTGGACAACTCGAGCTTCGGCGGCGGCTCTCAGCGCACCGGTCAGCCCAACGAGCTGTGGAGCTACGGCGAGAAGAACTTCAAGATCATGCGCGACTACCTCGATGTCCGCCTGGCCATGAAGCCCTACATCAAGCGGCTCTTCGACGAGGCCCACGAGACCGGCGCCCCGCTGCTTCGCCCGATGTTCTACGAGTTCCCGAAGGACGAGAAGTGCTGGGACCTCTACGACCAGTACATGTTCGGCGACAAGCTGCTCGTTGCCCCCATCTTTACCGAGGACACCTGGGAGCGCGAGGTCTACCTGCCCGCCGGCACCTGGAAGGACACCCGCGACGGCAAGGTCTACGAAGGCGGCCAGACCGTCACGGCCGCGGCGCCGCTCGAGTCCATCCCCGTCTTCGAGCGCCAGTAAGTAAGAAGCACGTGCGACGGGGTCGCCGCGCCTGCGCGCTGAGCGCGCCGGGCCGCGGCGGCCCTCTACATGCCACGAGAGGACCAAACGCATGGCAGATTCCGAATTCGGCCACTTCGACGACGAGCGCCGCGAGTACGTGATCACCACGCCGAAGACCCCGCTGCCCTGGATCAACTACCTGGGCACGAACGGGTTCTTCTCGCTGATCTCCAACACCGGCGGCGGCTACAGCTTCTACCGCGACGCCAAGCTGCGCCGCATCACCCGCTACCGCTACAACAACGTGCCGTACGACAACAACGGCCGCTATCTCTACATCAAGGACGGCGACACCGTCTGGAACCCCGGCTGGCAGCCGACCCGCACCCTGCTCGACGCCTACGAGTGCCGCCACGGCATGGGCTACACCGTGCTCGCCGGCAAGAAGAACGGCGTCGCGGCCGAGGTCCTGAACTTCGTCCCGGTGAGCGACGCCTGCCACGTCATGCGCCTTACCCTCACGAACGAGACGGACGCGCCGAAGCCCCTCAAGGTCTTCTCCTACGTGGAGTGGTGCCTGTGGAACGCCGATGACGACGACCGCAACTTCCAGCGCAACCTCAGCACCGGCGAGGTCGAGGTCCACGACGGCGGCCGCATGCTCATCCACAAGACCGAGTACCGCGAGCGCCGCGACCACTTCGCTTTCCTCTCCGTGAACCGCGACGTCGAGGGCTTCGACACGGACCGCACCGCCTTCCTCGGCGCCTACAACGGCCCCGACTCCCCGGACGCCGTGGCCGCCGGCGCCTGCACGGGCTCGGTGGCCTCCGGCTGGAGCCCCGTGGCCGCCCACCAGCTCGGCGTCGAGCTCGCCTCCGGCGAGACCTGGACCGCTGCCTTCGTGCTCGGCTACGTCGAGAACCCGCGCGACCAGAAGTGGGAGTCCAAGGGCGTCGTCAACCGCGCTCGCGCCTGCGAGCTCGCCGCGCGCTACGCCACCGACGAGCAGGTGGACGCCGCGCTCGCGGAGCTCAACGCTTACTGGGACGGGCTTCTTTCCACCTACAGCGCAAAGACGCCCGACGCGCGCGTGGACCGCATGGTCAACGTGTGGAACCAGTACCAGTGCATGGTCACCTTCAACATGAGCCGCTCGGCCTCCTACTACGAGAGCGGCATCGGCCGCGGCATGGGCTTCCGCGACTCCAACCAGGACCTGCTCGGTTTCGTGCACCTGATTCCGGCGGCCGCGCGCCAGCGCATCCTCGACATCGCCGCCACCCAGAAGGCGGACGGCTCGGCCTACCACCAGTACCAGCCCCTTACCAAGAAGGGCAACTCCGACATCGGCAGCGGCTTCAACGACGACCCGCTGTGGCTCATCGCCGGCGTGGGCGCCTATCTGCGCGAGACGGGCGACTATTCCATCCTCGAGGAGCAGGTGCCCTTCGACAACGACCCCGCGACCGCGCGCCCGCTGCTCGAGCACCTCAAGCGCTCGATGGACTATACGCTGGCCAACCTCGGCCCCCACGGCCTGCCGCTCATCGGCCGCGCCGACTGGAACGACTGCCTGAACCTCAACTGCTTCTCCGAGGAGCCGGGCGAGAGCTTCCAGACCACCGGCCCCTCCGAGGGCCCCGTGGCCGAGTCCGTCTTCATCGCCGCGATGTTCGTCAAGTACTCCCACGAGTACGCCGACATCGTCGCGCGCCGCGGCGACGACGTCGAGGCCGCCCGCGCGCTTGCCGCGTGCAGCCGCATGAACGCCGCCATCGAGCGCGACGGCTGGGACGGCGAGTGGTTCGTGCGCGCCTACGACGCCGCGGGCAAGAAGGTCGGCTCCCATGAGTGCGAGGAGGGCCGGATCTACATCGAGCCGCAGGGCTTCGCGCCTCTTGCCGGCGTCGGCCTCACCAACGGCCACGCGGAGCAGGCCCTCGCCTCCGTCGAGCGCCTCCTGGACACCGAGTACGGCGTCATGATCTTCCAGCCCGCTTACTCCGAGTACCACAAGGAGCTCGGCGAGGTCTCGAGCTACCCGCCGGGCTACAAGGAGAACGGCGGCATCTTCTGCCACAACAACCCCTGGGTCTCCATCGCCGAGACGCAGGTGGGCCACGGCGACCGCGCCTTCGAGATCTACCGCAAGATCTGCCCCGCCTTCCTGCAGGACAAGGCGGCGCGCCACGCGACCGAGCCCTACGTGTACTCGCAGATGGTCGCCGGCAAGGACGCCGTCAACTTCGGCCAGGGCAAGAACTCCTGGCTCACCGGCACGGCGGCCTGGACCTTCGTGAACGTCTCGCAGTACATCCTCGGCATGAAGCCGACGCTCGACGGCCTTATGGTCGACCCGTGCGTGCCGGCCGCCTGGGACGGCTTCTCCGTCACGCGCAAGTACCGCGGCGCGACGTACGAGATCGAGGTCAAGAACCCCGACCACGTGCAGAAGGGCGTGGCGAGCGTGGCCGTCGACGGCGAGAAGGCCGACGGCAAGGTGCTCCCCGTGGCGCCGGCCGGCTCGACCGTCCGCGTCGTCGTCACGATGGGTGCCTAGCCTCATCCGGCGGCGGGTTCCCGCTGCGACCGCGGGAACCCGCCGCCGGCTGTCGGCCGGCGAGCCTTGAGGGATGCGGGCCGTCGTGTGCGCGTGGATCCCCCTCTGCGTCCGCATCGCTTCCCTTATCCCTTCCTACGACCCGCGTCTCTGAGGGCTCGCCGCCCCGTTCTACCCGTCTCCGAGCGTGAGGAGCGTGAACATGGCAGACGCATACCGCAAAGCGCTCAAGCGCGGCGAGCAGGACGCCCGCCGCGCCGCCGCCGAGGGCCGCCACCCGTACCTGACCGACCTCGAGGGCATCGTGCTCGAGGGCCAGACCGCGGGCCGCGAGTCCTGCGGCACGCTCGAGATCCCGCTCGACATGGTCATCGGCACGGTCACGCGGGGCCGGCAGGTCGCGTTCTCGCGCACCTTCATGCCGCTCCTCGACCCCGAGTCGGAGTTCGCCATCAAGTGGTCCCGTCTCTACGACATCCAGGTGGAGGAGGGCTACCGGGACCCTGTCCGCGTCACGGAGTTTATGCACCGCTTCTACGTGCAGGAGGGAAATAAGCGCGTCAGCGTCCTCAAGTACCTGGGTGCCCATACCGTGACGGCCGAGGTCACGCGCCTCTACCCGAGCCGTTGGGAGGGGGCCGAGCGCCGCCTGTACGGCGAGTTCTGCGAGTTTTGGCGCGCGTGCCCCATCTACGACATCGACTTCTCGCGCGAAGGCTCGTATCGCCGCCTCGCCGCCGCCTTCGGGCGCGACCTCGCCGCCCCCTGGCCCGCCGATGCCGTCGACTACCTGCGGCAGAGCTATCTCTTCTTCGCGAGCGCCTATGAGCGCGCCGGCGGTCGGCACCTGGACATCACGCCCGCCGATGCCATGCTTGTCTATCTGGGCGTCTATACCCAGGACCGCATTCTCGACGTGCCCTCCTCGATCGTCATCGACCGCCTGGGGCGCATCTGGCGCGAGCTTGTCATGCAAGGCAAATCCGACGACGAGAAGGTCGCTATGGTGGAAGCGCCCGAGGCCGACGCGGGCGGTGGCGCCGCCCCGGCCGCAGCCCCCGGGGTGCTCGGCTTCTTCATGGGCAAGACGACCTATACCGACCGTCGGCCCCTGCGCGTGTGCTTCGTCCACGACCGCTCCACGCGCGACTCCGGCTGGGCGTATGCCCACGACCTCGGCAGGCAGCATCTCGAGGAGTTCTTCGGCGGCATCGTGCGTACCTGCGTCTATGAGGACCGCGCCGATGAGAAGGGCTTCATGGACGCCGTCGACTCCGCCGCGCGCAACGGCGCCGACGTCGTGTTCACCACCTCGCCCTCGCTCATGGACCTGAGCGTCAAGGCGGCCGTCAAGTATCCCTCGGTCCGCTTCCTCAACTGCTCCGTCGGCCTCCCGCACCAGCTCGTGCGCTCCTATTACGGCAAGATGTATGAGGCGAAGTTCCTTCTCGGCGCCCTCGCGGCGAGCCTGGCCGACAACCACCGCGTGGGCTATCGCGCGTATTACCCCATCCTCGGCACCATCGCGGAGATAAACGCCTTCGCCATCGGTGCCTCCATCGTGGACCCGCAGGCGCGCGTCGTCCTCAGCTGGTCGCGCGGCAACGACGACGACCTCGCGCGCGTCATGCGCGAGCAGCGGCTCTCGGTCGTGAGCGCCTCGGACGTGGCCAAGCCGTGGGGGGCGGCCGACGCCTACGGGCTGCATCGCCTGGAGGACGGCTGCCTGCGCGACGTGGCCGCGCCCGTGTGGCGCTGGGACCGCTACTACGAGCTGATCGTCCGTAGCCTGCTGCACGGCTCGTGGGACGTCGCCTCCGGCGGGGCGTCGGCCGCCTCCGACCGTGCCGTGAGCTACTGGTACGGCATGAGCTCGGGCGTGATCGGCGTGAACCTGGCGCCCGAGGTCCCCTATACCTCGAAGAAGCTCGTCTCGCTGCTGCGCAACGGCATCGTCTCGGGCGCGATCCATCCCTTCGAGGGGGAGCTGCGCAGCCAGCAGGGGACGGTCCAGCTCGCGGGGTTCCCGCCGCTGTCGAGCTCGGAGGTCGTGGGCATGACGTGGCTGGCCGACAACGTCGAGGGCGGCTTCCCGCAGGATTGGGAGATCAGCGACCGCGCCCGCGCGGCGGTCCAGGTCGCCGGGGTCCCGGGGGCGCTCGGCCGATGAGGATTCTTGCCATAGCCGACGTCGAGGAGCGCTGTCTCTGGGACTTCTACAGCGAGGAGCGCTTCGGCGACGTGGACCTGATCCTCTCGGCCGGCGACCTGTGCGCCGATTACCTCGAGTTCCTGGTCACCGTGACGAACAAGCCGCTGCTCTACGTGCGCGGCAACCACGACGACGCGTACGCGAAGCATGCGCCGGGCGGCTGCATCTGCGTCGAGGACTCCGTGTACGTGTGGAACGGCCTGCGCATCGCGGGGCTCGGCGGCTCCATGCGCTACCGGGACGGCCTCAACATGTACACTGAGCGCGAGATGGCGCGCCGCGTGCTCAGGCTCGAGCCGAAGGTGCGCCTGGCCGGAGGGGTGGACATCCTGCTCGCCCATGCGCCGGCGCGCGGCGTGGGGGACCTCGAGGACCTGCCGCACCGCGGGTTCGAGTGCTTCAACGGCGCGCTGGGGCGCTGGCGGCCTGACCTGATGGTCCACGGGCACGTGCATAAGGGCTACGACCCCTCCTTCAAGCGGGAGCGGGTGCTGAGCGGGGGCTGCCGCGTGGTCAACGCCTGCGGCTACGCGCTCATCGACGTGGACGAGAAGCGCTACCCGGACCGCGGCTGGCGGGGCGCCTGGCTCAATGCCCAGACCATACGCCGCGAGCACGCGTCGCTCGCGGCCTCCCGCCCGGTCCTCTTCGACGAGGCCTACTGGTAGCGGGTGCGTCTCTTGCCGCAGCGCCGAACTCTACCGCTCTAGATTGCGGTTTTGAGCCGTTCTGAGGGGTGAGAAGTGCAATCTGGAGCGGTAGAGATTTGCCGGGGGCGCGGCAGGTCACGCGTCGGCCGCCCGTTGGTCGGCCGCGGGACTTCGCTACAATAAAGCGCACCTGCGCAAATCCGCGCCAACGAAAGGACACGCCGTGCAGTTCAAGGGAACCGTCTTCCGCTACGGCCGCGACATCGACACCGACGTCATCATTCCGGCCCGCTACCTCAACACCTCCGACCCGGCCGAGCTCGCCAAGCACTGTCTCGAGGACCTCGACACCACCTTCGTTACCCGCGTCAAGCCCGGCGACATCATCGTCGCCGACGAGAACTTCGGCTGCGGCTCCTCCCGCGAGCACGCCCCCGTGGCCATCAAGGCCGCCGGCGTCTCCTGCGTCATCGCCAAGTCTTTCGCGCGCATCTTCTACCGCAACTCCATCAACATGGGCCTGCCCATCCTCGAGTGCCCCGAGGCCGTCGACGCCATCTCCGAGGGCGACGTCGTCGACGTCGACGCGGACACGGGCACCATCACGGACGAGACCACCGGCGCCGTCTTCCACGCGCAGCCGTTCCCGCCCTTTATCCAGGAGATCATCAACAACGGCGGCCTGGTCGAGCGCACCAAGCGCGTCCTGGCACAGAAGAAGGGCGAGTAACCATGGCATCCAAGACCTATCGCATCTGCTCGCTGCCGGGCGACGGCATCGGCCCGGAGATTATCGCCGAGGGCAAGAAGGTCCTCGAGGCCGTCGGCAAGAAGGCCGACGTCGAGTTCGTCTTCGACGACCAGCTCATCGGCGGTGCCGCCATCGATGCGACCGGCAACCCGCTTCCGCAGGCCACGCTCGACGCCGCCCTCGCGAGTGACGCCGTGCTTCTTGCCAGCGTCGGCGGCCCCAAGTGGGACTCCACCGACCCGAACGCCCCGCGCCCGGAGCAGGGCCTTCTCGGCATCCGCAAGGCGCTCGGCCTCTACACCAACCTACGCCCGGTCAAGATCTACGACGCGCTGGCCGGTGCGTCGACCCTGCGCCCCGAGGTCATCAAGGGCGTCGACATGGTGCTCGTGCGCGAGCTCACGGGCGGCCTCTACTTCGGTCGCCGCGAGCGCTTCTACGACGAGGAGGGCGCCGGCGCCAACGGCGGCCGCGGCCAGCGCGCCTACGACACGCTCGAGTACCGCGAGTACGAGGTCGAGCGCATCGCTCGCCAGGCCTTCGAGGCCGCCCGCAAGCGCAAGAACAAGGT
>JAUMVN010000045.1:5218-8062 GCA_030530145.1 Coriobacteriia bacterium | reverse complement strand
AGATGCTTTACCCTTGCCGTCGGCCCGCTTCTCATAGGGCAGCCCATCGGAACCGACGTAGATAACGGTGTCGTTGGCGACGTCCTTCTTCTTCAATTCGCCGCGTTCGAGCATCGCTAGCTTTTCCTCATGGATTCGCTTGAGAAGCTCGCTTGCCGGCTCGTCGTTGGGGTCTTGAGGAACCAGCTTTCCGTGGACGGCCAAGTCGAGAAGCTTTTGTCGTAGTTTCTTCGTATCCATTAGTCCTCGATATCCCCCAGAAGCGCCTCCAGCTGCTCCACAGCATCAGCGATGGCATCGCTCTTCTCGTGGATGCTTGCCAGAATGTCGGATAGCGCCACCTCAGAAATATCCTCGCCGGTCTTGATCCAGGTGATGTCGAGGCTTAGCTTGTCTCGCGCCATGATTTCGTCCAGCGTGAACCTACGCCAACGTCCGTCGGGGTTGAGGTCTTCGCTATAGGTTTCCTCGCGCTCGTTGATGGCGCCGGGCTTGTAGCAGTCCAGGAAGTCGGCAAGGTCGGCCTCGGCCATGGGATGCTGCTTGAGGGTATGGTGGACGCCGGTTCGATAGTCGTAGATCCAAACCTCACGCGTCTGGGCGTGCTCGCTGCCCGGTCGGTTCTCGAAGAAGATGACGTTTGCCTTCACGCCGGGCTTGTAGAAGATTCCGGTCGGCAGTCGCAGGATGGTGTGCAGATTCGTGGTCTCGAGCAACTTGCGTCGCACCGTCTCGCCGGCTCCGCCCTCGAACAAGACGTTGTCGGGCACGACCACGGCGGCCGTGCCGCCGGTCTTCAAGATGGTGTGGATGTGCTGCACGAAGTTAAGCTGCTTGTTCGAACTGGTCGCCCAGAAGTCCTGGCGCGAGTAGGACAGCTCCTCATCGACGAGCTCGCCGTCTTCGCCTGCCGCAGCCTTGAGCGTGGCCTTCTTGCCAAAGGGTGGATTGGTGAGTACGTAGTCGTAACGCATACCAGGGTCGGTCAAAAGCGCGTCGTTGCGCGTGATGGGCGGTACGTCGTCGAAGTCCCCGATGTTGTGGAGGAACAAGTTCATCAAGCACAGGCGACGCGTCGCCGGGACGATTTCCCAGCCATGGAAGGCCTCGTTCTTGAGGAACTTCTTCTGGTCGGAGTCGAGCTGGTAACTGCTCTCGATATAGCTTTTGGCGGCCAGCAGAAAGCCGCCCGACCCGCAGCACGGGTCACAGATGGTCTTCTCTGGTTCGGGCTGGACGCATTTAACGATTGTGTTGATGAGCGGACGCGGCGTGAAGTATTGGCCCGCGCCGCTCTTGGTGTCCTCGGCGATGCGCTGCAGCAAGCCCTCGTAGATATCGCCTTTGACGTCCTGGGACATCGCGGTCCAGGTCTCCGCATCGATCATCTTGATGACGCGGGCGAGGATAGCAGGTGAGCTCATCTTGTTCTGGGCCCCGGTAAAGATCTCCTGCAACATGCCCGGTTGCCGCCCGAGCTTGTCGAGCAGTTCCTTATAGCGGTCAAAGAGCTCGGCGCCCGTAACGTCCGTAAGACATTCCCAGCGACAGTCCTCGGGGAGGCCGGTCGGCCTGTTGTACGGAGGACGCCCGTACTCATCGGCCATCTTCAGGAACAGCAGGTAGGTTAGCTGCTCCAGGTAATCGCTGTTAGAGACGCCGTCGTTATAGAGAACGGTCGCCATATTCCAGATCTTCTGGTTGATGGTGGATGCGCTCATGCGCCGCCTTTCTTGCTATGGGTTACGCGACGAGTGCGTAGTTCATTTCGTTAAGTACCTTCTCGTATTCTCCGCCGAACAGCACGTAGAATTTCCCGAGGCCGCCCTTTTCGCCGAAAGGCGACAGGTCGAGATCGTCCGCCGCCACGCTTCCCGAGGTGGCGATGTGGTCTCGGATCATGCGCAGCCATTCCATCTGCTCTTCTGTGAATTGGCCGTTGCCCGCGTTCTTCTGGAACACCCAACCTTTGAAGCGCTCGGCAACGCCGGTCGCGAAGGGCCGAAGAACCTTCTCCTGGCCGATTTCGTAACGGACTATCGAGATGATGTCCATAAGCTGCCTCACGGTGCCGCGACCAGATACGCCAGGGGCGCCCAGGGTGCTGTAAGCGTCCCATACCATGCCGACGGAGAGGTTGTAAGGGGAATTCTCTAAAGCAGCGTGCACGGCCTTGACCATGCGCAGGGTGATCGCCCTTTGCCTGTACGTTTGGCCATAAATGATCTGAAGGGCATCGAGCTCGTCTTTGTTCTCGGCGAGGAACTGCCTGAACGTCTCGACCACTTCCTTTGCGTGGTCCTCTCGTTCGGTATCCCAGCCGGAGGCGATCACCGTATCCAGATTTTCGTTGTCGATGATCTGGTCGTGCGCCTTGCGCACGTTCTCGAGGTAGTTGCGAAGTTCAGCCGAGAACAGAGGCTTGACGGCCTCGTCCACGAGCTTTGCCTGCGCCTGCCTGAATTGCTCGCTTTGGCTCTCGTCAAGAGACTCCGCATCTCCATCAAGGTCAAGACCGGCAGTCTTGGCTATGACGTCCTCATCAAAGGCATCGAGCATTTCGCGCGCTATATCGTTTATGTGCTTCCCGCCGGCAAGCTCGGCCGCCTTCTTGCGCTCGCCGTTGTCCATAACGGCGGCAAGGCGAAGCAAACGCCCGGCAAGCGTTGTCACCGTGTCGTCATCCCTAGCGCCCATGGCGATGCTCATCATGAGCTCTTTAAGCGAAACGCTCGGCTTTCGATCAAGCTGACGCGTCTCGGTCTTCAGGCTTTTAGTGACGCCAACGCAGTCGACCACGACATAGCGGTATTTGTTGGTGCTCGCAGACGGCGAAACGCGGGC
>JAUMVN010000045.1:0-5118 GCA_030530145.1 Coriobacteriia bacterium | reverse complement strand
TGTTGGTGCTCGCAGACGGCGAAACGCGGGCGAGGTCGTCATGCCCGAGGGTGCGGCGGCCTCGTCCCAGCATCTGCTCGAAATAGTTCTTGGAGCGAACGTCGCGCATGAACACGAGGCATTCGAGTGCCTTGACATCGGTACCGGTTGCGATCATGTCCACCGTCACCGCGATGCGGGGGTTGTATTCGTTGCGGAACGCCGCAAGAACGGACTTGGGGTCTTCCTCGGCGTTGTAGGTGATCTTCTTGCAGAACTCGTTGCCGCGCCCGAACTCCTCACGCACGATGTTGATGATGTCGTCCGCGTGGCTATCGGTCTTTGCAAAGATAAGAGTCTTGGGAACTTCCTCGCGCCCGGGGAACATATCGCTCGTTACTTTATCGCGGAACTCGCGAATGATGGTCCTGATCTGCGACGGGTTCACCACGTCGCGATCGAGCGATACGGCGGCATACTCGTACGACTCGTCGTTTTGTTCCCATCGCTTCTGCCTGGACAGCCTGTCGCGCTTCTCTACCAGGCGCTCGGTGATGGTCGCGCCGTTCTTGCTCACGTCGGTTTCAATAACGTAAGTGTCGCCACTCACGTTGACGCCATCGATCACGGCCTGTTCGTGCGTGTACTCGCTTACGACGTTTTGATTGAAGAAGGCAAAGGTGCGCTTATCGGGCGTCGCGGTGAGGCCGATAAGAAACGCGTCGAAGTAATCGAGTACCTGCTGCCAGACGTTATATATCGAGCGGTGGCACTCGTCGATGATGATGAAATCGAAGTACTCCGGCGGATAAGAGCTGTTGTATTCGACATCTCGTGGCTGCCCGACAATGCGCTCCTCGTTGGGAGAAGACTCCTCGTCGTTCTCGTCGAGGTCCTTACCTTTGAGAATCGAGTACATGCGCTGGATGGTGCTGATGCACACATTCGACCCTCTTGGAATCTGTGAGGAGCTTAAGCGGCAAACGTTATATAGCTCAGGGAACAGCCGCGCGTCGTCGTTGGGCTTGTATTTCCTGAACTCCTCCTCAGCCTGCTCGCCAAGGTTCTTGGTGTCGACCAAAAACAGAATGCGCTTGGCCTTGGCGAACTTGAGCAGTCTATAGACATTGGTGATAGCGGTATAGGTCTTTCCGGCGCCAGTGGCCATCTGGATGAGAGCGCGAGCGCGATTTTGCGCAAACGACTTCTCAAGGTTGACGATAGCGTTGACCTGGCAGGCGCGAAAACCCGTCGTGTCGAGGGAAGGGAAAACACGGAGGCGATTGCGGAGCGTCGAGTCGTCCTTCAGCCACATCGAGAGCCGTTCCGGTCGATGGAAAGAGAAGATCTCGCGCGAACGATAGTCCTTATCGTGATAATCGCAAAAGCGAGTGAGGACATCCGTCGCCTCGTAGGCAAAACGGATATCAACGTCAGGTGCGGCGTATTTGAGCTGGCTGTTTGCGTAACGGCGTGTCTGCTCGGCAACGTTAGTCAGCATCTCGCCCTTGTTATGCTCCTTGGCCTCAATCACGCCGCAAGGTATTCCGTCGATGAATATGAGGTAGTCGCAAGGACCGGTATCGGTCTGCCACTCTCGTACAACGACGCCCTTGCTCACGGTTGGGTTGAAGTCGACAACGTCTTGGATAACGTAGCCCGCAGCAACGAGCTTTTCGTCAATCACTAAACGAGCTTTTTCTTCGGGACTCACCCCAACCGCCAGCCTTTCCTGCGACGCAGCAAATTACGTCGTCTCGAACCTAGTATTCGAAAATTTTATCAAGCAGTTGGCCAATGGGTCTAATCAACGGACAAAAAACGAGCAGCGGTCAGAAGGCGAGCCACGGCGTAGCGCAGGGGCGGCCGCGCGATGAGTGAATCAGTCATTTTCATTGCCCCCGCCCAGCGGCCCAGGGCCGCCACGTGCCGTCGCTTGCCAACCAAGGCTCGTCCAGCGCGGAAGCCCCGCCGCTCCGGGCGCTTCCGCCGGCTCGGTCGTGCCACGGCGCCCGGCCGCGCCTCTGCGAGTCAACCGTTGCGGCCGCGCGATCGCTCCGGCGCCTGTCTTCGCCACGGCCTTCGGTCAGCTCGCTTCGCGGTCTGCCTCAGGCAGCGGGCTCAGCCAGCCGCCTCCGCTCACGCGCGGCCTGTTGCAGCTCAACCTTTTGGGCGCGCCCGGCCCCCGCGTCACGCCCTCGCAGCGGCTCCAGCGCCCTGCGCTCTGGGGCATCCGCGCTTACGTTACCTAGCTTGCCCGCGCCGCCACGCGTCGTCCCCGGGCAGCCGGCGGGGGCAGACCCTCGCGGCGACCGACCGGTCACCGCCCGTCGCCGGTTGCCGCTAGCCTTACGCCGCAACCCGCGAGGGCATCCCAGTCGCAGCGATCGCCTACGGCACCGTTGCCGGCGGCGGCCGTGGCCGACACCGCCCGCAAGCTATCGGGGCCGCCGAGCCGCCCGCAAGGCCTCCCAATAGCAAACAGCGATGGCCCCGTGCAGGGAGCGGTGCGATAATGCGAGCGTAAGCTAGTTGAAAGGAAGGTAGCCCATGGGCGCTTGGATGATCCGCGCGGGGCGCGGCGGCGTGTACGCGGCGGACTGGCTCGAGCGGGGCCTCGTAGGCATCGGCTGGGACTTCGGCGGGGCCGACATCGCCTCAATGACCCGCGACCAGATCAAGGCCGCGTACGTCTCCGCCCACCCCAGCGAGAGCAAGGGCAAGGTGGCCGCCGGCACGGGTCAGGTCTACCGCTTCGCGCACGACATGGAGAAGGGCTCCGCCGTCGTCATGTACGACCCGGAGACGCGCCTCTACCACATCGGAGTCATCGACGGCCCCTGCGAGCCCGTCGCCGACGAGGAGGGCGTCACCTACGCCCGCAAGGTCAAGTGGGGCCAGGCCGCCAAGCGCGACGCGCTGCCGGCCTCGTCCAAGAACTCCCTCGGCGGCATCCAGACCATCTTCTCCGTGTCCGACGAGGTCATGGCCGACCTCAGGGCCGCCGTCAAGGACAAGCCCGCCGCCGAGCACGAGGACGGCGACGACGAGGCGTCCGACGACGACGCCCGCGCCGCAACATACGACAACGGCATCGAGCTCATCAAGGACCGCGTGAACCAGCTCGAGTGGGAGGACATGGAGCGTCTGGTCGCCGGCCTGCTCAAGGCCATGGGCTACTGCGCCCGCGTCATGCCCAAGGGCCCCGACGGCGGCCGCGACGTGGTCGCCTCGCCCGACGCCCTCGGGCTCGAGTCCCCGCGCATCGTGGCCGAGGTCAAGCACCGCAAGGGCGCCATGGGAGCGCCGGCGGTCAGGTCGTTCATCGGCGGCCTCCGTGCCGGCGACCGCGGCCTCTACGTCTCCACCGGCGGCTTCACCAAGGAGGCCCGCTACGAGGCCGACCGCGCCACAGTGCCCGTTCGCCTGCTCAACCTCGACGACTTCGTGCGCTACTACGTCGAGGTCTACGACAAGGCCGACGACGAGACCCGCTCGATCCTCCCGCTCACCCGCATCTGGTGGCCGGCATAGGTTTAGAAGGAGAGGAACCATGATCCAACAAGTTGCATTCGAGGTGCCTACCGATATCGCTCTGAAGCTCGCGGCAGGCGAATACGTACAGTACGGCGGGGTCGTGCGCGACCTTGGCGGCCACATCGTCAAGCATCTCAAGCCCGCCAACATCCAGGAGGGCGCGAACGCGGCGCAGAAGATCGCCGCACAGGCGGTCAACCTTGCCAAGCAGAACAAGAAGGTCGCCATCGGTGCCCTTGCCGTGGCGGGAGTCGCTACCGTGGGAGGCGCCATCTATGCGGGCGTTACCCATTTCCAGCACAAGCAAGAGCAGGAAGCCCATAAGGCCCGGATAGACGCCTTCAACGAAGCTCTCTCCGAATACGTCAAGGCTTTGGGCGAAGAGAACCTCACCGTCGAGAATATCGACGCGCTCGAGGGAGCCATGTCCGCCCTAGACGCAGGCGAGGAGGGCTTCACGGTTGAGATCGAGGGCGAGCAGTTCAAGAACCTCGTGAATTCCATCCGCAAGTACACCGACCGCCTTTCCAAGGCCAACGGCGGCAAGGCCTCCAACGTCATCTTCAATCTGTTCGAGAAGAAGCCGAACGACATGGCCGGCCTGCGCGAATGCCTCGCCACACAAAGGGAAATCCTCGCCCAAGCCGCTTAAGAGATCAGGTCGCATGCAAGCGGGCGCCAACCATCAGGTCGGCGCCCGCTTTTTCTTATCTCATATGTCGAGAAAAAAACCCGCCGAGAATCGCCTACGAAGCCGCCATAACCCCGCTACCAACGTTTCGCCGCGCCACATCCTCGCTCTCTCCGTACCAGCGCACGCGATACTCCCAGGGCATCTGCAGGCCGGCGGCGACTTCCTTCATATCGCGCTCCTTCTCTGCCTCCGTGTCCTGGATGATGGAGTCGTCGAACACCACGCGCACATCGCCTTCGTCAGGGATGCTCTCGCCCATCCCCCTCGCACAGGCAAGAAGCGCCCTCGACACGTCCGCGATCGACCCCTGCAAAGCGTTCTCGTGCTTGCGGATGTTGCGCATGAGGGCGCTGTTATCGGACGAGACCTCCGTGGCCGTCTTCACATACCCCACGTTATCGAAGTCGAAGTAGTTGATCCCCAACCCCGTCGCTGACTGCGCCGTGCTCATCCCTGCGCAGGCGTCGATGATAGCCGGCATTACGGTTATCTACGGCCTGTCGAACATCTGATCATTCATCTCGATGAGCACCGCCCTCATGGAGACGTTCCCGTTGGCAGACGCGCGCTCGATTGCCTGCGTCATCAGTTTCTTGGTCACCTTGCCGTCCCATCCGCAGACGTCGCGGACCTCCTTCTCGCGGCCCTCATCGATAAGCATATTGAGCAGGGCGCTTGTGTTGCGGAACCCCTTTGGGTCGATATAGGGAATGAACGCCATGGCGGTCTTTGGGAAGCTCTTGATGAGGTCGGCGCTCCAGATCTCGTTTGCGAAGCCCGGGGCCATCGCGCACATGGCGGACACGGTCGCGGGGGCGCAGCCCCGGTGCGCAATCGCGGCGAAGTCCCTGACGACGGACGGGGCGCCCTCCCCGAACTGCTTCTTGTCGAGGTACCTGCTATCTTTG
>JAUMVN010000004.1:78511-154536 GCA_030530145.1 Coriobacteriia bacterium | reverse complement strand
CGGGGCGGGAGCGGGGGCCGGGGCGGGGGTGGCGGAGCGGGCCGCGCGGCCGGCGGCCGCGGGGCGGCTGGACGGCATGGTCATCGTGGGCAGCGGCTGCTGGACGTTGGCGTCGCTGAAGCCGGTGGCGATGACGGTCACGCGCACCTGGTCGCCCAGGGACTCGTCGACAACGGTGCCGAAGATGATGGTGGCGTCGGGGTCGACGTTCTGGGCCACGAGGTCGGCGGCGTCGTTGATCTCCTGGATGCCGAGGTCCTTGTTGCCCGCGATGGAGAGAAGCACGCGGGTGGCGCCGTCGATGGTGCCCTCGAGCAGACGGCTCGAGATGGCCTCGGAGGCGGCGTCGGTGGCGCGGTTGTCGCCGGAGGCGGTGCCGATGCCCATCATCGCGGTGCCGGAGGCCTTCATGATGGTGCAGACGTCGGCGAAGTCGAGGTTGATGAGGCCCGGGACGGTGATCAGGTCGGTGATGCCCTGGGTGCCCTGGCACAGCACGTCGTCGGCCATGCGGAAGGCCTCGAGCATGGTGGTCTTCTTCTCGGAGAGGTCGAGCAGGCGGTCGTTCGGGATGACGATCAGGGTGTCGACCATCTCGGAGAGGTTCTTGATGCCCTCGACGGCGGAGCCGGAGCGCTTGCGGCCCTCGAAGGTGAAGGGCTTGGTCACGACGCCGACGGTGAGGGCGCCCACGTCGTTCTTGGCGATGTCGGCCACGACCGGGGCGGCGCCGGTGCCGGTGCCGCCGCCCTCGCCCGCGGTGATGAAGACCATGTCGGCGCCCGCGAGCGCGGCCTTGATCTCGTCGCGGGAGTCCTCGGCGGCCTCCTTGCCGACCTCGGGGTTGGCGCCGGCGCCCAGGCCCTTGGTGATGTCGGAGCCGATGTGGACCTTGATGTCGGCGTCGGAGATGGCGAGCGCCTGCGCGTCGGTGTTGACGGCCACGAACTCGACGCCGCGGATGCCCTCCTCGATCATGCGGTTGACGGCGTTGTTGCCGCCGCCGCCGACGCCGACGACCTTGATCACGGCGAGGTAGTTGTTGAGGGTGTCGGTGTCCTTGATCATCGTTTCCTCCTCTGTGGCCGCGGGCCCTTCGGGGCGAGAAGCCGGTTTCTTGAAAGCCCTGCGGGCCTTTGCGGACGTCTTTGCCATCGTCTTTCCTTGCGGTCTATCTTGGCGTGCTTTGCGGAGACGAGCCAGGCCCAAACCCTAAACCTCGAGTTAAACCTTATGCCTCGGATAAAGCGTCGTAGTTTTGCACATCGCGTCGCCCGGAGTCAACAAAAATGGAGGAGCTGTGGACCGGGCAGGTAGCCGGCGCGGGGCGCGGGGCACGAACCCTCGAGCAACCCTGATGCGCGCCGGGCCTACTCACCCGATTCCCCCGCGGCCTCCGACGGGGCCGCGCCGTCCGCCGCGGCCGAGCCGTCGTCGGCGGCTGCAGCGCCATCGGCGCCGTCGCCGGAGGACCCGTCGCCGGCGGATGCGCCCGCGGAGGCCGAGGCATCGCCCGAGCCGTCGTCCTCCGCGGAGCCGGAGCCGGCCGACGCGCCCGTGCCCTGGGTGACGTCGTCCGAGGAGATCCTCCTCACCGACGCCGAGGAGGGCACGCGGACGTTGATGTAGGTGATCTGCCCCGGGTACTTCTCGATGAGCGCGGCGGCCACCTGCTCCTTATACGAGATGTTGGTCGCGGCGCCGAGCGAGACCTGCACCCCGCTCGTGAGGACGCAGGACACGGCGTCGGAGCTGGACGCCTCGTAGCTCACGATCTGCGACGAGAAGTCCTGCGAGAAGCCCTCCTGGAAGGACTTGACCGCCAGGAGCACATCGTCGGTCGCCTCGGCGCCCGCGACCGGGTTGCAGGTGGCGGGCACTCCCGTGATCAGCAGGACGCCTTCGGCGCGGGCGAGCGCGAGCGCGGCGTCGGCGACGGACTGGCCGTCGGAGGTGGAGATCTTCACGGGCTCGATCCACGACCCCGAGCTGCTCAGGTACCAGCCGATGGAGCTCGCGTTCATGACGACGAGCGCCTGGACGCTCTGCTCGGTGACCGTGAGCCTGAGCGTGTGCGGGAACTGCCGCTCCACGTTGACCGACTCGACCCACGGGTCGCGCTTGAGCTGCGACTCTATCTGCTCGCGGTCGACGTTGAGGAGCGTCGTGCCGCTGGAGACGGACAGCAGGTTCGAGATGTCGGACTCGCTCACGTGCGCCGTGGCCTCCACGACGACGTCGTCCACCGAGAAGATCGCCGAGTCGCGCAGGACGAAGAAGGCGACGAGGGCGACGAGCCCGAGGGCGCAGACGACCGCGACGATTCCGCCCGCGAAGCGCAGCGCCCCCTCGCGCTGGTGCTGCTCGCGGCGCTCCTTGCCGGTCGGGACTGCGCCGCCGGCGGCCGCCCGGTCGAGAAACGACGGCCGCGCGCCCGCGACGGGCGGCGTCGGCGCGGCGGCCGCGCTCTTCACGCCGGCGAACGGGTTCTTGAGCGAGAGCTGGAACCCCTTTGCGCCGGACGGGCGCGGTGCGCGCGCGGAGCTCCCCTGGCGGGGAGCCGACGCGCGGGCGGAGGGGCGGGAGGCCGGCTTCCGGGGCCCCGCGGCCGGCTTCGGGGCCGAGAGCCTCGGGGCCTTGGCCGCGGCCCTCGGCCGCTGCTGCGGGCGCGACGCCTTAGCGACGGGCCGCGACGACCCCGGACGCGCGGAGCCGCGGCCCAGGCCGGCGCCTCCCGCGCCGGGGCGGGCGGCGCCGGTGCGGGGCGTCCCCTTGCGCGGGGTGCCCTTTCTGTTCGCGTCTGCCATCGGTCTCCCCTAGTCGCCGAACCCGAGCAGCTTGACCTCGCACTTGAGGTCGACGCCGCGGTTGGCGAGCACGGAGTCGTGCATGATCTGGATCAGCGAGACGACGTCGGCCGCCGAGGCCCCGCCGTTGTTGACGATGAAGTTGGCGTGGTCGCACGACACCTGCGCCCGCCCGGACGAGAGGCCCTTGCAGCCGCACTCCTCGATGAGCGCGCCGGCGGAGCCGTCGGGCGGGTTGCGGAAGACCGAGCCGCAGGTCGGCTTGCCCATGGGCTGCGTGCGGCGCCGGCGCGCGAGGCGCGACTCCATGTCCGCGGAGATGCGGGCCTTCTCGCCGCGGTCCAGCGAGAAGGACGCCTCGAGGATGATCTCGCTCGTGGGGATGGACGTGCCGCGGTAGCCCCACTCGATCTCGTGGCCCTCGTAGCGGTGCAGGCCCTCGCCGGGTCGGTACACCACCAGGTCGCGGACGCGGTGGCCGACCCACTCGCGGCGCGTTCCCGCGTCCATGGAGACGGCGCCGCCGACCGTGCCCGGGATCCCGACGCAGAACTCAAGCCCCGTGAGCTCGGCCTTGGCGGCCTCGGACACCACGCGGGAGAGAAGCGCCGCCGCGCCGGCCGTGACGACGCCGGACTCGGCGTCCACGCTCACGCGCGAGAACTCGTCGTCGAGCACGATGACGGCCCCGTCGTAGCCGGCGTCGGAGGCGAGGACGTTGCTGCCCTTGCCCAGGATGACCCAGTCGACGTGCTCCTCGGCGAGCACCTTGACCACCTTGACCAGCGCGGCGTAGCTGTGGACGAGCACGAGCAGGCGCGCAGGCCCGCCGATGCGGTACGACGTGCGGCGCGAGAGCTTCTCGTCGCGCAGCACGTCGGCGTCGGTGGCGCCGGAGAGGCTCATGTAGGCGTTGAACACGCTCACGTGGGGTTACTCCTTCTGGCCTTCGCGCTCGCGCATGGCCTCGATGAAGAGCGGGCCGATCTGGGTGACGTCGCCCGCGCCCTGCGTGATGAGCAGGTCGCCGGGGCGGACGGTCTCGACGAGCTCCTCGACGAGCTTGCGGCGGTTGGGGACGTAGGCCACGTCGGCCACGTCGCCCACGGCGGCGACGCCGGAGGAGATCGTCTTTCCGGAGACGCCGGGGATGGGCAGCTCGCCCGCCGAGAAGACGTCCATGACGCGCAGCACGTCGACGTCGCCGAAGGCGTGCGCGAAGTCGTCGGCGAGCGCCTGGGTGCGACTGTAGCGGTGCGGCTGGAAGACGCAGACGATGCGGCTGAACTGCAGGTCCTTGGCGGCGGCGAGGGTGGCCGCGACCTCGGTGGGGTGGTGGCCGTAGTCGTCGACCACGGTGACGCCGGCCACGTCGCCCACGTGGGTGAAGCGGCGGCGGGCGCCCTTGAACTGCGAGAGCGCGGCCACGGCGTCGTTCACGTCGCAGCCGAGGACGTCGGCGACGGCGAGCGCGGCGGTGGCGTTGCCCATGTTGTGGCGGCCGGGGTTGGCGGCGATGGTCACGTGGACGCGGCCGTGGGACGGGGTGTCCACGAAGAAGTTGGAGGCTATCTGGTGGTGGGTGTCCTCGGGCAGGCAGACGTAGTCGCAGGACTCGTCGAAGCCGTAGGTGACCACGCGGCGGCCCGTGGAGCGGGCGAGCTCGACGTAGCGGGGCACGTCGCCGTTGATGATGACGGTGCCGGCGTCGCCCACGAGGTCCATGAACTTGCAGAAGGTCTTCTCGATGTTCTCGAGGGTGCCGTAGTGGTCGAGGTGGTCCGCCTCGATGTTGGTGACCACGACGACGTCGGGGTTGAGGTAGAGGAAGGAGCCGTCGGACTCGTCGGCCTCGCAGACGAAGTAGCCGCCGTCGCCGTTCTTGCCGTTGGTGCCGTAGCCCTCGACGATGCCGCCGATGAGGAAGGACGGGTCGAGGCCGAGCTTGTCGAGCATCGTGGCCACCATGGAGGAGGTGGTCGTCTTGCCGTGGGTGCCCGCGACGGCGACCGTCTTCGCGTCGTCGGAGAGATAGGAGAGCATCTTCGCGCGCGGCCAGATGGGGATGCCGAGCTCGCGGGCGCGGACGACCTCGGGGTTGGTCTCGGGGATGGCGGTCGAGGTCACGACGACCTCGGGCTCGACCGCGTCGATGGTGGCGGCCTCGTGGCCCACGTGGACCTCGATGCCGGCGGCCTCGAGCTCGCGGACGTAGTGGGAGGCCTTGAGGTCGCTGCCGGTGACCTTGCAGCCGCGCTCGTGAAGGACGAGCGCGATGCCGCTCATGCCGGCGCCCCCGATGCCGATGAAGTGAGCGCTTTCGATCTTCGAAGGAGTCGAGGACTCGGTCATGTGTGCCCCTCTCGAGTAACCTGGTTGCTGGGTCCGCGGGCCCCGGAGGGCCGCGCGGCTAACAACCTACTGTAACCCAAAAGGGGCGCTCCCCTACCCTCGGACGACGCTCTCCACTTGGTCTGCGAGAGCCGAGGCGGCCGAGTCCTGGCCCAGGCGGCGGGCGGCGCGGCGCATCGCGTCGCGTCGGGCGGGGTCGGCGAGAAGCCCGCAGAGCTCGTCGCCGAAGGCGGGGCCGCTCACTTCGTCGTCCTTGAAGAGGACGGCCGCGCCGGAGTCGACGAGGAAGGCGGCGTTGGTCGTCTGGTGGTCGGCAGTGGCGAAGGGGTAGGGCACGAGGACGGCCGGGACGCCGAGGGCCGCGATCTCCGCGATGGAGGAGGCGCCGGCGCGGGAGAGCACGAGGTCGGCCGCGGCGAGGACGTCGCCCATGTCGTCGATGTAGGGGCGCAGGTCCCAGCGCTTCTCCTCGTCGGCGGTGAGGCCGAGCGCGGCGACGGCGTCGTCGTAGCCGCCCTTGCCGGTGGACTGGACGACGCGCAGGCCCTCGATGGAGAGCAGGCGCCCCTTGAGCGCGGCCATCCCCTCGTTCAGGGTGCGCGCGCCGAGGCTGCCGCCGAAGACGAGCAGCATGGTTGCGTCCTCGGGGACGCCGAGGGCCGCGCGGCCGCGGGCGCGGTCGCCGGCGATGACGGAGCGGCGCACGGGGTTGCCGGTGAGGACGACGTGGCCGGGGTCGCCCTCGCGGGCGAAGACCTTCTCGGCCGCGGGGACTGAGATGCACACGCGCGCGGCCGAGGGGGCCATCATCTTGTTCGCGAGGCCGGGGACGGAGTTCTGCTCATGGACGAGGTACGGGATGCGCCTCTCCTTGCAGAGTCCGAGCAGCGGGACCTCGACGTAGGCGCCGAAGCCGATAGCGGCGTCCGGGGAGCCCTCGCGCTTGAAGCGCGCCGCGATGTCCTTCTTCGCGCGGTGAACGCGCCACAGGGACGTGAGCGCGGTCCAGGGGCGGGAGCGGTCGAAGCCCGTGACCTCAACGTCGACGAGCGGGAAGCCGGCCGCAGGCACGAGCGTGCCCTCGAGCTTGGAGGGCCGGCCGTAGAAGGTGACCTCGTGGCCGCGGTCGCGGAGCTCCTCGGCAAGGGCGAGGGCGGGGTTGATGTGTCCGGCGGTGCCGCCGGCGGCGATGGCGATGTTCATGGTTTCCTGCGATCCGTGAGGGATGCCTTACGCGTGTCCGAACCATCCTACCCGTCTTCGGGCCGTCGTGCCCGCTCGCGCGCAGGCGGTCGCGGGCGAGCGGGCGCCGGCGGCGTGTCGGAAAAGCGCCGACGTGCATCCGCTTCCCCGGCAATCGCCGCAAACTGATTCGCTCGTGACAGTATTTCCAGAAAAAGTGTCGCGAACGAATCAGTTTGCGCCCAGGACAGCTCCGTTGACGCCGCCGAGGCGGCGTTTTTGCGGCAAGAGGGGCGCGGCGACCTAGCGGCGTCGGCCCCCTTGTCCGCGCGAGCGCAGGCGCTCGCCCGCGCCCTCGCGGTTGAGGTCGATGCGCTCGTAGCCGCCCTCGGCGCCGCGGGCGCCGCGCCCGTAGCCGCCGCGGGCCGAGGACCCGCCGCGCGCCCGCCCGGCGTCGCCGCCGCGCCCCGGCCGCCCATAGCCGCCGGCGTCTCCTCGGCCCGCTCCCGAACCGCGCCCGCGCCCGCCGTCCACGACGGTGAACCCGCCTGCCGCCGCCCGCGCGCCGGAGCCTCGCGAGCCGTAGCGCTCAGAGCGAGGCGTGACCTCGCCGACGAAGCTGAGGCCGGGGTCGCCCTCGCCGGAGCCGGCGCGCATGGGTCGCCGCCCGCCGTCGCGGCGGTCCTGCTCGGCCGCGCTCAGCGCGGACTGCTTGGACACCGAGACGAGCATGCCGACGAACATCAGGCAGGACATGATCGACGAGCCACCGTAGGAAAGGAACGGCAGGGGCTTGCCCGACAGCGGTATGAGCTGGACCACGCCGCACACGTTGACCAGCAGCTGGATGATGATGAGCGAGGTGCAGCCGCTCGCGATGAGCCGCCCCGTGAGGTCGGGGGCGTTCTTGGCTATCTGGATGCCCGCCCACGCGAAGACGGCGAACCCCACGAGCACGCCGACCGTGCCCACGAGCCCGCACTCCTCTCCGATGACGGCGAAGATGAAGTCGTTGTGCGCCATCGGCAGGTACGAGTACTTCTGCTTCGAGAAGCCGATGCCCACGCCGAACAGGCCGCCGGAGCCGAAGGCGTAGAAGCCCTGGATGAGCTGGTAGGAGTCGCCGAGCTGGTCGGACCACGGGTCGAGGAAGGTCTGGATGCGCGACAGCGAGTAGTCCTGCGTGAACGAGTACACGGCCACCACGGCCAGGATCGCGGCGCCGGCGCCCACGATCGCCCGCCCCGAGATGCCCGCCACGAAGGCCATGACGGCGAGCGCGAGCACGATGATCAGGGTGGAGCCCTTATCGGGCTGGAGGAGGATGAGCGCGATCGGCAAGCCCACGCCGAGCGCGCCGTACTTGAGCAGCTCGCGATCGTCCATGTCACCGTCGACGAATAAGTGCTGGGCGAGCGAGGCGGCCACGGTAACGATCGCGACCTTGGCGAACTCGGAAGGCTGGAGCTGGAAGCCGCCGAAGACCTTGATCCAGCGCGACGCGCCGTAGGTGCTGTTGGAGAAGCCCGGCACGTAGACGAGGACGAGGCCGACGATGACGGCGCCGATGACGATGGCCAGGTGGTCGCGCGAGAGGCTGTGGTAGTCCGCCCTGGCGAGAAGCGCCGCGAGCCCGACGCCGACGACGGCGAAGATCGCCTGGCGCTTGAGGTAGTAGGCGGGGTCGTTGCCGAGCGCGTCGCTCGCGATGCAGGTGACCGAGGAGGCCGAGTAGATCATGAGCAGGCCGAAGCACACGAGGATGGCCGTCACGACGATGAGCACGATGCGCGGGCGCATGAAGCGCTCCGGCACGCCGAGGATGCCCTTCTCGATGGCGCCGGCGCGCGAAGACCCGCCCCGCGCGGAGCCGGAGCCGCCCTTCGACGGGCGTCCGCCGGCGCGGCGCGCGTCGCGGGCCGAGCCGCCGAAGAGGAAACCGGGCAGGGGCGCCGCCATGCGCTACTCCCCCGCCTTCTGGGCCTCGGCCGCGCAGAGCTCCGCCACGAGCCCCTTGAAGAAGCGCCCGCGCTCGCCCATGTTCGCGAACTCGTCGAAGGAGGAGCAGGCCGGCGAGAGGAGCACCGTGTCGCCCGGCTCGGCCACGGCCACGGCCGCGCCGAAGGCCTCGCGCAGGTGGGCGGCGCGCAGCACGCGCGGGCCCTCGCCCTCGCGGGAGGCCTCGTCCTCGAGGGCGCGCGCGATGCGCTCCCCCGCCTCGCCGAAGCACACGGCCGCGCGGGCCTCGGCGCAGCAGGCGGCCGCGAGGCTCGTGAGGTCGGTGCCCTTGTCGTGGCCGCCGAGCAGCACGACGACGGAGCGCGGCGGGAAGGCGGTCAGGGCCTTCTCGACCGAGTCGGTGTTCGTCGCCTTGGAGTCGTTGACGAAGCGCACCCCGCCGGCCTCGCCGCAGGGCTCGATGCGGTGCTCGATGGGGTCGAAGCTCGCGAGACCGCGGGCGACCTCGTCGGCGCCCGCCCCGGCGAACAGCGCGAGGGCCGAGGCCGCCAGGGCGTTCTGCCAATTGTGGCGGCCGCGGATGCGCAGGTCGGAGCAGGCGCAGAGGTCCGTCTCGGCACCGGCGAGGCGCACGACGAGGCGCTCGCCGCGCACGAAGGCGGCGTCGGCGCCGGCGGGCTCGCCCTCGACCGAGAGCTCGCAGACGCGCAGGCCGCGGGCGGCGCAGCGCGCGGCGGCGGCGCGGCACCGGTCGTCGTCGACGGAGACGACCGCGAGGTCGCCCGCGCCCATGTTCGCGAAGACCTTCTCCTTGGCGGCGGCGTAGGCCTCCATGGAGCCGTGCCACTCGATGTGGTCGGGCGTGATGTTGAGGAGCGCCGCGGCGCGCGGGCGCAGGCGGCGGGTGCCGGCGAGCTGGAAGCTCGAGAGCTCGGCCACGAGCCAGCCGCCCTCGGGGCGGCGCCCCACCTTGCCGATGCACAGCACGCCGATGTTGCCCACCGACTCGGCGGCCATGCCCGCGGCCTCGAGCAGGTGCGTGGTAAGCGAGGTCGTGGTGGTCTTGCCGTTCGTGCCGGTGACGGCGAGCCAGCGCTCGGGGCTCTCGCGGAAGGCGAGCTCGGGCTCGCCGATCACCTCGGCCGAGCAGGCGGCCGCCGCGGCGTAGAAGGCGCTCGTCTCGGGGATGCCGGGCGAGGCCACGGCGAGGTCGTAGTCGCCGCGCACGTCCTCGGTGCCGAGCACGCAGCGCACGCCGAGCGCCTCGAGCGCGCGGGAGGCGTCGCCCTCGGCGGATTTCGCGCCGCCGTAGAGCGTGACGGACGAGACGCGCCCGCCCTCGACCGTCAGGGAGGCCAGGTACCGGCAGATGCCTTCGCCCGTCTTCCCCATGCCGAGGACGAGGACGCGGCCGAGCTTCTCGTTGTTGACGCTTGCCATGCTGTGAGGACCTTCTTTGTTTGCTCGAGAACAGGTGCGGGGAACGGCGCCGGCACCGTGGCCGGGCGCGGACGGGGCCGCGCTAGCCCAGCTGGAAGTAGAGCGCGAACCCGAGGGTCGCGAACGCCGCCGAGACGATCCAGAAGCGGGTGACGACCTTGGTCTCGGCCCAGCCCTTCTTCTCGAAGTGGTGGTGGACGGGGCTCATGAGGAAGACGCGCTTGCCGGTGGTCTTGAAGCTCACCACCTGGATGATGACGGAGAGCGCCTCGCAGACGAACAGGCCGCCCATGATGAGCGAGGTCACCTCGGTCTTCGTGAGGACGGCGAGCGCGGCCAGGGCGGCGCCGAGCGCGAGCGAGCCGGTGTCGCCCATGAAGATGGAGGCCGGGTTGCAGTTGTGCCAGAGGAAGCCGATGCAGGAGCCGGCGATGGCGGCGGCGAAGATGGCGAGGTTGAGCTCGCCGTAGCGGTAGGCGACCATGGCCATCATGAGCATGACCACCATCGAGCAGCCGCCGGCCAGGCCGTCGAGGCCGTCGGTCAGGTTCACGGCGTTCGAGAGCCCGGCCATGAGCAGGAAGACGAACGCGACGTAGAGCCAGGGGACCTTGATGGTCGCGCCGCCGAGCTCGAGCGTCGTGGTGAGCACACCGAGGTCCACGGAGAACCCGCCGGGGAAGCGCACGAGCGCGTCGATGCCCACCCAATTGACCGCGCCCAGGCAGAACACGACCGAGATCGTGATGAGCCCCGCCATCTTCTGCGAGGGGGTGAGGCCGAGCGAGCGCTTGTGGGCGACCGACTCGATGTCGTCGAGAAGGCCGAGCGAGCCGGTGACGAGCATCGCGGCCACGGCGAGCACGAGGTCGGGCGTCCAGGTCGCGAAGACGAGGACCGTGAGCACGACGCCGATGAGCATGATGACGCCGCCCATGGTGGGCGTGCCCTGCTTGACGAGGTGGCTCTCGGGTCCGTCGGCGCGGACCTGCTGGCCGATGCCGTCCTTCTTGAGGAAGCTGATGAAGAAGGGCATGAGGACGCAGGTGACGATGGCGGCCACGGCGATGGAGAGAAACACCTGGTAGCTGGGATATGCGGGATTGCCGATCATTTAAGCGAGAACCTCCTTGGCGAAGCGGTCGAGCCCCTCGGAGCGCGAGGCCTTGACGAGGACGAGGTCGCCGGGCGCGAGGACCGGCTTCAGGGCGGCCACGGCCTCCTCCACCCCGGCGAAGCGGTGGACGGCGTCCTGCGAGAAGCCCATGGTGGAGGCGGCGTCGGCCATGACGTCGGCCAGCTCGCCGCCGATGAAGACGAGCATGTCGAGCCCCTTTGCCGCGGCGTAGGCGCCGGTATAGCCGTGCAGGCGCCGCTCGTCGGCGCCGAGCTCGCCCATCTCGCCCAGTACGGCGACGCGCCGGCCCTCGCAGGCCATGGTCGCCAGGATGTCGAGCGAGGACGCCATGGAGTTCGGCGCGGCGTTGTAGGAGTCGTCGATCACGCGGACGCCCGCGGGGGACGTCCGGACGTCGAGGCGCAGGGCCGTGTGCTCCATCCGCTCGATGGCGGCCGCGGCGGCGTCGCGGTCGGCGCCCGCGCGCCAGATGAGCGCGAGGGCCAGCAGGAAGTCGTCCACGACCTTCTTGCCGGGGAGATTGAGCGTGACGCGGCGGCTCCAGCCGTCGGAGCAGCGCGCGGTGAAGGTGGGCAGGCCGTCGGCGTCGAGCGCCACGTCCTCGGCGCGCACGGCGTCGCCGCCGCCCGAGCCCACGAGCACCACGTCCACCCCCGCGGGCGCGGCGAAGCCCTCGGCGATGAAGCCGGTGAGGTCGCAGGCCGACGGCATGACGAGGCAGCGGCGGGCGCCGCCGGCCTCGGGCGCGGCGTCGCGCATGCCGCCGACGACCTCGGCCTTTGCGCGCGCGATGTTCTCGCGGCTGCCGAGGATGCCGATGTGCGAGGTGCCGACGGTCGTCACGCAGGCGAGCGCGGGGGCGCAGGCGGCCGCGAGGCGCTCGATCTCGCCGGGGTGGTTCATGCCGAGCTCGCAGACGAGCACGCGCGCGCCCTCGGGGGCCGCGAGCACCGTGAGCGGCAGGCCGATGAGGTTGTTGAGGTTGCCCGCGGTCGCGTGGGTCGGGGCGCACGCGCCGAAGCCGGCGCGCAGCATGTCCTTGGTGGTCGTCTTGCCCACCGAGCCGGTGACGCCGACGACGAGCCACTCGGGGTGGCGGCGGCGCTGCTCGGCGGCGAGGGCGAGCAGGAAGGACTCGCAGTCGTCGTCGGCCGCGCGCAGCACCGAGCAGCCGGCCGCGGCGCACGCGGCGAGGGCCTCGGGCGCGACCTCGGCGGAGGCGACCACGGCCGCGGCGCCCGACTCGGCCGCGCGGGCGAGAAACGCGTTGCCGTCGACGCGCTCGCCGGCGAAGGCGACGAAGACCGTGCCCTCGACGGCCTTGCGGGAATCTATGACGACGTCGCCGGCCACCTCGCGCGACCCCTCTAAAAGAAGGTCGGCGCCGGTGGCGGCGGCGATGTCTGTTGCGCAGATGCGGATCATTGCGAACCCCTTTTTCGCGAAACCCTAGCTCGTCGCGGCGGGCGCGACTCCCAAAATAGTAACCGACTGCTGCATGACGTCGTGGAAAACGTTGGCGGCCGAGACCGCGGCGAGGTACGGGATGCCGTTCAGGCCCACATAGACGAGCACGTCGGGGTCGTCGGCGTTCGCGAAGCCGCACAGCGAGGCCACGTAGTGGTTCTCCTTGTAGCCCCCCGACTCGTCGGCCTGCTCGCCGGTGCCCGTCTTGCCCGCGATGTCGTAGCCCTCGATCTGGCCGTTCGTGCCGGAGCCGTAGGTCATGACGGCGCGCATCATGTCGGTCTCCTCGTCGGCGGTGGCCTTGCTTATGATCTGCTCGCCGGAGGGCCACTCCACCTCCTCGCCGTCCTTGGAGAGAAGGAAGTGCGGGGTGTTCGGCACGCCGTCGTTGGCCACGGCCCCGTAGGCGCGCACGATCTGCACGAGCGGGATGGCGAGGCCCTGGCCGAAGGCCATCGAGCCGGCCGTCGAGCCGTCGTAGTCTGCGTAGGAGCGCACGATGCCCTGCGCCTCGCCCGGGAAGTCGATGCCCGTGAGCTGCCCGATCCCGAACTTCTCGACGCCCTCGGAGAAGCGCTGGGCGCCGATGATGTTCTGGACGTAGTAGGCCATGGCCACGTTGGAGGACTGGGCCGTCGCGTACTCCACGCTCATGTCCATGGCGTAGTCGCGGTCGTCGTCGTCGTGGACGTAGGAGTCGCCCACCAGGATCTCGGCCGGGATGTTGAAGGTCGTGTCCTTGCTTATGAGGCCGTCCTCGATGCCGATGGAGGTGGTGATCACCTTGAAGACCGAGCCCGGCTCGTAGGAGTCGGTGACGAGCTTGAGGTTGAGCGAGGAGGCGTCGGTGATGTTCGAGAAGTCCGGCAGCGGCGTCGAGGCGGCGGCGTAGACCTCGCCCGTCTTCGGGTTCGTGACCATGACCGAGCCGGACTCGGCCTCGTAGGTCTTCGCCCCGTCGGTGATGATCTGCTCGCACTCATACTGCAGGTCGATGTCGATGGAGAGCACGATATCGGTGCCGTCGCGCGCCGCGATCGTGTCCGAGACGCCGCCCGCGATGGGCGTGCCGAGCGGGCTCGCCTCGTAGACGCGCTGTCCGTCGGTGCCCTTGAGGACGTCGTCGTAGTAGTACTCGATGCCCGAGAGCGCCGCGCCCTCGTCGTTGACGTAGCCCAGGACCTGCGCGCCCGTGGTGCCGTAGGGGTAGACGCGCTTGGTGTTGCTCTCGTAGTAGACGCCGTTGAGCTTGGCCTCGGAGAGCCTCGACTTGAGCTCGTCGGCCACCGACTCGTCCACGCGCTTGGACAGGTACGCGTAGCGGGTGTTCTCGCGCGTGAGGGCGTCCAGGTAGGTGTCCTTCTCGCCGCCGACGACCTCGACGAGGATGTCGGCGATGGCCGAGGCCGCGCCGTCGGTCGTGCCGTCGGTGTAGGCCACGGTCGTGGGGTCGCAGACGATGTCCTCGCAGTCGACGCTGATGGCGAGCACGTTGCCGTTGCGGTCGTAGATGGTCCCGCGCTTGGCGTTCAGGGTCACGACGTTCGTGCGGTTGTTCTCGGCGCGCTGCGAGAGCCAGCCGGCGTCGACCACCTGCAGCAACACGAGCTTGAGCGCCACGATGGCGAGAAGCGCGAGCACGAGGATGAACAGGCGGCTGAGCTTGGGCTCGTCGGGGTCCATCCACGGCGCGGAGCCGCGCGGCGCGCGCATACGAGAGCCGGAGGCCTCGCCAAAGGAAGCCTCCGGTACGCGGGTGCCGCGGCGGCGGCCGTATGTGTATCGGTTATCCACGAACGAAGAGTCTACGCCACGTCGCAGTAGGCGCCGCCCTCGGCGACGGACTGCGCAGCATCCCCATCAGCGGAGAGGAGCGAGGCGGCGTAGGAGGCGGGGTCGAGCACGTAGGACGCGTCGCCCGCCTGCTGCGCGGCGGACTCGCCGGCGGCGACCGCGGCGGCGGACTCGTCGGCGGCCTGCTGCGCCTGCTCGGCGGCGGCCTGGGCCTCCTCTGCAGCGGCCTGCTCGGCCTCGGCGGCCTCGCCGACCTCGACGGTCATCGCGTCGCTCGAGAGGACCATGCCGTAGTTCTGCGTCGCGATGCGCGCGATGCGGGAGTTGCTGGAGAGGACGGCGCGCTCGATCTTGAGGTCGTCGTTCAGGTTCTTCGCGTCGGAGACCTCCGAGCGCAGCGTCGAGTTGTTGGAGAGGGCGACGACCGTCGCAGACGAGATCGCGACGCGCACGAGGCCGATGGCGATGAGCACCGCGGCCAGGACGACGACCGTGCGGACGTTGGCGATGAACTGCGCCGAGACGCCCTTGCGGGCGCGGGCGTCGAGGCCGCCGCCGGGCAGGACCTGAAACGACGGGCGCGCCGCCTGCTCGAGGGCTTCTCCCCCCTCGACGAAATCGATGTTAAGAGCCTCTGAGCCCTGGTACCTCATCTGTCCCTCTTGCCTTCTATGCGAAGGGCATGCCCTTCGCAGCGCATCCGATTACAAGGCAGGACCGCTTTTGTTGGGTAGGGGGCCGCCTCGTGCCCGGCCCCCGTCAGCTCCCAGAGCGTTCCGTAGGTTGTGGCCGGGCGGGAGCCCGGCGGTTCGTGGGTGGTTCGTTGGTGGTTCGTTTAAGCTGCGTTCGTAGTGCGCGGTTGGTGCGTTTGCGGTATGCGTTCGGCCTTGCGGCCGGGTGCGCCTTTCGGCTCGCCCTAGGCGGTGGCGTCGAGCTTTATCGCCACGCGCGTGAGGGCGCTTCGCGACCGAGGGTTGGCCGCGACCTCGTCGCTTGAGGCGACGAGGGGCTTGCGTGTCTTGACCTTGAGGATCGGCACGTTCCCGCAGACGCAGACGGGCAGGTCGGGAGGGCAGGTGCACCCCTGCGAGAGCTCGGAGAACACGTGCTTGACGATCCTGTCCTCAAGCGAGTGGTACGAGATCACGCAGATCCGGCCGCCGGGGTTCGCCCAGCGCACCGCGGCCCTGAGGCCCCGGTCCAGGACGTCGAGCTCGTGGTTCACCTCGATGCGCAGGGCCTGGAAGGTCTTGCGCGCCGGGTGCCCGCCGCTCCTGCGGGCGGCGGCGGGAATCGCCTGCTTGACGATCTCCACCAGCTGCAGGGTCGTCTCGACGGGGGCCTTGGCCCTCGCCTCCACGACTTTCCTGGCGATGCGGGAAGCGTGCTTCTCGTCGCCGTATACGCGAAGGATCCGGGTGAGGTCGGCTTCGTTGTAGTGGTTTATGACCTCTTGTGCGGTTAGGGTGTTGTTCCCCGAATCCATGCGCATGTCTAAGGGGGCGTCCTCGTGGTACGAGAATCCCCTCTCGGGAATGTCGAGCTGCGGGCTGCTCACGCCCAGGTCGAAGAGGAAGCAGTCGACGCCGGGGACCTCGGCCTGGACCAGGAGCTCGTCCAAGTCGCCGAAGTTGCCCTTGAGGAAGAGGTGCTCGGCCTGCGGAACCTCGCGCGAGAAGCGCTCGGCCGCCGCTGCCAGTGCCATGTCGTCCTGGTCGATGCCGATCGAGAGGCCTTCCGGCGCGATCCTTCTCGCGAGCTCCACGGAGTGTCCGGCCCCGCCCAGGGTGCAGTCGCAGACGACTTCCCCCTGCTTGGGATCGAGCTCGCGGAGAACCTCTTCGAGCATCACGGGTACGTGCTGATATCCAGTTGTCAAGTTCTCCACCCCCTTAGCCGAACATGAGCTCTTCGAGCTCGTCGTCGACGGCCGCCTGCTGCTCGTTCCACTTCTCGGTGTTCCACACCTCGAAGTGGTCGGTCGCGCCGATGATCGTGACGTCACCGGTGAGGCCGTACTTCTCGCGAGTGCCGGGCTTGCTCGCGTCGAGCTTGCCCAGGGCCACGCGGCCGGCCGAGTCGATGTCCACCGGCACGGCGCGGGACGTGAGGCTGCGGCGAAGAAGCACGTCCTTGCGGCTGCGGGAGTCGTAGCCCTCCCCCTCTTTCTTGAAGAGGGAGTCGATCCAAGCCTCGAAACCCGCAGGGGTAAAGCCTTCCACGCTCTCCTTCATCGGCACAAGGTATATGGTCTTGGAGTCGCCTTCGCACATTTCCTTGCGGAACATGGCAGGCAGGGTGACGCGCGCTTTCGAATCGACCGACATCGGATAGGACCCGACGAGCATGCCACCCTCCTCTCAAGACCAGAGACCTCAAGCCCCCGACTGGAGCGTGTGAACACTATAGGCCATCCCCGACACCTTGCGACACTAGAAAACACTACTCAACACAAAGTAGTTCTGGAACGGGTTACGGCGCCATTTCGCGGCGGCTCGCGGACCCCAGATGTTGGGTGAGCGAACAACCGTTTCCACTATTCGACGCGTGTTGTATTTTGTAGGTTGTGAAGGAGATGTGAATCCGCAGGTAGACGCGGTGTTTACCGGCTGACCTGCGAGTATGCCGTAAAAGCGGCCCTGCGACGAGAAGCGCCCGGCGTCAGCGGCCGTCCCGCTCCGGTGGGGCGAGGTGTGCCCTCGGGTGGGCGTCGAGGTAGACGCGGCGGATATGCGAGCGGTCCAGGTGGGTGTAGAGCTGGGTCGTCGAGATGTCGGCGTGCCCCAGCAGCTCCTGGACGACGCGCAGGTCGGCGCCGCCCTCGAGCAGGTGCGTGGCGAAGGAGTGTCGCAAAGTGTGGGGGTGGAGCCCCTCTATGCCGGCCGTGCGGCCGTACTTCTCGACGATGGCGTGCGCAGACTGGCGCGAGATGCGGCCGCCGCGGACGTTCAGGAACACGGCCGCGGTGGGGCGCCGTCCCATGAGCGCGCCTCTCCCCTCCTCCAGATAGCGGCGGAGCGCCGCAGCGGCGGTCCCCAGGACGGGCACGACGCGCTCCTTGGAGCCCTTGCCGAAGACGCGCAGCACCTCCTCGTCCAGGAGCGCGTCGCGCAAGTCGAGGCCGCAGAGCTCGCTCACGCGCAGGCCGCAGCCGTAGAGGACCTCGAGCATGGCGCGGTCGCGCAGCCCCGCGGGCGTCGCGGGGAAGCCCTGGTCGAGCAGGCGCGCCGCGTCCTCGCGCGAGATCACGTCGGGGAGGCGCGAGGGCTTCGACGGCAGGGGGAGGTCCGCCGTCGGGCACGCGGCGGCGATGCCCTCGCGGAACATGAAGCGGTGGAGGCCCTTGACCGCCGAGACGGCGCGCTCAACGGAGCTCGCGGCCAGGCCGAGGTCGCAGAGCGCCCCCACGTAGTCTTCTACGAGGGGGCGCTCCACCTCGTCGGGCTCCGTCACGCCGGAGCCCGCGAGGTAGTCGATATAGCGGTTGAGGTCGCGCCCGTAGGCGTCGATGGTGTTCCTCGAGCTGCCGCGCTCGACGGACAGGTAGCTCAGGTACTCGTCGCGTGCGGCCTGAAGGTCCATGCTCGGGCGCGGGGCGCGGGGCCGCGGCCTACTCGGCCGTGACCTCGTGGCGGTCGACGCCCTCGTGGTGGGCGATCGCGGCGCGCACGAACTCGCGGAAGAGCGGGGCCGGGGTGGTCGGGCGGCTCTTGAACTCGGGGTGGGCCTGCGAGGCGACGAACCAGGGGTGGACGTCCTCGGGGAGCTCGATCATCTCGACGAGGCGCTCGTCCGGCGAGAGGCCCGAGATCTTGAGGCCGGCCTCGGTGAGCTGCTCACGATAGGCGTTGTTGACCTCGAAGCGGTGGCGGTGGCGCTCGTAGACGAGGCTCTCGCCGTAGGCCTCCTCGGCCAGGGTGCCCGGCTGGACCTTGCAGGGGTAGGCGCCCAGGCGCATGGTGCCGCCCTTGTCGGTGATGTCCTCCTGGTCGGGCATGATGTCGATCACGGGGTAGGTGCACTCGGGCTCGAACTCGGCGGACGTCGCGCCCTCGAGGCCGCAGACGTTGCGGGCGAACTCGCAGACAGCGACCTGCAGGCCGAGGCAGACGCCCAGGTAGGGAACCTTGAGGGTGCGGGCGCGGTGGGCGGCGCAGATCTTTCCCTCGATGCCGCGCAGGCCGAAGCCGCCGGGGACGAGGATGCCGTCGGAATCGCCGAGGACCTCCTCGACGTTGGCCTCGGAGAGCTCCTCGCCGTCGACGAGCTCGATGTTCACGTGGCGGCCGAAGGCGACGCCGGAGTGGTGGAGCGCCTCGATGATGGAGAGATAGGCGTCCGGGAGCTGGGTGTACTTGCCGACGACCGAGATCTTCGTGACGTCGTCCTTCTTGTTCGCCGCATGCATGGCGTTGGTGAACTTGTACCAACCGCTCATGTCGCTCGTGCGCGGCTCGAGGCCGAGGCGCTCGCAGACCTTGGTGTCGAAGCCCTGCTCGGCGAGGTGGGCGGGCACGTCGTAGATGGAGGCGCAGTCGGAGTTCTCGAAGACGCAGCTGGGGTCGACGTCGCAGAAGCTCGCGATCTTGGCGCGGATGTCCGCGTCGACCTCGTGGTCGGAGCGGCAGACGATGAAGTCGGGCTGCAGGCCCATGGAGCGCAGCTCGCGCACGGAGTGCTGGGTCGGCTTGGTCTTGACCTCGTGGGCCGCGGCGATGTAGGGCACGAGGGAGACGTGGATGAGCACGCAGTCGGCGAGGCCCTTGTCCTTGCGGAACTGGCGGATGGCCTCGACGAAGGCCTGGCCCTCGATGTCGCCGATGGTGCCGCCGAGCTCGGTGATGACGACGTCGGCGCCGGTCTGCTCCTCGATGCGGAAGAAGCGCTTCTTGATCTCGTTGGTCACGTGCGGGATCACCTGGACGGTGCCGCCGAGGAACTCGCCCTTGCGCTCCTTCGCAATGAGGCCCTGGTAGATGGCGCCGGTGGTGAAGTTGGAGCTGCGGGTGAGGTTCTCGTCGATGAAGCGCTCGTAGTGGCCGAGGTCGAGGTCGGTCTCCTTGCCGTCCTCGGTGACGAAGACCTCGCCGTGCTGGAACGGGCTCATGGTGCCCGGGTCGACGTTGAGGTAGGGATCGGCCTTCTGCATCATGACCTTATAGCCACGAGCCTTGAGAAGACGACCGAGGGACGCCGCGGTGATGCCCTTTCCGAGGGACGAGACCACGCCGCCGGTGACGAAGATGTGCTTTGTCATGTGAGGAGACCTTCCCGTAAATGAGTCTTTGGCTTCTTTTTACGGGTCTTTAGTCTACGCCCAACGCGCCCCGTTCCGCCACGTGAATCCTCGCGCTCACCGACTCGTAACAACTTCCGGTTGCGCGACAGGTGTCGTTTATGCATGGGACGGCGGCGGTGCGCCGGGCGCGCGGCCGGTGCGCTGCCGGCAAGAAGTGCCCGAAGTGGTGTTTCTCGGCACCACCTCGGGCCGATATCGCTCGAGGTGGCGCCACCTCGAGGGACGCGCGGCGACGTTGGCGGGGGCGCGCGCCACAAATGCGCGGCGCGGGCGACACGCAGAGGCCGGCGCGCCACAAATCCGCAACGCCGGCGACGCACAGCTGCCGCTTCGCCACAAAAACACGTCGCCGGCGACAGTCGAGCGTCGCCCAGGCTGGGCTTTTGTGGCAAGAAGCCCATGCAGCGTCGCCGAGGCTGTGGTTTTGTGGCAAGCCGCGACGCGCCGTCTCGCCCGCACCGTGATTCTGTGGCGCCCCCGCTCCATGGGAAGCCCCCAGCGCGGGCAACCCACCTTGTCCAAACCGCCCACATTGGAGGCGGTTTTCGTGGACGTGGACCGGGCGCCTCCGTAGAGCGGGCTTTCGGGCATGGCGACGTTCTACAACCGCAAGGCCATCGTGGGCAGCGACGGCACAGCGTACGACTCGGGCAAGACGGGGTACGCGATGATGCGGGTGGATGCCGCGGAGAGCGTGGGGCATTTGACGGCGGATTAGAAAGAGGCCCGCGCTCCGGGTGGGGCGCGGGCCTTGGCAGGTGACCGTTATGGGGTCGCTATTCCGAGATCTCTGCGTATTCCGGCGTTTGCTCCGTGAGCCTTTGCACGCGCTGCTCCTTCTCGACGATGAAGCGCTTGTGGTAGAAGAGGTCGGCGAACTCGAGGATGGTGTTCATCTGCGCCGTGTCGAACAGGGCGCCGAAGCCCGCGCCCGCCACGGGAACGAGCCTACCAACGTTCTTGAGCGTCAGCTTCTGGCCGACCTGCGTGAGGGTCTTCTTGAACACCCCAGCCTCGATGGCCTTCTTTCCGCCTTTCTCCAACGCCTTCTGGGCGGCCTTGTTGGCCAGCGCGCGCATCTGGGTGATGGCGAGCGCGGCGCCGCCTTTCTCGATCATCGCCGCCCAGCTCTTCTTGGCCGCCTGCTTCACGGCCGCGCTCTCGGCGTACACAAGGACCTTGCCGATGTAGTCGGTGGCGGGATTGCCCTTCGCGCTCGGCGACATGGCCCTCTGGAACACCTCGCTCGCGATGACGAGCTCCGCCGGGTCCTCCTTGACATCGTAGCCGTAGAACATGGCGACCGACTGGACAGCGCGAAAGTAAATGAGCATGCTGAGCGCGAGGTTCGCGGGCAAGCCCCAGAACCCGGCCGCGCCTGTGCCGCCGCCCTCGACGAATGCGATGCCCATGTGCTGCGTGCGCTCCCTGGCCGTAACGGCAGCAATGTCGTATGCGCGGAGCAGGCAGATTTCCGAGATGTCGGAGATCTTCTGCTCCTGCTTGCCGGCGTTTATGCACTGGATGACGTGCTCCTTGCTCACGCTGGCCTTGGCGGCCTGCTTCTCAAGCTCGCCGAAGCCCTCCGCCGCCTTCTTGATTGCGGCGGCCATGAGTTCCTGTTCCGTGAGGCCGTCGAAGGTATCTTTGGCGGCCTTGCCGACCTTCCCGGCGATCTCCTTGACCGGAGCCGGAGCGAGCTCGCCGGCCTTTGCCAGAATGCCGGGAGAGGTCATCTTCTCGTAGCGCCTGGCGATAGAGTCGATCTCCTCGCACTCGCGGTCGTCGATCATCGGCTCCGGCAGGATGTACTCGCCGCCATCGGTGGTGACGTTTCCTTCGTAGGTGTCCCCATACTCGCCGCCGAATACCTGGTGAACCCTCTTGGCGCCGTTCACGGCACCATGAGCAACGTTCTTGGCGCCGTTCGCGGCCCCTTGGGCCACGTTCTTGGCCACGCCTACGAAGTCGGGCGCCTTTATCTTGATGGTGATCTCTTCCACGGGGGTCTCCCTTCTTAACGATTTCGCCTCTCTATATAAGGCGTGCAAATTTCGCGAGATACGCCAAGCTATCTCGACATCTGAATACGAAAACAACCGTTTGTTCACATGGCCCCAGATTTTACGCCTAGCGTACTGCGGACCTTTCAGCTCCCAGCTGATTTGCGACCGCCTTAGATGATGGGAGCGGTAAATGGGGTCGGTCTTGCTTGGGAGGTTCGTGCATGGAGTCGATCTTGGCGGCGCTCATCGGGGGCGCGGCGACGCCGGCGAGCGTGGTGGCGTCCAACCCGCGCAGTCGCGCGGTGCTTGAGCAGTAAAGCCGGGGGATAAGCCCCCGGCGCTTGGAGGTAGCCGTTAGGCCACCACTACTTGTATAACACACCGTGGCATCTCCGCCCGGCATCGCGTCCGCGGCCCCTCTCCCCATGCGAATCGCGAAGCGAGCGAGCGCAGCGAGCGCTGAGCAATGGGGAGAGGGGCCGCGGCCGCGATGCCGGGCGGAGATGGCCCCTAGCGGTATTGCTGGAGCGTGGGCATGGACGCGACCTCGAGCTCGCCCTCCACGCCCGCGGGGACGACGACGTCGTAGGTGACCTCGACGCTCTGCCCGGGGTAAACCGGGAAGCTCGGGCGCGCCACGTCGAAGTCGCCGCTCACGTCGGCGGTGTAGAGGACCTGCAGCCCCTTGTACTCGGTCGCCGAGAACTGCGCTCCGTTGCTGGCCGAGACGCCCTCGATTGCGCAGCCCGCCGGCGCGTACAGGTACACGAAGGGCTCGTAGTAGCCCGGGTCGGCGAGGTAGCCGATGATGTAGGCCCCGCCCGTCGCGTACTCCTCGGCGGTCAGGTAGTTCGACACCGTGGTGCTCACGTGGTAGGTGCGCGTCCCGTCGGCCGCGGCGTCGACGCCCGTGACGTCGGTCTCCATGCCGAACCACCAGCCGATCTTCGAGCCGAACCAGATGTTGGCGAAGACGCCGAGGGTGGGCTTCTCCTGGGTCGCGGCGTTGAGCGCGCCCGTGACGCCGAGCGTCTCCATGACGGCCTGCTCCGTCCCGTCGGCCATCCAGACCATGACCTCGCGGTCCCCCCCGCCCTGCATGAGCACGCCCAGCAGCTTGACGAGCGTGTCCGTGGTGAGGTTGTTGTGGACCACCTCGGACGAGCGCCAAGCCGCCTCCGAGAAGAGCGCGTCGGTCATCCAGGCGCCGGTGTTGTAGTCGACCGTGGCCTCGTCCGAGAGATACTTCCAGTAGAGGTCGTGCTCGAGCACCTTGGTCGCGTTCGTGCCGTCGACCACCGTGCCGTCCGAGAGCGTGACGCTCGTGCCCAGGGCGGCGAGCAGGCTCTGCACGACGGTCGGCGTCAGCGAGACGACCCCGTCGACGTGGACTCCGTTTCTCTCCTCATAGGACGCGGCCCAGATGCTGCCCACGCGCTCGAAGTCGGGGTTGAAGCTGTTGTCCCAGGTATAGCGCGTGTACCCGTAGAAGAGCGTCCGCTCCTCGTCGGTTATGGACACCGAGGCGGGCGTGTCCTCGTTGAGGACGTCGTAGACGCTCAGGAAGCTGCCGAAGCTGACCTCGCCGTTCTTGATGGTGAGCGTCCCCACGGATCCGGGGAAGCCGTCCGAGGCGCGCAGCTCCGCGGAGTTCTGCGCGACGAGCAGGTACGTGCGGTCGCCCTCGGCGCCCAGCAGGCCGCCCGCCACGGGCGCGACCTCGGCGGCGGCCTGGAACATCCCGTTGACCTCGCCGATCTTCTCCTTGGCGGAGGATGCGGCGGAATTCAGCTGCTCCACGTGCATCTGGGGCAGGGCGTCGACCGCGTCGGCGCAGCGCTGCATGACGGGCGCGGTCTCTTGGACGGTGGAAAGAAGCCCCGTGAGCGCCTGCACGTCGATCGTCTTGTCCTGGATCAAGGACTCGACGGGGTTCTCCCGCAGTGCGTCCGTCAGGGGCACGAGCGCGTTGGCCGAGGCGTCGGAGAGGACCGACGTGAGCGCTCGGGCGCCCTCCACGTCGCTGCCCACCGCCGGCAGGCCGGCGACGAAGTCCCACACCGGCGCGGCGAGGCCCTCCTCCAGCTGCGAGGCCGTCGACTGCAGGTCGCGCGCAGAGGACGCGGCCGCCTCGAAGTCGTGCGCCGCCACGGACGACTGCACCGCCGAGAGCTGCGAGAGCGCCGAGGACGCCTGCGACTTCAGGCCCCTCACGGAGTCCGCGACCACGAAACAGGCTCCCGCGCACGCGACGACGAGCACGGCGACGACGCAGGCAGCGACCTTGAGCGCGAGGCGCCGAGGCCGCCGACGATGCCGGTGCTTGATCAGCCCCGACTCGTCCTGGTCCTCGCGCAAGAGGAAATCGAAGTCGAACTCGACCTCTCCCCGCTCGCCCGCGCCCTCATTCCTCTTCCCCTCCCCCTCATCGCTCGACGGGGACTCGCCAAGGGACGGCAGCTGCGGCTCTTCCTCGGACGCCTTCAGATGACTGGCCATGCGGCTCCTAACCGATCGGGTTCCTGACGGCCGATTATACTCGGCCCTCCCGCAGCGCGCCCCGGCCGCAGGCGGACCCGGGCCCGGCGCCCTTCTTCCCACGCGAATCACGAAGTGAGCGAGCGCAGCGAGCGCTGAGCGGTGGGGAGAAGGGCGCCGGGCCCGGGTCCGCCTGCGGCCGGGGGCGCGCTGCGGGAGGGCATTCCACATACAAAGAAGGGCGGGAACCCGAAGGTCCCCGCCCCAAGCAAGAAGGCTCTGGAATCGCCGTTCGCTACACCCAGAAGAGCATGGAGTTGTAGCTCGGGACCGGCCAGTAGTCCTCGGAGACGATGGTCTCCATCTCGTCCACGGCGGCGCGCAGCGCGTCCATAGCCGGGATGACGACGTCGCGGTAGGCCTCGCACTCGGCCTGCGGGTCCTCGACCTCGCGGGCGTCGACGTTCTTGGCCTCCAGGTCGGAGACGGCGGCGTAGATGGCGTCGATGCCGCCGGTGAGGGTGGCGACGAGCTCCTTCTCGGCCTTGGCCTCGATGCCCAGCTCGGCCTTGGTGGCCACGGAGGCGGCCAGGCTGCTGCTGTACTCGGAGATGGCCGGGATGTAGAGGCGCTTGGTCATGTCGACCATGGTGTTGGCCTCGATGTTCAGCAGCTTGGCGTACTGCTCGGCCTTGGAGACGTAGCGGGCGTGGACCTCGGCCTCGTTGAGGACGCCGTACTTATCGAAGAACTCGACGTTCTCGGGCTTGACCATCTGCGGCAGGGCGTCGACGGTGGTCTTGAAGTTGGGCAGGCCGCGCTTCTCGGCCTCGACCTCCCAGTCCTCGGAGTAGCCGTTGCCCTCGAAGATGATGCGGTGGTGCTCCTTGAGGGTGGCCTTGACCCACTCGAGAGCCGCGGCGGTGAACTCGTCGCCGGTCTTGCCCTCCATCGCGGTGGCGAACTCGTCGCAGACCTCGGCCACGGCGGTGTTCAGGACGACGTTCGGGTCGGAGAGGTTCTGCTGGGAGCCGCACATGCGGAACTCGAACTTGTTGCCGGTGAAGGCGAACGGGGAGGTGCGGTTGCGGTCAGTGGTGTCCTGGAGCAGGTCCGGGAGCATCGGGACGCCGAGGTCCATGCGGGTCTTACCGTGGGACTCGACGGCCTCGTCGTTGATGAGGCCCTCGACGACGGCGTCGAGCTCGTCGCCCAGGAAGACGGAGACGATGGCCGGGGGCGCCTCGTTCGCGCCCAGACGGTGGTCGTTGCCGGCGGAGGCGACGGAGACGCGCATGAGGTCGGCGTGACGGTCGACGGCGGCGATCAGGCCGGAGAGGAAGACGAGGAACTGCAGGTTCTCGCCGGGGTTGGTGCCGGGCTCGAGGAGGTTCTTGCCGTCGGCGCAGACGGACCAGTTGTTGTGCTTGCCGGAGCCGTTGACGTAGTCGAAGGGCTTCTCGTGCTGCAGGCAGGCGAGGCCGTGGTGGGTGGCGAGGAGCTTCAGCTTCTCCATGGCGAGCAGGTTGTCGTCGATGGCGAGCGAGCCCTGCTCGAAGATCGGGGCGAGCTCGTGCTGGGCCGGGGCGACCTCGTTGTGCTTGGTCTTGGCGGGGACGCCGAGCTTCCAGAGCTCGTCGTCGACCTCCTTCATGAAGGCGTTGACGGTCGGGCGGATGGCGCCGAAGTAGTGCTCCTCGAGCTCCTGGCCCTTAGCGGGGGCGCAGCCGAAGAGGGTGCGGCCGGTGAGGACGAGGTCGGGGCGCTTCTGGAAGTCCTCCTCCTTGACGAGGAAGTACTCCTGCTCGGGGCCGACGGTCGTGATGACCGAGGTCACGTCCTTGCCGAAGAGCTTGAGGACGCGCTTGGCCTGGGTGGCCAGGGCGACCTGGGAGCGGAGCAGCGGGGTCTTCTTGTCGAGCGCCTCGCCGGTGTAGGAGATGAAGGCGGTCGGGATGCAGAGGACCTCGTCCTTGATGAAAGCCGGGGAGGTCGGGTCCCAGGCGGTGTAGCCGCGGGCCTCGAAGGTGGCGCGCAGGCCGCCGGAGGGGAAGCTCGAGGCGTCGGGCTCGCCCTGGACGAGCTCCTTGCCGGAGAAGGACATCAGCACGGAGCCGTCGTCCTTGGGGGTGATGAAGGAGTCGTGCTTCTCGGAGGTGATGCCGGTGAGCGGCTGGAACCAGTGCGCGAAGTGGGTCGCGCCCTTCTCGAGCGCCCAGTCCTTCATCGCGTGGGCGACCTCGTTCGCGATGTCGAGGTCGAGGGCCTTGCCCTCCTTGATGACCTTCGTGAGCTCCTTGTACGTCGGCTTGGGGAGTCGCTCCTGCATGACCGCGTCGGTAAACAGAAGGCTGCCGTACTCCTCGGTGACCTTGTCCTTGCCCATGTGCGCCTCTTTCCATTGGGTTGATTGGCGTGCTTGGCTTACGTTTGACAACTCTAGTTGCCCATTGTTGCACGGGAGTTAAGGCCGGGTGTCCCGTGGGGGCAAGTTGTGGAGCGGGTTTGTAACCGACAGGCGTCGAATATTTCGCGGAGGCGGCGAGAAGGGCCCTGCGCGCGCCGGCGAGAAGGGCGCCCTCCCCCGCCCCGCCGAGGCGCCGGCAAGAAAAACGCCCCCGCCGCGCAGGACGCGGCGGGGGCGCACGGTTCGCAGGAGCTTCTTGGCTGTTTCTTAGCCGCTACTTCCCGTAGCTCATGAGCTCGTCGATGGTCACGCACTTGTAGCCCTGGGCGATGAGCTGCGGCAGGGCGGTCCGCAGCGCCTCGACGGTCTGCGAGCGGTCGCCGCCTCCGTCGTGCATGAGGATGACCTGGCCGGGCTTGACCGAGAGGATGACCTGCGCGATGGAATCGGCGCCCGGTCGGCTCCAGTCCTCGGTGTCCAGGTCCCAGCCGATCTCGGCGGTGACGAGGTCGCTCAGGTTGTCCACCAGCGAGCCGTAGTAGTTGCCGCCGGGGGCGCGCATGACGTGGGTGATGCTCGTGCCGAGCACGCTCTCGATGGCATCGAAGCCCTTCGTGATCTCCTCGCGCTGCTCGGAGGCGCTCATGTAGGTGAGGTTAACGCCCTGGCCGGAGCCGCTCGCGTGGTCCCAGGTGTGGGTGCCCACCTGGTTGCCCTCATCGACGATGCGCTTCTCGACGTCGGCCATGTTGGCCACCTGGTTGCCGATCTGGAAGAAGGTCGCGTGGGCGCCGTTCTCCTTGAGGATGTCGAGGATCTCGGAGGTGGTGGTGGCCCAGGGGCCGTCGTCGAAGGTGAGGGCGATGACCTTCTCGCCGTTGGTGTTCACGGTGTAGGAGCTGTAGCCGGCGTCGACGGGCTCCTTGGTCACGGTCTCGACGGTCTTGCCCGAGACGTTGCCGGTCTTGACGGTCTTCTCGCCGTCCTCGCCCGCCGACATCACGTGGATGGAGCCGTTGTAGTAGCTGGAGAGCGTGGAGTAGTCGGTGCCCGAGGTTCCGTGGGCCACGGCCTCGGTGGTCTCGGTGTAGCCCTCCTCCACGTCCGCGCCGTTATCGATCTGGACCTGGTCGCCGGACTTGAGGACGGTCGAGCCGTCGGCCTGCTGGCCGTTGACGGTCGCCGTGAAGGCGGAGCCGCCGCCCTGCTGCGCGACTGAGCCGTCGACGGCGATGAGGTTGCCGGCGCTCGGCGCGGCGAGGCCCTCGTCGATGCAGCCCTGCACGGTCATGCCCGCCGAGACGCTCTGCTCGGCGCCGTTGACGCTCACCGTGAAGAAGGGCGGGTTGAGATAGAGGTTGACGCCGACGCCCGCGAGGACGACCACGACGATGAGAAGGACGATCGGCCAGAGCCTGCGCCGGCGCCTCGGGCGGCGGGCCGGGGCGGAGGAGCCGCCTCCGTAGGGGGCCTCCTGGTAGGGGGCCTGCTCATAGGCCTGGCGCTGGGCGTAGCGCTGGTCCTGCTGGGCGCCGTAGCCCTGCTGGGCTCCGTAGGCCTGGCCCGCCGCGGCGTCCTGCTGCGGGTAGCGGCGGCGCGGCTGGGGCGCCGGGGCTTGTTCGTCTTTGAAGTGTCGTGCCATCTGTATCAGTCCTTGCCTCGATCGGGAATCGTTCACTAGGCCCCCACAGTATAGGGCCGGGGTAAGAAGCCCGGGCGGACGAGAAGCGGCGTCTCAATAAAGATACGAATTTCAGCTCACAACCAGGGTCCCGGGCGGCCCCGCGTTGCGAAAAACGCCCTGATGGCAAGAAAACGCTGCCATCAGGGCGTTATTTCGCAACGCGAAGGCCCTTATCCCTGCCATCAGCGCGTTTTGCGCAACGCCGCCCTCCCCAGGCGCGGGCACGGACTCCCCGGCCCGGCCCCCGCGGGCGCCCGCCGTCGCCTCAGCCCTCGAAGCCGGCGTCGACGGCCCGGTTGGCGCGGTCGTCGGCCGCGGCGGTGGCCAGCGCATCGCAGCGCTCGTTCTCCGCGTGGCCCGCATGGCCCTTGACCCAGTGCCAGCGCACGTCGTGCGGCTCGCAGGCGGCGATGAGGCGGCGCCAGAGGTCGACGTTCTTGACCGGCTGCTTGGAGGCCGTCTTCCAGCCCTTGCGCTGCCAGCCCTCGATCCAGTGCTGCTTGAAGGCGTTGCACACGTACTGCGAGTCGGTGGTGAAGTCCACGGTGCAGGGGCGGCGCAGCGCCTCCAGCGCCACGATCGCGCCGAGGAGCTCCATGCGGTTGTTCGTCGTGCGCTCGAAGCCGCCCGAGAACTCGCGCTCGTGCGCGACGCCGGCGGGGTCCGTGTAGCGCAGGATCGACCCGTAGCCGCCGGGGCCGGGGTTGCCGCGGGAGGAGCCGTCTGACCAGGCCTCCACGCGCATCTTCTTTCCGCCGGGGGCGCGGCCGGGGTCGACGGGCGCGGCGTCCGAGACGGCCGCCGGGTTCGCGGCCGCAAAGTCGTTCCAGCCCGCCACTACTTGGCCTCCGCCCAGTTCGCGCCGTAGCTCACCTCGGCGATGAGCGGCACCTTGAGCTCGGCTGCGCCCTCCATGGTCTCGCGCACGAGCGCGCTCGCGGCCTCGACCTCGGACTCGGGGACCTCGAGGTCCAGCTCGTCGTGGATCTGGAGGACGAGTTTGGAGGCGAGCCCCTCTTCCCGCAGGCGGCGCTCCACGCGCGCCATCGCGATCTTGATGATGTCGGCGGCCGTGCCCTGCATGGGGTGGTTCATCGCGGTGCGCTCGCCGAAGGCGATGAGCTGCTTGTTGCTCTGGCGGAACTCGCGGATATGGCGCTTGCGCCCGTACATGGTCGTCGCGTAGCCGAGCTCCTTCGCGCTGCGGACGGACTCGTCCAGGTAGGCCCGCACGCCGGGATACGCCTCGAAGTAGCGGTCGATCATCTCCTGCGCCTCTTTGCGGGGGATCTTGAGCGAGCTCGCGAGGCCGAAGGCCTGCTGGCCGTAGACGATGCCGAAGTTGACCGCCTTCGCGCGGCTGCGCAGCTGCGGCGAGACCTGGTCGACCGGGACGCCGAAGACGCGCGCCGCCGTGGCCGCGTGGAAGTCGGCGCCCGAGTTGAAGGCCGCGACCAGGTGCTCGTCGCCGGAGAGATGCGCGAGCAGGCGCAGCTCGATCTGCGAGTAGTCGCAGGCGAGGAACACGCTGCCCTCGGGCACGGTGAAGGCCTGGCGCACGCGGTGGCCGAGCGCCGAGCGCGTCGGGATGTTCTGCAGGTTGGGGTCGGAGCTCGAGAGGCGCCCCGTGGCCGCCACGGTCTGGTTGAGCGTGGTGTGGATGCGGCCGTCACGGCGCACGAGGGCGGGCAGCGCGTCCAGATAGGTGGACTTGATCTTCGCGCGCTCGCGGTACTCGAGCACCTCGGCCACGATCTCGTGGTCGGCCGCGAGGTCGGAGAGGACCTTGGCGTTGGTGGAGTAGAAGCCGCGCTTGGTCTTCTTGAGGCCGAAGGTGGGCAGGCCCAGGACGTCGAAGAGCACGTGCGAGAGCTGCTGCGGGGAGTCGAGGTTGAAGTCCTCCCCCGCCTCGGCCTTGATGCGCGCGACCATGGCGTCGATCTCGGCGCCGAGCTCGGAGGACTGCTCGGCCAGGATGGCCGGGTCGACCGAGAGGCCCTCGCGCTCCATCTGGGCGAGGACGGGGAGAAGGGGCATCTCGATGTCGTCGAAGAGGGCGCGCGAGCCGTCGGCCTCCAGGCGCTCGGCGAGCACGGGAACGAGCTCGCGGACGGCGACGGTGAGGACCGCGGGCGCGGGGAGCTCCTCGCTCGGGTCGGGCAGGGCGACGCCGAGGTACCTCTCGGCGAGGGAGGCGGCGTCGAAGGCGCCCGAGTCGGAGTCGAGCAGGTAGCCGGCCACGCCCGCGTCGAAGATGCGCGCGGGGTCGACATCGGCGGGGCTCAGGCGCTCGTCCTCGGCCGAGTCCACGGGCGAGAGCGCGTGGAGCAGGGCCTTGACGTCGGCGGAGGCCACGCGCCCCTCCTCGAAGAGCTGCGTCAGCGCGGCGTCGGCCGCGGCGCCCTCCAGGCGGCAGAGCGCCTTCGGGGCGGCGGCCCAGAGCGTGTGCCCCAGGCCGAAGAGGGCGTCGGCGGCGCGGTCGTCGTCGAGCGAGCAGGCGACCCACTCCCCCGCGGCGATGGCGGAGGCGAGTGCGGCGAGCGCGTCGTCGCCGGCCAGGGGCGCGGGGACGGACAGGGTGTCGGGCGCGGCGTCGGCGGGGGCGGCGGGGTCGGCGGCCTGCGCGGACGCGGCGCCGGGCGCGGCCGAGGAGGCCTTCTTGCCCGCGAGCTTGGCCAGGCGGCCCGTCATGCCCGTGAAGCCGAGCGCGGAGAACGCGCGCGTGACCTCGTCGGGGTCGAACGTCGGGAACTTGGCGTCGGCGAGGTCGAGCTCGATCGGCGCGTCGGTGCGGATCGTGGCGACCTTGCGGGAAAGAAGCGCGTCGTCGATGTGGGCGCGCAGGTTCTCGCCCATCTTGCCCTTGACCTCGTCGGCATGGGCGATGACCTCGTCGAGGCTGCCGTACTGGACAATGAGGGCGGCCGCCTTCTTCGGGCCGATGCCGGGGACGCCGGGGATGTTGTCGGAGGTGTCGCCCTTGAGGCCGTAGAAGTCGGGCACGAGCTCGGGCGTGATGCCGTGGTAGAGGTCGTCGACGGTCTCCGGCGTCATGATGGACACGTCCGAGACGCCCTTCTTGGTGCTCACGATCTTCACGTTCTCGGTGGCGAGCTGGTACATGTCGCGGTCGCCCGTGAAGAGGAGCATCTCGTAGCCGGCGGCCTCGCCGCGGCGGGCGAGGGTGCCGAGGATGTCGTCGCCCTCCCAGCCCTCGAGCTCGCAGACGGGCACGTCGAGCGCGCCGAGAAGCTCCTTGACCATGGGGAACTGCTCGTGCAGGGCCGGGTCCATCGGCGGGCGCTGGGCCTTGTACTGCGGCAACATCTCCATGCGCACGCGCGGCTTGCCCTTGTCGAAGGCGCAGATGACGCCGTCGGGCTTGAAGGTGCCGACCATCTTTATGAACATGTTGAAGAAGCCGAAGAGCGCGTTCGTCGCGCGGCCGTCCGGGGCCGACATCGGCTGGCGGATCGCATGGAACGCGCGGTGCATGAGCGAGTTGCCGTCGATGACGGCGATGGTGCGGCGGGTCGCGGCCGCGGCGGCCTCGGTGCTCTCGGGCATGGGACTCCTAACGTCGCTGAGTGAGCGTTCCCATTGTAGCCGCCGACGGCGGCCAGCGGCCGAAAGCGCCGAGACGGGCCGCGCGCCCTACGCCACGAGCTTAACGTTGCCGTCCGAACCGGCCAGGGAGAGGAACGTCGAGACCGCGGGCGCGACGCCGCCCTGGTAGTCACTGCTCACCGCGATGACCTCGCGCCCGGAGGCGAGCACGCGCTTCGCGCGGGCGGACGTGGCGGCGTCGAGCTCGGGGTTCCAGCCTGCCGTCACCTCGAAGTTGACCCGCGACCGGTTGAGCCGATCGGGCAGGTTGTACGGGACCCGTGTATCCAGCGGGAGGAGCTGGGCTCCGGTGTCCGCGGCGATGTCGCAGGCGCGGGCCTCGGCCTTGAGGTCGCCTGCCCAGTAGGCGACGACGGGGGCAAGCCCGGAGGCAGCGGAACTGGTGTGGGCGGCGACTGCAGCGGTTGCGTTGTTGTTGGACATGAGAAGCTCCTTTCATCGGTTTACCTGTGCTTCTATTAGCAAGGTACCGAGAAAGGACTCCGCTTAAACGCCCGCCGCGCGCTTCGGAGATTCTTCTCGCCGCACCAGCCCGCGATGCCCTCCCCGGCTGAGAATTCCTTCTCAGCCGGGCCATCGCGGGCCTTCCGCGCGCCCCCTAGCGCAGCCCCGAGCAGCCCCCGTTGCCGAAGTAGCGGGCGCCCGTCTCGGCGAGCTCGACCTTGCGGCGCAGGTTCTCCTTGTAGTCGCGCGCGAACACTGCGGTGTAGAGCACGTCGAGCAGGTACAGCAGCGAGAGGCGCGTCGAGAACGCGGACACCTTGTGCGAGAAGTTCTCCCCCGCCGGCATCCTCAGGCGGTACTCCGCGCGGCGGTCCATGCAGGTCTTCTCGTCCGACGAGATGAGCAAAAGCGGCGTGCCCAGATCGTGGAGGCCGCGGATGGTCTCGGGGATCTGCGCACCGTGGCCCCCGAACGAGATGACGATGGCCAGGTGGTCCGGCCCGCTCGCAGCCACGGAGAGGAAGCGGTCGTGGTCGCTTGAGGGGACGTTCACGCGGATGCCGATCTCGCGCATCTGGAGTTGGAAGTTGCGGGCCATGAAGAGGTGCCCCGCCGTGGTGTATACGTCCACGACAGACGCGCCGCAGATAGCCTCGGCGCAGCGGTCGACCTCGGCCGGATCCATGAGCGCCGCCGCCGAGGCGACAGTGGAGGCGTACTCCGACTGCAGCGCCTCGACGATGTTCGCCGTCGTGGCGCCCTCGCACACCGGGAAGTTCACGTCGACCTCGGAGGCGCGCAGGCGCATCCATTCGGCCGTGCCGGCCGCGACGGCGGCCTTGAGCTCGGCGATGCCGGAGACCTCCATCTTTGCGCAGAGGCGGTAGACCGTGGCCTGGCTCACGTTGCAGGAAGAGGCCACCGACTTTGCGGGCGCGCGGACGAAGGCGTCGGGGTCGCGCAGGATCCAGGCGGCCACGGCGCGCTCCCCCTCGGAGAACCCCTCGGCGCGATGAAGCTTGAGCAGTGCGTTCACGGGCGGACCTCCCATCGGCTGTTTCCAACCGAGATTGTAGCCCGCGCGCCCGGCGGCCGTCCCATACCGGCTCTGCTGTCAAGAAAATCGAGGTTCTGCGTGCTTTGTTAGAGCTTTGATACTCAAGGTCCAACCCGCCAACTGGGCAAACGCGGCAAGAAGCCATCGGCGCCGGCCGTCAACGGGCCCCGATACTCGCCGAAGCGACCGAAAACCCACGCAGAATCTCGAAATAGTGATCAATCGGCCCCCTTTCGGCGGCTCCGGGGCACGTTTTTGAAGACTTACCATGCAGGCAGCCGCACCCAAGGCGCCCGAGCGACCGCCCGCTGCTAGAATGGGCCGCGCACCCCGGACCCAAGGAGACGAAATGCTGGATTTCACCGACGACAAGGACCTCGCGGGCATCAAGCTGCTGGCCGTCGACATGGACCTTACCCTGCTCGCCGACGACGGCTCGCTGCCCGACGGCATGGCGGCGCGCATCGAGGCGCTCGACCGCGCGGGCGTCGTCTTCTGCCCCGCGAGCGGCCGCCCCGTCCCCACGCTCGAGCTCGCCTTCCCGGAATCGGCCGGCCTTATCGCGACCTGCGGCGACAACGGCGGCAACGTCGTCTACCGGGGGAAGACCGTCTATCGCGACCGCATCGAGCCCGCGCTTTGGCGCGAGGTCGCGGCGCGCGCCGTCGCCTGCGCGGACAACGTGCCGGTGCTGTGCTGCTATGACCACGCCGTCTGCCTCGAGCGCGACCGGGCGCACTTCGAGGGCGTCTACAAGTACTACAAGGACATTCGCTGGGTCGAGTCCTACGACGACGTCGACGACGAGGCGAACAAGTTCAGCATGCTCTTCCCCGCCTACGACGCCGAGCCCGCGTTCGGGTCCATCTACCAGCCCGAGTTCGGCGATAAGCTCTATGCCACGAACGCGGGGCGCGAGTGGATAGACTTCATGAACCTCGGCGTCTCGAAGGGCGAGGGCGTGGCGCACCTGTGCGAGCATCTCGGCATCGACATCGCCGACGCCGCGGCCGTGGGCGACACCTACAACGACATCCCCATGCTCGAGCGCGTCGGCCACAGCTTCATCGTCGCGAACGCCGAGGCCCACATGGAGGCCCATGCCCGCTACCGCGTCCCCTCCAACAACGACCGCGGCGTCGCCGTCCTCATCGACGCGATCCTCGCGGCCAAGGGAGCGGCGTAGCCAGCGGCAAGCCCGTCAAGCAGGCGCCTTCCCCCCTTCCGCCGCGAGGCCCTCGAGCCAGGTCATCGCCATCGCCGGGGTGGCCGTGGCGACCGTCGCGTGAGCGCGGAGCTCCTCATCGTAGGTGACGAGCAGGTCGGCGCCCGAGCGCATCGCGGCGGCGATGACCAGGTCGTCCTCGTAGTCCCCATGAAGCTTACGCTGCTTGCCCGCGAGCCAGACGTCTGTGTGGTCGCACGGGACAGCGGTCGCGAGACCGGCCATATGGTCGACGCACGCCCACGCGGTCACCTTCGCGGCGCCCGCCGCGCTATCGCTCAGCTCACCGCCATGAGCCGAGCGATAGCGCATCTTGAAGTCGCGGGAGACCACATAGAAGAGGTCCTTCGAGGCCGTCGCCGGATAGGCAATCTCCGCACCGGTCTCGATGGCAAGAATCAGCAGGTCACGGGTCTCGTCATGCCCGGGGCGCCCGAAAAGAAAGTACGCGATCCAGACGTTTGTGTCCAAGAGGAGCAGCGGGCATTCCGTGCTCATCGGACCCATCCCATGAGCTCGGCGAACTTCTCGTCATACGCGAAGTCCCTCAGTTCGTCGAGCGAGAGAGAGGCGGCGACAGAATCGCAAGCCGAGCCAAACGGTGCGTAGGCGTCCTCAAACAGCGTCGCGCCTTTATCCACAAGCGCGAGCTTCCTCGCACGCTCCGCCTCGGCGGCGCGGTCTTTCTCTGCCTTAGCGTCGGGAAAGAGCGCGGACAGGAGCCTCGCGGGGCTGTCCGCGCACTTGGCCGCGAGCTCGTAGAGGGCCCTCACGCCTTCTGTGGGCGAGAGCCCCGCCGAGGCAAGGCCTTCATCCCCCAAACGTTTGAGCGTAGGGTCGATCCGGGCGTTGACCTGCGCGGTCGCCGTTGCCGACATACATGCCCCCTTTTCCCGAAAGATAACTGGAAGTAGTGTAAAGCATGTAAAGCAGTTTTGGGCGGATCAATGGAAAACGAGCTGACACGTGCCCGCATCAGGCGAGAAGCCCCGACCTTCTCGCCACAGAAGTACGGCACCGGCGACGTTCATTGATCCCGATGCCACAGAAGCGCTCCTCCGGCGACGTCACGACGTCTTCAGGGGGAGCGCTTCTGTGGCGCGCTGCGGGCTGCATGCCGCCCGCAGCGCGTATTTGTGGCGAGAAACCCGGCAGGCGTCGCCGCGGGAGCGGCCCCGAGGCGAGACGCCCGGCACCGGCCGCGCCCTCGCCGTTACAGCACGTGCACGTCCTCGGGACCGAACTTGACGAAGGCCTCGTCGCCCACCTCGTAGATCTTGTGGTTCTTCGGGTTGAAGTCGGTGATCTTCACGAGCGTCTTGCCCACCATGACCTGGTAGTTCTGGTAGTTGCCCATGAAGCGCGAGAGCGTCACGCGGCACGGCAGGCACCCCTCGTCGGCGAGCGTCGCCGCCTCGGGGCGCAGCACGAGCACGCAGGGGTCTCCCTCGGACAGGTGCCCGACGCTCGCGACCTCGACGTCATGACCCTCGATCGACGCCAGCCCCGCGTCGCCGTCCTTCTTAGCGAGCGCGCCGCGCAGGAAGTTCGACTCGCCGATGAAATCCGCGACGAACTCGTCGACCGGGTGGTAGTAGACGGTGTGCGGGTCGCCGACCTGGTCGATCACGCCCTTCTTCATGATGATGATGTTGTCGGAGAGGGCCATGGCCTCGGACTGGTCGTGCGTCACGTAGACGGCCGTGATGCCCGCCTCCTGCTGGATGCGGCGGATCTCGTTGCGCATGTCCACGCGCAGCTTGGCGTCCAGGTTGGACAGCGGCTCGTCGAAGAGGAGCACCCCGGGCTCGAGCACGAGCGCGCGGGCGAGCGCCACGCGCTGCTGCTGGCCGCCGGAGAGCTGGTTGGTCATGCGATCCTCCATGCCCTCCAGGCCGACCATACCGAGGATGCCGTGGACCTTCTCCGCGATGGTCTCGCGGCTCATCTTGCGCAGCTTCAGGCCGTAGGCCACGTTGTCGAAGATGTTGTAGTGGGGCAGCAGCGCATAGCTCTGGAACACCATCGCGGTGTCGCGCTTGTTGGGCGTGAGCTCGTTGATGGGCTCGCCGCCCAGATAGATCTCGCCCTCGTTGGGGCTCTCGAAGCCGGCGATCATGCGCAGGATCGTGGTCTTGCCGCAGCCCGAGGGGCCGAGCAGCGTCACGAACTCGCCGGGCGCGATCTCGATGTTCGCGTCATGGACGGCGTAGAAGTCCTTGCCCGTCTTCGGGTCCTGATAGATCTTGGACACGTGCTCGAGGCGCACGCCCTTCTTCTCTTTTGCCATGGTCTAGTCCTCCTCGGGCTGGGTCTTCTTGCTGGTGCCGAAGTGCTTGATGGCCAGGTTCATGAGCAGAACCGAGCCGTAGGTGATGGCGATGAGGATCGTGGCGAAGGCGCACGCGATGCCGTAGTTGCCCTTCTCGGCGAACTCGTTGATCTGCACGGTGATGAGCAGGAACTGCGGCGTCACGAGCAGGATGATCGCGGAGATGGCGGTGATGGAGCGCACGAAGGCGGTGACGAGGCCGCTGAAGAACGAGTCCTTGATCAGCGGCAGCGTGACGGTGCGGAAGACCGTGAAGCTGTCGGCGCCCATGTCGTAAGCGGACTCCTCGATGGATTTGTCTATCTGGCGCAAGGCCGAGATGCCCGAGCGGGTGCCCGTAGGCAGCGAGCGCACGATGAAGACGATGATCAGGACCGCCGCCGAGCCGTAGATGCCCTGCAGGATACCCGTGTGGAAGATGCCGCCCGAGAAGCCGCGGATATAGCCGACGCCGAGCACCGTGCCGGGCACGGCCATGGCGAGCATGCTCACCGCCTCGATGAAGCCCTTCGACTTGAAGTCGCGCTTGACCACGAGATAGCTGATGATCATCGAGAGGATGGCCGTGATCGGCGCCGAGACGAGCGAGAGCACGAAGGAGTCGCGGAACGCCTGCAGGCCGTGGTACTTGGTGAAGACCTGCTCGAACCACTTGGTCGTCAGGCTGAAGTCGTAGCCCCAGGTCTTGAAGAGCGCGCCGAACGGGACGCACAGGTACATGACCACGACGAACACGGCCAGAAGCGAGCAGGCGCCGGCGAGCGGCAGGCGCACCGAGCGGTCGGTGATGAGCATGCGCTGGCGGCTCGCCTTGCCCGAGAGGGTGGCCGTGGACTTGGCCTCGAGGACGTACTTCTGCACCACGAACATGAGCAGCGTGATGCACAGCAGCACGACGGCCATGGCCGCGGCGCCCTGCTTGTCGTAGGCTCCGGTGATCTGCAGGTAAATGGTGGTGGCGAGCGTGTCGTAGGAGCCGCCGATGATCATCGGGTTCGCGAAGTCGGCGATGGACTCGATGAAGGTGACGAGAAACGCGTTGCCCAGGCCCGGAAGGATCAGCGGGAGGGTGACGGAGGTGAAGACCTTCCAGCGCGACGCCCCCATGTCGCGCGCGGCCTCCTCGAGCGAGGGGTCGATGTTCTTGAGCAGGCCCTTGAGCATCATGTAGCACACCGGGAAGAACGTGAGCGTCTGGACGACGAAGATGCCCCAGAAGCCGTAGACCGAGTTGTCGTAGATGCCCAGCAGGTAGCGCGTGACCAGGCCCGCCTTGCCGAAGAGCATGATGATGGAGAGCGAGAGCACGAAGGGCGGCGAGACCACCGGCAGCATGCTCACGACCTTGAAGAGCCCGCTCATGAAGCGCGTGCTCAGCTTGACGTAGACCTCCACGTAGGCGAAGAGAAGCCCCACGAGCGCGCTCACGATGCTCACGAGGAAGCCGACCGCGAGCGTGTTCGTGATGGCCGTGGTGAAGGTCGGCATCGCGAGCACGCGCGCGAAGACGGACAGGCTCGGGCCCGACTCCGTGAGGAAGGAGTCCACCAAAAGGATCGCCAGCGGATAGAGGATGAACAGCGTCAGAAACGCGATGAGCACGACGATCGTCGTGACCATGATGGGGTCGCCCATCAATTTCTTTCTATCGAGCGTGGCCCCTTGGTCTTTTGCCATGCGCTCCCCCTTCCTGCAACGCGAACGCCGAGAAGGGCGCTGCCCCTCTCGGCGTCGCTTTCTAGCTGGTCAAACGCCCGCAGCGCTACTCGGTCTGGAAGCGGTCGTCGCCGCCGCCGAGGGCCTGCATGACCTCCTCAACGTAGGTCTTCGTGTTCGCCTTGGCGTCCTCGAAGTCGTAGTCCATGACGTTGTCCGGGTCGAGGCCGTACTCGGAGGCCACGGCGGGCTGCTCGGCGTTGTCGAGCACGAGGAACTGATAGGAGCCGTTCTGGGCTGCGAGCTCGACGCACTCCGGGGACAGCGCGTACTCGATCCAGAGCTTGGCGGCGTTCGGGTGCTTGCAGCCCTTGAAGATGGCCGTGGCGCCGACCTCGCAGGAGGTGCCGGACTCCGGGATCTGCAGGCCGATGTTGCCGTAGCCGTTGTCCTCGATCTGGTAGATGCCGTCGTGGAGGAAGCCCAGGCCGATCGTGCACTCGCCGGTGCCGATGTTCTTGGAGGGGCCGGAGCCGGACTTGGTGTAGACGGCGATGTTCTTATCCAGGTTGACGAGGAACTGGATGCCCTCGTCGTGGCCGTACTTCTGGATCGCGGTGTTGACGATGAGCTTGGCCGTGCCGGCGGTGTTGTAGTTCGACGACCAGATCAGGCCCTTGTACTTCTCGTCGAGCAGGTCCTTGAAGTCCTTCGGCGCGTCGAGGCCCTTGCGCTCGAGCTCATCCTTGTTGTACATGATGCCGAGAAGGCCCGTGTAGATGCCGTACCAGTTGCCGTCGGCGTCCTTGTACTTGTCCTTGAGGATGTGGGAGGCGTTGGCGGCCTCGTAGGGCTCGAGCAGGCCCTCGCCGGCGGCGACGTTGTAGGGGTCGGTCGTGCCGCCGAACCAGACGTCGCCGGTGGGGTTGCCGTTCTCCTCCTCGATCTTCGCCTGGACCTCGCCGGTGGAGAGGCGCTGGGACTGGACCTCGATGCCGTAGAGCTCCTGGAAGTGCTCGCAGGCGGCGGTCAGGTACTCCTCCTCGCAGGAGCCGTAGACGACGAGCGAGCCCTCCTCCTTGGCGGCGGCGACGAGCTCCTCGGAGGCGCCGACCTTGTCCTCGGCGGAGGAGCCGGAGTCGCTCTTCGAATCGGAGCCGCTCGAGCTGCCGCCGCAGCCCGCGAGGCCGAGCCCGGCCGCGCACACGCCGGCGATCTCCAGGAAATTCCTGCGCGAGATGTTGCTCATTTGATTGTTTCCCTTCTCGACCCGGGGCGGCGCGCCCCGGGATTCCCCGCCGCGGACGACGCCGCGGCACCCTTGCAGGTCCTTATACCGCGCCAGGGCGCCCCGTTGCGTTCCCTATCTGCCGAACGGTAGCCGCAGTGGGCATCTGCCTGCGCTTATATGAACCGAGAGGTCGGCGAACGGCAGGCGCGCCCGCCGAACGGGCGCAACCGCGCGGACGCCCCTTACGCCCCCATGACCCGCCGTGGGGTATGCTAGAGGATGTTTTGCACGAGGGCGAGGGGGATGCCATGCCAGCGATCATCACACACCACATCTTCGGCGAGGACGCGGCCGGCGCGCTGCCGGCCGGGCTGGTCGAGGGGGAAGAGGAGCTTCTCGCCTTCCTGCTGGGCAACCAGGGGCCCGACCCCCTCTTCGCGCGCTTCTCGACGCTCCCCTCGCGCGCCGCGGCGCTCCATGCCCTCGGCCACCAGATGCACGAGGGCCGCTGCGCCGAGGCGCTCCTGGCGTTCCGCGCGGGCGTCGAGCACCTCCCCCGGGAGGACGAGCGCATCGGCCGCGCCTTCGCGCTCGGGCTTCTTGCCCACTACCGCCTCGACAGCGTCGCCCACCCGTTCGTCTTCGCGCAGCAGCGGGCGCTCACCGAGGCCGCGCCCGGGCTCGCCGGCTCGGAAAACGAGCTCCACGGCGTCATCGAGTCGGACATCGACTCCTGGATCCTCTGGGAGAAGCGCCGCGTGACCGTCCTGGAGCAGCCCGCCTGGAAGAACCTCATGCGCACGGCGAGAATCGAGCGCGTCGCGAGCGCGCTCTTCTCGCAGGTGGCGCTCGGCGTGTACGGCCGCGAGCTCAATGCCGAGGAGTATGCCGCCTGCGTGCGCGACTACGAGCTCGAGTACCGTCTTCTCGACCCGGCCGACGGCGCGTTCGCGCGCGCGGCGGGCGCCCTCGAGCGGCTGGCCAAGCCGCATTCCCTCGCGCAGGCCATGGCCCACCGCGTGGTCAGGACATGCGACTGCCCGGCGGCCAACCTCGAGGGAGGCCTTTGGCTCGACCCCGCGGACGCGAAGCCCCGCCGAGAGAGCTTCGCGGATCTCTTCGACGCCGCCCTCGCCGGCTACCCCGACCTCGCGGAGTCCTTCGCCCGTGGGCGGCTCGAGCTCTCCGCCGACTACAACGGACGGCCGCTCGGGTAGGCGGCTCACGGCGTCGGCGACAAGCCCTTATTTGCCCTGAAAGGCGGACACCCCTTCTGCGCGGCGCGCCGAAGGGGTGTCCCAGAAACTCTCATTTGACCAGAAAAAGCTACGTCCCCAAAGCTCTCATCACGTCCCCAAAGCTCTCATCAGAGCCAGACGAGGTCGTCCGAGGAAGCGGGGGGCGCGGCCGCGTCGTCGGGCGCGGAGGAGCCGCCCGCCCAGTCGACGGAGTCCTCGAGCCACGGCCGCTGCGTCTCTGAGGCGTCGCGGAACGGCTGGTCATGCCCGTCGACGACCCAGACGAGGCCCTCGGGCTCGGGGCCGCGGCGCCCGCCGCGGCCCGAGACGATCGGGATGTCTCCCGGCCCGGGCATCTTAGAGCCCCAGCTCCGCGGCGACCTCGCCGGCGCACGCCATGGCGTCGGCGATGGCGGAGACCACGAGAGAGGAGCCGTTGCGGGCGTCGCCCGCGGCGAAGACGGGCGTCTCGCCGTCGGCCGCGCACTTGTGCTTGCCCGCCTCGGCCATCACGGGCAGCGGGCGGCCGGAGGCGGCCATCTGCGCGCCGAGGGCGTCGTAGACGGAGGCCACGGGACCGGTGAAGCCGCACGCGATGAGCACGAGCTGCGCCGGATAGCTGCGCCCGGAGTCCATCTTGCGCTCGGGCTTGCCGGCAGACCAGTCGAGGTCGACGACGTCGAGGCCGCTGACGGCGCCCTTCTCGTCGAGCGCCACCTCGAGGGTGTCGACGGCCCACTCGCGCATCTCGCCGCCCATGAGGGCGATGGCCTCCTGCTGGCCATAGTCGGTCTTCTTCACGTTAGGCCACTGAGGCCAGGCGTTGCTCGCCGCCGGCTGCTCCGGCGCGCAGGGCATGAACTCGAGCTGGCGCACCGACTTGGCGCCCTGGCGCACCGCGGTGCCCAGGCAGTCGTTGCCCGTGTCGCCGCCGCCGATGACGACGACGTCCTTGCCGGCAGCGTCGATGGCGGGCGCGCCGCCGTCGAGCACGGACTTGGTGGCGGCCGTCAGGTAGTCGACCGCGTAGACCACGCCGCCCGCGGCGAGGCCCTCCTCGAAGCCCTTGGCCGCGAGGCCGCGCGGGGCGCCCGCGCCGGCCGCCACGACGACCGCGTCGAACTCGGCCTTGAGGCCCTCGGCCACGGCCGGCTCGCTCGCGTCGGTGCCGAGCCTGAACTCGATGCCGAGCTCGCGCATGAGCGCGACGCGGCGATCGACCACGGACTTCTCGAGCTTCATGTTCGGGATGCCGTACATGAGCAGGCCGCCGGCGCGGTCGGACTTCTCGACGACCGTCACGCGCGCCCCGCGGCGGGCGAGCTCCCAGGCGGCGGCGAGGCCGGCCGGGCCGGAGCCGATGACGGCGACGGCCTTGGCGCCCTCGGCGGCGGGCTCGAAGCGGCGCGGGCCGCCGTTGGCCCACTCCCAGTCGGAGATGGCGCGCTCGTTGTCGTGGATCGTCTCGGCCTCGTCGTCGCGGCCGAGGTTGCACGCGGCCTCGCAGAGCGCCGGGCACACGCGGCTCGTGAACTCGGGCAGCGGCGACGTGAGCGCCAGGCGCTCGGCCGCCTCCTTGAACTGCCCGCGGTAGAGCAGGTCATTCCACTCGGGGATCAGGTTGTGCAGCGGGCAGCCCGAGGGACGGGCCTTCCCGAAGCTCACGCCGGTCTGGCAGAAGGCGACGCCGCACATCATGCAGCGGCTCGCCTGGAGCTGCTGGGCCTCCTGGGTCAGGGTGACGTAGAGCTCGTCGTAGTCTTTGGTGCGCTCCGAGACGGGACGCAGGTCATGGGCTTTGCGGCCCAAGGTGAGAAACGCTCCTGGCTTGCCCATGGATTACTTCCCCTCTTTCATGGAATCGAATGCGAACTGGAGTGCATCCTCGTGCGACATGCCGCGCGCCTCTCCCTGCGCGACGTAGTCGAGGACGCGAGCGTAGTCGCGCGGGATGACCTTGACGAAGCTCTTGGCCACGGCCTTGAAGCGGTAGAGCATCTTGATGCCGCGCGGGCTCGAGGTGCGAAGCGCGTGCTCCTCCACGAGGTTGTGGATGAGCTCGATCTCCTCCTCGGAGGGCTTCACGAGGTCGACCATCTCGTGGTTGCAGCGCTTGTCCAGCGTGCCGAACTCGTCGAAGACGTAGGCCACGCCGCCGGACATGCCCGCGGCGAAGTTCATGCCGACCTCGCCGAGTATGAGCGCGACGCCGCCGGTCATGTACTCGCAGCCGTGGTTGCCGCAGCCCTCGACCACCACGGTGGCGCCGGAGTTGCGCACGGCGAAGCGCTGGCCGGCCAGGCCGTTGACGAAGCCCTTGCCGGAGGTGGCGCCGTAGAACGCGACGTTGCCGATGACGATGTTCTCGTCGAACTTGTAGGTCGCCTCGTCGGAGGGACGCACAGAGAGCACGCCGCCGGAGAGGCCCTTGCCGAAGTAGTCGTTGGCGTCGCCGACGATGTTGAGCGTCACGCCCTTGGGCAGGAACGCGCCGAAGCTCTGGCCGCCGGAGCCGTCGCAGTCCACGGTGATGAAGCCCTCGGGCAGGCCCTCGGGGTGCTGCTTGGTCACCATGGAGCCGAGCAGCGTGCCCACGCAGCGGTTGACGTTGGCGATGTCGGCGTGGAAATGGATCGGCTCGAGGTGGGCGCGGGCGCTCGCCGTGTAGGGCACGAAGAGCGTGGAGTCGAGGGTCTTCTCGATCTCGAGGTCGGGGGCCATGGAGGGCAGGAAGTGCTTGCCGTCGGCGCCCGGGATGTTCTTGCCGTACTCGTTGGTGTTGGTGGCGAGAAGGTCCGTGAGGTCGATGGTGTTGGCCTTCCAGTTGCCCTCGACCTCGACCTGGCGCAGGCACTCGGCGTGGCCGACCATCTCGTCGACGGTGCGGAAGCCGAGCCCGGCCATGATCTCGCGCAGCTCCTGGGCCACGAAGGTCATGAAGTTGACCACGTGCTCGGGCTTGCCGGCGAAGCGGCCGCGGAGCTTGCAGTTCTGCGTGGCGATGCCGGCCGGGCAGGTGTCCTGCTGGCAGTCGCGCTGCATGAGGCAGCCGCAGGCGATGAGCGGCATGGTGGCGAAGCCGAACTCCTCGGCGCCGAGAAGCGCGGCGATGGCCACGTCGCGGCCGCTCATGAGCTTGCCGTCGGTCTCGACGACGACGCGGGAGCGCAGGCCGTTGAGCAGCAGGGTCTGCTGCGTCTCGGCCAGGCCGATCTCGAACGGGATGCCCGCGTGGTAGATGGAGTCGCGCGGGGCCGCGCCGGTGCCGCCGTTGTGGCCCGAGATGGTGATCTTGTCGGCGCCGCCCTTGGCCACGCCGGTGGCGATGGTGCCCACGCCGGCCAGGGCGCAGAGCTTCACCGAGATGCGGGCGTCGGGGTTGGCGTTCTTGAGGTCGAAGATGAGCTCGGCCAGGTCCTCGATGGAGTAGATGTCGTGGTGGGGCGGCGGCGAGATCAGGCCGACGCCGGGCGTGGACTGGCGCACCTCGGCGATCCAGGGGTAGACCTTCTTGCCGGGCAGGTGGCCGCCCTCGCCGGGCTTGGCGCCCTGGGCCATCTTGATCTGGATCTCGATGGCGCTGCGCAGGTAGCGGGAAGTGACGCCGAAGCGGCCGGAAGCGACCTGCTTGATGGCGGACTTCTTCGAGTCGCCGTTGGGCAGCGGCGTCTCGCGCGCCGGGTCCTCGCCGCCCTCGCCGGTGTTGGAGCGGCCGTGGATGCGGTTCATGGCGATGGCCAGGCACTCGTGCTGCTCGCGGGAGATGGAGCCGTAGGACATGGCGCCGGTGTTGAAGCGGGTCATGATGGACTCGACCGGCTCGACCTCGTCGAGGGCCACCGGCGTGCGGCCGGAGGCGTCGAAGTCCATGAGGTCGCGCAGGGTGACGGCGCGGCCGCGGCGGTGGGTCCACTCGGAGTACTCCTTGAACTCCTCGTAGTCGCCCTCGCGGCAGGAGTGCTGCAGCAGATAGACGGTCTTCGGGTCGATGAGGTGCTCCTCGCCGTCCAGCGGGCGCCACTTGGTGATGCCGAGGGTCGGGAGCTGGTCGGGAGCGGGCGTCTTGGCCAGGGCGAGGGCCGCGTCGTAGCGGTCGTTCTGCTCGCGCTGGATGTCGGCCACGGTGAGGCCGCCGATGCGGGTCGCGGTGGCGGTGAAGTACCGGTCGACGACCTCGTCGGCGAGGCCGAGGATCTCGAAGATCTGGGCGGAGTGGTAGCCCTGCATGGTCGAGATGCCCATCTTGGACATGATCGAGGTGATGCCGGCCGTCACGGCGCGGTTGTAGTTGGCCTGGGCCTGGTCGACGGGCAGGTCGATGGCGCCCTTCTCGCAGAGGTCGGCGATGCACTCGTGGGCCATGTAGGGGTAGATGCCGCTGGCGGAGTAGCCGACGAGGCAGGCGTAGTCGTGCGCGTTCACGGCGTCGCCCGTCTCGATGACGAGGTCGGCGTCCATGCGCAGGCCCACCGAGATGAGGTGGTTGTGCACGCAGCCCAGGGCGAGCAGCGACGGGATGGGGACCTCGCCGGCGGCGGCGCGGTCGGAGATCACGATGATGTTCGCGCCGGCGTGGATCGCGGCCTCGGCGTCGCCCGCGAGGGCGTCGAGCGCGTGCTTGAGGGCGTCGGCGTCGCCGTCGCGGCGATAGGTCGCCGAGAGGCGCGCGGTCTTGAAGCCCACGCGGTCGATGGCGCAGATGCGCTCGAAGGCGTCGCGGGAGAGCATCGGGCCCTGCAGGCGCACGAGGCGGCAGTTGTCGCGGCAGTCCTCGAGGAGGTTGCCGTGGTTGCCGAGGTAGAGCACCTGGGAGGTCACGAGGTTCTCGCGAAGCGCGTCGATCGGCGGGTTCGTGACCTGCGCGAAGAGCTGGTGGAAGTAGTCGAAGAAGGAGCGCGTCTTCTTGGAGAGGCACGCGAGCGGGCTGTCAACGCCCATGGAGGCCAGCGGCACCTTGGCGGCGGCGGCCATCGGGCGGATGGCCTCGTCGACGTCGTCGTAGTGGTAGCCGAGCTTGGCCATGCGCGTGGTGAGCGAGATGCCCTCGTCGCGGGCCTCGCCGAGCTCGTCGGCGGCCGGCTCGCGCAGGTCGGAGATGTCGAGCGTCTCGTCGTCGAGCCAGTCGCGGAACGGCTTCTGGTTGGCGTACTTGTCGCGGATCTCGTCGTTCCAGATCACGCGGCCCTGGTCGGGGTCGACCTCGAGCATCTCGCCGGGGCCGAGGCAGCCGGCCTGCTGGATGTTGGCGGGGTCGACGTCGATGGTGCCCACCTCGGACGAGAGGATGATTCGGTCGTCGCGGGTCACGTAGTAGCGCGCCGGGCGCAGGCCGTTGCGGTCGAGCGCCGCGCCGAAGAGCTTGCCGTCGGTGAAGGCGATGGCGGCCGGGCCGTCCCAGGGCTCCATGAGCATGGACTGGTAGGCGTCGTAGCTGCGGCGCTTGTCGGAGAGATTGGGGTTCTTGTCCCAGGGCTCGGGGATCATGAGCGTGACGGCGCGGTCCAGGGGACGGCCGTTCATGGTGAGGAACTCGAGCACGTTGTCGAGGATGGCGGAGTCCGAGCCCTCCTTGTTGATCACGGGCATGACCTGCTCGAGGTCGGCGCCGAGGACAGGGCTGTAGAGGTGCGCCTCACGGGCACGGATCCACGAGACGTTGCCGCGCAGGGTGTTGATCTCGCCGTTGTGGATGATGTAACGGTTCGGGTGCGCGCGCTCCCAGGAGGGGGTGGTGTTCGTGGAGTAGCGGGAGTGCACGAGCGCGAGCGCGGTCTCGACCGCCGCGTCGTTGAGGTCGATGAAGAAGCGGCGCATCTGCGTGGCCACGAGCATGCCCTTGTACACGATGGTGCGGGTGGACATGGAGCACACGTAGAAGATCTTGCCGGCAAGGGCGGGGTTCGCGTCGGCGGCGCGCTCGATGGTGCGGCGGGTCACGTAGAGCTTGCGCTCGAAGTCCAGGCCGCGCTCGACGCCCTCGGGGCGGCGCAGGAAGGCCTGCAGGATGGTCGGCATGCAGGCCCGGGCGGAGTCGCCGAGGTCGTGCGGGTCGACGGGCACCTCTCGCCAGAACATCAGCGGCACGCCGCACTTGGCGCAGCCCTCCTCGAAGACGCGCTTGGCGTCGGCGACGCCCTGGGCGTCGTCGTGCGGGAAGAAGAGCATGGCCACGCCGTAATCGCCCTCGTCGGGGAGCAGCTGCCCCTCCTTCTGGGCCTCCTTGCGGAAGAAGCGGTGCGGGATCTGGAAGAGCACGCCGGCGCCGTCGCCGGTGTTGCGCTCGAGGCCCTTGCCGCCGCGGTGCTCGAGGTTGACGAGGACCGAGAGCGCGTCGTCGAGGGTCTGGTGGCTGCGGACACCCTTGAGGTGGGCGATGGCGCCGATGCCGCAGGCGTCGTGCTCGAACTCGCTGCGGTAGAGGCCCGGCAGCCGGGTCTTGTCCTCACGTTGGGTCATGGGGTTTCCTCTCCTTGTCGGGCGCCGCCGGCCCATCGGGCACGGGGCGGCGCTCGGCGACAGTACACAAATGCTGGGTTTTGAGTTTAGGGGCGTTTTCCCCGCCGGCGGCAAAGCGAGACGAAGTCGCTACGGGACGTTGACACGCGCGTTGCCGCGCCGATATGTGCCCGAATTGGGAGGGAAACGTGAGGGAAATCTGTTTCGCTACGCGTGTTGCCGTACCCGGCCCCGAAGCCTGCCGTCTCCCGGGGAGTTTCTCGCCGAAAACCCGGCATCTCTGCCGACAAAACCGGCTTTGCTCGGTAGCCGAAAGAAGCGCGCCTCATCTACCCGTGGGTTTGGAATCTGGCAATGAGCATCTACTCGGTTTGAGCCGATTTGGTGGCAGAGATGCCGAGGTTTAGCCCCTACACCGAGCCCGGGGCCCCTTCGCCGGGGAGGCCGCGGGCCTCTCCTTGGCCGCCGGGCGCCCCCGCCGGGGACTGGGACGCCGAGACGCTCGTGTAGACGAGCGCGTCCGGGGTTACCTGAGCCGACCCGTCGCCGTAGCGGAGCGTGTACTCGGACCCCGCCGCGATGCCCGGCGCCGAGACGAGGACGCAGGAGTAGGAGCGCAGCGCCGTGCAGGCGGCGAGGACGGCGCCGTCGGCGTCCGTGAGGCTGATCTCGTCGCCCTCCTCGCCGGAAGCGGAGAGCAGCAGGGACCCCTGCGCCGAGGAATCCGAGAAGTTCTGCGCCATGCCCGACGAGCCGGCGCACACGACGACGCCGCCCGATATCGTCCCCGTGCCGGGGAAATCGAGGGACCCGTCGCCGTCCGAGGTCGGCCCGAAGACATAGGTCTCGCCGCCCGTGACGCTCAGGTCGCCGTTGGAGTCGATGCCGTCGCCGCCCGCGCAGATGGTGAGCTTGCCACCGTTGATGGCGACCTTGGCCGTCTCGTCGTAGTCGTCCATGCCCCCGCCGGGCTGGCCGCCCATGTCACCGCCGGCGCCACCGGGCTGCTGGCCCGCGTCCTGGGGCTGCGCCCCGTCGCCCTGCTGGGCGGCCGCGTCGCCGGACGGGGGCTCCATGCTGCCGGTGGGCGCCTCGCCGCTCGGGGCTTGCCCCTGCGGCTGGCCGTCCTGGTCCTGCTCGGCCTGCCCGTCGCCGGACGTGCTGTCGCTCGGGTCGCCCGCGGCGTTGATGCCGTCGTCCGAGGAGGTCACGTCGACCGAGCCGCCGTTGACGGTCACCGTCGCGCCCTCGAGCCCCTCGTAGCTCTCGCTCACCGTGACGGTACCCCCGTCGACCTGCAACGCGTGCTCCGAGTGGACCCCGTCGTCGCCGGCCGCGATGCTCAGCTCTCCCCCGTCGACCTCGAGCGTTCCCGCCGCGTCGATGCCGTCCGAGGAAGCCGTTATGGAGAAGGAGCCGCCGGCGATGAGGACGCTCCCCGAGTCCGCGTCGTCGTCGGAGCCGCAGTGGATCCCGTCGGTCCCGGCCGTGAGGCCCCAGGTTCCGCCGACGGCGCAGAGCGCGTCCTTCGCCTGGATCGCGTGCTTGGCCGCCTCGATCGTCACCTCCCCGGAAACGAGGACGAGCTCGTCTTTGCACACGATGCCGTGGCCGGCGGCGGAGCTCACCGCGAGGGCGCCCCCGCCGTTCACCGTGAGGTCCGCCTTGCAGAACACGGCGCCGTCGATGTTCGACTCGGCATCGGCGGCGTACTCCCCTGCCGTGGCGAGCGAGTTCTGCGTGCCGTCGGCGAGCGTGATCCAGACCTTCTTCGCCGCGCGCACGAGAATCGCCGCGGAGTCCGCGCTCGTCACGCTCGCGCCGTCGAGCACGAGCTGGACCTTCTCGCCGTCGGCGTCGACGACGACCTGACCGCCGGAAAGAGACCCGGAGATCACATAGGTGCCCGCTTTGGTGATGGTCACCGTCGAGCCCTCCGCCGAGGCCCCGGCGCCCACGACTGCGCAGCCGCTGTCGGCGAGCTCGACCGTCGTCGCCTCGCCCGCCTCGTAGCTCGGGTCGAGGTCGCGGTCGCTCACGTAATCCGTCGCCGTCAAGAGGTGCGCAATGTCCCCGGAGGAGGACGGCAGCTCGGAGGAGGAGACGGACGCGCCGGAGGTCGCAGCGTCGGAAACGGCGGACGCGCGCGAGCAGGCCGCGAGCGGCAGGGCGCAGAGCGCGGCCGCGAGCCCGGCCGCGCAGGCCCTTCTTGCCAGGTTCCTAGAGCTCATTGACGACCGCCTCCCCATAGCTCAGCGCGACCTCGAGGTTGCCGTTGCGGCAGCGCACGGCGTCGATCAGCTCGCGCTCGCTCACGCCGGGCGCGAGCTCAAGGTCGTAGGTGAGCTTGTAGAGGCTGCCCATGTTGGCCGTCTTCACCGAGGTCAGGCGGTGCGTCTTCGCATAAGCGGCAAGAAGGTCGTCGAAGAGGCCCGTGTAGTCCAGGTCCTCGGGCACGCTCACGCGCAGGGTGCGGGAGCGCTCGTCCGCGCGCCCGCCGAGGCCGAGCGCCCCGCAGGCCAGGTAGGCGCCGCCCACGAGCACCGTCGTCATCGCGGCGACGGCCAGGTAGCCCATGCCGCAGGCGAGGCCGACGCACATGGCGAGGAACACAAAGCCCATGTCGCGCGCGCTGCCGGGCACGCTGCGGAAGCGCACGAGCGAAAAGGCCCCGGCCACCGCGATGCCCGCGCCGACGCTGCCGTCGACGAGGGCGATGACGACGCAGACCATCGCGGGCAGCACCGCCAGGGTGCACGCGAGCGACCGCGTCGAGCGGCTGCGCGCGCAGTAGCAGAAGGCGAGGCCGACGCCGAGCGCGAGGGCGCACAGGATGCAGACGGCGAGGGAGGCGAGGTCGGACGCCTCGAGCGCGAGGTCCGCGTAGACGGAGGTGAGCATTGGTTTCTCCTCTTGTTCTCTAGGTCTTGATGATGGGTGCGAAAGCGGTATCCAGGCTATGCGCAGGTCAGGAGCGCATCGACCCCGCGCAGCTCCCATGCGCGCCCGTACTTCGAGAAGCTCGACTTGCGCGCCCCGACGGCCTCGAGGGCGCGCACGAGCCAGATCGGCAGGGCCTTCGAGGTCTTTATCTCCAGGATGGAGACGCCGGGGCCGAGCACGCGGGCGCCCGCGTCGGGGCCGGAGAGCCTCACGTCGTCCCAGCGCACGCGCACGTCGCGGTCGAAGGTCAGGCGCAGGTCGCGGTCGCCGCGCGCGTAGCAGGCGACGCGGTCGTAGGCGAGATAGGCCGTGGGCCGGAGCCCCTCGTAGCGGCGGCAGGTCCAGTCGAGCTCGCGCTCTATCTGGGTGGTCGGCCGCCCGCGACCGGCCAGGAGCTCGGCGGCGTCGGTCGCCGGGAGCTCGCAGCGGCGCTTGTACACCACGCCGTCGCACTTCTTCTTGAGCTCGACGAAGACCGGGTCGAAGGGGTGCGGGGCGCCGTAGCAGCGCGTCCTCACCTTCTCCTTATAGGCAGGGTGCTCGGCGGACCTCCTGGCGAGAAGGGCGGTCGGGGTGTCGTAGTAGACGTTGCGGACGGTCGAGGGGCCGTGCTCGTCGGGGACCATGCGACCCGACAAGGACGCCTCGAGCTCCGCGCGCTGGGAATCGTCCAGGAGGAACTTGATCTCCCTGCGCTCGAACACGAGCTGATGCTCAGATTGGGATGTGCCCACGGCAACTCCTTTCCTCAGGTGCCTGAAGAAAGGGTATCTGGGGAGCCTGAAAATCAGCTGGATGTAAAGCCGCAGGTCAGCGGCCTGCATTAATCCTGCTCGACGCTTTTATCTACCTTAAACGCAAAACGACGCGCGTCGCGGAACACAGAGAACGCAACCGCTTAGGCGAGGAATTGCATGTTCCCCCGCGTACGCGTCTGTCGGCAAAACCGAGCCTTTCGGCGGAATCTCGCCCAGGGCCTACCTAAAAACTAGCTGAATGGTCTCATTATGAGGTACCAGTTGCCCATCCAGGGAGCATGTCCAGATGACCTATGTGACCGAGTTCGAGTTCTGCCGGGAAGAAGACGGGTCCGTGCGCGCCGACCCGCTCGGCTATTGCACGGAGCAGGCTTGGGGCGACGACCTTGAGGACGCACTCGAAGCCGCCCACGAGGCCCTGTCCCACACGGTGGACGAGTCCCTCATCAACGGAACGCGCCTGCCGCAATGGGAGATCGGGCACGAGGCGCGCCGCGGCGGCCAGGTCATCGCCGTCGCGGTCACGCGCGAGCTGAGCGGCATCCCCGCCATCTGCGCGGCGGACGCCGCAGATATCCTCGGGATCAGCCGCAGCAGGGTCGGCCAGCTGTGCCGCCGGGGCCTGCTCGAGTCCTGGAAAGAGGGGCGCAGCCGCATGGTCTCGCTGCGCTCGATACACGAGCGGCTCCTCTCGCGGCAGGCGGCGGGCATCGCCGCGGACGCGGGCGCTACGCCCGAGGCGCCTCCCCCGTCGCTATGATCCGCTCAAGCGCGGCCTCGTCGAGCACGGGAACGCCGAGGGACTCGGCCTTCGCGAGCTTGGAGCCGGCCGCCTCGCCGGCGACGACGTAGCTCGTCTTCTTCGAGACCGACCCGGTGACCTTCGCGCCCAGGGCCTTGAGCCGCGCGCCCGCGTCCGCGCGGCTATAGTTCTCGAGCGTGCCCGTGAGGACGAAGGTGAGGCCCGCGAGCGACTGCGGGAGCTCGGGCCCCTTGCGCTCCTCCTCGAGCACGACCCCCGCCTCGCGCAGGCGCTCGACGACGGCGACGTTCTTGTCGATCGAGAAGAACTCCCGCACGGACGCCGCGATCTTGGGCCCCACCCCGTCGACGGCGGCGATGTCCTCGTCGGTGGCGCACATCAGCGCCTGCATGCTGCCGAAGTGCCCGGCGAGCGCGCCGGCCACGTTCGCGCCCACGTGGCGGATGCCGAGGCCGAAGAGCACGCGCGAAAGGCCGCGGCCCTTGGACTCCTCGACCTGCGCCATGACCTTCTTGGCGATCACGGGGCCGACGACGATGTCGTCGCCGGTCACCGCCTGGCGCCCGGTCGAGACGTCGGCCAGCCCGCCTTCCGTGAGCTTGTCATAGTAGTCGGCCACGTCGGTGAGAAGCCCCTGCTCGACCATGCGGCCCACGATCTCGTCGCCGAGGCCGTCGATGTCCATGGCGTTGCGGCTGCCCCAGTGGATCAGGCGCTCGGTCGCCTGCGCGGGGCAGTCAATGGAGACGCAGCGGTAGGCGACCTCGCCCTCCTCGCGGATGACCGGGCTGCCGCAGGACGGGCACGCCTCGGGCATATGGAACTCCGCCGCGCCGGCGGGGCGCAGCTCGAGCACGGGCCCCACGACCTCGGGGATGACATCGCCCGCCTTGTGGACCACGATGGTGTCGCCCACGCGGACGTTCTTGCGGCGGATCTCGTCGATGTTGTGGAGCGTGGCGCGGGCGATCGTGGAGCCGGCGACGAGCACCGGGTCGAACTCGGCGACCGGCGTCAGCACGCCCGTGCGGCCCACCTGGACGCGGATGTCGCGCAGGACGGTGCGCTTCTCCTCGGGCGGGAACTTGAAGGCGATGGCCCAGCGCGGGGCGCGCGCCGTGAATCCGAGGGCGGCCTGGGAGGCGAACGAGTCGACCTTGACCACGACGCCGTCGATGTCGTAGTCGAGGTCCTCTCGGTGCGCGAGCGCGCTCGCGCAGAACTCGTGGACCTCGGCCGCGCTCGTGCAGCGCGCGGCGTTCGGGTTCACGGAGAAGCCGCAGTCGCGGAGCCACTCGAGGAACCCCCACTGCGAGTCGACGGAGAGCGGGGCCTCGTCGGCGACGGCGTAGATGAAGGTCTCGAGGTCGCGGCCGGCGGTGACCTTGGGGTCCTTCTGGCGAAGGCTGCCGGCGGCGGCGTTGCGCGGGTTGGCGAAGGGGTCGCGGCCGGCGGCGTCGGCGTCCTCGTTCAGGCGCACGAAGCTGTGCTTGGGCATGTAGACCTCGCCGCGGACCTCCACGGAGAGGCCCAGGCCGCCGTCGGCCACCTTGGAGAGGCCCGCGGGCGCGAGCGCGTGGGGCACGTCCTTGATGGTGAGGACGTTCGCGGTCACGTTCTCGCCCGTCGTGCCGTCGCCGCGGGTGGCCGCGCGCACGAACTGCGCGTCGCGGTAGGTGAGCGCCACGCCGAGGCCGTCGATCTTGAGCTCGCAGGTATAGGCCACAGGACGCTCGGGCGTGGAGCCCAGGGCCTCGTCGGTGCGCGCGAGCCATTCGTCGAGCTCGGCGAGGTCCATGGCGTCGTCCATCGAGTACATGCGCGCGGCGTGGGTCACCGGCTCGAACTGCTCGCTCACGTATCCGCCCACGCGCTGGGTGTAGGAGTCCTCCCCCGCGAGCTCGGGGTGGGCGGCCTCGATGGCGCGGAGCTCGTGGACCCAGCGGTCGAACTCGGCGTCGGTCACCTGAGGGTCGTCGAGCGCGTAATAGTTGTATGCATGTACCTTGAGCAGCCGGTTCAGCTCGGCGGCGCGCGCCCGCGGGCTCGCGGGGGCGCCCGCAGCCGCGCCCTTCTCCCCTGCCGCGCCCAGCTCGGCCCCGTCGCCGAAAAGCGATCCCTGCTGGCCGGTCATGCTCTCCATCATCGCGTCTCCAAAGGTCTCGGTATACGAACAGCCCTGTTAGTGTAGGTGCAAAACGCCCGGTCCCCTCGCGAGAAACCGGGCGCTCCATCGAGCCGGGCGCGGCGGGCGCGCAGGGGCGGCGCGGGGCTAGGCCATCTCGCACTCGTAGTCGGCGGCGCGCACCGCGGAGAGAAGGGCCTCGTCGGCCACGGCGTCCCCGCAGGTGACCTTCGCCGTTCCGGCCTCGAGGCTCACCTCGACGGCCTCCACGCCGGCCACGCCCTCGAGCGCCTCCGCCACGTGCTTCACACAGTGCTTGCACATCATGCCCTCGACCTTGATCGTCTTCTCCATCGTGTTCTCCTTACTCTCGTTTTCCGGGACCTCGATGCCCGTGCGAATGGATACCCCAGCCCGCGCGGCGCCGGCGCGCGCGTCCTCGCCTGCGGCGGCTGCGGCCGGCGCGGCCTTGGCCTGCGACGACGCCAGCTGCTCGCTCGGCTTCCAGGTGCGCAGCCTCAGCGCGTTGCCCACCACGAAGACGGACGAGAAGCCCATGGCCGCCGCGCCGATCATCGGGTTCAGGGTTATGCCCTCGCCCACGAGGGCGCCCGCGGCGACCGGGATGCAGACGGCGTTGTAGAACAGCGCCCAGAAGAGGTTCTGCTTGATATTGCGCATCGTGGCGCGCGAGAGCTCGATAGCCGTGGCGACGTCGGCGGGGTCCGAGCGCATGAGCACCACGTCGGCGGAGCTTATCGCCACGTCGGTGCCGGCGCCGATGGCGATGCCCACGTCCGCGCGGGCGAGCGCCGGCGCGTCGTTGATGCCGTCGCCGACCATGGCCACGCGATGCCCTGCCTGCTGGAGCTCGCGGACGCGCACCTCCTTCTGGTCGGGCAGGACGCCCGCGACCACGTCGTCCACGCCCACGCGCACGCCCACGGCCTCCGCCGTTATCCGCGCGTCGCCCGTGAGCAGCAGGGTCTTCACGCCCATGGCGCGCAGGCGGGCGACCGCCGCCGCGCTCGTAGGCTTGACGGGGTCGGCAACGGCGATGAGGCCGAGCGCGCGCCCGTCGGCTGCGAAGAAAAGCGCGGTCTTGCCCTCGGCCGCGAGCGCGTCGGCGCGCCCTGCGAGCGCCCCCAGGGCCACATGCCGCTCCCCCATGAGGCGCGCGTTGCCGGCAGCGACGGCCCGGCCGTCGACGCGGGCGAGAAGCCCGCCACCCGCGACCTGCGAGAACCCCTCGGCCGAGGCGTCGACGTCGACGCCCGGCCAGGCCTCGTCCGCATAGGCGCAGACGGCCTCGGCGAGCGGGTGCTCGCTCTTGCGCTCGAGTGCGGCGGCCAGGCGGATAAGGTCTCGCGCATCCACACCGGCCACGAGCTCGACGTCGGTAACCTGAGGCGTGCCCGCCGTCACGGTGCCCGTCTTGTCGAGCACCACGTAGTCGAGCGCGCAGGCCCCCTCGAGCGACTCGGCGGACTTGATGAGGATGCCGTTGGCGGCGCCGCGGCCCGTGCCCACCATGATGGCCGTGGGCGTGGCGAGCCCGAGCGCGCACGGGCAGCTGATCACAAGTACGCTGATGCAGTGGTTGAGCGCCGTCGCGAAGTCGCCCGCAACGACCATCCACACGACGAACGTGACGGCCGCGATGCCCATGACCGCAGGCACGAAGACGCCCGCGATCTTGTCGGCCATGCGCTCGATGGGGGCCTTGGAGCTCGTGGCCTCGTCCACAAGGCGGATGATGCCCGCGAGCGTCGTGTCGTCGCCCGTGGCCGTGGCCTCCATGATGAACCATCCACGGGTAGACGTGGTGGCGCCCGTCACGCGGTCGCCCACGTTCTTCTCCACGGGCAAGGGCTCGCCCGTGATGGCGGACTCGTCGAGAGACGCCGCGCCCTCGACCACGCGGCCGTCCACCGGCACCGACTCGCCGGCGCGCACGACCACGCGGTCCCCCACCTGCACGTCCTCGGTGGGCACCTCGACCTCGGCGTCGCCGCGCTGCACGCGCGCGGTCTTGGGCGCGAGGTCCATGAGGGCGGCGATGGCGTCGGTCGTCTTGCCCTTTGCGCGCGCCTCGAAGTACTTGCCGAGGTCGATCAGGGCCAAGATCATTCCGGCCGAGTCGAGGTAGAGGCCGTTCATGGCCGTGTGGGCGGCCTCCATGTCCATGGCGCCGAAGGCCCAGGCCATCTTGTACACCGAGACCAGGCTGTAGGCGAAGCTCGCCGCCGAGCCGATAGCGATGAGCGAGTCCATGTTCGGCGAGCGGTGCCAGAGCGTCTTGAAGCCGACGACGAAGTAGCGGCGGTTGACGAAGAGGATGGGGACGCAGAGCAGCAGCTGCGTGACGGTCGCGGCCATCATGTTGGCCATGCCGTCGAGGCCGGGGACCTCGGGCCAGCCGAGCATTGGCCCCATCGCGATGTAGAAGAGCGGGACCGAGAAGCAGATGGACACGACGAGCTGGACGAATCGCTCGTGGATGGCCTTGGCCGCCGCGTCGCCCGGGGCCGAGGCGGGCACGGAGCCGGCCTTGCCGCCCGCCGGCGCCTTCGCGCGGCGAGACGCGCCGTAGCCCGCCTTCTCCACGGCCGCGACGACCGCCGCGGCCGTGGCGTCCTGGCCGTCGAAGTCGAGCTCCATCGAGTTCTTGAGCAGGTTGACGCTGGCCTCGGCCACACCGGGGACGCCGGCGGCCGCCTTCTGCACGCGCGACGAGCAGGCGGCGCAGGTCATGCCCTGGATATCGAAGGTCTCCTTCATGAGGCCCTCCTCACATGAACTTCTTGAGAAGGCCCATGACCTCGTCGACGACCTCGGTGTCGCCGGCCTGGACGCGCTCGACGACGCAGGTCTCCAGGTGGTCCTGCATGACCTCGCGCGAGATGGCCTTGACGGCGGACTCGACGGCCGCGAGCTGCGTGAGGACGTCGCCGCAGTAGCGGTCTTCCTCCATCATGGCCTTGATGCCGTTCAGCTGCCCCACGGCACGGTTGATGCGCCGCGAAACGTCGGCCTTGAGCTCGTCGGAGCGCGGCGTGTGCTTGCGGGCCGCGCAGTGGCAGCAGGTCTTCTTGCCCTCGTCCGGCATGGGTCGCTCCTCGGAATCGCTTACATACCCCTCAGGGGTACCTTACGAGAAGAACGTTATACCCCATGGGGGTATATGTCAAGAAACAAAGGCCCTCCACCGGGCACCCGCCCAGCGCGCTACTCGACCTCGTCGGGCTCCTCGCCCGCCTCGGGCGCAGGGGCGGCGCTGCCCGCCTCGAGCTCCTTGAACTTCGCCTTCATCGTCGGGTTCTTCCAGGTGAGCTTGCGGATGGTCAGCCCCTCGGCCTTGTCGTTGGCAAGCCTCAGCTGGCGCTCCGAGCTCGTGAGGTTCTCCTTGACCTTCTGCAGGTGCTGGATCGTCTTGTCGATCTCCTCGATGGCGGCGCCGAACTTCTTGCTCGCGGACTCGTAGTTCTTGCCGAACTTGTCCTTGAAGTCGTCGAGAGCGTCCTCGAACCCCGTGATATCGATGTTCTGCTGACGGATCTCGGCGAGCTCGCGGCGCGCCTCCACGGCGTTTCTCCCCGCGTTGCGCAGCAGCGAGATCAGCGGCAAGAAGAACTGCGGGCGGATCACGTACATCTTGGGGAAGCGGTACGAGACGTCCACGATGCCGGCGTTGTAGAGCTCGTTTTCCGGCTCGAGGGTCGAGACGAGCACGGCGTACTCGCAGCCCTTGTTGCGGCGGTCGCGGTCGAGCTTGGCGAAGTGGTCCTCGTTCTTCTTGCGGTTCGTGGAGGCGTCGTCCTCGTTCTTCATGTCGAACATGATGGAGACGACCTCCACGCCGGAGTCGTCGAGCTCGCGGAACACGTAGTCGCCCTTGGAGCCGTCCACGACGTCGTTGTCCTTGTGGAACTCGGCGTTGGGGAAGGCCATCATGCGGTACTGGTTGAACGTGTTCTCGCAGTGCTGCTCCAGGGTCTCGCCGATGAGCTTGACCGAGAGGCGCGTGCGCTGGTTCTTGATGCGCTCGATCTCGTCGTCGCGGTCCCGGATCTGCTGGTCCTTGTAGTTGATCTTCTCGAGCATCTCGCTGCGCAGGCTGTCCTCGGTCTGCTTGCGCTCGATGCGGGCGGCGTTGAGCTCGCCCTCGAGGGCGACGATGCGCTGGTCGCGCTCACCGGTGGCCTCGCTCACGGCAAGCTTGCGCTGGGACTCGAAGGCGGCCTCGGAGCTCTTTGCCGCCGCCTCGAGCTCGGCGATGCGGCGGTCGCGCTCCGCCACGTCGTCGCTCGCCTTCCGGCGCTCGGCGCTGAGCTTCTCGCTCGCCTGCCGCTCGAGGGCAGCGAGGTCCTCGACGGCCTTGCGGCGCGCCTCGGCGAGCTCGGACGACGCCTTCTGCTTGGCATGTGAGAGCTCATCGGATGCCTCTTGGCGCGCCTGGGCGAGCTCTGCGGCGGCCTTGGACCGCGCCTCGGTGAGCTCCGCGCGGACGAGCGAGAGCTCGCCGGCGGCCTTTGTCTCGGCCGCCTGCCGCGCCTGCTCGGCGGACGCCTTGCCGGCCTCGAGCTGGGCCTTGAGCGAAGCGATGAGGGCGTCCTTCTCGGCGGCCTCGGCCTGGGCGTCCTCGCGCTGCTTGGACGCCGCGCCCCGAGCCTCCTCGCGCGCCTTGGCCACGGCCTCCGCGACGGCGGCATCCCGCTCCCTGCGCGCGACCGCGAGGCGATCGGCCATGTCGCGCTCGAATTCCGCGTCGCGCACCTGCTTGACGATGCTCGCGTACTCGGACTCGTCGACGGTGAAGGCCCGGCCGCAATGCGGGCACTTGATCTCTGCCATGGGGCTCCCCTCTCGTTCGTGTGTTCCCCAACAGCTTACTCGACGCATGTGACAAGAATTACCCGCGGACCCCGAAGCGGGACCCCGCACGAAAAACGGGGCCCGCCGCGATGGCGGGCCCCGTCCGAGTCAAAAGCGTCCGGCGCTAGTTGCCGTAGCCGTTGTAACCGTACCCGTTGCCGTAGCCGTTGTTGCGCTGGTTCATGTACTCCTGGAACTGCTGGAGGATCGTGGAGTCGTCGCTGTCCGAGTTCGTGTCGTTGTTGTTCAGGTACTCGTTGATGTTGCTCGTCGGCTGGTTGCTCTCCTCCTCCTGCTGCTTCTGCAGCTCGGCGTCGTCGTCGAGCGTCACGTCGAAGCTCATCTCCTGGGACTTGCGCATGACCGTCACCTTCACGGTGTCACCGATGTTGTGGGAGCGCACCGCCAAGATCACGTCGTCGGCCGAGCTCATCTGCACACCGTCGATGGCGGTGATGATGTCGCCCTTCTGGATGCCGGCGTTGGCGGCCGGCCCGCTCTCGGTGACGTCGGCCACGTAGGCGCCCGAGGTCACGCTGAGCTTATTGGCCTTCGCGTTCTGCTCGTTGACGGTCTGCATGCTCACGCCGATGTGGGCATGCGTGACGGTCTCGCCGTTGATGATCTTCTGCGCGACCTGGACCGCGTAGTTGCCCGGGATGGCGAAGCCGATGCCGGCGAAGCTCTCGGTGCTCGAGGTGTAGAGCGTGCAGATGCCGATGAGCTTGCCCTCGGAGTCGACGAGCGCTCCGCCGGAGTTGCCGGGGTTGATGGCAGCGTCGACCTGGATGAGGTTCGTGTAGAGCGTGTTGCCTGACGTGCTCGTCAGGTAGGTGTTTCGCGTGAGGGCGCTCACGATGCCCTGCGAGACGGACTGCTCGAGGCCGAAGGGGCTGCCGACGGTCATGACCCAGTCGCCGACCTGGACCTCGGAGGAATCGCCGACCTCCATCGGCGTCACGCTCGCCCCGTTGAGGTCGGCCTTGAGGACCGCGAGGTCGGAGGAGGCGTCGGAGCCCACGAGCTCGGCGTCGTAGGTCGTGCCGTCGATGGTTACGGTGATGGACTCGGCGCCGTCGATCACGTGGTAGTTGGTGATGATGTGCCCGTCGGTGTCGTAGATGACGCCGGAGCCGAGGCCCTCGCTGCTGCTCGAGGTCACGTTCACGGTGGCTACCGAGCTCAGGGTCTTCGCCGCCACGGCCTTGGCGGTCGAGGTGTCCTCGTCGCTCGGGTTGATGGTGATGGACTGGCTCGAGCCGGTCGTGTAGGTTGTGCTCGGGGCGCCGATCACGCCGGTCGCGTAAAGCGCGCCGGTAAGAAGCCCCGCTCCGATGACGCCGCCGGCGATGCCGAGGACGAGGGACTTCACGCCCTTGTGCTCCTTCTTGTGCTTCGGCTCTTCTGCGCGCGAGAGCCCCGGCTCCTGGCCGGGGACGGGCGGGACGCTGCCGGTGCCCCAGGCTGCGTGCACCGCCTCGGCCTCGCCGTCGCCGACCGACGGCCGCTGCGCGGTCTGGTCGGGCGCGGGCGCCTGCGCGCCCGTCTGCCCGGCATGGTAGCCGGCCTCGTAGCCGGCCCGCGCACCGCGCTCGTAGCCCGCCTGGTAACCAGGCTGGGAAGCGGGGACCTGCTGCGTCGGCTGAGCCGGCTGCTGCTGCGTCGGCTCGGAGCCCTCGGGGTCGTAGGCGCTCTGCCCGTTGCCGTATTCATCCATGGTCTCTTCCCTCCCCGGGGCCGCGATGCCCCGTAAAGCGGACGGTGTTTTCATCTAACCAAGAAGCACTCTACCCCATGGGACTTACAGTTAACTGAATCGGCCTCGTGTCACGCTTGCGGCATGACCCTTTGACGTAACTGAAAACGCCCCGCGCGCGGCCCAGCGGCCCCTCAGCCCGGTCGCAGCGTCGAGAAAATCGCTCGAATACCAATCCCGTTCAAAGACCTGCGGCGAGAAACCACCGAGTACCAATCCCGGGGCCCGCAACGTTGGTATCCGAGCGGATTTCACAGCGGTCTCGCGAAGAAGGCTGGTATTCGGACGGTTTTCGCAGCGCCCTGTCGTGGCGAATGGTATTCGGCGGGTTCTCGCGGCGACCGAGCGTGCGGCGGCGCTGCGCGGAAACGCAACGAGAGCGGGCCGCCCTGAGGCAACCCGCCCTCGCCCTCTTAGCTCTAAGCCCCGGCCACGGTCCCTACACGCGGAACAGGTAACCGACGCCGCGGATGGTGACGATGTGGCTCGCCACCTGCGGCCCGACCTTCGAGCGCACGCGGCGGATGTGCACGTCGACCGTGCGGGTGCCGCCGCAGTACTCGAAGCCCCACACGCGGTGGAGCAGCGTCTCGCGCGAGTAGGCGCGCGAGGGGTGCGTGGCCAAAAACGAGAGCAGCGAGTACTCCATAAGGGTGAGGTCCACGGGCTTGTCGTCGATGTAGACCTGGTAGGTGGCCAGGTTGATGGTCATGTTGTCCACAGTGACGATGTCGGCAGGGGCGCTCTCCTCGCCAGGCCACAGAAGCAGCGTGCAGCGCATCTCGAATTCAGAGGCGACGGCGCTCGAGACGATGAAGTCGTTCTTGCCCTGGGTGGGCATGCGCAGGCTCGAGAGCTTGTCCGCGTCCTGCACGAGCAGCATCGGGATGAAGCCGTTCTCGGCGACGAAGGAATCGACGGCGTTCAAGGTGTCCTGGCCGATGCCCTCGGCATCGAGAATCACAAGGTCGAACTCATGGCCGGACGAGATGGCCTGCGAGAAGGTCGCCTCGTTAGCCAGAGCGATCGACACGTCGATGGCGTGCGACAGCTCGCGCATGCGGTCGTGAAGGCGGGTAGTGGCCGACACGAGCAGGATGTTCTTGTGATGCACCCTAATGCCCCCTCATGAAAACGGCAAAAATCGAAATACACCTTACCATATTGCAAACATATTAACGGGATAACACAGTAAATAATCAACTGCGCCCCAGCCATAGATGAGCTGGGGCGCATTGGCATTCGCATCCGCTCGCGCGTAAAGCGACGCGTGTCGCGGAGCCTTTAGTCGATAGAGCCGAGGAACTCGGCCGTGCGCGGGTTCTTCGGGTGGTCGAAGACGTCGGCGGGGATGCCCTGCTCGACGATGACCCCGCCCTCCATGAAGACGACGCGGTCGGCAACGTCGCGCGCGAAGCCCATCTCGTGGGTGACCACGATCATGGTCATGCCGGAGTTCTCGGCGAGGTCGCGCATGACGTCCAGGACGCCGCGCACGAGCTCGGGATCGAGGGCCGAGGTGGGCTCGTCGAAGAGAAGCACGTCGGGGTGCATGGCCACGGCGCGCGCGATGGCCACGCGCTGCTGCTGGCCGCCGGAGAGCTGGCCCGGCTTGAAGTCCGCGCGGTCGGCGAGGCCCACGGCGTCGAGCTGCTTCATGGCCTCGGCGGCCGCCTCCTCCTTGGGCTTCTTGAGCACCTTGACCTGGCCGATCATGACGTTCTCTTTGGCGGTGAGATGCGGGAAGAGGTTGAACTGCTGGAAGACCATGCCCACGTCGCGGCGCAGCTTGTTCACGTCCGCGGCCGACTTGCCGGTGATCTCGTCGTCCTCGATGAGGATGTGGCCGGCGGTCGGCGTCTCGAGCAGGTTCACGCAGCGCAGCATCGTGGACTTGCCGGAGCCCGAGGGGCCGAGGACCACGACTACCTCGCCGGGCCAGACGTTCAGGTTGACGTCGCGCAGCACGACCGTGTCGCCGAAGCTCTTGTTCAGGTGCTCGATGCGGACGATGGGGTGCTCGCCGGGCGTGAAGTGGTGGTTCGTGAGCCCCTGGTCGGCCTCGAACGCGGCAGCGGCGGCCTCGTCGGCGGGGAGGGACGCGGGCACCGCCGTCGACGGTGCGTGCGAGAGGAACTTCTTGCTACTGGACACTGGGGACCCCCTTCTTCTGGTCGCGCTTCCTCGGCTTGCGGGAAAGGCCGCTCTCGGAGGCGGCGATGCGCTCCTCGACGACGCCCACGACCTTGATCAGGGGCAGGGTGACGATGAGGTAGAAGATGCCGGCGGCCACGTACGGGGTGATGTTGCCCGAGACGGTGGTCAGGTTCTTGGAGAACATCATGAGCTCCATGACGCCCACCGAGGAGAGCAGCGACGTGTCCTTGAAGGCGGTGATGAAGTCGCTCGTGACGGTCGGGATCACGCGGCGCACGGTCTGCGGCAGGATGACGGAGAACATCGTCTGCACGTAGCTCATGCCGAGCGAGCTCGCGGCCTCGTACTGGCCGCGCGGGATGGACTGGATGCCCGCGCGGAAGATCTCGGCCAGGTAGGCCGAGGAGTTCACAGCCATGACGATGATGCCGAGCAGGTTGTTGTCGATGTTGATGCCGACCATCGGCAGGCCGAAGAACATGATGTAGATCTGCAGGAAGAGCGGCGTTCCGCGCAGCACGTTGATGTAGACCACGGCGACGGCGCGGCACAGGCGGTGCTTGGAGATCTTGAGCAGCGAGAAGACCAGGCCGAGCACGATGGCGAAGGGATAGCAGGCGATGACGATGCCCAGGCACAGCACCCAGCCGGGGAACAGCGACGAGAAGGACGTGACGAGCAGCTGGGGCTTGAAGAACATGCCGAGGAACTGGTTGGAGTTCCAGGCCGCGACCCAGGGCTGCTCGTCGAGCCAGTTGACGACGGACTGCAGCGGCGTGTTGGCGATGATGGAGATCGACGGCGAGGCGGCGAGCTCCTTGGTCTGGCCGCCGTCGACGTAGCTGCCCTCGACGCTGTAGTCGCCGCCCTCGGACGGGAAGCGCATGTTCGTGACCTCGAGGCGCAGCAGGGACCCGGCGGGGATCGGGTCGGCGAAGCTCACCGTGATGCTGTTGCCGTCGGCCGCCGCCTCGCCCTCGATGTTCACGCGCGTGAGGCCCTCGAGGACCGTGATGCGCGTGGTCGAGCCGTCGAAGCTCGCGTCGTCGGCGATGGTGAGGGTCACCGAGTCGACGCTCTCGCCCTCCTCGACGGTCCCCTCCCAGGTAAGGCGGGTGTCCATGCCGCCGATGACGCCGCTGCCGCCGTCCTCGTTCGGCTTGGCGGTCGCCTTGTCGGTCGTCATGGCGAGCGCCGAGCAGGGCAGCGCGAGGACGACGGCGAGAAGCGCCGCCGCGAGCGCCGGCGCCTTTATGTGTGTGCGAAGGCCCATAGGCTCCTCTCAATCCCTCCGGTGAATACAAAGGCGCGGGGCCCTTTCGGCTGCAAGGGCCCCGCGTCGGTTCGGGCAGCTAAAAACGGGCGGTTTCCATCCGGGCTAGATCTCGGAGCCGAACCACTCGGTCTTGATCTTCTTCATGGTGCCGTCGGTCTCCATGGACTGGAGCGCGGAGCTGATGGCGACCGCGAGGCCGACGTTCTCCTTGGACACGGCGATGCCGTACTGCTCGCCGGTGGGGATCTCCTTGGCGACCTCGAGGTCGGAGAAGGACTTGGTGAGCATCCAGGATGCGACGGGCAGGTCGATGACCATGGCGTCGTAGAGGCCGGTGGAGACGCCGGTGAGCGCCGCGGTCACGTCGTCGAGGGGCACGCGCTCGGCGTCGGCGAGGTTCTCGGTGATCCACTCGTCGCCGGTGGTGCCGGACTGGCAGGCGACCTTCTTGCCGGCGGCGTTCAGGCTCTCCTCGGTCTCGCCGGAGTCCTTCTTGACGACGATGGCCTGGTTGGAGTCGAGGTAGGGGTCGGAGAAGTCGACCTCCTCGCGGCGCTCGTCGGTGATGGTGATGCCGGCGATGGCGACGTCGCACTTGCCGCCCTGCTTGACGAGCGGGACGAGCGTGTCGAACTTCTGGTTGGGCAGGTAGCTGGCCTCGAGGCCGAGCTTCTCGGCGACGGCCTTGATGAGGTCGACGTCGAAGCCGACGGGCTCGCCGGTGGTCTCGTCCATGTACTCGAACGGGGCGAAGCCGAGCTCGGCGGCGACGGTCAGCTTGCCGTCCTCGACCAGGGTGTAGCCGCCCGGATCGACGACGTCGGTGGAGACGGTGTCGGAGGACGTGGAGGAGTTCTTGCTCGTGTTGCAGCCGGCGAGAAGCGCGGCGGACGCGGAGGCGCCCAGGGTAAGGATGAAGTTGCGGCGGGACATGTTGCTCATGGTTTCCTCTTTCCTCGATTGCGGGGGCGCGGGTCCGCTAGACCTCGGCGCCGAACCACTTGATCTGCAGGTCTGCGATCGTGCCGTCGGCCTCGAGCTCGGCCAGGGCGTCGTTGATCTTCTGGGTGAGGCCGGGGTTGTCCTTGGAGACGACGATGCCGTACTGCTCGCCCGTCGGGACCTCGATGGCCACCTTGCAGTCGGTGAAGGACTGGCTGCAAAGGTAGCTCATGACGGGCAGGTCGGCGGCGGCCGCGTCGTAGAGACCGGTCGAGACGCCCGTCACGGCCTGGACGGGGTCATCGAGCGAGACGATGGTGGCCAGCGGGAGGTTCTCCTGGGCCCAGGTCTCGCCGGTGGTGCCGGACTGGCAGGCGATCTTGACGCCGTCGGCGTTCAGGGTGTCGGCGGAGTCCTTCTCGGCGTCGGCGCGGGTGACGACGCCCTGGTTGGAGTCCAGGTAAGGGTCGGAGAAGTCGATCTCGGCCTTGCGCTCGTCGGTGATGGTGAAGTTTGAGACGCCCACGTCGGCCTTGCCGCCCTGCTTGATGAGCGGGATGATGGCGTCGAACTTCATGGCCGGCAGGTACTCGCAGGTAAGCCCGAGCTTCTCCGCGACGGCCTCCATGAGCTCGACCTCGAAGCCCTTGTTCTGGTTGTTCTCGACGTAGTCGAGGGGCGGGTTGGCCAGGTCGGAGGCGACGATGATCTTGCCCTCCTCGACGAGGGTGTAGGCGGCCTCGGCGTCGGACGCGCTCGCGCCGCCCTTGCTCGAGCCGCAGCCCGCAAGGGCGAGGGCGCCGGCCGCGCCGAGGGCGGCGACGAAGCCGCGGCGGTCGAGAGACGCGTTCAGGTTCAGCTTGGTGCTCATGTGGGACCCCTTCCTTTTGTTCTCGGCGCGTGGTCGCGCCCGTTCCTCGATGGACGCGCAAGGTCTTCCCTGCGTCGGGGCCGGGTCCGCGGCCGCCGCCATCGCCGTCGAACAGTGTCGCTCAGCTGGGTTTAAGCAAGCGACACTGCATCAAGTTCTTTACACGATTGACATAACGAGCAGGCCGGGGAGACATGCTCCCCGGCCTGCTCGGGCAGTGCTTTTGGGGTGACGGGGGCGCCGGCGCCTAGTAGCCGCCGTAGTAGTGCTCGCGCTCCCAGTCGGTGACCGCGGTGCAGTAGTCGTTCCACTCGCGCTTCTTCTCGGCGACGAGGTACTCGAAGATGTGGTCGCCGAGGACCTCGTGCATGAGCTCGGAGGACTCGAACTTCTCGATGGCCTCGCCCAGGGTGCGCGGAAGGCGCTCGACGCCCTTGGCCTTGAGCTCGGCCTCGGACTGCAGGAAGGTGTCGCAGGTGGACTCCTCCGGCAGCGGGAGCTTCTCCTCGATGCCCTTGAGGCCGGCGGCGATGGTCACCGCGAGGGCCAGGTAGGGGTTGGCTGTGGGGTCGGGGCTGCGCAGCTCGATGCGGGTAGCGGTGTGCTTGCCGGGCTTGTGCGCCGGGATGCGCACGAGGGCGGAGCGGTTCTTGCGGCCCCAGGTGGCGTAGTTGGGGACCTCGCCGGTGGAGATGAAGCGCTTATAGGAGTTGACGGTGGGGCTGGTGACCAGCGTGAACTCGGGCGCGTACTTGAGGACGCCGGCGATGTAGTGCTGCGCGAGCGGCGAGAGGTGCGCGTCGTTCTCCTCCTTGGGGGCCCAGAAGAGGTTCTCGCCGTCGTGGTCGAAGAGCGACTGATAGAGGAACATCGCGTTGCCCGGCTGGTCGGCCGTGGGCTTGGGCATGAAGGAGGCGTACATGTCCTGCTGGGCAGCGAGCTGCTTGATCACCAGGCGCGCCGTCATGATGTTGTCGGCGCAGCTCACGGCCTCGGTGAAGCGGAGCTCGACGCCGTTCTGGGAACGGCCGGCGGCATGGTAGGAGTACTGCACCGGGATGGACATCTTCTCGAGCATGAGCGTGGTCTGGCGGCGCAGGTCGTTGGCATTGTCCATCGGGGTGAGGTCGAAGTAGCCGGCGTCGTCCTTGGGCTTGAGCTCGGTCTGGCTCGCGGAGTAGAAGTACTCGAGCTTGGGGCCGACGTTGGCGACGAGGCCCTTCTTGTCCGCCTCGGTGAAGACCTTGAGAAGGCAGGCGCGCGGGTCGCCCTCGAAGGGCTTGCGGTCGGGCGTGTAGACGTCGCAGAAGACGCGCGCGACGGCGTCGGTCTGCGTCGGGCGCCACGGGAGCATGCTGAAGGTGTCCGGGTCGGGGAACGCCAGCATGTCGGACTCCTCGAGGGAGGCGAAGCCGTCGATGGACGAGCCGTCGAAGCCGATGCCTTCCTCGAACGACTCCTCGAGCTCCTCGGGGGAGATGGCGAACGACTTGAGGTTGCCCAAGACGTCGGTGAACCACAGGCGGACGAAACGGATGTCGCGCTTCTCAACGGTGCGCAGGACGAAATCGATGTCCTTCTCGCTGCTCATGCAGACTCCTCCTCGGGGTCGGCGAAGTTACAAACATTCGCATTCTATGCTCCCATAGGCGTGTTTCGCCCTTGTTTCCCGAGAGCAGCACGAGCGGGCGCTGTGGGTCCGCGAGCGGTCATGGGGTGCGCGACACCTGTGCGTTTACGGTGCGCGGGGGCAGGCGCGTAGCGCGCGGCCCACCGTGCCGTGCCGCGGCGCCGATGCCCCGCGGCCGCCCCGGTCCGGCTGGGCCCGCACGCCGCCGCAGGGCCTACTTGCCGACGGCGCAGGAGAGGAGGCGATAGCCGGCCCGCTCCACGACCTCGCGGACGGCCGCCTCGTCGACGGGCTTCTTCGCGCGGAGGACGGCCCTGCCCCCCGCCAGCGTGACCTCGGCCCAGTTGCCCTCGATGGACTCGAGCGCGTTCTTGACGGCCGCGGCGCAATGCTCGCAGCTCATGCCCCCGACGGTGAGCTCGGCGGCGTGGGGGTAGTGCGCAGGGTCGGTGTCCTCGACGTCCGCCGCCGCGAAGCTCGCGCCCGCGGGGGCGTCGGAGCCGAGGGAGTCCCCCGAGCAGCAGTCGCGCTTGCCCGAGGCGGTGCCGACGATCCGCACGACGGCCACCGCGACGACCGCGACGACGAGCAGGACCACGACGATATCGATGCCCATGGGAAATCCCTTTCTCCTTGAGTTAACCGACCTTGACTATATACCCCTAAGGGGTATGTATTCAACAACTAGGAGAAACGCGGCGCAGGCTCCGGGAGGGAGACCTGCGCCGCGGGGTTCGCCCAAAGGGGCTGCTCTTCGCGCGGTTGCCTAGAGGTACTTCCGCCAGTCCTCGTCGTCGGCGTCGTCCTCGGACGCAGCGGCAGCGCTCGCCGCCGCTGCGGCGGCACGCTCGGCGCGGCTCACGTAGGGCTCGGGGTTCTCCTCGGGGAACGCGGCGAAAGCGTGCTCGAAATGCTCGAGGTTCTCGTCTCTCCGGCCGCGCGGGACGGCGAAGACGACCTCGGACGCGGCATGGGCCCCGCTCGCCAGCTCCTCGCGGAACATCCGCGCGACGGCCTCGGCGTCCCAGCCGAAGACGCCGCACCCGAAGGCGCCGAGCACGAGCTTCTTGTGGCCGAGGTCGTCGGCGATGGCGAGCACGAAGCGGACGCGGTCGCGCATGGCGGCCTCGAGCGCCTCGTCGGACACGCGGTACTCGTCGCGCGCGGAGCGGGCGAAGGGCGCCGCGACCACGATGACGTCGGCGTAGCTGTGGTACTTGTCGCGCTCGAAGCGGACGCGCGGGACGACGAGGCCGCGGTTGCGGTAGAGCGAGCAGTTGATGTTGCGGCGGCGGTTCTCGGCGTACCAGGCCGCCTGCGAGGCGAGCGCCGGGTAGAGGGTCGACTCGGCGCAGAGGGCCTCTTCCTGGGCCCAGGCGCCGCGCGCATAGCCGCCGCCCGCGCTCGTGAAGCTCGCGAAATCGAGCACCGCGAGGTCGCAGGCCGAGGCGAGGCCGCGCCCGCGCGCGAGGACCGCCGTCACGGAGTCCTCGTCGACCACGGAGACGCGGGGCACGCACGGCTCGTCGACTTTGGGCGCGGGCATCGAGTCGTAAACGCGCAGCGAGGCGACCGAGGCCGCGACCTCGGAGGCGAAGCGGGCCTCGACGTCGGCGATATGGCGCCGCGCCCGAGCGGCCGCGCCCTCGCGGCGGTCGTTGCCGCGTCCCTGCGCGCGCCTGCGGTTGCGGTTGTTGTCTGCTGCCATGTGTCTCCCCTATCCCTTAGCGTTGGAAAGAAGCTCGCGTGCGTGCGCGAGCGAGGCCTCGCCGGTATCGCCGCTGAGCATGCGCGCAACCTCGCGCACCCGCTCGTCGCCCTCGATGAGGCGCAGCGTCGTCTCGGGCGCGTCGCCCTGCGTCTTGCTCACCAGGTAGTGCGTGTCTGCCGCCACGGCGACCTGCGCCAGGTGCGTGACGACGATGACCTGGTGCGTGCGCGCGAGGTCGGCGAGCACCGAGGCGAGCGCCACCGCCGTGGCCCCGCCGACGCCCGCGTCGACCTCGTCGAAGACGAGCGTCTCGGCAGCGTCCGACTCGCCGAGGACGACCTTGAGCGCGAGCATGACGCGGCTAACCTCGCCGCCCGACGCGATGCGCCGCAGCGGCCGCGGCGTGAGCCCGGCCCCGGGGCGGTACAGGAACTCGACGCGCGAGGGCCCGCGGCGCGACCACTCGGCCCGGGGCAGGCGAGAGGCCTGGACCTCGAGGGCGGCGGTGCCCATCTCGAGACGCGCCATCTGGGCGCTCACCTGCTCGGAGAAGGCCGGGGCAGCGGCGGCGCGGGCGGCGTCGAGGGCATCGGCCGCCGCGCCCAGGCGGGACTCGGCGGCCTCGGCGGCCTTCTTGGCGCGGCGCAGGGCGGCGCCGCCGTCCGAGGCGGCCTCGACCACCTCGCGGGCGCGGTCGCGGCGGGCGAGCACGTCGTCCATGCCCGGCCCGTAGCTGCGGAGAAGCCCCCTGAGCTCGGCGCGGCGGGACTGCATGCGCTCGAGCCCCTCGGGGTCGAAATCGAGGCCGTCGGCGTAGTCGCGCAGCTCCGAGGCCACGTCCTCGAGGTCGAGCAGGGCGCTTCTCAGCACCTGCGCATGGGTCGAGACGCCCTCGTCGTAGCGGGCGGCGTCCTCCACCTCCGAGATGGCCTCGCGGATCGAGTCCACGGCGCCGCCCTCCGCGGAGAGCGCGCGGCGCGCGGCGTGGGCGGAGCGCATGAGGGCGTCGGCGTGCTCGGCCTTCGGGAGCCGCTCCTCGAGCTCCTCCAGCTCGCCTTCCCTGGGGTCGACCGCCTCGATGCGGCCGAGCACGAACTGCGCCTCGTCGAGGGCCTCGGCGCTCGCCTGCGAGAGCTCCCGGGCGCGGTCGAGCTCGTCGGAGGCGCGGCGCGCCTCGTCGAGGGCGGCTCGGTAGCCCTCCAGGGCGCGGGCGACATCAGGGCCCGCCCAGGCGTCGAGGAGCTCGACGTGCGTCTGGACCTGGAGGAGCCGCTGGTGCTCATGCTGCCCGCAGAGGTCGACGCTCGCGCCCACGCCCTCGGCGAGCTCGCGGACCGAGGCCATCCTGCCGTCGACCTTGACGCGGCCGCGGCCGTCGGCGCCCACCCTGCGCTCGGCGACGACGCCGTCGGGGTCGCCAGAGCGCAGGAAGAAGCGGCCCGTGACCTGCAGGCCGTCGCTGCCCTCGCGGACGGCGCCCGCATCGGCGCGCTCCCCCACCAGCAGCTTTATGGACGAGAGCAGCGCCGATTTGCCGGCGCCCGTCTCGCCCGTGATGACCGTGAGGCCGGCCGACGGGGCGAGGCTCGCCTCGCGGATGAGCGCGACGTCGCGCACCTGGAGCTCATCGATCATGGGCTACCTTCCCGCGCCGTAGAACACGCGCGAGACGGAGTCGTAGAAGCTCTGGGCACTCCGCTCGAGCAGGATCACGTCGCCGGGGCCGCGGCGGATGCGCGCGCAGGTGGCCCACCCGGCGTCGCCCGCGCTCACCGGTTGGCCGTCCGCGAAGAAGCGGCGCTCCACGGGGCGCTCAGGGCTCATGACGACCTCGACCACGTCGGAGGGAGCTGTGAGGAAGGCGCGCGCCATGATCTTGTGCGGCGCGATGGGCACGCAGACCATGCCGGTGAACTCGGGGGTGACGATGGGGCCGCCGGCGGCGAGCGCGTAGCCCGTGGAGCCCGTGGCGGTGGAGACGACGAAGCCGTCGCCGCGCAGGCGGTCGATCTTCTTGCCGGACACGGAGACGTCGAACTCGACCATGTCGCCGCGGCCGCCGCGCGAGACGGCGAAGTCGTTGAGCGAGAAGCTGTGGACCGTGTACGTGGAGCCGTCGGGGCGCAGGAACTCGGACTCGACGTCGAGCGTGGCGCGGTGGCTCATGTGGAGCTCGCCGGCCAGCGCGTCCTCGACCGAGCTCAGGAGGTCCTCCGGCCCCGCGCAGGTAAGGAAGCCGAGGTGGCCGTAGGAGATGCCGAGGATGGGGACGCCGGCGTAGCCGACGATGCGGGCGGCGCGCAGCAGCGTCCCGTCTCCCCCGAGCGAGACCACCAGGCCGCAGTCCGAGGCGTCGGTCATGCGGTTGGGGAACAGCTTCTGGTCGTGGGCCCACTTGGCCTCGACGCCCTGGCCGTCGAGCCAGGAGTCGAGCTTCCGGGCGTCCTCGACGGCGGGCTCCCGGGAATAGTTGGGGACAATGAGCACCTTCACGCGGCATCGCTCCTCAGGGTTGGAATCCTTGTTCGATTCTATCACCCGCCCGCCGCGGCCCCTCCCGGAGTTCGGAAGCCTTCCAAACTTCGGAAGTCTTCCGAAGTTCGGTTCAATTCTCTATAACCGCAGGTAAGAAGCCCGTCATAGCTCGGCAACGGACGCCGCACATGTTTGGAAGCCTTCCGAACTTGGGAAAAGGGGCGGGTCAGCGGGTGCCGAGGAGAAGGTACTCGACGTTTCCCTTGGCGCCGTGGATGGGGCTCTCGCAGACGCCCGCGACCGCGAGCCCGCGCTCCTCGAAGGCCGCGCGCACGCGCCCGACCGCTGCGTCGCGCACCGCCTGGTCGCGGACGACGCCCCCGGCCCCCACGTCCTCGCGCGGGGCCTCGAACTGCGGTTTGACCAGGGTGAGAAACGCTCCGTCCGGGCGCAGGAGCTCCAGCACGGCAGGCAGGACGCTCGTCACCGAGGTGAACGACACGTCGCAGACCGCGAGGTCGATGCAGCCGGGGCCGATGATGCCGGGCACATCGACGATGTTCGTCCGCTCGAGGAGCCGCACGCGCGCGTCTTGCCGAAGGCCCCAGTCGAACTGTGCGTAGCCGACGTCGACCGAGACGACGCTGGCCGCGCCGCGCCTCAGCAGGCAGTCGGTGAAGCCTCCTGTGGAGCAGCCGACGTCGAGGCAGTCGAGGCCGGCGGGGTCGACCCCGAAGCGATCGAGGCCGCGCTCGAGCTTGAGCCCGCCGCGGCTCACGAAGGCGCCGCGCCCCCGCACGTGCAGGGGGATGCCGGCGGGCACGCGCTCCCCCGCCGAGGTCATCCTCCTGTCAGAAGTCGAGACCTCGCCCGCCATCACGGCGCGCAAGGCCTCGTCCTTGTTCGCGAAGAAACCCTGCTCGACGAGTTCCTCGTCGAGGCGGCGCTTCTTGGCCACTATTCGTTTTCCTCGACAGCGGCGGCGGGCTCATCGACGCCGGCGGCCTGCCCGGCCGCGTCGGCGTCGCCGCCCTTGGCCTCGGCCTGCTCCTCGAGCTGGGCCGCCTCCTCGGGCGAGAAGTCCGTGGCGTCGACCATGTCGACCGCCTTGGACCCGAGCGCGATGGCCTCGTCGAAGAGGTCGAGCGAGCGCTCGAGCGAGATGTCCTTGTCGCGCACCTGCGCCACGATGTCGTCGAGGCGCTCGGTGATCTGGGGGAAGCTCTGGTACTTGGAGGTGTCGACCCTGGCCATTACCAGTCTTCCTCGTCGTCGTTCTCGATGGTGCCGGGGCCCTCGACGTACCAGATGCCGCCGGTGAGCTCGTCCTCCATGCCGGCGCCGAACGGCAGCGGCTCGAAGTCCTTCTCCGGCTCCTCCCAGACGTCGTTCTTGCCGCCCTCGAGGGCGTACTGGACGTCGGCCGAGGACTCGCCGCGGGCGGCCAGGTCCTCATGGGCGCGCGCGACAACGTCGACGCCGGCCTCGATGTCGTCGGCGACGCGGCCGAGGACGCCGTTGATGAAGCGCGCGGACTCGTCGGTGCCGTAGGCCTTGGCGAGCTCGACGACCTCGTTGATGGCCACGGGGACGTCGACCTCGGGGACATAGATCATCTCGTAGAGCGAGAGGCGCAGGAGGTTGCGGTCGACCGCGGGCATGCGGTTGATCGACCACTCCTTCGACCTCGTGGCGATGATGGCGTCGAGGTCGTGGCGGACGCCGTCGCAGCCGACGGCGAGCTCGCGGCCGAAGTCGCGCAGGGGCCCGTTGTCGAGCGCGTACTCGCCCTCGAGGACCTCGGGAACGGTGCGGCCGGCGGCCTCGGCCTGGAACATGAGCTGCAGCGCCTGGCTGCGGGCGCGCGTGCGCCCTCCGAATCGAACTGCCACGCTACTCCTTCGGGAAGACGAGGCTGTCGATGCAGACGTCCACCGCCGCCGCGTCGACGCCGATCTGCTCGGTCACGGCCTGTGCCACGGCCTCGCGCACGTCGGCGGCGAGCTTGGTGAAGGGATAGCCGTAGAAGACGGCCAGGTGCACGACGACGTGGAGGGCGTCCTCCTCGACGAAGGACTCGACCGCGGCGTCCGGAGAGACGGTGCGGCTCGTGAAGACCGAGATCAGGCTCGACGCGATGTCGTTGCCCCCAACGGAAGCGACGCCGGGCACGCGCTTGGCGGCCAGGCTGACGATGGTCGAGACGACGCTCTTAGAGATGCCGATGCCGGAGACGGAGAGCTCGCTCTCTGCCATGGTTACCCCCTCGGATGGTAGGCCGCCCCGCGTGCTGCGGGGCGGCGCGGATGCTGGGATGCGCTGGAGCTAGACGCGGGAGACGAACTTGCCCTCGCGGGTGTCGACCTTGATGACCTCGCCCTCGTTGAGGTACAGCGGGACCTGGATGACGGCGCCGGTCTCGACGGTCGCGGGCTTGGAGCCGCCCTGGACGGTGTCGCCCTTGAAGCCGGGGTCGGTCTCGGTGATGGCGACCTCGATGAACATCGGGGGCTGGACGGTGAGAAGGTCCTCGTCGGCGTACATGAGCAGGCAGGTGTCGTTCTCCTTGAGCCACTTGGCGTTGTCGCCGATGAAGTCCACGGGCACGGGGATCTGGTCGTAGGTCTCCATGTCCATGAAGTAGTAGTGGTCGCCGTCGTTGTAGAGGTACTGCATCTCCTTGGTGGTGAGCATCACGGAGTCGAACTTGGAGCCGGCGTTGCAGGTCTGGTCGCCGATGACGCGGCCGGAGCGCAGGTCCTTGATCTTGTAGCGGACGAAAGCGCCGCCCTTGCCCGGCTTGACGTGCTGGAACTCGACGAGGGTGAAGATCTTGTCCTTGATCTTGAGGCCCATGCCGTTCTTGAACTCGGCGGTGCTGATCTGCTGCATCTAGCGACTCTCTTTCCACATGGCCCCATCGGGCCCCATTGCATACATCTGCGAGATTATAGCACCCGAGCGGCTAGCGCCCCAAATGCGACAGACTCCGCACACCAGCTTTGAGCACATCGAGGAGAGAGGGGCTTCTCTGCAGCTTGTCCGCCGGGACATGGGCGCCCATCGCGCGCAGCGTCGCCTTGTTGTCGCGGGTGCTGAAGGCGAAGTGGCCGTTCTCCTTTGTGAAGACGGCGAAGCGCGCGATCTTCTTGCCCGGCAGGACCTCGGCGGCCACGTGGTCGACCTGGTCCCAGGGGATCTGGATGAAGTCCTCGGGGTTGCGGCCGTTGTAGAACTCGAAGGCGCGGTCCCCGACCATCACGTCGCCGTAGGCGGTGAGGCCGTTGAGCGAGCTCGCCTTGGAGGTGTACTCGACCTTGGTGTTCTGGGACTGGGCCATAGAGGGGCGCTCCTTACCTCTGCTGCGGAATAAAGAAGGGCCGCACCCCTGCGGCGGGGTGCGGCCCGTGCGCGTAGCGTTAGCTAGCAGGACATCTTACATGAAGCCGACGACACGGCCGATGATGCCCACCGCGAAGAGCGCGAGGATGATGGCGATCGGGCTCACGTTCTTCTTGAGGAGCTTGCAGCAGAGCAGGGTGAGGAGCACCGCGGCCAGGCCCGGGATGAGCGAGTCGAGGTTGCTCTGGAGCGTGGTGACCTTGTACTCGTCGAGGGCGGTGGCGCCGATCGAGCTGTACATGGTCAGGGCCTCCTTGATGCCCTCGGCGCCCGAGGATAGGCTCGACCAGTCGATGAAGGCGCCGGCGGACTGCTGGACGCTCGAGACGACCGGGGTGAAGGAGATGGACACCCAGCGCTCGACCAGCGAGCCAATGATGAACATGCCGAGGATCGAGGCGCCCTCGGTGACCTTGCCCATCAGGCCGCCCGAGAGGTCCTTGGCGATGGAGGAGCCGACCTTGTAGCCGAACTCCTGCGTGTACCACAGGAAGGCGACGCGGATGACGTTCCACAGCACGAAGAAGAGGATCGGGCCGAGGATGTTGCCGGAGAGCGCGAGCGAGGCGCCCAGCGCGCCCAGGATCGGTCGGAGGGTGAACCAGAAGACGGGGTCGCCGACGCCGGCGAGCGGGCCCATCATGCCGACCTTGACGCCCTGGATGGCGACGTCGTCGACCTGGGCGCCGTTGGCGCGCTCCTCCTCGAGGGCGAGCGTGACGCCGATGACGGGGGCCGAGACGTAGGGGTGGGTATTGTAGAACTCGAGGTGGCGCTTGAGGGCGGCCTTCTGGTCCTCGGGGTCGCTGTAGAGCTTCTTGATCGCGGGGATCATGGAGTAGCACCAGCCGCCGTTCTGCATGCGCTCGTAGTTCCACGAGCCCTGGAGGAACTGGTGGCGGAAGCAGACCGCCTGGCGGTCGGACTTGGAAAGCGTGACTTTGTTCTCTGCCATTTGGATCTCCCCCTTCCTACTCGTAGTCGTTCAGGATGTCGCCGAGCGGGTCGCCCGAGCCGCCGCCCGAGCCGCCTTCCACGGTCACGCGGCAGACCGCAGGGACA
>JAUMVN010000004.1:0-78501 GCA_030530145.1 Coriobacteriia bacterium | reverse complement strand
GAGCCGCCGCCCGAGCCGCCGCCCTGCTTGGCCAGGTCCTTGAGGCCGAGGTAGATGAGGGCGAGCGAGATGCCGATGGCGCCGAGGGCGATGAGGGTGAGCTCGGAGAGGGCCGCGAGGACGAAGCCGAGGACGAAGAACGGCCAGACCTCCTTGGTGGCCATCATGTTGATGACCATGGCGTAGCCGACCGCGGCGACCATGCCGCCGCCGACGGCCATGCCGCCGGAGAGCCAGGCGGGCATCGCGTTGAGCGCGCTCGTGACGGCCTCGGACGGGATGAAGCAGAGGAACGCGGCCGGGACGGCGATGCGGACGCCCTGCATGGCGATGGCGATGTACTGCCAGCGCTCGATGGCGCCGAAGTCGCCCTTCTCGGCGGCGCCGTCCATGATGTGGGCGATGCCGGTGGCGAGCGTGCGGCAGATCATCGTGAGGAAGAGGCCCGCGACGGAGAGCGGGACGGCCACGGCGATGGCGGTGTTGATGGCGGTGCTCGAGTCGGTGGAGCCGTTGAGGCCCAGGACCATCAGGATGGCCGAGGCGACCGAGGCGAGGGCGGCGTCGGGGGCGACGGCCGCGCCGATGTTGGCCCAGCCGAGCGCCATGAGCTGGAGCGAGCCGCCCAGCATGATGCCCTCGGTGAGGTGACCGGACACAAGGCCGATCAGTGTGCAGGCCACCAGGGGCTGGTGGAACTCGAACTCGTCGAGGATGCCCTCCATGCCTGCGAAGAAGGCGACGACGACGATGAGCAGAATCGTGACTGGGTTCATGACCCATCCTCCTTACGTGTTAGTTGGCGGCCAGCGCGGACTTGGCCTGCGAGACGAGCTCGTCGTAGCTGAGCGCCTTGTCGGACGGGACCTTCTGGGCGGTGATGGCGAGGCCCGCGTCGTGGAGCGCCTCGACGCAGTCCAGGTCCGCCTGGTCCATGGCGATGGCGTTGGTGACGACGACCTTGCCGACGGAGTGGGCCATGGAGCCGATGTTGACGGCCTTGATGTCCGCCCCGCCCTTGATGGTCTCGAGGAGGTCCTGCGGCTTCTCGAAGAGGAGCATAGCCTTCGTGGCGCCGAAGCGCGGGTCCTTGAAGACCTCGATCATCTTGGAGATCGGCACGACGTTGGCCGGGACTCCCGGAGGCGCGGCCTGCTCGATCATGGTCTTGCGCAGCTGGTCGCGGGCGACGCCGTCGGAGACGACGATGATGCGGTCGGGCGCGACGGACTTGGTGAGGGCCGTGGCGACCTGGCCGTGGAGAAGGCGCGTGTCGATGCGGACGTGCGCGATCTTGATGTGGCCGTCGCCGAGGACGGTGCCCTCGGGGATGGCGCCCTGCTTGGCGGGCGCGGCCGGCGCGGCGGGGGCTGCGTCGGCGGGGACCAGGGAATCCGGCTTGACGCAGACGCCGGCCTTGGCCTCCGGATAGATGGCCTTGGCGACCTCGGCGGCCGTCTCGACCCCCATGCGCTCGCCGTAGGCCGAGATGACCATCGGCAGGTTCATGCCGCCGACGGCGACCCAGTTCTCGTGCCCCGGCTCGTCGAGCAGCAGCGAGATCTGGTTCCAGGGCGTGCCGCCCTGAAGGTCGACCAGGAAGAGGACCTGGTCCTTCTCCTCGAAACCCTCCACGGTCTCGAGGATCTTCGCCCTGAGGTCGTCTGGCCCCATCTCGGGCATGAGCGTCACGGCTTCGACGTCGGGCTGAGGGCCGAAGATCATCTGGCCGGACATCTTGATGCCCTCGGAGAACGTCCCGTGACTGGCTAGGACAATGCTAACCACCGCATACCTCCCTTTCCTTTTGCGGACTCCTACGTACCGATGAGCGGGCGAGGCCAGGCTCTTGCTCCATGATTCCTGCGCCTTCGCTCCATACATCGTCCATAACTATACCTTCCACGGGAGGAGAACGGTCAAAGAAAATCAAATTCGGCCAAATTCGGTCCGCCCGTGCGGCACGCTCCGAGCGAGCCTCTCCATACACGAACGCTCGCCGAGGCGGCGAGCCGTCCGGCGAGCGGTGATTTCCAGGCGTATTCGGTTGCGGGCCCTGGGCGGGCGGAGCGCCTTAGCAGTCGATGCAGACGAGGTCGTGGGTCGACTCCGTAAAGGGCACGTAGCCATCGGCAGTGACGAGGCCGAAGTCCTCGAGGCGGACGCCGAAGTTGCCCGGCAGGTAGATGCCCGGCTCGATGGTGACGACGGAGCCCTCGGGGACGGGACGGTCCCAGCGGCGGCCGAAGTTCGGGTTCTCGTGGATCTCGACGCCGACGCCGTGGCCGAGGCCGTGCTTGAAGTAGTCGCCGTAGCCGGCGTCCGCGATGACCTTCACGGCCAGGTTGTGGATATCGGCGCCGATGCAGCCGGGCTTGACCGCGGCGGCGCAGGCCTCGTGGGCCTCGCGCACGACGTCGTAGACGCGGCGCTGCTCGTCGGAGGGCTCGCCGACGCAGACGGTGCGGGTCATGTCGGAGTGATAGTCGTGGTAGCCCGCACCGTAGTCCATGACGACCATGTCGCCCTTCTTGACCACGTACTCGCCCGGCTGCGCGTGCGGGTTCGCGCCGTTGGGGCCGGCGGCGATGATGGAGCCGAAGGAGAGGGCGTCGGCGCCGTTGTTGAACATGAAGTTCTCGAGCTCGACGCGGATCTGCTGCTCGGTGACGCCCGGCTTGATGAAGCCGCAGATGTGGGTGAAGGCCGCGTCCGTGATCTTCTGCGCATGGCGCATGAGCTCGATCTCCTCGGCGTCCTTGACCATGCGAAGGTCGCAGATGTCGCCGTGCAGGCGCGGGGTCATGCAGGCGATGGAGCGCTCGAGGCAGGACTGGTTGAAAGCGTCGAAGAAGGCGAGGTCGCACGTGTCCTCGACAGCGACGACGCGAGAGCGGGTGGCCTTGGTGCGCTCGGCCGCCCAGGCGGCGGGCTGCACGATCTGCTCGTCGATGGCCCAGGCGGTGTCGGCGCCCAAGCGCTCGCGGAAGGTGTTCGCGTAGCGGGAGTCGGTGTGGAGCCACTGGCCGTCGGCGGTGATGAAGGCGGTGTGGGCGACCTCGTCGTCGAAGACGCGCTCGGCGCCGGTGAGCCAGCGCAGGTCGGGGTTGTTGCGCAGGATCACGGCGTCGTAGCCACGCTCCTCCATCAGGGCTCGGAGGCGGGAGACGCGCTCGGCGCAGGCAGCTGCATCGGACATGGGGCACAGATCCTTTCTTTCGGCGCAGGGGCCGAGAACAGAGGTAAACGTAAGGGACGCGCCGTCAGCGTGAGGCGCACCAAGCCGCGACGTGCTCGGCGAGCGCGTCGGGCTCAACGGAGGCGAGGCGCACCCGGCCGATGGCGCGCGGCAGGGCCAGCATGAAGCGGTTGGTGCGCGAGAAACGCTCTTTCTTGATGGCGGCGAGAAGAGCGTCGGCGTCGACGGCACACTCGACGGCCCCGAGGCCCAGCCGCTCGAGGAGCTCGTCTTGGGTGAACATGTCGTCGAGGGAGAGCTCCTCGCGCGCGGCCGAGAGGCGCGCCGAGAAGCGCAGCGCCTCGGCGAGCAGCGCGGACTCGGGCACGTCGGCGGGCACGACTGAGCGCAGGGCATGGCGCAGGGCCTGGCCGTACTCCACGGACTGCCGGATGGCGACCGACGAGGACGAGGCGACCTTGCCCTTGCTGCGGACGCACTCCACGAGCGCGTCGGCGAGCGCGGCGTCGTCGCCCGCGACGATGTCGTCAGCGGCGTCCCAGAGCTTGCCGAAGGCCTTGTCGGAGTCCGCCATGGCGGCCGCGACCATGTGCGCGCGGGCGAGAAGGACGTCGTCGGGCGCGCTGTGCGCCGCGAGCACGCCGAGGTCGCAGAGCTCGAAGCGGGCCGTGCCGTCGTGGGCCACCATGCGCGGCAGCCCCGCGACGTCGAGCGCGCGCGGCGTGACGCCGCAGGTGACGGCCGAGGCGAAGTCGGTCGGGAAGAGCGCCGCCATGGTCTGCGAGCACCAGTGGGCGCAGCCGGCCGCGGCGAGCGAGAGCGAGGCCTCGCCGCCGACGGCGACCACGAGGTCGTCGGCCGTGACCTCGGCCCGGGCGAGCTGGGCATAGAAGGCCTCGAGCGCGGAGAACCCGCGCGCCTCCCCGCCCGCGGGCAGCTCGCAGGGGTGCACGAGGAAACCCTGGTCGGTGAGGCCGCGACGGAGCTCCTCGACGACGTCGGCAGGAGCGCCCTTCTCGACGGCGAGCGCGCAGGCACGCGGTCGGCCCACGGCGGAGGCGAGGTCGTGCGCGCAGCCGGAGGCGAGCCCGACCCCGACGCGCAGGTCCATGGACGAGCCGCGCAGGGTGACCCACTGGCGGCGCTTGGGCGGCTCGGGGGCGGCGGGCTCGGGGGCGGTCTCAGGCGTGGCCACGGCGGCCGGCTCCGCGCCCTCGGCAGCGGCGGACAGCCCCTGGTTCTTCTCTTCGGTCATAGTAGGCCCTTCTCCCAGAGCAGCTGTCCGCTCTCGAGCGCCACCTGCTCAAAGCTCTTGTTGCGTATATCGACCCGGATGTCGGCGGCCTGCTCATAGAGCGGGCGGCGGTGCCAGTACAGCCGCTCGGCCTGCCGCGCGTCGCCGAGGTCGGGGCGCCGCATCGTGTTCTTGATCTGCCTGAGGGAGTCCGAGAGGTCGCCGTCGAGATAGACGATGGTCCCCATCTGGTGCATGAGCTCGACGTTGCGGCCCGTCTCGACGATGCCCCCGCCGCAGCTCACCAGCAGCGATTTTCTCGCCAGCAGCGTGGCGAGGCCGCGGGTCTCGGCCTCCCGGAAGGCCGCCTCGCCGTCCTCGGTGAAGACGCGCGCGATGGGCTTGCCCAGCAGGCGCTCGGCGATGCGGTCCGTGTCGACGCTCGGGCGGTGGAAGAGCGAACCGAGGTTGCGCGCGAGCGTCGACTTGCCCGCCCCCAGAAAACCCACGAAGAAGATGTGGTCGCACCCCTCATGGACTATGTATCCCGCGTCGTTAGCCAAAGCGTGGAACTCCCCTGCGAATCGTTTATCGGGAATCGATTCTACACGGACGGCGTTGCCGAAGGGTTTCGGCATGGGGCTCTGAGGGCCGCCGGCGGCGGGGAGGCGCCGCAGCGGGCGCCGGCCTACTCCCCCTCGAACTTCTTGCCGAGAAGGGCCAGGCGCTCGAAGGCGCGGAAGATGTATGTGTACCAGAGGTCACGGCGGCACTGCGGGCGCACGAGGATGGTGCGGACCCCCGCGAGGTTGCCCGCCACGACGTCGGTGAAGACCTGGTCCCCCACCATCACGGTGTGCTCGGGGCCCTCCCCCGCCGCCTCCATCGCGCGCTCGAGCGCGAAGGGGGCGGGCTTCATGGCATGGTCCACGAAGTCGCAGCCGAGCTCTGCCGCGGAGGCGCTCACCTGGTCGGTGTGGAAGTTGTTCGAGACGACGTAGGTCTTTATGCCGGCGGCCCGGATGGCCTCGAGCCAGGCGAGGACCGCGGCGGGCGGGCGCTTCGTGTCGCGGGGCACGCAGGTGTTGTCGCGGTCGAGGAGCACGAGGCGCACGCCCGCGGCCGAGAGCGAGTCGACGTCGATGAGCTCGACCGCGGCGACGTAGCGGGTCGCGACGGCCGAGAGCCGCCCTTCTCCCTTAGCCCTGCGCATCGGCGATCGCCCGCTGGTGCTCCTCGTAGGTCTGGCTGAAGACGTACTGGACGTTGCCGTCGGCGTCGTTATAGAAGTAGAAGTAGTAGTAGCCGTTGTCCAGGTACTCGGAGTCCGGCGCGCAGACGGCCTTGATGGCGTCGATGCCGGGGCAGCAGATCGGCGTCGGGGGCAGGCCCTTGTTCACGTAGGTGCTGTAGGGATCGGACTCGTCGTGCACCTCGGCGGCGGTCGGGTCGTGCCCGACCGAGTAGGCGGTGGTCGCGTCGGACTGCAGCAGGCCGTAGTTCGGGTCGCCCATGTTCTCCAGGCGGTTCCAGAACACGGCGGCGACGGCGGCCTGGGTGCTCGGCGTCGACTCCTTCTCGACGATGGAGGCGAGGTTGACGATCTGGGCGACCGAGAGGCCGCGGCCCTCGGCATAGCTCAGGTCGACGGAGGCGAGCTCGGTCTGGAACTGGGTGAGCATCGTCTTGATCACGCCGTCGGCGGTCGCGCCCTCGTTGAAGGAGTACGTCTTCGGGAAGAGGAACCCCTCGAGCGAGTCGTTGCCGGCGCCCTCGAGGAACGGGTAGTCGGCCACGTAGTTGGAGGCCTTCGCCTGGGCCAGGAACTCGTCGGACGAGATGCCGAGGGTCTCCTGAACCGCCTGGGCGATGCGGGCCAGCGTGTAGCCCTCGGGGATGGTGAGCGAGATGCCGCCGGCGTTGGGCCCCGTGGTGAGGAGCTCGATGAGCGAGCTCAGGTCGCCGCCCACCGTGATGGAGTACGTGCCGCTCTGAATCGACGACTCCGCGTTCATGCGCGAGACCTGCGTGAGGAACTCGCTCTTGTTCGCGATGGCCTTGGCGTCGAAGAGGGCCTGAGCCACGTCCTTGGCGCCCGCGCCGTCGGCGACGGTCACCGTGACCACCTGGCCGGTCTCGATCTGCTGGGTGTCGGAGCTGCCCTGGTTGAGCGAGGGGATGACCACGAACACCACGGCCAGGGCCACGATGACGACCGCGAGGATCCCGCCGACGACGAGGCCGGCGCCGCCGCGGCGCTTGGTCTGCTCGCGGCGCACGTTGTGGCTGCCGGCGCGGCGCGTGGCGCGCGTTGCGGCCGCGGACATGCGGTTGGTGGTGAGGGCGCTGCCAGAGGACGCGGGGCGGACCGCGGCGCGCGGCGCGGCCTGGGCGCCGGCGGCCCGGCGGGCGGCCTCGTCGGAAGAAGGCCTCGGGGACTGCTGGCCCTGCGCGGGCGTCGAGAAGTGCGCGGCGCGGCGCGGGCGCTGCGGGTTGGCGGGTGTGGTCATGGAAAGCCTTCTAGTCGGTGGCGTCGAGCTTGGAGTCGAGCCAGGATTGCAGGAAAAGGGACGCGGCGACCATGTCGACCTTGCCGCGCATAGAGCGCTCGGAGAGGCCCTGCTCCCTGAGGATGCGCTTGGCCTCGGACGAGCTCAGGCGCTCGTCCGCGAACTCGAGGGGAAGCCCGCACGCGGAGGCGATCTGACGAGCCTGAGCCATCACGCGCTCGGCCTGCGGGCCCTCCTCCCCCGCGAGCGTCATCGGGCGCCCGCAGACGAGGACCTCGGGCTCCCAGTCCTCCAGGACGCGCCGGAACGTGCGGGCGCCGGCGAGGACCTCGGCGGCGGGCAGCACGCAGACCGGGGATGCCACGCGGCCGGCCGGGTCGCTCACGGCGACGCCGACGCGAACCTCCCCGATGTCGAGCGCGAGCGCGCGCACTAGAGGCCGAGCTCCTTCTTGGCGGCGTCGAGCGCGGCGTCGATGCCGGAGACGTCGGAGCCGCCGGCCTGGGCCATGTTCGGGCGCCCGCCGCCGCGGCCGCCGACGAGGCCGGCGATGTTCTTGACGATGTTGCCGGCCGAGAAGCCGGAGGCGACGGCGGCGTCGGTGCCACCGGCCAGGAGGGCGACCTTGCCGTCGGGGGTGGCCGACGCGATCACACAGGCCACGGGCTCGCCCTTGGCGGCGTCGCGGATGCCGTCCCAGGCGGCGCGCATGTCCTTGCCGGAAAGGCCGTCGATGCGGGAGATGACGAGCTTGTAGCCGTCGTGATCGACGGCCTGCGCGAAGGCGGCTGCGACCTTGTCGGAGCCGGCGCCGGTCGTGGCGGCCTCGAGCTTCTTGCGCAGGTCGCGGGCCTCGGCATTGAGGGCGGCCACGCGCTCAGCGGCGTCGGCCGGGCGGCACTTGAGCTCGCGGGCGACGCCGGAGAGGAGCTCGAGCTGCTCATCGAGGTGCTCAACGGCGCCCATGGAGGTCACGGCCTCGATGCGGCGGGCGTTGGAGCCCACGGAGCTCTCGGAGACGATCTTGAAGAGGCCGAGCTCGGCGGTGTTGCGGGCATGGGTGCCGCCGCAGAGCTCGCGGGAGAAGGGAGCGTCGGACTCGCCGGTGGAGACGACGCGTACGACCTCGCCGTACTTCTCGCCGAAGAGGGCGACTGCGCCGGAGGCCTTGGCCTCGTCGATGCCCATGACGCGGGTCACGATCGGCTCGGCGGCGAAGATCTCGGCGTTGACCATGCCCTCGACGCGCGCGAGCTCGTCGGCGGTCATGGCCTCGAAGTGGGTGAAGTCGAAGCGCAGGCGGTCGGGGCCCACGAAGGAGCCGGCCTGGGAGACGTGCTCGCCGAGGACCTGCTTGAGCGCGGCGTCGAGCAGGTGGGTGGCGGTGTGGTTGCGGCGGATGAGCTCGCGGCGGCCGTGGTCGACGGTCGCAGAGACGGCGTCGCCCACGCGGAGCTCGCCCTCCTCGACGACGCCGGAGTGGACGTAGAGGCCGTTCTTGTTCTTGGTGCCGCTCACGCGGACACGGGCGCCGGAGGCGCAGGCCAGGTAGCCGGTGTCGCCGCACTGGCCGCCCATCTCGGCGTAGAACGGCGTCTTGGCGAGAACCACGGAGACCTCGTCGCCCGCGTGGGCGCAGTCGGCCTCGGCGTCGCCGGAGACGATGGCCGAGACCTCGCAGCCCTCGGCCGCGTCGTCCTCGTAGCCGCAGAACTCGGTCGCGGCGAGCTTGTCGGAAAGCGCGGTCCAGACGTCGTTGAAGGTGCCCCAGGCATCGCGGTTGGCAGCGGCGCGGGCGCGCTCCTTCTGCTCGGTCATGCAGGCGTCGAAGCCCTCCATGTCGACCTCGTGGCCGGCGGCCTCGCAGATCTCGCGGGTGAGGTCGATCGGGAAGCCGTAGGTGTCGTGCAGCTTGAAGGCGACGTCGCCGGGAAGCACCGCGCCCTCGGCGAGCTTGGCGCACTCGCCCTCGAGCATGCTCTCGCCGGCGTCGAGCGTGGCGCCGAAGCGCTCCTCCTCGGCGCGGACGATGCCCTGGATAAGGGCGGACTGCTCGGTGAGCGCGGGGTAGTTGGCGCCCATGAGGCGCGTGACCTCGTCGACGTAGTTGGAGAGGAAGGGGCTCTGGATGCTCATGAGGCGGGCGTGGTAGACGGCGCGGCGCAGCAGGCGGCGCAGGATGTAGCCGCGGCCCTCGTTGCCCGGCAGGATGCCGTCGCCGATCATGAAGGTGACGGCGCGGGAGTGGTCGGCCAGGATGCGCAGGCTGCGGTCCTTGGCGGCATCGGTGCCGTAGGCGTGGCCCGAGAGCTTCTCGCCCACGCCGATGAGGGACTGCAGCAGGTCGCCGTCATAGTTCGTGCCCTTGTGCTGCATGATGGCCGCGATGCGCTCGAGGCCCATGCCGGTGTCGATGTTGCGGTGGGGCAGCTCGGGCATCGAGCCGTCCTCCTGGCGGTCGTACTGGGTGAAGACGAGGTTCCAGAACTCGAGGAAGCGGTCGCAGTCGCAGCCCGGCGCGCAGTCGGGGCTGCCGCAGCCGTACTCCTCGCCCTGGTCGAAGTAGATCTCGGAGCAGGGGCCGCAGGGGCCGGTCGGGCCGGCGGCCCAGAAGTTGTCGTCGGCGCCGAGGCGGGAGATGTGGTCGTAGGCCACGCCCTGGGCGTGCCAGAGCTCGATGGCCTCGTCGTCGTCCTCGAAGACGGTCATGTACAGGCGGTCGATGGGAAGGCCCAGGTGCTCCTCGCCGGTGATGAACTCGAAGGCCCAGGCGATGGCGTCGGCCTTGGTGTAGCCGCCGAACGAGAAGTTGCCGAGCATCTCGAAGAACGAGAGGTGGCGCGCGTCGCCGATGTTGTCGATGTCGTTGGTGCGCAGGCACTTCTGGCAGGAGCAGGCGCCGATCTCCTTCATGGTCTTGGAGCCCTGGTAGTACTCCTTGAACTGGTTCATGCCGGCGTTGGCGAGCAGCAGGGAGGGGTCGTCGGGGACGAGCGAAGAAGACGGGCAGAGCTTGCAGCCCTTGGACTCGAAGAACTTGAGGAAGTCCTCGCGGATCTCCGCGGTGGTCATGGTCTTGTAGTCAGCGGTGCTCATGTGTCTCCCCTGCGCTCGGGTGGTGCGTGTTCACATACAGCGAATCAGTATACCGCGCAGGTAGCGTCGCGTAAAAACCACACATGGGATGAGGAGGGGGGGGTCGCGCCCGCGGGACCCGGGAACGGGCCGGGAGGGGACGGCACGGCGTCGGAGAGGGCTAGCGGCCCTGGGTCTCCCCGTCCGCCGCTTCGTCGCGGACGACCTCCTGCGCGCGGCCCTCGATGGCCTCGCGGTCCTCGTCGGACAGGGCCCCGCGCAGGCGCGAGCCCTCGAAGAAGCCGGCGTCGTCCAGCGCGTCGAGCTCCGGCAGGGGGTTTCCCTGAGCGTCCGTGTACGCGGTGCCGCGGAAGAGCGCCCCTCCCTCGGAGACGATCTGCCGGCCGGTCCTCGCCTCGAAGAAATACACGAAGGTTCCGCGCAGCGCCGCGGTGAGGGGCACGGCGAGCACCATGCCCACGGCCCCGCCCAGGCAGCCGCCGACGACGATGCCGACGAGGCTGAGCGCGGGGTGGATCTGCACGGCGCGCTGCATGACGAGCGGCGAGAGCACGTTGTCGGCCACGTTCTGCGCGACGACGGCGATGACGAGCGTGGCCACGGCGACTCCCGGCCCCACGAAGAGGGCCAGCAGGACCGAGACGATGCACGAGAGCGCCGGCCCGATGACCGGCACGAAGTGCGCGACGAAGGTAAGGGCGCCGAGAAGCGCCGCGTAGGGGTGGCCCGCCACGGCGAGCCCCGCCGCGAGCATGACGCCGTTGGCGATCGAGGTGATGAGGGTGCCGTACATGTAGCCGCCCGTGGAGCGGGAGAGCACGGCGAGAAGGAGCGTGACGTCGCGGCTGTGGGCGGGGCCCACGATGGCGGCGAGCTCGCGCGCCATGAGCGGGTAGTCCTTGGCCACCCAGTACGCGAGCACGAGCCCGAGGAAGACCGTGGTGAGGTCCTCGACCATGCCGGCGAGGTTGGCCATCAGGCCGCTCGAGATCTGCCGCGCGAGGTCGCTCGCCATGGAGCTGCCCATGGCGGAGGCGGCGCCGACCGCCGAGTTGACCGTCGCCTGCACATGCGGGTCGGCGGACTCGCCGTAGGTCTTCCAGAACTGCGTCAGCGCGTCCTGGGCCTGCTCGATGTAGGCGGGGGTGTTGCGCAGGAGCACCATGAGCTCCTGCATGAGCGGCCCGCCGATGACCGAGAGGAGCACGACGACCGCGGCGAGGAAGACCAGCAGCGAGACGAAGGCCGCCGCGCCGCGCGGGACGCCGCGGTCCTCGAGCCGGTTGGTCAGCGGGCTGCAGATGAAGCCCACGACGCCGCCCACGAGGATGAGCTCGAGCGCCTGCTGCACGAAACCGAGCGCCCCGATGATGAGCCACGCCGCGACGAAGACGCCCACGACGGTCCACACCGCGAGCATGCGCGGGCGCCAGCGGAGCACCCGCTCCTGCCGCCCGAGGTTCTCGGCGCTCGGGTCTTCCCGGTTGAAAATCATCGCATGAGCCCCTCGGGGTCGATCTTCTCCTGGATGCGCTTGAGCGCTCGCCGGAGCATCCGCGAGACCTGCACCTGCGAGATCCCCAGGCGCTCGGCGATCTCCACCTGCGTCATGCCCTCCATGTAGCGCATGCGGATGGCCTGCTGGTCCGCCTCGGGGAACTCCGAGATGACCTCCTCGAGCACCATGCGGTCGTCGGAGGCGGCCAGGTCGCCGTCGACGCTCGCGTAGCGGTCGATCACGGACGGCGCGTCGTCGTCCTCGGCGCTGCCCGTCCCCTCGAGGGGGACCGAGCTGTAGGCCGAGGAGGACTCCATGGCCTCGAGGACCTCGTCGGCCGTGGTGCCCAGCTTGGCGGCGATCTCGTCGATGGTGGGGCTTCTCTGCAGCTCGGCCGTGAGCGCGTCGGTGGCCTGGTTGACCTTGGCCGAGAGCTCCTGGAGGCGGCGCGGGACGCGGATGGTCCAGCCCTTGTCGCGGAAATGGCGCTTGACCTCGCCCATGATGGTGGGCGTGGCGTAGGTGGTGAACTCGAGGCCGCGGTCGGGCTCGAAGCGGTCGATGGCCTTGATGAGGCCGATGGTGCCGACCTGGATCAGGTCGTCGAGGGGCTCGCCGCGGTTCTTGAACTTGGCGGCGATGTAGCGAACGAGGTTCAGGTGGCTCACGATGAGCTGCTCGCGCGCCTCCTCGTCGCCCTCCTCCTTGTAGCGCCGGAAGAGCTCGCGGGTGCGCTCCTTGTCCCAGGCCGGCTTGCCCTTGGACACGCGGCGCAGGCGCCGGCGGGCCGCCTTGTCCGAGGCGCCGGAGCCGGCGGCCTCGGCGGCGCGGTCCTTCTCGGGGTCGTTACTGCTCGCCATGGACACCGCCCGCCCGGAGCTCGAGCACGAGCGCGTCGCCCTCTTCGTCGATGCCGAAGTCGGCGCAGATGGCGTCGAGAAGCGCCTCGACGAGGTCGAGCGACTCGTCGTCGAGGGCATCGAGGTCCTCGCCGAGCGAGAAGCACATGGAGAGCCCCTCGCCCTCGAGCGAGAAGGTCATGTCGACGGACTTCTGGCCGGTCGCGCAGGCGTAGACGAAGCCCTCCTCGGCGGCCATGCGGACGTCCTCGACGTCGTCGACGCCGAAGTCGGCCGCCGCGGCCAGGGTCGCCGCGGCCATGCGCGCGACGCGCGCGTAGTCGGGTGCGGCGGGCACGGACAGGGCGACGCTGCGCTCAACGTTGCAGGAGACGATCATCTCTTCTCCCCTCCCCTTACTCGGCGCTGCCGGCGGGCTCGTCGGCCGTGCCCGCGGGCTTCTCGCCGTAGACGACGTAGGAGGTCGGCTTGCGCTCGGCCTTGGCCGCGGGCTTGGCGGCGCCCTCGGGGATGGTCACGGAGCCGGCGTCGTGGGCGCCGGCGGCCTCGGCGAGCGCCGGGGACTCGTCGGCGACGCGGCCGGCGACCTTCTTGACCGCGCTGGCCACGGAGCTGGCGGCGCCGGAGACCGCGCCGTTGACGGCCTCGGTCACCCCGGCGGCGGTGCCCGAGACGGTGGAGACGTCCGAGAGGATGGCGTTCACGCTGGCGAGCGAGGCGTTGGCGGAGTCCATCGCGGCGTTCGCCTTGAGGGCGATGGGGCTCACCTGCTTGACGGCGGGCTCGAGCTCGTCGACCATGCCGTCGAGCTTGGCCACGATGGGCTGGGCCTGGGCAATGACCTCGTTGGCGGAGGCGGACACCTCCTCGATGTTCCTGCGGGCGGAGCGGACGGCGAGGGCGATCTCGACGACGGCCCACACGGCCACGACGGCGAGGACGATGAGCGCGATGTTCAGGTAATCCATTCGTGCGCCTCCATATAGCGGTCTTTAAGGCTGGGCGGGCCGGGCCCGCGACGCGTCCTATTCTACCCAAACGGCGTCAGCCGAAGGCAACGAGCCCCGCCATGAGCATGAGCGGCATCGCCACCACCGAGAGCAGGGTCGACATCGCGACCATGCCCGCGGCGTAGCGGTAGTCGCCCTTGCCGAAGATCTGGCAGAGCGTGGCGGCGGTGCTTCCGCACGGGCAGACGAAGGCGATGAGCAGCGTGACCTTGACCGCAGGCTCAACCGGCGCGGCCATGAGCACAAGGATGGAGAGCGCCGGGGTCACCACCAGGCGAAGCAGGCAGGCCTTGTAGATGGAGAGGTTCCGGACGATGCCGCCGAGATCGGCCTGCGCAAGGTAGATGCCCAGGACGACCATGGCAAGCCCCGTGTTCATGTCGGCCATGCCGTCCACGAGCGCGCCCGGCACGCCCGTGAGGTCGATGGAGAGAAGGAAGAGGGCGAAGCCGAGCACGATGGCGATGATCGCCGGGTTCGTCGCGATCTTCTTGGCGTCGAGCACCGAGACGTCGCGCGTGATGACATAGGCCGAGTAGGTCCAGATCACGACGGTCTGCACAGCCATGCTCACCGACATATAGAAGACGTAGTCCTCGCCGACGACCGCCTGGATGAGGGGCACGCCGATAAAGCCCATGTTGGAGATGACGATTCCCGCCTTGGCGATACCGTCGCCGCGCGCGCCGTAGGCCACGCGCACACAGGCCATGCAGACGGCGAGAAGCACGAGCGTGATGACGGCGGATATGCCCGCCACCTGCAGCCTCTGGGCGTCGAAGGTGCCCGCGAGCGTGCGCAGGATGACGGCAGGCATCGAGACGTAGACGGCGAAGTTGGTGAGCGAGCGCGAGCCGGCCTCGTCGACGAGGCCGATGCGGTAGACGACGAAGCCGACGGCCATCATGAGGAACATGGCGACGGTCTGGGTGACCATGACGGGCATGGTCGTGGAGAGCGAGAGGTCCGTGGGGGCTCCTTTTATGAGGGGTTTGATTGCCCCCACATGCTAGCAGGCCGGCCGCGCCGCGGCGAAAACCGAAACGAAAAGGCTACGCCGAGCCCTTGGCCCCGCGCGACTCGGCCTCGCGCGCCTCGGCCACGTCGCGCCCGAGGGCGTCCACGCGCCAGGCCTCCCAGCCGCGCGGGCTCGGCGCGTAGAAGGCGCCCCGTTCGAGGCCCTCGGGAAGGTAGCGCTGCTCGACCCAGCCGCCCGGGTAGTTGTGGGGGTAGAGATAGGCGCCGTACTCCTCGGATCCGGGGCGGTGGCGGTCGCGCAGGTAGTTGGGGACCTCGCGTCGCGGGCCCTGCCTCACCTCGGCCATCGCGGCGTCGATGCCCGCCTCGGCGGCGTTGCTCTTGGGCGCGAGGGCGTTATAGAGGGCCGCCTGCGCGAGGTTGATGCGGCACTCGGGCATGCCGATGACCTCGACCGCCCGGAAAGCCGACTCGGCGACGAGAAGGGCCTGCGGGTCGGCGTTGCCGATGTCCTCGGAGGCGGCGATCATGATGCGCCGCGCGATGAACTTGGGGTCCTCGCCGGCGTCGAGCATGCGCGCGAGCCAGTAGAGGGCGGCGTCCGGGTCGCTTCCGCGCATCGACTTGATGAAGGCGCTGATGACGTCGTAGTGCATGTCGCCGGACTTGTCGTAGGGAAGCCCGCGGCGGGGGTTGGCCTCCAGCACGTGCTCGGCGGTGATGTCCACAGGCGACTCCGGCGAGGGGGCCGGGGCGCCGGGATCGGCCGGCGCGGCCATCTGGCTCGCGAGCTCGAGCGAGGTGAGGGCCGAGCGCCCGTCTCCCCCGGCGAGCTTGACGATCTCGGCCTTCGCGCCGGGCGTGAGGGAGAAGGCGCCGGCGAGGCCCTCGGGGGCCGCGACCGCGTGGTCGAGCATGCTCCCGATCGAGTCGTCGTCGAGCGGCCTCAGCTCGACGATCCTGCTGCGGCTGATGAGCGCGGAGTTGACCTCGAAGTAGGGGTTCTCGGTCGTGGCGCCCACGAGCACGACGGTGCGGTCCTCCACGGCGTGCAGCAGCGCGTCCTGCTGGCTGCGGTTGAAGCGGTGGATCTCGTCCACGAAGAGGATGGTGCGCCGGCCCTGCGTGAGCAGGCGGCTCTCGGCGGCCTCGATCTCGCGCCGGAGGTCCTTGACCGTGCCGGTGATGGCGCTCACCTCGACGAACTCGGCGTGCGTGGTGTTGGCGACGATGCGGGCGAGGGTCGTCTTGCCCGTGCCCGCGGGGCCGTAGAGGATGACCGACGAGAGGGTGTCGTGCTCGATGGCGCGGCGCAGCCACGAGCCCTCGCCCACCGCCTGCTCCTGGCCGAAGTAGCCGTCGAGCGTGCGCGGGCGCATGCGGGCCGCGAGCGGCGCGTTGTCGTTGCGCCGGCTCGTCTCTATGCGCGTGAACAAGGTATCCATGAGAACGATTGTACTACATTCGTGGCCGCGCGCGGCCGGCAGGGCCGCCCGGCCGGGCGGCGCCTCTCGGCATCGGCGGCGCGCCCAGCCCCTACGGCCTCACGCCGTCGCCGAAGTAGCCGCGCAGCGGGAACAGCGACGCCGACTCAGGGAAGACCGCCTCGCAGGTGGCCATGAAGTAGTCGTCGGTCATCGACGAGATGAAGTCCACCACGGTCTGGTCGGGATCGTCCTCCCAGTCGTACTCGCGGCCGTAGTGCGCCAGGCGCCGCTCGCAGCCGCGGATATGCTGGCGGAAGATGGCCGACGACTCGTCGCCCGCGCGCAGGGCCTCGAGCTCGTGCTCGTAGAGCCTGTCGAAGAGCTGCGCCATCTCGCGCCCGAGGCCGCTCGAGACCTCCCCGGCGCCGTAGATCTTCTCGTAGTTCTCGCGCTTGGCGCGCTTGAGCTCGGCGAAGCCCTCCTCGCTCATGGCGATGTGCCCGCGGCCGACGCTGTTCTCGACCACGTCGGCCACGAACGCGGCGAGGGCCCAGGCGTTGTAGCCGCCGCCGAGGCCGTCGTCGAAGGCGTCCTCGGAAAGAAGCCCCGCGCGCACGGCGTCCTGCCGGTCCTTGCCCACGTAGGCGATGATATCCGAGACGCGCACGACGCACCCCTCGAGCGTCATGGGCCGCAGGTGCCCGATGGCGTTCTCGCCGGTCTCCCAGCAGGAGGCGACCACGCGGTCGAAGGTGCCGAACTCGGCCAGTCCGCTCGTCTCGAAGACCTGCTGCTCGAACTCGCCGTTGTGGGTGAGGCAGCCGTCGAGGGCCTGGAGGCTCACGTTGCGGCCGCCGAGCACGTCGATCACGCGGACCGACTGCACGTTGTGGAAGAACCAGCGGCCGGTCCTGCGGTGGAAAGCGTCGTTCAGGAAGTGCTCGCCGGCGTGCCCGAAGGGCGTGTGCCCGATGTCGTGTCCCAGGGCGATGGCCTCGATGAGGTCGAGGTTGAGGCCGAGCGCGCGCCCGATGTCGCGCGCCACGCGGGCGACGAGCTGCACATGGAGGCCCCGGCGCGTCAGGTCGTCGTTGGCCCTGAAGGAGAAGACCTGCGTCTTTCCGGACATGCGGTTGTAGGCCGGCAGGTGCACGATCTTCTCGGCGTCGCGGACGAAGGCGGGGCGGACCTGCGTGTCGCGGTCGCGCTCGGCCGAGCTGCGCCGGATGGCGGAGGCGTTCTTACAGGCGAACGGCGCGAGGCCGCCGGAGGCGATGCGATCGCGCACCGCTCGGGCGGCCTCGGCCGAGAGCTCCCCGGTCAGTCCCGGAGCGAGTTTGTTCACCTGAAGCATGGGCTCGAAGACCTCTCGCGCGGCGCACTCGCCCGCGCTAGTCGCGGACGACGAGGCAGCCGCGGTACACGTGGTCGCGGCACTCGCCCATTATGTCCTTATCGGCGCCGGCGGGAAAGACCCCGGCGAGCTTGCCGCCGAAGACGTAGAGGCCGAGGCGCTCGCCGGCCACGGAGGACTCGGAGCCCGGCGCGGGGACGTGCGCCTCGACGAAGGCCATCTCGTCGTCGGAAAGGCAGCTCATGGCCTCGGGGGCGCGCAGCGCGCCGAAGAGCGCGTCGGTGGCGCAGCTCCAGGTCGAGAAACCGCCGATGACGCAGGCCAGGCCGCGGCGGGCGGCCTCGACGAGCGCCTTCGTGCCGGGGCACGGGCGCCGCGCGATCTCTGCGGTGGAGGCCAGGCGGTAGACGCAGGCGATAGGGCCGTCGTCGTCGACGAGGCGGCTCTGGCCGCAGGCGTCCTCGACGCGCAGGCTGCAGATGTCGACGAAGCGCGCGAAGATGCCCTGCTCGGACATGCGCTCGCAGATGTCGGCCACCTCGTCGAGGTCGGCCTCCTCGGGATAGCCCACGATGCCCACGGCGGGGCTCTCGGCGTGGTGGGTGCCGGCGCCGGCGTTCGCCCAGGTGCGGTAGGTGGAGCGCAGGGTCTCGACGAGGGCGCCGACGGAGTCGAAGGACTCGATGCCGGCATGGGAGGCGGCGAACTCTCGGTAGGCGTCGGTCATCTGCTCGGCGCGGGTGACCTCAACGGTGGCGGTCATGCCCGTGAAGCCGTCCACCGAGATGCCGCGGACCTGCAGCGCGCCGGTGCGGCCGCAGAAATCGACGTCGACGCGCGCCAGCGGGACCATGGCGTCGTAGCCGGTCGGGACGAGGGAGAGCTGCTCGACCTCGGGATCGAAGCCGAAGCGGGAGCGGAAGGAGGGGTCCTTGAGGTAGAGCCCGGCCACCTTGTCCATGATCGCGCCGCAGGTCTCGGCCGCGGCCGAGAGGATCTGGACCTGCCCGGCGTTGAGAATGCGGGGAGTGGCGGACCAGGGAAGCGATCCGGAGCGGTGGGCGGCGTGGGTCGTCGCGAGGTAGCGGTCGGCCTTGGCGACGCTCGCGTCGTCCTCGGGAAGGGCGGCGACGATGTCGGCGAACTCGCGCTCGAGGGCACAGGGGGATTGCGCCATTTTTACCTCCAAAATGAGGGGTCGTCTTTTCGGCGAACGGTAGAAAATCAACGCTCACCGGAACGGCACGGCATTGTAGCCGTTTTGCCGCGCCTGGCAAGAAGCTCGTTTGCTTTCATTCGTTCACTTTGTGGGCGCCTTGTGGAGGTAAAACGATTGAAGACCTCATTCACCTGCGGCTTTACGCGCCAGAAACGAAATTCTTTCCTTCAATTTTTCGCAGAGGACACGCTGTCCCTCGGGCCCCGGGTGGTCGGAGCCGTCGGCCAGCAGCGCCGGGTCTGCGGGAAGGATTCCATCCCCCTCGACCAGCCAAACCTGGCCGTGCGGGGCGGCCGCCTCCCGGACGATCCGCGCCACGTCGGCGAAGCAGCTCTGGGGATGGGTCGGGTAGAGGGCCTCGGTGTGGAACAACGGCGTGAGCGCGAGCACGGGGACGCCCGGCCAGGCGCGGCACACCTCCGAGAAATAGGCGCGCGCGTCGCGCTCGACGGCCTCCGCGCGGCAGGGCTCGAAGCGGTAGTTGGCGCCGAGCTCGACGACGACGAGCGAGGGCGACACGGCGCGCGGCGCGTCCGCGACGGAACCCGGCTGGAACACCTGGCCGCCGATACCCTGGTTGACGAGCCCGAGGCCGAGGTCCGAGGCGAGCAGGGCAGGCCAGGACAGCGCCGGGTCGCAGGCGGTGAAGCCCTGCGCGATCGAGTCGCCGAGGACGAGGAGGGTCCCCTCGGGGGCCGGCGCCGGCTCGATGAAGGAACCGTCCCCGTAGACGCCGCGCAGCCGGCAGCCCGTAAGGCACGGCAGCCAGATGCGGGCGCGGCGCTTCTTGCCGGGGGCGAAACCGAGGGCGAAGATGAGCCCGCCGTCGCCGCCCGGGACGCGCGCGCCGCCCAGGCGCTTGCCCTCGCAGACGAGCGAGAGGCCGTCGAAGGGGGGGCGCGCGGAGGGGTCGTTGCGCACGAGGTCGGCGACCATGGCGGCGGACCCCGACGGCAGGGGGTCGACCTCGACCTCGAGCGCCACGTGGGCGGAGTCCGTCACGAAGTCGAGGCAGATCCCCGACGTGCAGGCAGCCATCTGGCGATAGAGCCGCGGGTGCCAGGCGGCGATGCCGCCGACCTCAGCGAGCTGCGCGGCCGTGAAGCGCGAGGGGCGCGCCCAGCCGTCGGCCGAGGCGTCGACGCGCAGGGCGCCGCGCAGGAGGGCGGAGGCGTCCGTCCTTACCGTGACGTCCATGCGCTACCTCCCGAAGACTTCCTCGAGCACCTTGAGGACCCCCTGCTCGCGGCACGGCGCGCAGACGAGGTCCGCGGCGGCCTTGACCTCGTCCGAGGCGTTGCCCATGGCCACGCCCATGCCCGCCAAGCGCAGCATCTCGATATCGTTGCCGGCGTCGCCGAAGGCCATGACCTGCGACGCGTTGATTCCGAAGGTGTCCATGAGCGCGCGGACGCCCGTGGCCTTGGAGACGCCGCTCTGCACGACGTCGAGGTAGCCGAACCCCCCGTCCACGCCGGAGTCGACGACGTCCATGGAGCCTGCGAGCGCGCGGCGCAGCAGCTCGACCGAGCCGGGGAGCTCGGGGGCGCCGACACGCGACCAGTACATGAGCACGTCCGTGCGCGCCGCCTCATCGGCAAGAGAGCCCACCGCGTGCATGTTGTGGGAGTACATAGTCATCTCGTCGACGAAGCTCGCGTCGGCGCCGGGCTCGACGAAGGCGCCCTGCGCGCAGACGGCGCACAGGGGGATCGCCGGATGGGCGGCGTGTGCCGCGAGCAGGCGGTCGACGGCCTCCGGCGCGGCTACGCTGAGCTGCGGCTCGTTTCCCTCGGGGCGGACGAAGGCCCCGTTGGAGGCGATGATGGAGATGCGCGGCGCCATATCCGCGAAGATCTCCTCGACCTGGAAGCTCTGGTTGCTCGTGGCGACGGCGAAGCGGCAGCCCGCCTCGCGCATCCTGCCGAACACCGCGCGGAAGCGATCGCGCGAGAAATCCTCCCCGCCCTGATCCAAAAACGTGCCGTCCTCGTCGACGACCACGAGCTTTACCTGGTCTTTGTTGATCACAGTGTTTCTCCTTATATAGAGTACGCGCACGCAAGTCTATACTAGGCGCGCCACAAGCGAACGAGAGGACCCTCGATGACCAAGTATCTGCGCTTCATGAGGCACGGCGCAACCGAGCTGAACGTCGCCGACTGCTGGCAGGGGCGCGCCGACTCCCCCTTGACCGAGCTCGGGCGGAGGCAGGCCGCCGAGGCCGGGGCGCACATGGCGGAGGCGTCGATCGCGCCCGACCACGTGTACTGCTCGCCGAAAGGGCGCGTCGTCGAGACGCTCGCCTGCGCGCTGCCGGGCGTCTACGCCCGCGGCGCCTACGAGCTCGAGCCGGGACTCGTGGAGATCGGCTTCGGCTCCCTGGACGGCAAGAAGCACCGGGCCGGCGAGCCGCAGAGCCCCTTCCGCGACAGCTTCGTCGCCCTGGGCGGCGAGTCGGAGGACGAGGTCGAGGGGCGCGTCTGCGCCGCGCTCGAGCGCATCATGCTCGCGGAAGACGCGCACGACGTGCTCGCCGTCTCCCACGGCACGTGCGGGCGCATCTTCCGCAACCGCTGGGCGCGCCTCCAGCGCGTGGAACCGCCGCGCCACCTGGCCAACTGCAGCCTCTATACCTACGAGTTCGACGGGCAGGCCCGGACCTTCTCGCTCGTCGACATCTATGAGCCCGCGCTCGCCACGAATCCCGAGGACTTCGCGTCGGCGCGCTAGCCCCCGTCAGGGCCCCGTCGGCTCTGGGCTGCGGCGCGGCCTTATTCCCCGGCCCTGCCAGCGGACGCGCCTACTCGTCCTCGGCGATGTCCTCGTAGAACTCCCGGCCGTCGTCCAGGCGCAGCACGAGCACGCGCCCGAAGCCGTGGCCGCCCGCCGCACCGGCGTCGATGTCCCAGCGGTCGGCGACGCCGCCCGTCGAGCCGTCGGCCCCCAGGCGCACGAGGCAGGCGCGGCCCTCTTCGTCGCGGCCGAGGTCAGCCCCCTCGCCCGTGACCATGCCCAGGTACGGCGTGGGCGTGTGGCCCGCGATGACGACGGGTCCCTCGCCCCTCTCGTCGACGAGGCCGGTGTGGCGCGACCAGAAGTCCTCGCGGATCCACATGAGGTCATCGGGGCGCTGGGCGGCGAGAAGCGCGTCGAGCCGCTCGGGGGTGTCCCAAGGCCCCTCCCCCACGCGCTCAGGGTTGATGCCCGCGTGCGCGAGGACATACGAGCGCCCCGCCACCTCGACGTGGGCGCACAGAGGCAGGCCCGCCACCCAGGCGACGACCTCGTCGGCCTCCTCCTCGGAGAGGGAAGCCAGGGCCTCGGAGGTGACGATGCCCCCGTTCATGCCCCAGTTGGCGGCGTTCAGGGTGTTATCGGGCTCCCTCATGCAGGCCATCATCAGGTCCTCGTGGTTGCCCATGAGCACGTGGGAGCCCGGCAGGCCCCTCACGAGCGAGATGACGCCGAGGGGGTCGGGGCCGCGGTCGATCATGTCGCCGAGGCAGTAGTAGGCGTCGCCCTCCGACGGTTCGGTCCGCTCGAGCGCGCGGGCAAGGGGCGCCGCGTGCCCATGGACATCAGAGAATACATATGTGGCCATCTCGCCCCCTTGAGCCGCCGTTCAATCCAACATGCTAGGTTACCTGCAGCCCCACGCCGGGGCGGCGAGAAACCCCAGCGGCGTGCCGAACGGTAGCAAACCGGAAAAGTCAGGCCTTCCAGCCCACGGGGCCGTCGGGCGACGCGGGGGCTCCCTCGAAGTTGAGGTTGCCGGTGAGCTCCTCGCTCGCCGCCTCGTCGAAGCCGCAGGAGAAGACCTCCGCCAAGGCGGGCAGCACGCAGGCGCGCGCCGACTCGAAGAGGTCGGCGAACGATTCGGTGGAGGCGTCGCCGGTGAAGGGGTTCGTCCACGGCCCGTGCCACCGGTTGTCGAAGTCGCTCACGGCCTCGGCGCGCACGCGGTGCGCCATCGCGGCGACGCGCGAGTGGCCGTGGGCGCTGACCCGCCGCTCGATAAGGGCCATGACCGCGGCCTTCTTGCCGCCCGGCGAGTAGAACGCGCGCTGGACCAGGCGGAACTCGTGGACCGCGGTCGAGAAGGTCCGCGGGTCGATAGCGCGCCCGTAGGCCCACAGCGCGACGTAGAAGTAGACCTTGTCGACGGCCGCGAGCACGCGGGAGGACGCCCTGAGGACCTCGGCGTAAGGCCTGTACTCGCGGATCGTCTTGTGCTCGGTGCCCCACAGGACCGCCTCGTCGATGTCGCGCTCGATCTCCGCGTGGACGACCGAGGCGGACTCGGGGCCCAGACCCTCGACGCCCGCCGAGGTGAGCCCTTCCTGCCAGTGGTACACGAGCGGGTGGACGGACCGATCGAGCAGGTAGTGGCACACGAAGCCGGCGACGTAGGCGCGGGCGACCATGCGGTCGATCCCCTCCAGGCGCTCGGCCGCCTCGCGCATGGCGAAGACCAGGCGGGCGGGGCGCGACTCGTGCATCACGTTGCCGAGCGGCTCCCACTTGCCCATCAGGGGGTCGATGCACAGGAAGAACAGGGGGTCGGGCCCCTGGTTGCCCAGCAGGAAGGCGCGCCTCTCGTCCTCGGTGGTAAAGCCGAGGAGCTGCGAGACGTCGTCTTCGACGCTCTTCCCGAAGAAATCGTGCGTGAGGATCGCGGGCATCGTGGGGTCCCTTCGACGGATGTGCTGCATCCGATTATGCCCCAGCGAGCGGCGCCTCCGACGGAGGGCCGGCGCGAATCCTCGCCATTTGCGGGCGTTTACCCAACCCTTACGGCGATTGGGCGCCCGAGCGCGGCGCGCGGGGGTAACGTTGTCTTATTATTGCCCGGACACAGAGACGGGCCTTCTTGCGAGAGACGGAGATGCGATGTCCCGACACAAAGTAACCCATGCCGAGCGGACCTGGATCATGTACGACGTGGGCAACTCCGCCCTCGTCCTTCTCGCCACGAGCGTGATCCCCATCTACTTCAGCTCGCTCTCGCCGGACGGCGACACCGTCGTGGCCTGGAGCTACGCCGAGACCGTCGCCTCGCTGATCATCGCCCTGCTCATGCCCATCCTCGGCTCCATCGCCGACATGGAGGGCATGAAGAAGAAGTTCATCGCGGGCTGCGTCGGCACGGGCGTCGTGGCCACGGTCGCCCTCGGCATCCCCACGAACGCGATGGCCTTCCTCGTCATCTACGTGATCAGCTCGGTCGCCCTCAACTCGTCCATGGTCTTCTATGACGCGCTGCTCATCGACACCACCAAGGACGAGCGCATGGACGAGATCTCGAGCCTGGGCTACGCCTGGGGCTACATCGGCAGCTGCGTGCCCTTCATCGCCTGCCTGCTCGTGGTGCTCAACTACGGCAAGCTCGGCATCAGCCTGCAGAACGCCATGCAGATCGCCTTCGTCATCACCGCCGGCTGGTGGCTCGCCTTCACCATCCCGATGCTGCGCCACATCCAGCAGCGCCACTTCAAGCCCCGCGAGAAGCACGCCATCAGGAAGGCCGTAACCGGCATCGGCGCCACGCTCAAGGAGATGTGGGCGAACAAGGCCATCAAGTACTACATGATCGCCTACTTCTTCTACATCGACGGCGTCCACACCATCATCAAGCTCTCCACGAGCTACGGCACCGACCTCGGCATCGACTCCACGCAGCTCGTGCTGGCGCTTCTCGTCACGCAGTTCGTCGCCTTCCCGTCGGCCATCATCTACGGGCGCCTCTCCGCCAAGCACGGCACGCGCAAGATGCTCCTCATCGCCATCGCGGCCTACTTCGGCATCACGCTCTTCGCGGCGCTCTTCCTGCGCACCGCCACCGAGTTCTGGATCCTCGCCATCATGGTCGGCATGTTCCAGGGCGGCATCCAGGCGCTCTCGCGCTCCGAGTTCGGCAAGCTCTGCCCCAAGGAGCGCTCCAACGAGTACTTCGGCTTCTTCGACATCTTCGGCAAGTACGCCGCCATCCTCGGCACGTTCCTCGTGGGCACCTTCACCGCCCTCACCGACAACTCGAGCCTCGGCGTGATGAGCATCGCCATCCTCTTCGTCGTCGGCTTCCTCGTCATGCTCAAAGTCCCCGACGGGGCAAGCGCCTGACGCGACACTCCTCGCGCGCGAGAAGAACGGGGCCGCGGCCCGGGTCATGTCCCGGCCGCGGCCCCGTTTTGTCTGCCTGCGCAAGAGGCGGCTGTGTCCCGGCCTCGCCCCTACCGAAAATCGAGGAGCACCGAGAGCTCCACGTCGAAGACGTCGGAGAGGGCGTTGAGCGTGTAGAGCTCGGGGTTCATCGGCGTTCCGGGGCGGCTCTCGCCCTTCTCGTACTTCTGGTACGTGAAGGTCGCGATGCCCGCGCGCGAGGCGACCTCCTCCTGGGTGAGCCCGCACTCGCAGCGCAGGTCCCTCAGGCGGGCCCCGAGCTTGAGCGAGAGCTCGATCTCCGCGTCGGTTATGTTCCTTCTCTTCGGCATGAGGAAAAGGGTCGAGCAACCTCGTCGGGCAGACCACCATACTTGGATGGTATTCGGCCATCGCCACAAAACTCAGGGCCGTCCCCGAGGGTCGCTCACGCGGGCCTCTCTCCGTCGTCGCCGGTCCAGGGCGAGTAAGGCGGCGAGAAGGGCGGCAGCGGCCACGGCAATGCCGATCACCTGTCCGAAATGAAGCTCGAGGACGTCGGTGGTCACGCGAAAGCCCTTCGCCTCCGCCCGCGTGACGTGCCCGGCGAGGTCGATGGCGACGACGGCGAGCTCGCGCTCGGCCCGGGGCTTCGCCTCGATGCTGAAGGCGTAGTTCCCGTACCCGTCGTCGACGGCCTCCGCCTCGCGCCCGTCAACGAAGACCTCGACGCTGCGGACGCCGATGTTGTCGACGACCTTGAAGGTCCCCCGGCACTCCGATGCCTCGATGACGTCGCCGTCGCCGATGCTCAGGCCCAGGATGGACGGCCCGACGGTGTCGATGACGAACTCGGCCTCCGCAGAGGAACCGGTCCCCTGCCCCCTGTCGAAGAAGTCTGAGCTCGAGTTGACGTTGCCGGCGCGGTCGCGGGACCGGACGCTCACGTGGTAGCGCCCGTCGCGCGCGAAGTTGCCCGCGGCTACGGTGTAGCGGCACACGCTCCAGCCGCGCGTGGCGTCGTCGCCCGAGACCCCTTCCTCGATGGTATAGCCCGTGGGGCCCGGCCCCTCGGTCCGAAGGAGCTCATGTACCTGGGCCCCGCAGGTGACGACGACCGCACGGGCCTCCGTTCCCGCGCCCGAGACGTTGATCTCCTCGAAGACGACAGGCCGTGGCTCGGAAAGGTAGCCGCCGTTTTCCGCGAGCGCGTCGGCGTCCGCCACGCGGAACGTCGAGCCGAAGCGGTTGACGGAGAACGTGACCTCGGCCTCGGCCTCGTTGCCGGCCAGGTCGACCGCATGGGCCGTCAAGGTGTAGATGTCGTCGGAGGCCTCCTCGTGAGCGAGGTCGACGAGCCGCGCCGTCCCCGAGGAACCCTCGGAGGCGACCTCGCCCGGCCAGGAAACCTCCCCGTTCCTGCTGCCGACGACCTGCCACGAGGCCCCGTCCGCGTCGAAGTTCGCCTCGTCGGCGAAGTCGATCCGCGGGGCCGCCTCCCCGTTGTAGGCGCATGAGTCCTCGACTCCGGATATCGCCACGGTCGGCGGCGTCAGGTCGACCACGAACTCGTCGGCCTGGTACGGCTCGAGGGCATTGCCCGCCTTGTCCTTGCCGGCGACGCGGAGTCGATACGCCCCGTCGGCCGCGAAGGCGACCTCGAGGGCATGGACGTCGCCGTCGTCCGACCACGTGCCGACTGCCCCGTTCGTCTCGACCTCCATGAGGCCCGCGTCGAAGTTGTGCTCGACCACCCTGACGGTCGCCGTGCGCGGGGCCCGATAGTACTTTCCGTTGCGCACGTCCTCGTTGTCGAAGCTCACCTGCACGGTCGGGGGCGTCGCGTCGATGGTGAACTCCCCGATGCGGGCGGCGCCCACGTTGCCCGCCGGGTCGGCCACGCGCGCCTCGACCGCGTAGTGCCCGTCTTCGGCGAGGGTCTCCGTCAAGCCGTAGCGGCTGTACGCGACGCGCCCTCCCCGGGAATCGGTGAACGTTAGGGCATCCAGGCCCGTGACCGAGAGCTCCCGGGCCGGGCGGCTCCATGAGGACGCGGCGCCCCCAGAGTCCCCGGCGAGCCTCTGGACGCTCAGGACCGCCTGGCCCGGGTCGTGCCCCAGAAGAAACGGCAGGTTCAGCTCGTCCACCGAGAGCGAGACGGTGCGGGCGGCGTTGTAGTACGCCCCCTCGTCGGCGCCCGAGAGCTCGACGGCCGGGGCCGAGGCGTCAAGCAGCAGCGCCTCGGGATGGGCCTTCTGCGCGGGGAGGATCGACGCGTTCTCGACCTCGGCCTCGGACACGACGCGCGCCGTTCCGCGCGGCGAGAGGCTCCAGAGACGCTCGTTCTTGGCAAGGTCGACGACCCGGATATAGACGTCCCGGTCGATCGCGCGGCCCTCGGCGAGCTCGACGGTCGCCGTCCTTCTCGCCCGGCCCGCGACGGCGTCGGCGGGCGAGAGCACGCTGCGGCTATAGAACCCGTCGCCGGCGTCGACGACGTCCACGGACCAGAGGCCGGCCTCGTCGGAGACGTCCACGGAAAGCGCCGCGGGGCGCGCGTAGAACCAGAAGCCGTCCTCGTAGCTTCTCGCGGGGTCGGAGCTCATGCGGGCGCCCGTGACCTCAGGAGCGGTCGCGTCGACGGTAAAGGGCCCGTACGAGCAGCCCGAGCGCGCCGTCCTCCCCGCTTTGTCGACCGCCACGACGCCCACGCGGTTGCCGGCGCCTTCGGCGAAGGAGACCTTCTTCACCCATCGTCGCGCGTCGGCCCCGTCGCGCTCCCACTCCGTCTGGGAGCAGGAGCCCGTGAGCTCGAGCCGGGAGCGCTCAGGGTCCAGGTGGTCGTCCACGATGGCCACGCTCACCGTGACCCCCTCGTTGAAGTACTCGACGCCCTCGTGGACGTTGACTGCCGACTTATCCTGGGTTATCTCCACCGACGGGTCGACAGTGTCGACGTAGAACGCACCCGAGTCGTAGCGCGTCGACTCCCCTCCCTGCCCGTCGAGGACGCGGGCGCGGTTGCCCGCGAGGTCCGCCGCCTCGACGACCAGGCGGTGGGCCGCCGCCGAGTTCCTGAAGGTCAAGGTGCCTGTGTGCTCATCCCCCTCGCCGGCCGCCCACCTGATGTCGGAGACCGAGCCCTCGTCGCCGGCGTCCGAGACCCGCACGAGGCGCTCGTCGAAGTTCGCGTCGCGCACCGTGACGACGGCCGTCCGCTCGCGGTCGTGGTATGTGCCCGCCCGGGCGTCGTCCCCGAAGGCGACCGTCATCTCGGGCGCCGTGGCGTCGATGACAAAGGAGTCCATCTTGAAGACCTCGTGGCCCGCGGCGTCGCGCGCCGAGACGCGCAGCGAGTGCCGTCCGTCGCCGGAAAACGCCACGGTCGCGAAGAAGCTCGAACCCCTCCGCTCCCATACCGAGCCGTCGGCGCCCGCCTGAACGCTGCCCGTCGTCTGGATGCGGGCGCGCCCCGCATCGAACCCGTCGGCCGCGACCTCGACGGTCGCGGACCGGGCCGCCGCGTAGTAGGAGCCGTTGCTCGGCTCGGGGTCGTCGGGGCCGTAGTCGAACGCTATCACGGGCGCGAACGGGGGCTGATCGGCGCCCTCCTGGCCGGAAGCGCCCTGGCCGGCAGAGCCCTCGGCATCGTGACCCGCCGAAATCGGCGCCGCGAGGGCCGGCGCGGCGATCCATGCCGACATGAGGAGCACGACGGCGAGGAGCACCGGCGCGAGCGCGGCCCGGGCGTCGGTATTCCGGTTTCTCTTAGTTCCCATGGCGCATGTCCTCCAAATCCCCGTCGCAGCTCGCGACGATCTCCCTGTGCGTGACGACGAAGCGCGCAGGGGCGCCCCCGCCGCCGGTCGCCCCCTCTCCCGGGGAAGGACCGCCGTCGGCCGGCGGCCCCGTGCGGGCGCAGGCCCGCCCGGCGCCGAGCTTGCCTGCCGGCCCCCGCGGGCCCGGGAGTCGGCGGAGCCCCGGGAAAGCCGATCTCCCCGCCTCCGCGGCCGAGCCCTCACAGGCCCTCTCGTGCCCGGCGAGGTCCGCGCGCACGCCCCGTATGTCCAGCAGGCGGTAGGCGCGCGCAGCGAGGGCCGCGCAGGCGGCCGAGAGCACCGCCAGGACGACGCCCGCGGACCTGAGGATCTCCGGGCCGCTCACGGCGCCTCGCCGCCTTGGGCGCCCCGCGCCCGCGCGCCGGCGCCGCCGTAGACCGCCTCTATAGCGGCCATGGCGCTCCCCTCGCCCGAGACGACCGAGTCGCAGAGAACGCAGGCCGTCTCGCTGGACGCCGCCTCTTCGGCGAGCGAGCGCGCCGTGCCGACCGCCCCCTTGAGGAGCGCCTCCGCGGCCTCGCGGCCCACGCCCGCGCGGCGGAACCCGCCGAGATAGGTGGGCGACGAGACCGCGCCTTGGATGAGCGCGCAGAGCCGCAGGCGGACTATCGCGGGGTCGTCGTCGGACAGGCACCGGAAGGCGCCCTCGAGCGAGTCCCAATATTCTTCGTAGGCCAGCCCCTCATTTCCCTCGAGCGTCGCTTGCGAGAGCCTCCGGTAAAACTCCCCGATGACCACATAGGCCTCGGCCGCCCTTCTCTCCGAGGGCGTGAGCGTGCAGGCCGCGCCGGTCGCCGCGCGCTCGTCGTAGGCGTCCGCGGCAAGCCTGAACCACTGGGCCGCCTGGGCGCCGGCGCTCGCGGCGTAGGCGCGCGCCTCGCCCTCCCCCGTCTGCTCGAAGTAGACGTAGTACAGGATCCCGACGTCGTAGCAGAGCTTCGCGTAGGCGGGCGAGCGCCGGATGCTCACACGGCGCCGGTCCATGAGCGCCTGCAGGCGCGCGGCCTCCTCCATCGAGAAGCGCTGGTCCGCCTTGTACACGTTGCCGACGAGCTCGGCGTACGCCTCCGGCCTCGCCGGGTCGGCATCGATGGCGAGCAGGCATCTTCTCTCGGCCTCGGACTCGCCGCCCGCCTCCGAGACGGCGCTCGCGGCCCGCGCGTCCGCGAGCCTGGCCTCGTAGGTGGCCCGCTTGAGCGCGAACGACGAGGCCAGGCACGCGACGGCCGCCGCGCCGAGCGCTGCGGCGAGGCCCCGCAGCAGGTTGAAGCGCCGGAGCCTGCGCCTCAGCCCCCGCCGATATCCCTCGGTGAGCTTCTCGTGGTTCAAAAGGTCATGGCGCATCTGGGCGCAGCTCTGGTAGCGCTCGCCCGGGTTCGCGCGCGTGGCCTTGGCGACGATGAGCTCGAGCCCCTCCGAGAGCCGCGGGTCGACCTCGCGGAGCGGCCTGAGGAACGCCTCGTCGGCCGGCGAACGGCCCGTCGCGAGCGCATAGAGCGTCACGCCGAGCGAATAGATATCGGAGCGGGCGTCCGTCTGCGCGCCGCGGGCGAGCTGCTCGGGCGCCGCGTAGCCGCGCGTGCCGAGGATGCTCGTGTCCGCGAGGGCGCTCTCCTTGTATTCGCGCGCTATGCCGAAGTCTATGAGCTTGACCGCGCCGTCCTCGCGCAGCATGACGTTGCCGGGCTTCATGTCCCTATAGACGATCGGCGGGTTCCTCGTGTGCAGATACTCGAGGACGTCGCAGAGCTGCGCGCCCACGTCGATGACGGCGCGCTCCTCCATCGGGCGGCCCGTCTCGCGAAGGACCCGCCTCAGCGACTTGCCCTCCACGTAATCCATGACGATGAGGACGGTGCGGTTATCCTCCACGATGTCGACGATCCGCGGCAGCATGGGGTGATCGAGGCGCTTGAGCAGGTTCGCCTCCGCCACGAGGCTCTGCGACACGACCTCCCCGCCCGGGCCGTCCGCGGCGCGGTTGACCTCCTTGACGGCCCATAGCTTGTTCAGGCGCCGGTCGCGGGCCAGGTAAACGCGCGACATGCCGCCCTCGCCGACGAGCGAGAGAATCTCGTACTTCCCGTCGATGAGCTCTCCGATCGCCGCCACGCTACTCGCCCCCGCCCAAGGCGAGCGTCGGCTCGTCGTCGGCGAGAAGGGCCGATGAGAAAGCCGCAGGCCAGGCGCCGGTGGGAGCAGGGAACGCCCCAGCTGGCACGCCAGCGTCGCGGGGCCCCTCGGCGTAGAGAAGCACTCCGGTGATGTTGTCGTTCTCGCCCGCGTCGAGCGCCGCCGCCGTGAGGTCGCCCAGCGCGTCGAGAAGCCCCTCCTCGGACACGTCCGCGCCGGCGCGCGCGAGCGCCGACCCGATGACACCCTCCCCCTGTCTCCGGTAGAGCCCGTCGGAACACACGAGGAAGATCTCTCCACCGCGGCACGCACCGTGCGTGAACACCGGGGCCACCTCGTCGCATGCCCCCACAGCCTGCAGGATCACCGACCCCTTAGGGTGCGTCAAGGCCTCGCGGGCGCCGATCCGCCCCGCGTCGACCTCTTCCTGGATGAGCGTCTGGTCGCGCGTGAGCTGCTCCGCGCCCTTCTCGCCCGAGCGATAGGCGCGGCAGTCTCCCACGTGCGCGACCAGAAAACGCCCCCGGTGGGCGACGAGCGCCGTCAAGGTGGTGCCGAGCCTCACGTTGAGGTCGGCGCCGTAGCGGCGCATCCGTGCATTGAGGTCCCCGATGAGAGCCGCTAAGGACGCCTGCGCGTCGACTGCCCAGGACTCGTCGCGCGGCGCGGGCCCCGCGGGGCCGCCGGCCACGATCGCCGCGAGGTCATGCTCGAACCAGCGAGATAGCTCGCGAACAGCGGCCGAGCTCGCGAGCTCGCCGCTCGAGAGGCCGCCCACGCCGTCGCACACGGCGACGAGGGCAGCGTCGCCGTGTGGGGTGCGGGCACAGAGCGCGCAGTACGCGTCCTGGTTCACGCTCTTGCGCGCCCCGACGAAGGAGCTGCCCGCCAACCGGTACATCCGCGCCCCTCTCTCCGACTTGGACTTTCGCGGGACACGCGCCGAAGCCGGGCGGCGGGCGCGTGGGCTCATGAGGGTAGCAGGCCAAACTTCCGGAACGCCGACGCTTGGCCGACGGGACCCCGACGCGCTGCGGGCACGACACCGACGGCCGGGCGCGGCACCGCGGGCAGCGAAGTAGAAAACCTGCGGGCGCGGGAAGCCGGGGCGCCGGGCACCTCCGCCCGCGCGCGACGCTTCTTCACAGAGTCAACACAACTCGCCCCCACAGCTGCGTTGCAGACAGCCTCGCTTTAACAAAACAGGCCCGCCCGTATGTTGGGGGACGTACGGGCGGGCCTGTTGTATGTGGTCATGACGGCAGCGACCCATTGCCGAACAAGAAGAGCCCAGCAAAGAGCCGGGCCCTTCTTTCCATGTGCGATAGAGCGAAGAAGCGCTTCTCGGCGCCCTACGCCAGCTTGTTGATAAGCGCCTCGAACGTGTCCATGCCCTCGTCGATCTGCTCGCGGGTAATGACCAGCGGCGGGAGGAGGCGGATGATGGAGTCGCCGATGTGGTTGAGCACGAGGCCGCAGGCCAGGCCCTCTTCCACGAGCTCGTTGGCAATAGGCACATCGAGCTGGGCGCCGCGCAGAAGGCCGCGGCCGCGGACCTCGACGACGTGCGGCATGGCCTGCAGGCGGTGGCGCAGGTGCTTGCCCACGGCGATGACGTGCTCGCCCATGTCCTGCGCGCGCAGCTCGTCGACGGTGGCGCGGGCAGCCGCGACGGCGAGCGCGTTGCCGCCGAAGGTGGAGCCGTGGTCGCCGGGGTGAAGCAGGTCGGCAATCTCGGCGCGCGCCGCGAAGGCGCCCATCGGGAAGCCGTCGGCGATGCCCTTGGCCATGCTCACGATGTCGGGCACGATGCCGGAGCGCTGGAAGCAGAACGGGGAGCCGCAGCGATAGAAGCCGGTCTGGACCTCGTCGATGATGAGGAGAAGGCCCTTCTCGTCGCAGAGGTCGCGAACGTCGCGCAGGTAGTCGTAGTCGGCCGGCCACACGCCGCCCTCGCCCTGGACGCACTCGAGGATGACGGCGCACACGGGGCCGCACTCCTCGCTCGGGCTCTCGACGAAGGAGCGCAGCGCGTCGATGTCGTTCAGGGGCACGGAGGCGAAGCCCTGGGGCATCGGTCGGAAGGTGGCGTGGAAGGCATCCTGGCCGGTGGCGGCCAACGTCGCGAGGGAGCGGCCGTGGAAGGACTTCTTGGCGCTGACGACGCCGTAGGCGCCGTCGAGGTTCAGCTCGCCCCAGCGACGCGCCAGCTTGATGGCGCCCTCGTTGGCCTCGAGGCCGGAGTTGGTAAAGAAGGTCTTCCACTTGGTGCCCGTGGAGCCGGTGTCGTGGCCGGACTCGTCGGTGATGCGGGAGAGCAGGGTCGAGAGGCCGTTGGCAAGCTCGCCGCGGTTCTCGACGTAGTAGTAGTTGCCGACCTGCCAGACCTTGTCGGCCTGCTCCTTCAGCGCGGCGGCAACCACGGGGTTCGCGTGGCCGAGGGAGGCGCAGCCGATGCCGCCGAGGAAGTCGAGGTAGTCGTTGCCCTCGGAGTCGGTGAGGACGGCGCCCGAGCCGCGGACGAACTCGACGGGCAGGCGGCCGTACGTGGGCATCAGGTACTGCTCGTCGAGGGCCTTGACCTCGGCGGGGACGGTTGAGAAGTCAGACATGCGCAAATCCTTTCGCGTGGGGCGCCCCGCGACGCGGCCGGTCGCGTCGGCGCAGACGGGGCGGACGCCCTTCGTTAGTCCTGGGTGAACATGGTGCCGCAGCCCGCGTCGGTGAAGATCTCGAGCAGCAGCGAGTGGTCGGCCTTGCCGTTGACGATGACGACCTGCTGGACGCCGGCGTCGAGGGCCTCGGCCACGGAGCGGATCTTCGGGATCATGCCGCCGTCGAGCTTGCCGGAGGCAAGAAGCTCGTGGGTCTCGGTGCGCGTCATCTGCGCGATGAGGCTGTCCGGATCGGACACGTCCTCGAGCAGGCCGTCGACGTCGGTGAGGTAGATGAGCTTGTCGGCGCCCATGGCCTCGGCGATCTTGCCCGCGGCCACGTCGGCGTTGATGTTGAGGAAGCCGTCCGGGGCGCAGCCCACGGAGGCCACCACGGGGATGTAGCCGTCGTCCAAGATGGTGTTGATCAGGTTCGTGTCCACCTCGCGAATACGGCCGACGCGGCCGAGCTCGGGGTCGATGACCTCGGCCTTCAGGGTCTTGCCGTCCGCGCCCGAGATGCCCACGGCGTTGTGGCCGTACTCGTTCAGGGCCCAGACCAGCTCCTGGTTGACCTTGCCCACGAGCACCTCGCGCACGGCCTCCATGGTGTCGTCGTCGGTCACGCGCAGGCCGTCCTTGAACTTGACGGGGACGTTGAGGCGGGTGAGCAGGGCGTTGATGGCCTTGCCGCCGCCGTGGACGAGGACCACGCGCACGCCCATGAGCTTCATGAGCTCGATGTCCGCGACGACGCGCTGGCAGAGCTCCTTGTCCTCCATGGCCGAGCCGCCGTACTTGATGACGAACGTCTTGCCGTTCATCTTGTTGATCCAGGGCAGCGCCTCGATGAGGGTCTCGGCCTTCGCGGCCGCGGCGTTGCGCTGCTGGATATCGCGCTTCTTCATGTGGTGCCTTTCAATTAATCCATACGACGAGGGTTGGAGCACCTTGACGGAGTGCCCGGGTCCAAGGACGGGTTTTCCTGGTGCCCCAGCTGGGGTGCGACAATCCCGAGGACGCGTACTTAGGTACGCGACGAGGGTTGGAGCCCCCAGATGGGGTGCCAGGGAAAGCCGTCTACGTACGATAGTCGCCGTTGATGGTCACGTAGTCGTGCGTGAGGTCGCAGGTCCACACGCGGCAGGTCGCGTCGCCGTCATGGAGATCGACGACGATGTCGATCTCGGGAGCCTCGAAGCGGCGCAGCATATCGTCCTCGTCCATGGGGACGGTGAGGCCGGCGCGGCACACGGGCACGCCCATGAAGTCGATGTCCACGCGCGTCTGGTCGAAGGGCACGCCGCACTTGCCGGCGGCGGCGGCCACGCGGCCCCAGTTGGCGTCGTGGCCGAAGATGGCGGTCTTGACCAGCGGCGAGTTGGCGATGGAGCGGGCCACCGTGTCGGCCGCGCCGTCGTCGCTGGCGCCCAGGACGTTTACGGTGACCAGCTTGGTCGAGCCCTCGCCGTCCGCCGCGATCTTGCGCGCGAGCTCGCCGCAGACGGCCTTGAGCGCGGCGGCGAAGGCCGGGTAGGCGGGCAAGTCGAGGCCGATCTTCTCGCCGGCCGGGGCCGCGGCGCCCGTGGCCAGAAGAATCGCGGTGTCGTTCGTCGAGGTGTCGGAGTCGACGGTCACCTTGTTGAAGGTCTGCTTCACAGCGGCGAGAAGCGCCTCGTGCGCAGCCTCCTCGGTGAGCGCAGCGTCGGTGGACATGACGCAGAGCATGGTCGCCATGTTGGGCTGGATCATGCCGGAGCCCTTGACGAAGCCGCCCACGTGGACGGTGTAGGCGGCGCCGTCGGCGGCCGTCACCTCGCCGGCGAAGGAGGCCTCCTTGGGGACGGTGTCGGTGGTCATGACGGCCACGGCGGCGTTGTGGGCCGCCTCGGGCGTGGCCGCGAGGGCCTCGAGCGCGGCGGGGACGCCCTCGACGTACGGCTCGAAGTCGAGCTCCTGGCCGATGACGCCGGTGGAGCACACGAGCACGTCGGCGGCGTCACAGCCGAGCTTCTCGGCAAGGAAGTCGCAGGTCTGGCGCGCGGTGGCGAGGCCGGGCTCGCCCGTGGCGGCGTTGGCGTTGCCGGAGTTCAGGATGACGGCGCGGGCGGCGCCGTCGGCCACGTGCTCGCGCGAGACGGTCACGGGCGCGGCGCAGAAGCGGTTCGTGGTGAAGGTGCCCGCGGCGACGGACTTCTCGTCGGCGACGACGAGCGCCATATCGAGGCGGTTGGGGTCGCGGCGGAAGCCGGCGTGGACGCCCGCGGCCTTGATGCCGACGGCGGCGCACACGCCTCCCTCACAGGGCGCGAAGCCGAAGGCCTCGGGCGTGTCGGCCGGGGTCGGGACCTCAAGGGGTGCGAAGTCGTTCATGTTCTTGTTCCTCATCGAATGGTGGGCGCGAGGGCCCGGGGCGGACGGCGAGCATGGGAAAGACCGTCGTCAACCTGCTTAGACCAGCGGGGCCGCGGGATCCACGGCGCACGTCTCGGGGAGGCCCAGCACGATGTTGGCGCACTGCATGGCCTGGGCTGCGGCGCCCTTGCCGAGGTTGTCGATGGCGCAGGAGGCGACGATCATGCTACGTCGTCGCGCGTCGAGGGCGACGCCCACCTGGGCGCGGCCGGTGCCGAAGACCGAGCTCGTCTGAGGCATGGAGCCCGCCGGCAGGACGGTGACCAGGGGCTCGTCGGCGAAGCGCTGCTCGTAGGCGGCCTGGACCTGGTCGGCGGTGACGCCGTCGGCGGCCTCGATGTACACGGTGGCAAGAAGCCCGCGGGTCAGCGGCGCGAGGTGCGGGGTGAAGACGACGTTCATCGGCTGACCGGCGACCTCGGAGAGCGTCTGCTCGATCTCGGGGGTGTGGCGGTGCTTGGCGACGCCGTAGGCCTCGACGGACTCGTTGGCGTGGCAGTAGTGGGTGCGCGCGTTGCAGCCGCGGCCCGCGCCGGAGACGCCGGAGATGGCGTCGGAGATGACGAGGTCGCCCTTGGCGAGGCCCGCGGCGAGGGCGGGCGTGGCGGCGAGCGCCGTGGCCGTCGGGTAGCAGCCGGGGACGGCAACGAGGACGGCCTCGCCGGCGGCGCGCTTCTTCGCAAGGCCGAGAAGCCCCTCGCGGTTGAGCTCGGGAAGGCCGTAGACGGTCTGGGAAAGAAGCTCGGGGCTCGTGTGCGGCGTGTTGTACCAGGCCTCGTAGACCTCGGCGTCGTGGATGCGGTAGTCGGCGGAGAGGTCGAGCACGGTCACGCCGGCGGCGAGCAGCTGCGGGGTGAGGGCGAGCGAGGCGGTGTGGGGCACGGCGAGGAACGCGACGTCGGCCACCTCGGCGATGACCTCGGGATCGGGAAGCGACAGCACGATATCGGTCACGCCCGCGAAGCTCGGGTAGATATCGGAGAGCTTGGTGCCGGCCTCCTTGCGGTCGGTCGCCATGACGAGCTCCATGTGGGGGTTGGCCAGCACGAGGCGGCACACCTCGATTCCCGCATAACCGGTGGATCCGACGACGCAAACCTTGATGCTGTCCATCTCGTGCTTCTCCTATGCTCACCGCCGCGGCGGCTCTTGTATCGCTGAAAAGGCTCAAAAAAGCCATGTGAATAAAAATTACGCGCGCCCGCCGCCATGTGTCAACGAGCACGCGCAATCGGTCATCTACATGACACAAGAAACGGGGGCCGGCAAGCGCCCGTGCCCCGCCCTCGACTAGTCCATGAGGACGATGCCCTCCTTGACGCGCTCGACGACCTCAGCGGGCACGTAGCGCTTGACGATCTCGAGCCCGAACCAGGTCGCCGTGGCCATGCCCTGGCTCGTGATCACGTTGCCGTCGGTGACGGCCTTCTCACCGGCCTCGAGCAGGGCGCCGTGCTCCACGAGCACATCCTGGAAGTGTGGGTTGGCCGTCGCGCGCTTGCCCTCGAGGATGCCGAGCTCGGCCAGGATCGAGGGCGAGGCGCAGATGGCGGCCACGCCGCGTTCGTCGGCGGCGTGCTTGACCAGCGCGTCGCAGAGCGGCTCGCAGGCCTTGAGGTTCGGCATGCCGGGGATGCCGCCCGGCAGGACCAGCATGTCGTATTCGTCGAAGTCGAAGCCCTCGTCGGCGACCGTTCGGTCCGCGACCACGGTGACCTCGCGCGAGGAGGTGACCGCGAGGTTGTCGCTCACGGAGACCATGTCGCACGGGATGCCCGCGCGGAAGAGCAGGTCGACGACGGCGATGGCCTCGACCTCCTCGAACCCGTCTGCGAAGAAGACCGCGACGCGCTTGTCGGTGAGCTGCTTGAACGCCATGGCGACCCCTACCCCTCGATGCCCTTGTTGACGGCGCCCGCGATCTCGTCGGGGTCGTCGCTGCCACGGACGAGGCGCTTGAAGCCCTCGTCCATGAGCAGGACGGCCGTCTTCGAGAGCAGGCGGATGTGCTCGGTGCCGGCCTCGGCGTCCGGGACGAGAAGCGCGATGGCGCAGGTCACGGGCTTCTCGTCGAAGCTCGGCCAGTCGAGGGGCTCCTCGTTCTTCAGCACGACGACGGAGGCCTTCTTGACCGCCGCGCACTTGGCGTGGGGAATGGCGAAGCCGTCGGTCATGCCCGTCTCGCCCATGCTCTCGCGCGTGAGGAAGGCCTGGTACAGGGACTCGACGTCGTCGGTGACGCCGAGGCGCTCGGCCTGCTCGGCAATTAAGTGCAGGGCATCCTCGCGCGTGGCGGCGCGCTGGCCCAGCATCACGTTCTCGGCCTTGATGAAATCGCTCACGTGGTTCCTTTCGATCGGCTTTGTCGAGCGCAACTATAGCCGAAAGGGGCGCGGGCGGAGCCGTCCGGAGCGGAGCCGAAACACCTAGAACATGTTCCGCTCGTTGAACTCGGCCTGGACGGTGCGCAGCATGAGCTCGACGTCGTCGAGGCCCAGGTGCACCTCGGACTCCCCCGCCGCAAGCGTGCCGCGGCGCCGCGCCCAGTTCTCGAGGGTCGCCGGGCGGCTCTCGCGCGGGAGGGTGCGGACCTCGGGGTCCACGCGCCGGCAGATGTCGCGCGAGTCGATGACGGTGATGCGGCCGGCCTTGCGCGCCTCGGCGTAGCCCGCGATGTTCAGCATGAACCAGGAATCCTCGAAGGCGGCGTTGTGGGCCATGAAGGGGTAGGCGCACATGGCCTCCAACAGAGCGCCCTGCATGGCGGCGTTCTCGCGCAGCGGGCGGGAGTCCTTGAGGTCGTCCCAGGTTATGTGGTGGATGAACTCGAGGGGAACGCCCTTCTCTGCGTACATCTCGGGGATGCCGCAGTAGCCGGCGAAGGCGTCGTGGGGCTCGGCGTCGGCGGCGAGGTCCATGAACTCCAGGCCGATGTTGACCACGTAGCCGCGGGCCGGGTCGCGATCGGTCGTCTCGATGTCGATGCCCATGACCATCCCGGAGACCGGCGCGTCCACGTAGGCGATGTTCAGGTCCTCGAGGCCGGGGCCCGCGATGGCGGCGACCTCGGTGTCGGGGCGGTGCTGCATGCGGGCCACGGCGCGGACGAGATCGGCGTCGGGGAGCTTGCGCGCAAGGGCGCTCGGCGAGACGTCTCGCAGCTTGTCCGCGCCGATCATGTCGCAGATCCCGCGGTTGCGGTCGACGAGCGAGAGCACGAGGTCGAAGCCGAAGGGCTCGGCGCCCGCCGGGGCGCCCTTCCAGGCGTCGAGCAGGACCTTGAGCGCCTCCTCGTTCTTCTGGCGCTCCGCGGTCAAGGCGGCGTCGTCCAGGAAGAACGGCAGCGCGATGGCGCTCGCGCAGTCTATAGCTTGGCTCAGGTCCATGGGGCTCCCTTTGCGCTCGTATATGGGAAAAGCCGCGCGCCAGGCGGGGCGCGCGGCCTTCAAGGCTAGCAGATGCGCGCGGCACGGGGCCGCGGGCGGGGCCTATTCGGCGCAGAAAACGCGGCCCTCGCGGCGAGCGGGCGGCTCGGGCTTGGCGCCGTCCCAATAGCCGAGGGCGCAGTGGCCGATGCCCTCGTAGTCGCCCTCGATGCCAAGGTCGGCGAGGATGGCCTTGCCCTCCTCGGAGTCGAACTCCTCCTTGGCGCGGTGGATCCAGATGCTCGCGAGGCCAAGGGACTCTGCGGCGACCATGAGGTTGCCCATGGTGAGCGCGCCGTCGTAGACGTGGGTGGCAACGGAGCGGTCCGCCAGCACGATGAGCATGGCAGGCGCGCCGTAGAAGGGGTCGAACTCGAGGCCCTTGCCCATGATCCGGGCGTTCATGCGGCTGATGCGGTCGCGAAGCTCCTTGCTCGTCACCTTGATGACGATGGTGGACTGACGGCCCATGCCGGAGGCCGCGTAGAGGCCGGCCTCGACGACGGCGTCTATGTCCGCGGCCGACGGCATCCGGTCAGCGAACTTGCGGCAGCTGCGGCGGTCGATCATAGAGGCGATGGTTTCGTTCATGGCTCGTCCTTTCTCGTGGGGATACGGCAATTGTATCCACCCGCCCGCGGCCGACGGTCGCTTGGAGCGTCCCCGTGCTCAAAAAATCGAGATTCTGCTTGCCTTATTCAGGTTTTGATACAGCGCATCCCAATCGCCAACAGGGCAAACTCCACGCACGACCGCTATTGGCGACTCAGAGGGCGGGCCAGTACCCTCTAAAGGGCCCGTTTTGGCAAGCAGAATCTAGAAATAATGATCACCGGAAGCCCAAATCGGGCTTCCGAGCCCTGTTCGGCGCCTGCTAACGTGCACGGCGCCCGCCGTCGAGCCCGCTCAGCCTCCGGAGCTTAAGGTGAAGTCGGTCGCGGCGCTCCTGCAGCTCGGGCGCATAGAGCCGGCGCAGCCGCATAGTCATAGGGCGCCCCATCCCAGTCTCAAGGGCTTTGCCTATCTGACGGCCGAGGAGCTCCGCCCTCTCACAGGTGGAAAGCGAGAGGCCGGTCGCCTGAATGACAGGAATGCCGAGGGCCTGTACATCGGACGCGCGGGCTTTGTCCCGCTCCACCTGCGCGGGGTCGCTGTGATAGGCGCTGTCGTACTCGAGATCGAGCATCCCCTCCCAATAGATGTCGGGCTTGAAGGTATCCCGGGCCGTTAGGCGCCGAAACTCACGCGGCACCTCGATCTCGGGGTTAAGCCGCGGCTTCGGGTAGCCACGACCACCTCGCATCGGCTTGAGATACTGCTCAAGCGCAAGAATGGTCTCCTGTGGAGAGTAGGAGTTGTCCAATATCCAGGAGGCGGCCGTCTTCGCAGGGTTGACTCCCTTGATGCCGGTCGCTTCCTCGAGGTATCCACGCAGGTCGTCAGCCTCGAGCGCCGGCTCCACAAGGAACTCGCAGCGCCCGTCGGCGCGCGTATACGAGTCATGAGCATAGGTTCCGCAAAGCTCCATTCCAAGGAGCAGCAGCTCCTCGAAGTCAAGGTCCCGGGCCTTGAGCATGAAGTACGCGGGGAACGAGGGGACGAGGATATTCGGGCTGATGGCCATGAGCGTCCCCGCCGGGAACTCCTCTGGAAAGAGCGAGAACTCGAACCCGCGCAGGTCGCGCCTCAGCCCGGGGGCGCTCACCGCGACATGCAGCGGATCCGACTCGCTCGCGTCGCAAAAGTACGCAAGGGGGCCGAGATTGATGGAGAGGACGTCCTCGACCCTGCAGGCGCAGGACCCCGGGTCGAGGCGGCGAAGGTCCGTCGGCTCCGCGCGCAGTCGCCCCAACCTTATAGCGGGCATCACCTTGTCGAGCGTCTTTCCGGCGAGTACCAGCACCTTCTCCGTCATCGGGCCCCCTTTCTCGTGGAGGCCGACTTTAGCACGCGGAGCTCTGCGGGACGCGAAGATTCGCCAAGCGACGCGGGGAGGATCGCATACGCACGTTAAGCGGGCCCTTGGGCGCCGTGTTCGGCGCCCAAGGGCCCGCCTTGATCATTATTTCGAGATTCTGCGTGGGATTTCGGGCATCCACCCGAGTATCAGCGACGGACAGAGGCTCGCAGATGGTCGCATGAGCGACGTTTTCCCAGTTGGCATATGCGCGCAGGGCCATCAACTATTAAACAGCATACGCAGGACCTCGAGTTTTCGAGCAGGCATCGGCCGTCTGTGCTCACGAGGTCTACCGCTTGACCTCGCGCAGGAGGTCGGCGACGTCGACGCCGAAGAGGTCGCAGAGCGAGAGCAGGCTCGTCGTGCTGGGCTCAGCCTTGCCGGACTCCCACTTGCTCACGGCCTGCCTACTCAGCCCGAGCTTCTGGGCCACGAGCTCCTGCGTCATGCCGCACGCCTCGCGGTGCCGCCGGATGACCTCGCCGAGGCTCGCGCGCTCCTGCACCGCCTCGGGCGTCTTCTGCGCCCGCTCTTCGCTCAGCAGCCTGCGGATGAACAGCACCAAGGCGACGATGGCCAGAACCGGGATAACCAGCCTGACGCCGTACACCACGAGCATGACGATGAGCTCCGGCCAACCCAGCCCAAAGACCATGACGACCCTCCTTGCCCGGCCCGTACCGTTATGGACACTATCCCCCACCTGCGCGGTTGCGGCCAGCAACTATCGCGCAACTTTCGGTTTCCGCCGTCGCAGACGGCCGAGCGGGCAGCGGCGGCGGGAGGCCCCGCCCCCGAGTCGCCGGGAACGGGGCCTTGGACCAGGCACGCTTTGCCGGGGCCTTTACTCCACGGACTTCAGCGCTTCGAGCATGTCCACCGTCGAGAGGCGGCGGAGCTCGACGAAGTAGAGCACCACGGTGATCGCGCTGATGACGACGGCGGGCACGATGAACTCGATCGGGGCCAGCGCCGGGTTGAACATGACGTTGTCGGGCGGGACGACGTTCAGGATGTACTGGTGCAGCGCGATGCCCAGCAGCCAGCCCGCGACGAGGCCGAGAGCCGTGAGGATGATCGTCTCGCGGTAGATGTACATCGTGGTCTCGTTGGAGTGGAAACCGAGGACCTTGATGGTCGAGAGCTCGCGCATGCGCTCGGAGACGTTGATGTTCGTCAGGTTGTACATGATGACCACGGCGAGCATGCTGGCGACGAGGATCAGGATGCCCATGATCTTGTTGAGCGAGGTCACGACCGTGTCGACCTGGGACTGCAGAGTCGTGTTCTGGACCACGGACTTGACGCCCTTGAGCTCCATGAAGCCGGAAGCCGCGTTCTCGACCGAGGAGAGCGTGCCGTCCTTCAGCCTGACCATGGCGGCGTTGGCCTCGAAGCCCTCCCCGTAGCAGGACTCGTACGCCTCATGGCTCATGACCATGAAGTGGCCCATGTACATCTCGCACACACCGGAGACGCGGACGGTGCGAGAGCTGCCGTCGGAGGCGGTGAACTCGACCTCGTCGCCCACGCCCACGCCGAGCAGAGTGGCCAGGCGCTCGCTGATCACGGCGCCGTCGCCTTCGAGCTCGAGCTTCTCGCCGCTCTTGCGGTCGTGCAGGTCGAGATACTCATCGAGGTCGGAGGACTGCTCCGGCACGAGCAGGGTGATCTCCTGCTTGTCGTTGTTCGCGCCGGCGGTAAGGCTCACGGACTCGTAGTGAAGCGCGACCTCGGAGGCCACCTCGTCTCCGGCGAGCGCGTCGTCGAGCTCGGCGAGCTGGTCGTCAGTGGCGGTCGAGTTCTGCGCCACGATCATGTCGTACTTGAGGATGGCGCCGAACTGCTTGGAGGCCATCTCCTGGATGGAGTGCTGGACGCCGAAGCCCGCGACGAGCATGCAGGTGGCGCCGGCCACGCCGAGGATGGTCATGAGCATGCGCTGCTTGTAGCGGAAGAGATTGCGCGCCGTGACCTTGTGGGTGAAGCTCATGCGGCTCCACAGCGGGGCGATGCGCTCGAGCATGATCTTCGAGCCGCCCGAGGGAGGCTTGGGAAGAAGCAGCGCGGCGGGTTTCTCGCCGAGCTCGCGGCGAACGGCGACGCCCGCGGGAAGGACCGCGCACAGGCCGGCAAGCACGATGGCGACCAGGGTGATCACCGGGTAGAAGCCGAGGTGGATCGGGGGCAGCGTGAACTTGGCGCCGTAGGCGTTGTACACGATGTAGGGCAGCAGGGTGTGGCCGAGCGCGATGCCCGCGACCGAGCCGATGCCGCCGGCGAGCGCGCCGTAGAGCACGAACTTGAGGGCGACGTCGCCGTCGCGGTAGCCGAGCGCCTTGAGCGTGCCGGAGTTGATGCGCTCCTCCTCGACCATGCGGGTGATGGTCGAGAGCGTGACGAACGCGGCCACGAGATAGAGAAGCACGGGGAAGACGGTCGCCAGCGAGTCGATGATCTCGGAGACGGTGTCGTAGGTCTTGTACGCCTCCGACCCCAGGGTCTCGCGGCGCGTGTCCGCCTCGTAGACGGGCGTGGAGAGCTTGGCCAGGCGGGCGCGGGCGTCGGCGAGGTCGGACTCGCCGTCGGCGATCTTCCGCTGCGCATCGGGCAGCTCGTCGTTGTACTCGGCGAGGCCGTCCTCGTACTCGGAGAGGCCATCGTTGTACTCGGCGAGCTTCTCGGCGAGGGTCTGCTTGGCTTCGGCCACCTGGGTCTTGGCGGAAGCAAGCTCGTCGACCTTGGAGGCGAGGGTCTCGCGGGCGGCGGCGAGGGTCGCGGCGCCGGAGGCGTACTCAGCCTTGCCCGAGGCGAGCTGGTCGGCGGCGGCGTTGAACGCGGCGCGGCCGGTCTCGTAGGACTGCAAGCCCTCAGCATAGGTCGCGAGGCCCTGCTGGTAGGTGGCGATCCCCTCATAGTAAGAAGCGATTCCCGCCTCCGCGGCGGCTATCTGCGCGGCCGCGGCGTCGAGCTGCTCCTTTGCCGCGGCGAGCTCCTGCTCCTTCTGGGGAATCGCCGCACGGCCGGCCTCGACCTGCTCGGCAACGGCGTCGAGCTGGGCCTTCTTTTCGTCGGCCTCGGCGCGGCCGGCGTCGATCCCCCGCTGCGCCTCGTCGAGACGGGCCGTGGCCTCGGCGACCGACGCACGACCGGCGTCGTACCGGGCGACCTGCTCGCGGGCCGAGGTCACCTCGTCGGTGGCCGCCTTGGCCTGGAGCTGCGCCAGGTAGGCCTGCTGGGCCTGGAGCTTGGCCTGAGCGGCCACGAGCTCGGCCTCGAGAGCGGCCTTCTTCACGGGGTTGGTCTCGGCGGCGATCTGCTCCTGGAGAGAGACGACCCGCGCCTCGGACTCGCTCACCTGCTGGGTTGCGGAGGCCACGGCGTCGTCGAGCTTCTCGAGCATGGCGCGGGCGGCCTCGGCCTGGTCGGCCACCGCGTCGAGCTCGGCGGTCTTCTCGGCGAGCTCTGCGCGGCCGGCGTCGACCTCGGCCTGCCCGGCGTCGAGCTCGGCGTAGGCCGCGTCGAGCTGCGCCCTGCCGTCGTCATAGGCCTGGACCTGGGCCTTCGCCTCCTCGAGCTGGGCGGCGCCCTCGTCATAGGCGCGCTGGCCCTCGGCGAGCCGCTGCTTGGCGGCGGGCAGCTGAGCCTCGGCCGCCGCGACCTGCGGGGCCTTCTCGTCGAGCGTCGCCTTGGCGGCGTCGAGCTGGGACTTCGCGGCCGTCAGCCGGGACTCGGCGGACCTGAGGTCGCCGGCCTTGGCGGCGAGCTGCGCCTCGCCGTCGGCGATTGTCGCCGCGGCGGCATCTAGGGTGGCCTGGCTCTCGTCGATCTGGCCCTGGGCATCGGCGATCTGCGCCTCGCCGTCCGTTATCCGCGCCTCGGCGTCGTCGATCTCGGCCTGGCCGTCGGCGAGCTGCTCCGCGGCGTCGGCGAGCGTCTGGGCGGCGTCGTCCAGAGTCTCTTTGGCGTCGGCGAGCCGCTGCTTGGCGTCGTCGACCTCCGCCTGGCCGTCGTCGATGGAGACCTGCGCGTCGGCCACGACCGTGGCGAGGCGCGCCGCCGGGCGATCGGCGATAAGCCCCTCGACCTCGGACTTGTGGTCCTGGACGCGGTCGCGGTACTCGTTCGAGTAGGGGTCGAGGCCCTCGGTGTCCTCGAAGGTCATGCGCGCGGTCATGTAGACGTCGGAGTCGAACTCGTCGTCCACGACGACGGCATAGCCCTTGAGGCTGCCCGTGCCGGCCGTCGACTGGCCCATGTTCACGATGGAGATGATCTCGGGCGTGTGGACGTGGCCGACCACGGTGTACTCGGTGTCGTTTAAGCAGGTCTCGTCGCTGATGGCGTTGGCCTTCTCGCTCACGCGGATGGTTGAGCCGATGGCGTACTGCTCGCCGACGTTGGTGTCGACGGCGATCTCGCCGGCGCGCTCGGGCATGCGGCCGTCGACGAGCTCGAGCTGGGAGACCTCGTCGGGCATGCTCATCACGCGCACGGCGTCCGTGGAGCCGTCGACGGTGACGTCCTTGAAGTAACCGTATTCGATGGCCGTCGTGCCGCTCGCCTGGTTGATGGCGGCGACGTCGTCGTCATCGAGGCCATAGTCGCTCAGAACGGTGAGGTCGGCGAGCGAATACTCGCCGAAGTAGGCCTCGCCCGTGGCGCGCATGTCCGGGCCGGCTACGAAGAGGCCGACGAGCGCGAACGAGCCGAGCGCCATGAGCAGCATGATGGACACGAAGCGTCCCTTGGAGTGGGCGATCGAGCGCCACACGTCCTTCCAGAGCGCTGTCTTGCCGTTCTTCGGGTAAGAGGCCCCCGACGCGCGGGCGGCGACCGGCCGCGCCGCGCCCTCGCGCGGGGTGGGTTTCCTGCGGTTCGACATTCTTCTCTCCCCTACCACTCGATGTCGGCGATGGGCGTCGGCTTGGCGTTGACGTCGATGGACTGAACGCGCGCGTCGTGCATGTGGATCACGCGGTCGGCGATGGGCGCGATGGCGGCGTTGTGCGTGACGATAATCACGGTCGCCCCCTGCTCGCGGCTCATGTCCTCGAGGATGCCGAGGACCTGCTTGCCCGTGCGGTAGTCGAGGGCGCCCGTAGGCTCGTCGCACAGCAGGATCTTCGGGTTCTTGGCCACGGCGCGGGCGATGGCGACGCGCTGCTGCTCGCCGCCGGAGAGCTGCGCGGGGAAGTTGGCCATGCGGTCTGCGAGCCCGACGTTGCGCAGGACCTCCTCGGGGTCGGCCGCGTCGCGCACGATCTCGGAGGCGAGCTCGACGTTCTCCTTGGCCGTGAGGTTGCTCACCAGGTTGTAGAACTGGAAGACGAAGCCGACGTCGGTGCGGCGGTAGTCGGTGAGCTGATGGGAGTTGTACTGGGCGATGTCGTTGCCGTCGATGATGACCTGGCCCTCGCTCGCGGTGTCCATGCCGCCGAGGATGTTGAGCATCGTGGATTTGCCCGCACCCGAAGAGCCGAGGATGACGATGAGCTCGCCCTTCTCGCAGGTGAAGTTGACGTCGTTGTTGGCCAGGATCTCGGTCGCGCCCGATTGGTAGCGCTTGTACTCGTGGATGACCTCGATGTAGGACACGAGGGTAGCTCCCTTCGATTTGCTGCTCAATCTTAAATGAACAACGTGTTGACTAATACCAGTGGGCAGTATACCCTTGTAGCAGCGGTTTACCATGAACAATAGTCAACAGGTTGTTCATTTAAGAGAAGAGGTTCGAGGGAATCCCATGAATACGGCCAGCAGCGGCGACAAGGCGCGCCGAAACACCCGGACCCGAGCGAAGATCCGCCGGGCGCTCACCGAGCTCATCGTCGAGAAGGGTTTCGACGCCCTCACGGTAAGCGACCTCACGCGGCGCGCGGGCGTCAACCGCGGCACTTTCTACCTGCATTTCGTCGACAAATTCGACGCGCTCGAGCAGCTCGAGGACGAGCTCATCTCGAACCTGAGGGAAGCGCTCGTCCACCCCGACGCGGCGCGCGAGGCTCAAAACGCGTGCGACATGTTCCCCTATCCCCTGCTGCTGCAGGCGCTCACGATCGTCGCCGCCGATTTCGACTTCGTGGCGGCCATCTCGGGCAAGGGCGGCGACCCGGAGTTCCACTCGCGCCTCAAATCGGTCATCAGCGGCCTGCTCGACCAGGGGCTCGAGCTCACCCATTCCCAGGTCAAGTGCGACCGATTCCCCTACGAGTATGCGCGCGAGCTCACCATAAGCCACGTCATGAGCATCATCAACCTGTGGCTGGAGCGCGGCGGCGTCGAGACCCCCGAGGAGGTCGCGCGCATGATCGTGGCCGCCAAGGACGTCCGCCCGATCGACCTCGTGGGGTAGAGTATCCTGCTGCAGGGTCTGCCGCGGGCACTCGGAAGGACGGCAATGGACATCAACCAGATCGCGCAGATGGCGGGGGTCTCCCGCGCCACGGTCTCGCGCTACTTCAACGACGGCTACGTGAGCCAAGAGAAGCGCGACCGCATCCGCGCCGTGGTAAAGGCGACCGGGTACTCCCCGTCGCAGCACGCCAAGAGCCTGCGCACCGGCAAGTCGAACACCGTCGGCGTCATCATCCCAAAGATCAACTCCGCCTCGGTGAGCCGCATGGTCGCCGGCATGACGCCCGTCTTCGCCGAGCGCGGCTACCAGGTGCTTCTTGCCAACACAGACAACGACGCGGCGCGCGAGGTGTCCTACCTGCGGCTCTTCGAGGAGCGGCGACAGGTCGACGGCGTCGTGCTCGTGGCGACGGTCTTCTCCGAGGCGCACTTCGCCGCGATGGACGACATGTCGCTGCCGCTCGTCGTGCTCGACCAGGACCTGCCCGGCCGCTCGTGCGTGTACCAGAGCGACCGCGGCGCGCTGCGCGACATCACGGCGGGTGCGCTGAGGACGTCGGAGCACCCCGCCTACATCGGCGTCCTCGAGGAGGACGCGTCCGCCGGCCGCGACCGCCACCTGGGATTCCTCGACGCGTGCGAGGCGGCCGGCATCGAGGTGCCCGGGCGCGCGCAGATGATCGCCGACTTCACCGTGGACGCGGGGTACACGGCCGCCGAGCAGCTGCTCGACGTCTACCCCGAGGTCGACACCATCGTGTGCGCGACGGACTCCATCGCGTTCGGCGCCATGACCTGCTTGCGCGAGTACGGGCGCCGCGTGCCCGAGGACGTGCAGGTCACAGGCGTCGGCGACGCCGAACTGAGCCAGATAGTCACGCCGACGCTAACCACGGTGCACCACCACTACAAGACCTCGGGCGCCGAGGCCGCGCGCATGCTCTGCGAGCAGCTCGCCGGCGACGCGACCCGCCGCGAGGTGCGCATGAGCTACGAAGTTGTGGCCCGAAACTCCACCCGCTCGGCCAAAAATCGATAAGTGAACATCTTAATTCGAGACTGCCGAGTATCCACGATTTAGCCAACTCGTTGAACTGCGGTTTTGTAAGTCGCTAAACCTTCTATAGTGCGGTGTCCCACGGCAAGATGTTCACTTATCGAATTTACCGTCACCAGCCAACGCGCATCATCCCCGTGGTAACGTCTATCCATGGAAACCGTGCTTTGTGGAGCAACTGCCTACCGCTATTGGCGCACACCGCCGATAGTCCTGCACCTAGCCGCTGCGCCAGCGGACAGCGCTGCTTTGCGTAAATTCGTCCGAGAAGACGAAATCCTTGCTTTTAGGGCAGAACTTGCAGAAAGACTGCCTTTCATGCGCGAGTGTTCCGGGACTTCTTGGCGAAACGTCAGCCAAGCCGCCAAGGATATCCGCGACGCTCAGTGGCTGCTCGCGCCGTCGGCGACTTTTCCACTCGACGTCCTCGCGCAGGAACGCGGGGCCAGGCGCTCTTCCGGCCTGATTTCCACGACATTCTGGAACGGCGGGCTGCCCTTTGAGGCCACCAGCGACGTGACCGATGACCTCGAGGTTACGACTCCCGCATTCACCATGGTGCAAATGGCTGCGCAGGAGGGCTTCACCAAAGCGTTGCTGCTCGCCTCGGAACTCTGCGGGAGCTACGCCGTCTATCCTGCGCCTGAGCCGATACGCTTCCTGCTACAGCGCATCGCCTCGCGCGGCAGGCTCAAGTCCTTCCTGGGATGGAGGCCCTGCCTGGACGGCGAAGGCAGGGTAACCGATCTTTGGCAGCGAGGCCCCCTAACGACGCCGGAAGAGCTTGGAGCGATGGCCGCAGCGGCGGAAGGCCATCGCGGCGCGGCCACGCTTCGAAAGGTGGCCGAGACCGTTGTCCCCCTGGCGGCCTCGCCTTTCGAGACGCAAGCTGGCTTACTGCTTGGGCTTCCTCGACACTTGGGCGGCGAGGGATTCGACGGCCTTTCGCACAATGAGAAGGTCGAACTCAGCCGCGATGCCAAGCTCGTCGGGCAGCGGCAGTGCTGCTACTGCGACATCTATTGGCCGGACGGGCTCGACGTCGAATGCCAAAGCGCGCAGTACCACGACAACCTCGACGGCTTTCTTTCGGATGCCGAGCGGGCAGCCGCGCTGCAGCTCATGGGCGTCAGCGTCTTGCCGCTCACGCATGCGCAGCTAACAGACCCCGCTCGATTCGACGCCTTTTGCGACGCGGTCGCGCTTGCCCGCGATATCAAACGCAAACCCAAGACCGATAAGCAGATTGACGCGACCAAGCGGCTCAGATCCGAGATTTTCGTCGATTGGTCGGCGCTCCCCGACGTAATCTCGCGTAAGTGAACATCTTAATTCGATCGGGGTCGCCCAGCAGCATCATCCCACTCTGTAAAACCCCAGGTAAACGTGATGCGACGTTTCTAGATACTCGTCACTCCCACAACAAGATGTTCACTTACGTGATTTGATGATTCACCAGCGCGCCGGCATTCTCATTAGCCCAGCCACTCACCTAGCCACATACCGTTCACCGATGATTTTATGCCGCTCGTGGTTGAAGCCTTATGGGAACGTTCCCACACATATCCAAAAGCGCTTTACTACGTGTTGTGAGAACGATTCCACACAGCATTGTGGAATCAAGGCCTACTCGGAAAGAAGGCAAACATGGCACTTGACCACCGTCAGGCAGCCCAGGAGATCCTCGACGCCATCGGCGGCGCCGAGAACGTCGTCTCCGCGGCCCACTGCGCCACGCGCCTGCGCCTCGTCCTCGCCGACGACTCCAAGGTCGACCAGGCGAAGGTCGACAACGCCACCGGCGCCAAGGGCAACTTCAAGGCCGCCGGCCAGCTGCAGGTCATCTACGGCACCGGCACCGTGAACAAGGTCTACGACGAGTTCATCTCCCTCGGCAACATCACCGCCGCCTCCAAGGAGGAGGCCAAGGAGGCCGCCGCGGACAAGCAGAACCCGTTCATGAAGGCCATCAAGGTCCTCGGCGACATCTTCGTGCCCATCATCCCGGCCATCGTCGCCTCCGGCCTGCTCCTCGGCATCATGAGCGCCATCAGCTTCATGAACACGAGCGGCATCATCACCGTCGACACGAACTCCACCATCTACGTGATCGCCGACCTCGTCTCCGGCACCGCGTTCACCTTCCTGCAGATCCTCATCGGCTACTCGGCCGCCAAGGTCTTCGGCGCCAACCCCTACCTCGGCGCGGTCGTCGGCGGCATCCTGATCAACCCGAGCCTCCAGAGCGCCTACACCGTCGCCTCCAACGGCGTCGAGAAGTACCTCTCGGTCTTCGGCATCTACAACATCGAGCTCATCGGCTACCAGGGCCACGTCATCCCCATCGTCATCGCCGCCCTCATCCTGTCCGTTATCGAGAAGCAGCTCCACAAGGTCGTCCCCGACATGTTCGACCTCTTCGTGACCCCGCTCGTGTCCGTCTTCGTGACCGCCCTCGTGACCATCTGTGCCGTCGGTCCGATCTTCGTCTACCTCGAGAACGCCATCCTCGGCGGCATCCAGTTCCTGCTCACCCTGCCCCTGGGCATCGGCTCCGCCGTCATCGGCTGCCTCTATGCCCCGACCGTCGTCACCGGCCTGCACCAGATGTACACCGCCATCGACCTCGGCCAGCTCGCCCAGTACGGCGTGACCTACTGGCTGCCCATCGCGTCGGCCGCCAACATCGGCCAGGGCGGCGCCTGCCTCGCCGTGGCCCTCAAGACCAAGGACGCCAAGACCAAGGGCCTCGCCACCCCCGCCGCCCTCTCCGCCTTCATGGGCATCACCGAGCCCGCGATCTTCGGCGTGAACCTGCGCTTCTTCAAGCCCTTCATCGCCGGCTGCGCCGGTGCGGGCGTCGGCGCCTGGATCTGCGCCATGACCTCCCTCGCCGCTTCCGGCACGGGCGTCACCGGCATCTTCGGCATCCTGCTGTGCCTCTCCCAGCCGGTCCAGTACGTGATCATGTTCGTCGTGACCGCCGCCGTGGCCTTCGTCCTCTCCTACATCCTCTACAAGGACCCCGAGACCGCGGAGTAGCGAGAAACCCCGCACGAACAAGCCTTTCCTTACCGGCCGGGGACCAGCCAGAGGGTCCCCGGCCACCCCAGAAATCCCCCTCGGCCCGGCGCGCCTTCCCCCGCCCGGGCCACCCGTATAAAGAGAGGAACCTCCCCATGACCGCCGACACCTGGAGAATGGGCTTCCACCTCATGCCGCCTGCCGGCTGGCTGAACGACCCCAACGGCCTCTGCCAGTTCCGGGGCACCTACCACTTCTTCCACCAGTGGAGCCCCGAGTGGCCGACCCCGCACGCCCGCCGCGGCTGGGGCCACTACTCGAGCGAGGACCTCATCCACTGGCACCACCACGGCATGGTCCTCGACCAGGACACCCCCGACGACGCGAACGGCGCCTACTCCGGCGGCGCCGTCGTGGTGCCCGGCGCGGCCGCGGACGGCGGCGACCTGCTACGCCTCTACTACACGGGCAACGTCAAGCACCCCGGCGACTACGACTACGTCTACGAGGGACGCGGCGCCAACGAGATCCTGGTCGAGACCGAGGACGGCTTCGAGCTCGGCCCCAAGCAGACCCTTCTCACCAACGCCGACTACCCCGACTACTGCAGCTGCCACGTGCGCGACCCCAAGGTCTGGCGCGAGGACGGCGTCTATCGCATGCTGCTGGGCGCGCGCACCCGCGACGACCTCGGCATGATGCTCGTGTACCGCAGCGACGACGGCCGTTCCTGGCAGTTCGACGGCACGGTGAGAAGCGACGAGCCCGTTGGCTACATGTGGGAGTGCCCCGACCGCATCGAGCTCGACGGCCACGAGTACGTGTCCTGCTGCCCGCAGGGCGTGGCGGATTTTTCCTGGTCGGACGGCATCGACGACCACAGCGGGTACTTCCCGGTCCCGGAGGGCTCGCGCGTGGTCGACGGCGACGCGACCGTGCGCGCGGCCGGCTTCATCCGTTGGGACCACGGCTTCGAGTTCTACGCGCCGCAGAGCTTTACCGACGAGTCCGGCCGCACCATGCTCGTGGGCTGGGTCGGCATGCCCGAGGCCACCTGGGCCGGGCAGCCCGAGAGCCTCGACTGGATCCACTGCCTCACGGTGCCGCGCGTGCTCACCCGCTGCGAGGACGGGCGCATCGCCCAGCGGCCGGCCGCCGAGCTCGAGGAGCTGCGCGGGGAAGGCGTTGCGCTGGCGGACGGCAAGAAGGCCGTGCTGGATGAGCGCCGCGCGGACCTCGTGTTCTCGGGCATCGAGGGCACCTTTGCGCTGACGCTCGACGACGCGCTCACGATTCGCGGCAACGAGGACGGCTGCGAGATCGCCTTTTCGGACAAGGACGTGGCCTGCGGGCGCACTTCTCGCCGCATCGAGCTCGAGGGCCTCACCGACCTGCGCGTGCTCGTGGACGCGTCTGTGGTCGAGGTCTTCGGCAACGGCGGGCGCATGGTCTTCTCGACGCGTTGGTTCCCTGTAAACGAGCAGCTCAGCGTTGTTGTTGAGGGCTCTTTTGAGAAGGGCGTCGCCTATCCGATGGACGACGTTATGGCGGGTCTCTACTAAGCGGCGAAACACCAGCCGGGGCCGCCCCGCCGCATTCGCCGCGGCCCCGTCCCCACGCCGCACTTTGCAAAGAAACACGCCGCGCCCGCGAGCCGCGGCAGAAAGGAAACGCACATGATCGACGTCACGGCGCTCGGAGAGGTGCTCATCGACTTCACCGACGCGGGAACCTCGGATGGCGGCCAGAAGCTCTTCGAGCGCAACCCCGGCGGCGCCCCCGCGAACGTGCTCGTGGCCCTGCGCCGGCTCGGCCGCACCGCCGCCGTCATCGGCAAGGTCGGGGCCGACATGCACGGCGAGTTCCTGCGCGGGGTCCTCGACGACGAGGGCGTGGACACGCGCAACCTCGTCACGGACCCCGATGCCTTCACCACGCTCGCCTTCGTCGCGCTCTCCGCGGACGGCGAGAGGAGCTTCAGCTTCGCGCGCAAGCCGGGGGCGGACACGCGCCTGCGCAGCGGCGAGGTCGACCGCGCCCTCATCGAGGAGAGCCGCGTCTTCCACGTCGGGTCCCTCTCGCTCACCGACGAGCCGGCCCGCAGCGCGACCATGTTGGCGCTCGCCCGCGCCAAGGCCGCCGGCTGCGTCCTCTCCTACGACCCGAACTACCGCGCCAACCTGTGGGAAAGCGAGCGGGAGGCCTGCGAGCGGATGCGCGAGGTCGTCGAGCACATGGACGTGATGAAGCTCTCGGCCGAGGAGTGCGCGCTCCTGACCGGGGAGGCCGACGCGGAGAAGGCCGCGGCGCTGCTCCTCTCCCAGGGACCCTCGGTCGTGGTCGTCACGCTCGACGCCGAGGGCGCCCTCGTGGCCACGCGCGAGGGCTCGCGCTTGGTCCCGAGCTTCCGCGCCGACGCGGTCGATACCACGGGTGCGGGCGACTCCTTCTGGGGCGGCTTCCTCTGCGCACTCGTCGAGGGCGAGAAGCGCCCCGCCGAGGTGACGCTCGACGAGGCCGCGGGCTATGTCCGCTTCGGCAACGCCGTGGCGTCGCTGTGCGTGCGCGGGCGCGGGGGCATTCCCTCGATGCCGTCGCGCGAGGCGGTCGAGGCGCTTCTCGCCGAGGCGTAGCGAGCCTTCGCAGACATCATCAGCTTAATCGAATACACCTGTTGCCTCTAAGGGGGAGCCGGCACGACGCTTGCCGACTCCCCTCTTTTCTTGCGCGGCCCGTACTGCTATTTTTCGGCTAGTTGCGTGTAGAGAGGTGCGGCATGCGCAAGATCGTGCGCCAGATCACAGACCCGTTGGGGTTCCATATCCAGCTCGCCGTGCTTCTCGCCGGCGAGGCCCAAAGATGGCGCAGCCGCGTGACCTTCGAGCACGAGGGGCGCGCCGCCGACGCCTCGGACCTGATGGCGCTTCTTTCCATGGGCGTGCGGACCGGGGAGGCCGTCGTCGTGAGCGTGGAGGGCACCGACGAGGAAACAGCCGCCGAGGCCATCTCGCGCCTGGCGCGCCACTGGTAGCCGACGGCGGGGTCTGCCGGCTCCCCGGCCAACCGGAGCGACGGGCCGCCGGGAACCAGCGCCTAAATAACCCCGAAATGCCTGAGCGCGCCCGCGATGCCGTCGTGGTCCACGTCGTCGGTCACGTAGTCGGCGGCCGCCCGGCACGACTCGGTGCCGTTGCCCATCGCGACCCCGATCCCGCATGCCTCGAGCATCGTCGCGTCGTTGCCGCCGTCGCCGAACGCGATGGACTCCTCGACGCCGATGCCGAAGCGCTCGAGCGTCGCGCGAACGCCCTCGGGCTTGCCGCTGCGCGCGGGCACGACGTCGCAGAAAAGGTCCGTCCAGCGCGTCGTCATGATCCCCGGGTGCCCGTCGGTGATGATGTGCTCGCGCTCGGGCGGAACGAAGCCGCAGAACTGGAAGATCTTGTGCGACAGCGCGTAGTCGATGTCGCCGACTTCGTAATCCAGGTTCGCCATGCGCTCGACCTCGCGGATCTCGGGCGTCTTCGCGCTCACGAAGTCGTGCTCGGCGTCCATGGCGATCACCTCGTAGAGGCCCGCGCGCACCTGCTCGACCACGTGCGCGACGTCGTCGGCCTCTATCGGCACCTCGAAATACGGCTCGCCGCCAGCCGCATAGCAGTACGAGCCAGAGAGCGTCACGTAGGCGTCGAACCCGTCGAAATCCTCGAAACCGTCGCGCACGCACGGGGGAAGCTGCTTCTTCAGGCGCCCCGTGGCGACGAAGCACTTGACCCCGCGCCGCCGCAGCTCGACGAGCGCCGCCTTGGTGGACTCGGGCATCAGGTGCGTCCGGAAGCTCAGCAGCGTGCCGTCGACGTCGAAAAACGCGGCCTTGATCATGGTCTTCTCTCCCCCGCTCGCTCTTGCACAGCGACTAGAGGATAGCAAATGGAACCCGGGCCAGGAGATAAGCCGGCCGGTTAAGGAGCCCGACCGGGAAAGAAGCCCGCTACAGCCGTGAAGCCGCCCCTAGGGACTAGTCTGCCGCGATGGCGCCGCACACGGCCGCCACCGCTTCCTCGACGTCGTCGGTGAGCAGGATCCGGTCCAGGTCCTCCTCGTGGATATAGCCCTCTGCCAGCGGCGAGGAGCGCAGCCAGTCGAGCATGCCGCCCCAATAGTCGCGCCCGTAGAGCACCACACGCTCCGGGTCGATCTTGCCCGTCTGCATGAGCGTGAGGCGCTCGAACACCTCGTCGAGGGTCCCGATGCCGCCCGGGAAGACGATCACGCCGCGCGAGTACCAGGTGAACATGGCCTTGCGCACGAAGAAGTACCGGAAGTTGAGCTCGACGTCGAGCCACGGGTTCGGCTCCTCCTCGAACGGCAGCTGGATGGCGAGCCCGACGGAGCGCCCGTCGGCCTCCGCGGCGCCGCGGTTGGCCGCCTGCATGATGCCGGGGCCGCCGCCCGTGACGACGGCGACGCCCCGCTCGGCGAGGAGCCTGCCCGCAAGGCGCGCGGCCTCGTAGGCGGGCTCGCCCTCCTTGGCCCGCGCAGAACCGTAGACCGAGACGGCGGGACCGACGTCGGAGAGCTTGCAGAAGCCGTCGACGAACTCGGACTGGATGCGCACGAGGCGACGCAGGTAGCCTTGGAACAGGCTGGCCGACTCGCTGGAGTCGAACGTCTGGCGCTCGATCCTGCTCGAGTCGCCGGGTGCTGTCGTCTTGCCCATACGCGTCCCTTCGCTTGGTGCACGAAACAGAGGCCCTTCTCGCCGCCGCGGCGCCGGCATGCCCCGGCCGAGCGGCGGCAAGAAGGCCCGGGGCTAGTAAGTGCCGCCTCCGATGCAGGCCCAGACGGTCGTCACGCAGACGCTCCTGCCGGGGCTCGGGGCATGGACCATCTGGCCGTTGCCGAGGTAAATGCCCACATGGCCCTCGCTCGTAAAGCACAGGTCGCCGTACTCGAGCTCGCTCATGCTGGTCTTCCAGCTGCCGGTAGACTGCAGCGAGTCGATCATTTGGTAGGTGGTGCGGCCGCGGGCATAGCCGTAGCAGTAGCACACGAGACCGGAGCAGTCGAAGGAGTCGGGGCCGGTGGCGCCGTAGACGTAGGGCGCGCCCGCCTCGGCGGCCGCGAGCGCAGCGGCGACGCCGCCGCCCGACACGATGTTCGACGTGCCGCCGGAGCTCGAGCCGGAGCCGGAATCGGACTTTGAGGACCCGCTGTCGGCCGAGGAGCCCGACTGGTCCCGGGACGGCTGCTCGGTCGCCTCGTCCTCAGCAGCGGCGTCCTCGGCCGCGGCCTGCGCGGCGGCCTGCGCCGTCGTGTCCTGCGCGACCTGCACGGCGGCGCTCACCGCGCTGTTCTGCTGCTCGGCCGCCGCCGCGGCGACCTGCGCCTGCAGCTCGGCGTCGAGGGAGCTGTAGTAGCTCGCGGCCTCGCTCACGCGCGAGTAGTATTCCTCGGCCTGCGACTGGAGGCTCGCGACCTTGTCGCTCTGCTCAGCCTGGCGCGCCTCGAGCTCGGACTGTTCCTGCTTGAGCGCCTCCTCGGCGCTCTTGACCGACGCGATCTTCTCAGAGCGCTGCTTGGAGACTTTGTCGAGGTAGATGACGCGGCTCACGAAGTCGTCGAGGCTCGTGGAGCCGAGGATGTAGTCGAGCATGCTGCTCGAGCCCTGCTTATACACCGAGCGCATGAGCTCGGAGAGGTCGTCCCTCTTTTGGGCGAGGTCGGCCTGGGCGTCCTCCACCTCAGAGCTCTTCTCGCCGATCCTGTAGGACGTCTCCTCGACGTCCTGCGTCGCCGACTCGAGGTCGGTCTGGATGCTCGTGAGCTGGTCGCCGAGCTCGGCGAGCTTGGCGGAGGCCTCGTCGACCTCCGACTGGGTCACCGCGTAGGCGGGCGTCGCGCACGCGGCAAGAAGAAGGCTGCCCGCAAGGCCTGCGGACACGACGGACGTGCGAAAGTTCATATATACATCTCCCAGAGATGGTCATCGTTTAAAGGCTTGGCGCGTAGCCAAAGATGGATTTACCTTACCCCCAGGAACCCGGCGGGGCCGGGCGCAGGAGCGAACTTCCGCATAATTTGACGATCCCCGACACCGTCGGGGCATGGGGAGAAGACCGGCGGACAGGCGCCGGTCGGCACGAAAAAGGCGCGGGCCCCGCCGGCCCGCGCCCCCTTCGAGCAGCTTGCGCCGCCTCTTCCTACTTGGCCGCCTTCGCGCGGTTGAAGTTGATGAGGCAGCCGGCCTTGACGATGGCGCGCTCCTCGGGCGTCATGTCCGCCACGTAGAGCTTGACCTGCTCGACCGCGCCGCCGGCGCGGACCACGTAGGCCGCGATTTCGGAGAGGTCGCCGTCCATGGCCGAGCGAATGCCGGGCACGTAGACGTAGTCACCGACCTCGAAGCAGGGCTCGCCCTCCATCTGGAAGGGCACCATGCCCCAGTTCATCACGTTCGAGCGGTAGCGCTTGGTCGCGTACTCGGAGACGATGTTCGCCAGGCCGCCGATGACGCGCTGACAGCTCGCCGCCTGCTCGCGGGCGGAGCCGTCGCCGGGCTTGACGGCGTAGACCATGCTGCCGTACTCGACGCTCGCGGCATCGGCCGCCACGCCCGCGCCCGCAAGCGCCGAGAAGACCTCGGCGAGCGCCGGGTCGGCCTCGGTCAGGGACTGGCCGGCCACGCGCTTCTTCTCGACGGCGTCCACGGCCTTGGAGCGGCCGACGTAGTCGGGGTCGCGGCGGCTCAGGGTGAACTCGGCGAGGCCGAGCGGGTTGGAGCGGAAGGAGGACGTCTCGCCGGAAGGGATGAGCTCGTCGGTGGTGGTCACCGGGTCCATGATCTTGGAGCAGACCTTGAGCAGGATGTTCTCGCCGAGGGGCTCCATCGCGGGCCACGGCTTGATGTTCGGGCCCTCGACCAGCTCGGAGGCGGTGTCGGCCTTGCCGTAGCCCCAGTAGACGCGCTTGTCGTAGGGCGCGGAGTCGAAGCGGTACTCGCAGGCCTCGTCCCAGGTCTCGTCCGGCAGGTCGGTCGCCGGGGTGAGGACGCCGCCGTTCGCCGCCGTGGCGGCGATGGAGCGCGCGTCCATGAGCGCGACGGCCGAGAGCTGGCCGTTGCCGGGCTTGGAGCCCTCGCGGTTGGGGAAGTTGCGCGTGGTGTGGCGGATGGAGAGGCCGTTGTTGGCGGGCGTGTCGCCGGCGCCGAAGCAGGGGCCGCAGAAGGCCGTGCGCACGATAGCGCCCGCCTCCATGAGGTCGTAGACGTAGCCGCGGCGCGTGAGCTCGAGGGCCACGGGCTGGCTCGTGGGGTAGACGGCCAGGCTGAACTCGCCGCAGCCGGTGTTCGCGCCCTTGAGCGCGCGGGCCGCCTGGACCACGCTGTCGTAGTTGCCGCCGGAGCAGCCGGCGATCACGCCCTGCTGGACGTGGAGCTTGCCGTCCTTGACCTTGTCGAGCAGGGAGAAATTGACCTTCTCGCCGCCGATGCGGGCCGCCTCGACCTCCACCGTGCGCAGGATGTCCTCGAGGTTGTCGTTCAGCTCCTCGATGGTGTAGGTGTTGGACGGGTGGAACGGCAGCGCGATCATCGGCTTGATGGCCGAGAGGTCCACGCGGACGCAGCCGTCGTAATACGCGACGTCGGCGGGCGCGAGCTTCTTGTACTCGTCACCGCGGCCGTGCTCGGCGAGGAAGGCATGGGTGTCCTCGTCCGTCGCCCAGATGGAGGAGAGGCACGTGGTCTCGGTGGTCATGACGTCGACGCCGTTGCGGTAATCGGTCGTCATGGACGCGATGCCGGGGCCGACGAACTCCATGACCTTGTTCTTCACGTAACCGGACTTGAAGACGGCGCCGATGATGGCGAGGGCCACGTCATGCGGGCCGACGCCGGGACGCGGCGCGCCCTCGAGGTAGATGGCGACGACGCCGGGGTAGGCCACGTCGTAGGTGTCGCGCAGGAGCTGCTTGGCGAGCTCGCCGCCGCCCTCGCCCACAGCCATGGTGCCGAGCGCGCCGTAGCGGGTGTGGGAGTCGGAGCCGAGGATCATCTTTCCGCAGCCGGCGAAGTTCTCGCGCATGAAGGAGTGGATGACGGCGATGTGGGGCGGGACGAAGATGCCGCCGTACTTCTTCGCGGCGGAGAGGCCGAAGACGTGGTCGTCCTCGTTGATGGTGCCGCCGACGGCGCACAGCGAGTTGTGGCAGTTGGTGAGCACGTAGGGCAGCGGGAACTTCTCCATGCCCGAGGCGCGAGCCGTCTGGATGATGCCGACGAAGGTGATGTCGTGACTGGCCATGGCGTCGAAGCGGACCTTGAGCATGTCCGGGTCGCCCGAGGTGTTGTGCGCCTGCAGGATGGAATAGGCGATGGTGCCGCGCTTGGCGTCGGCGGGCGCGGCGTCGATGCCGGCCGCGGCGGCCTCGCTCGCAGGGATGACCTCCCTGCCGTTGCGCAGGTAGATACCCTCGTCGTACAGCTTTACCATTCAAGACCCCGCTCTCCCCCGGGCCCTTCCCCGGGACGTAGGGACACGACATGCGTCGTCTGTTGTGGGACTCCATTATCCACGGCGACTTTGCGTGCGCGTTTCCGAACGGGTCACGCGACGGATGCGCTACGATTCCGACGGAAAAACACGGCGAGAAGGGCGGCGGCCGGACAAGGGCCGCGCCCGCGGGCGCCGGCGGCCGCCGGGGCTCGAAGCGAAAGCAGGAAACGATGACGGAGAAGAAGACCTGGCAAGACGCGCACGCCATCCCCGGCGCCCTCGCCAAGCAGGACATCTACGACCTTCTCGATGCGCACGGCATGGCCTATGAGGCCGTCGAGCACCCGCCCGTCTTTACCGTGGAGGAGGCGGACGCCCTGGCCAAGCTCCCCTTCGCCGGGCACGAGGCCAAGAACTTCTTCCTGCGAGACCCCAAGCATCGCGAGTATTACCTGGTCACGGTGCCCGACCACAAGAAAGTCGACCTCAAGGAGCTGCAGGCGCAGCTGGGCAGCAAGCGCCTCTCGTTCGCTTCCGCCGAAGACCTGGCCGAGAAGATCGGCATCTACCCCGGGGCCGTCACGCCCTTCGCCGCCCTTAACGCCGAGCCCGGCAGCATCCACGTGGCGCTCGACGCGGACTTCCGCCGGTGGGGGCAGATCGGCTGCCATCCCTGCTCGAACACCGCGAGCGTCCATGTGCGCACGGACGACCTTCTCGCCCTTCTGGGCGAGGCCGGCCACGAGGTCGCCTTCGTCGAGCTGTAGGCGAGGAGCTCGACGCGCCCCCGCCCCGGGGTCCGTGCCCCGAGCTCAGCGCGTCCCCGCGCCCCGGGCGTTTCTCTCCCCCGGCAGCGCGTCGTAGGGCATGGCGCGGAACACGGCCCACCACACGGCGAGCGCAGGGGCGGCGTAGAGCGGCCAGGCGAGGACCGCGCAGATCGCCGCGAACCGCAGGCAGAAGAACACCAAGCGCGCGATCCCGCGTCGGTCCCTCGACTCGCAGGTCATGCGCACGAAGGAGCCGCCGGGCGTCTTTCCTCCGCGCACAAGGGGCACAACCAGCTCGAAGAGGGCGAGCGACCCCCTCAGCGACCACCGCGAGACGAGGCCGAGCACGCGGGAGAAATAGGCCCATTCCACGAAGTAACGGCGCAGCGCGAACTGGGCCGCGGCGACGAACACCGTCGCGAATACCCAGACGAGGACGAGGTCAAGGACAAAGGCCACGGTCCTCCGGACAAGGCCGGGGTTTCTCGTCGGCACGAGGGCCTCGGGATCGATCCGCCTCGGGGCAAAGTGCCCGAGGACCGCGGCGCCCATCCAGCCGATGAAGGCGCCAAAGGTATTCATGACCAGGTCCTCGACGTCGAAGGTCCGGTACGCATAGGGATAGAGGCCCCAGTCGCCCGTGAGCTGGGTCGTCTCGACAAGCAGCGACACGGCGAAGCCCGCGAGGACGCTGCGCACGGGACCCCAGCCGAGGCCTCGGGCCACGATGAAGCCGAGCGGGACGAAGAGCGCGACGTTGGCCGTGAGCTCGAAGACCCCGAAGCCCGTCGGGTGCCTGATCACGCTGAGGAAGCGTAATGGGTTCAGGCCCGGTGTCGTGCCGTACGTGATGCCCAGGCCCGAGGTACCGTCGGGCAGCGGGTAGACGGTCATGCATGCGAGCCCGAGGAAATAGAACACGACGACGTAGCAGCCGACCGCGGACCAGATACGCAGGCGCCCCTCCCGGTGATAGAGGATCGCGAGGATGGGCAGGGTGAGCACGAGCGAGGCGATCGGCCACAGCGCGAGGGCGACGGAGAAGCTCGCGGAGTAGGACCGCAGGAACGAGAGCATGAAGCGCAGGAGTCGGAGCAAGCGAGAAGGACCTTTCGCCGGAAACGTGACGACGCGTGGACAGCGCGAACGCATCGAGTACCATCATGCCCAAGAGCGGCACGGCGCGCAGGCGGTGGCCGCATATTAACGATCCTTCGCAACGGGCCGGACACAACGGCGCATAAACGCGAGCGCATTCGGGAGGAACCATGAACGTCCTGGTATTGCCGCCGGTAAACGACGATCAGAAGAAGCGCCTCGAGGCCGCGGCGCCCGGAGCCGCCTTCACGTATTCCTCACCTGAGGCCGTCGACGAGGAGCTTGTGGCCAAGGCCGACGTCGTCTTCGGCAACGTGCGCACCGAGCTCCTGCGCGAGGCGGGCGAGCTGCGCCTGCTGCAGCTCAACTCCGCCGGCTACGACCGATACGCCGCGCCCGGAATCGTGCCCACGGGATGCGCCCTGTGCTGCGCGACCGGCGCCTACGGCCAGGCCGTCTCGGAGCATCTCTTTACGAGCGTGCTCTGCCTTATGAAGAAGCTCCACGGGTACCGCGACCTGCAGCGGGCCCACGAGTGGGGCGACCTCGGCGAGGTGGCCACGCCCGCCGGCGCCAACGTCCTCGTGCTCGGCGCGGGCGACATCGGCACGCACCTGGCGGGGCTCTTCGCCGCGGTCGGCGCGCGCGTGACGGGCTTGCGGAGGCGTGCGGTCGCCGCCGAGGCGCCGTTCGAGCGCATGGCGACCATGGACGAGCTCGCCGAGCTGCTGCCCCAGGCGGACGTCGTCTGCTCCGTGCTCCCGAGCACGCCCGAGACGACCGGCCTCGCCGACAGCGCGTTCTTCGCCGCGATGAAGCCGGGCGCCTACTTCGGCAACGCCGGGCGCGGCAGCCTCGTCGACCAGGCGGCCCTTATCGCCGCGCTCGAGTCGGGGCACCTTGCGGGAGCGGCGCTCGACGTGTGCTCGCCGGAGCCCCTGCCCGCCGGCGACGCGCTCTGGGACGCGCCGAACCTGCTGCTCACGCCCCACATCAGCGGCTTCTATCACCTGCCCGTGACGCTCGACAACATCGTGGGCATCGCCGCCGAGAACCTCGCACACCTGGCGGCCGGCGAGCCGTTGCGCAACCAGGTGCTGCTATAAGAAGGGCGTTCGGCATCGCGGGCTAGAGCGCGGCCACAGCACTATCCCAAGGCCGAATCTTGGCGAGCTCGGATGCCAGCTCACGCTTGGCCACGTCCGTGTCATAAGCGGCCTGGGCACGCAGCCAATACCCATCCGCAAGTCCGAAGAACCTGCATAGACGCAAGTCGGTATCCGCCGTCACCCTTCGATTTCCGAGCACAATCTGACCGATGCGCTGCGCCGGGATGCCCGTTTCCTTGGCCAGGCGATACTGAGTGATGCCCATAGGCTCGAGAAACTCTTCCTTAAGGAGCTCTCCTGGAGTAACGGGCGTAATGCGTGTATTCATAATCACACCTCACTTGTGATAATCGACAATCTCGACGTTGCTCGCGAAGCCATCCTCCCACTCAAAGCACACGCGATAGCGGTCATTAACGCGAATACTGTATTGCCCATCCCTGTCGCCCTTGAGCAACTCGAGGCGGTTCCCAGGGGGCACGCGAAGATCGCTGAGGCACGACGCGGCCTGAAGCTGTCGAATCTTACGAAGCGCAATGCGTTCGAATGGCAAGAACTCCGTGACCCTAATTCCATGGGCGAGATTGTACGTGTTGGCATTACGGTAACTTGCAATCATAGTATCGCCTCGCATTACTATCGTCAAGCGTGACTATAGTTATTTCCTTCTTTCCATTGCTAGAAACCTTTGTTCTATTATACCACCCATACAAGTGTTTGCCTAGGCTGTATTCCGATGGGCTGGTCTCCGACAGGCGCCCCACACACACACCCCTTTCACCCCGCTCCGTGCCTAGACCGCCGGCACGCGAATCCCGCATCCCCTCTTGTAGCGGCGCCGTGCGAACGCACGGTTGCTGTTCAACGGTTGAACAGAAAAGGTTTATGAAAAGGGGGTGAGGGCATGGCGTCGCAACAAGGCTGGACGATTTCACAGGTAGAAGCGCTTATCGGGCTGTCTCGGCGAGACATCCAGCGTTGCTGCTACGAAGGCAAGGGCGGCGTCGGCATCCTCTCGCCCGAGGACAGCAAGTGGGGCCGGCGCACTTACACCGCCGACGACCTCGCGCGCCTCTTCATCGTCGCGCGCATGAAGGCCGACGGCATGAGCCTGCCCGAGGCGAGGCGCGCGCTCGAACAGGCCGAGGACGGCGGCAAGACGGACGCCGAGCTGCTGCGCGATTACGCGGAGCGCACCGCCGAGCGGATCGAGCAGCTCGAGACACTGCTGCTCGGCGCAAAAGCGCTCCTCGCCGTGAACGGCAAAGGCGACGAGGACCTCGAGCAGATCGTCGGGCAACGCATCGCGCCCGAGCTTATCGACACGGCCCTCGGCACTGCGGACGCAGCTCTTCCCGCGAACGAGCACACGCTCAAAGCCGCCGTCGAGGCCCTCGACGACCCCGGCCTCGCCCTCGCAATCGACCTCGCGCACGACCCCGGTGCCGCCGACCGCCTGCGCGTACGCATCCAAGACCAGCTTTGAAACCTTTCCAGGAAAGAAGGTAAACACCATGCATGGACCCGCACGAAAGCTCCTTCTGGCAGCGGCCTTACTCGCCGCGCTCTTCTCCCCCGCCGCCGCCCTTGCGGAGGAGCAGGTGTACTACCTCGGCTCGACCGTCAATGCAGGCACCGACACCGGCTACGCGAACAGCGATGCCCTCACCGAGAAGGACGCCCACTACGGTTGGAGCCTCGGGCGCTTCTATGCCACGGGCTTCACCACCGTGCAACGCGAGGACGGCCAAGTGACCTTCCTTAAGACCACGGGCGACGATATCAAGCTGAAGTTCCGCCTCGACCAGGACATCGATTGCCTCAACGGCAACAGCGCCCTCACCATCAACGACGACAAGAACGGCTACGACCAGCGCTTCGGCACCACCAAATCGGACACAGGGCTTGGCCGCGGCGCGCTTATCATCAAGCAGATCGACTACACGAACGACGAGTCCGCCCCGCAGGTCTATGTGAACTACCTTGCGGGCCTTGAGCTGGGCGCAGAGACGGACGTGTCTTCATTCGCCGAGGGCGACTACGAGGTGGCGCTCGATTACGAGGTCAAGAACGACGCCCGCCAGACCCCCGGCTTCGGCCCGATCCCAAGCCTCTCCATCCTTCCCGAGTACAGCAACTACACCATTCGCTTCAAGTTCTCGGTCCGCAACGGCGACGCCATGGTGTTCCTTCTCGACTCCAGCACCGGATCCGAGCTCACCAACAGCGCCGTGACCGAGAACGGTTTCACCGTCGATTTCGCCAAGTCACACTACCTGAACATCTACGTGAAGCGCTCGGTTCTTTCCGACAACGGCAGCGAGCTCGTTGACGTTCGCTCGAACGAGCCGGCAAGCGACGGCAAGGCGTACACGGACCCCGGCATCTATACCATCACCGCAACCAACCCGAGCACCAACCAGACGACCGAGAAGATCGTCTATGTTGGCAACGATCCGCTGCTCAAGGCCTATGCCATTACCGGTTACACGCTTGAGCAGATCCAGGACATGCTTACCCAGGGAGCCACGGTCGCCGAGGACGGCACGATCGTCTGGCCGCAAGCGGAGACCCAAGAGGCCTCGACAGAGAGCACGGCCGCGGAAGCTGCAACCGAAGAGAAGGGCGGCGGCCTCCCCATCCTGCCCGTCATCGTTGTCCTAGTCGTCATCGCCGCAGTGGCCTTTATCGCCGCCAAGCACCTGAAGCAAACAGAAACGGCCGTAGCGCCTTCGGAGAGCAAGGAGATCACGGATGAAGAATAAGCTCGTTGCCTTCCCCCTCTGCTTCGCGCTCGTTCTTCAGGGCTGCGGGATTCCCGCACAGAGCTCGACCACCGGCGAGGAGCCGTCGACGCAGGAAACCACCCAAACAACCGAGGACAACCGAAAGATCTCGGACGCGGGCTTCGTGGCGAACCTGCAGGACAGCGTCTACGACCTCATCGTCGACGACCTCGACAAGAACGGCAACACACAGCAGCTCGAAGTCCAGGAGGTTAAGGCCGTTTATCTTTCTAAGGAGTACATCGAGCAGTACTCGTTCAACTCCAAGGAGACCAAGTTCTTCGGCAGCACGCTCGGCGAGCTCGAGGCGAGGTTCGGCGACCAGAAGTACGTCTTCGACATCGACGAGAACGGCAAGACGGTCTGTCACGCCGTCGACGATTTCGACGACACCTTTGACCAAGTCACGAAAGTTGCCCTTGTGGGGACCGGCGTGATTCTCATCAGTGTGACCATCCTGTGCGTCACCGGCGGAGCGCCGGTGACCGCGCTCGTAGCCTGCACGGGCCCAACCGCGGGCGCCATCACCGCGAACCAAGCGCACATAGCGTTGATGGCCGCAAGCACCGCGATCGCCATTTTCGACAACGGTGACGTCGGTGAGGCTGCAAAAGATATCGCCTTCGATACCGGCAGCGACTTCATCATGCAAGCCATCGGCGGGGTCACCGTAGCCTAGGCAGAGCAAGATTATCAAAGCGAGGAGCATCATGGATTCAAGTAAAACCAAGGCACTCATGAACAAGAAGCTCAGCTTCTTTCTGACCAAACCGAAGATTCTTGTCTACGGCATCGTCGTGGGCCTGGTCGTGGGCATCGTGGGCATCTCGAGCCTCTTCCACGCCGGCGAGCAGCGCTACCGTCAGGCGAACACGCTCAGCCCGTCAATCGTGTTCTCGCGCATCGTGTCGAGCAACGAGATGGTGAGCGCCACGCAGCAATACTCGATCGTGGACAAGTCCGTCGACGACAACACGCTGTTCGACATCATCCACATTCCCTTTACCGAGAACAGCTTCTGGTACCGCTACTGCGGCACCATCAAGGTCGGCGTCGATCTATCGAAGGCAAGCTACGACACCTCTACGGACGGCAGGACCATCACGATCGCGCTTGACCAGCCTTACATCATCTCGAACACGCCCGACATGGATAAGTCAGGCGTGCTTGAGGAGAACAACAATCTTCTCAACCCGATCCACGTCGAGGACGTCGACGCGTTCATACGTAAGTGCGTCGAGAAAAGCGAGGAGGAGATCGTCGAGGGCGGCATCTACGACGAGGCAAAGCAAAACACCGAGGACAACATTCGGAACATGTTCAACTCGGCGCTCGGCGATTCCTACGCGATTGAGTTCAACTGGCGCGAGGCGACGGAATAGGGGCCGAAATGAAACTCTCGGGCAAAGCCGTCGCGATCATCGTGGTCGCCATCGTCGCCATCATCGTTTTCTTCTGGTTGAACAACTCCGTTCTGTCCTGAGGCTAATCCCCGCCTCCCCCTCCAAGTTCGGAAGCCTTCCAAACTCGGAGGGGACCAGGTGCGAATCCTGGTCGACCTTCTTACCTGCTAATATACGTTATCCAACTAGAGTTCAGAAGGCTTCTCAAGTTTGGAAGCCTTCCGAACTTGAGGGAGAAGGAGCGGGGCGGGGCGGAGGCGCTACCATCGAAGGCGCCTCGTGCTCAGCGCGGGGCGCCTTTCTGTTGGGATGACGAGCAGGCGGGAGAGAAACATGGGCGGCATCGACGGCAAGAAGAAAATCGCCATTATCACGGGCGCGTCCTCGGGCGTGGGGCGCGAGTTCGCCCGTCAGCTCGACGCAGGCGCGGGCGGCGAGATCGACGAGCTGTGGCTCGTCGCGCGGTCGGCCGACCGCCTCGTCGAAGTCGCCGCGGCGTGCGCGCACGCCACCCGCGTCTTCCCCTTGGACCTCACCGACGACGCTTCCGTAGACCTTCTTGCCAGCGCCCTTGCCGACGAGAACGACGCCCAGGTCACCTGGCTCGTCAACTCCGCCGGCTTCGGTCGCTTCGGGCGCCTTTGGGACATCGGGCGCGAGGAGAACGTGGCCATGGTGCGCCTCAATTGCGTCGCGCTCACGGCGCTTATCTCCGCCGCCCTCCCCTACATGGGGTCCGGCTCGCGCATCGTCAACCTCGCCTCGGTCGCGGGCCTCATGCCGCAGCCCGAGCTCTCCGTCTACTGCGCGACCAAGAGCTTCGTCTTCGACCTCACGCGCACGCTCGACTACGAGCTGCGCGGCACCGGTATCCACGCCACGGCGCTCTGCCCCAAGTTCATGGACACGCACTTCCTCGATCATGCAGGCGAGCCCCAGGCCGTCCGCCGCATGACGAGCATCGGCTTCGAGGACGTGGGCCGCGCCGTCTCCCGCGGCATCGCCGCCGCAAAGAAGGGCCGCGCCGTCTGCATCACCTCCGCCGACATGCGCGCGGCCTACGCGCTCTCCAAGGTCCTTCCGAGCGAAGTCATGCTGCGCGCACAGGACCTTCTCTTCACGTTGCGAGAGGGTCCCTCGGTGCCAGCAAGACGATAACGACCCTCGTCCCAGAACCGTAAAGCGCTCCAGGTGGTGTTCAAAGCACCACCTGGAGCGTTATTCTATGGGTTTTCGCACCACATCGAGGCATTTCTCGCCGAGGTGGCACCACCTCGAGCACAGCGCGTGAGCGCCGCGCGCCTCATGGGCAAGCTCGCCGAGGCCGGCGTCGTGACCACGCACCGCGGCTGGGTCGAGATCCTCGACCGCGAGGCCCTTCTTGCCCGCTGCACCGGCGAGGTCGCCGTTTGGCGAGCAATAAACCCTTACCGGCCCCGACCTTGCGCGAAACCCAAATCTGAAAACTTTCGCCGGGTTGACGGGCGCCGTGGCCGCGGCTTACGCGCGCGCGGCATAATCGACTGCGGAAAACACGCGCAGAAGGAGTCCCGCACTTGAGCACACCCGACCAGGCGACCGTCGCCCACGCCGACCGCAACTTCGACCTTATCGCCTTCGACCTCGACGGCACCGTCTTCGGCACGCCGACGAACCAGGTCATCAGCCCGCGCGTCTGCTCCGCGTTCCAGGCTGCCCACGACGCAGGCGTCGCCATCGCCGTCGCATCGGGCCGCCCCGCGTGGATGCTCGGGCAGCAGATTCCCGCCGCCCCCTGGATGGACTGGGCCATCACCTGCAACGGGACGCGCGTCTCGGGATACCGCCGCTCCGACCTCGACTTCGCCCACGGGTTCTCGCGCGAGCTCGCGGAGGAGGTCCTCCGTTGCCTCGACGAGCTCGGCGGCAGCGCGAGCATCCACACGAACCGCGCCTCGCTCATGGAGCGCCGCCACCTCACCCACATGGCGTCCGACTTCAAGAAGCAGTCTGCGGAAGTCGGCGAGCAGCTGCCCGACAACCCCATCGACAAGCTCCTGAGCTCCTTCGGCGGCATCGCGGTCGATTCTGCCGTCGAGGCGTTCCGCGCCCGACCGGACGAGCAGCTCGACAAGGTCGACTGCAAAGTCCCCACCCCCGAAGCGGCAGACGAGCTCGTGGCGCGCCTCGAGGCGCTCGGCGGCGTCGGCATCGCGCGCCTGAACGCCATCAACTTCGAGCTCACGAGCGCCGCAGCCTCCAAGGGAGACGCCACGACCGAGCTCTGCCGCCGCCTCGGCATCGACCCGGCCCGCGCCGTCGCGTTCGGTGACTCCGGCAACGACCTCTCGATGACCGGGCGCGAGCTCACCTTCGTGGCCATGGGCAACGCAAGCCCCGAGGTCAAGGCCGTGGCCGACGACATCACCGATTCGGTCTTCGACGACGGCGTCGCCACCTGGATCGAGGCTCACCTGTAAAGGGCTTCTTGCCCACGCGGCATCGGCCCCGAGCCCCTACTCGTCCTCGACGTACTCGAGGACGTCGCCGGGCTGGCAGCCGAGCTCGCGGCAGATGGCGTCCAGCGTCGAGAAGCGAATGGCGCTCACCTTGCCGGTCTTTATGCGCGAGAGATTGACCTCGGAGAGCCCGATCTTCTCGGCGAGGTCCTTGGAGCGCATCTTTCTGTCGGCGAGCATGCGGTCGAGGCGAAGCACAATCATGCAAGCACCTCAGATCGTCTCATCGTCCTGGCGCTGCAGGACACAGCCGTACTCGAACACATGGATCATCGCGGCCATCCCCACGAGGAACACGATGAAGTCGAGGGTCCCGTACGTATGGGCCTGGTTGGTCACAAACTGGGCGAATGTTCCGTTGGAAGGGCACAACAGGTTCACAGGCAGCGCCAGTACGAGCGGGTACAGGACAAGGGCGATGACGAGCCATTTTATGGCCTTCATGTGCTTGACCGCCGCCGGCGTGAAGGGCGTGCCCGCCTCGACGATCGCCTTGAAGCAGCGCGTCCCTTCGGCACAGATGATGAACATCAACGTCGCCGAGAAGCCCCCTGACACGATAGTCGTCATGGCGTTGCCCCAGGTGTTGCCGTTGGAGTCCGTTGAGCCGGCGACCCCCTGGACCGTGGCCCACAAGGCGAGCCACCAGTCGTTCCCGCAGGTGGCTGCCGCCTCGTGCAGGCAATAGTTGACCGTCGACGCACACAGGAACAGCTGGACGATGCACGCGATGCCGCCGAACATGAACCAGCCCTGCACGTGCTCGCACGACTTGCGCATGCGCTCCGCCACCTCGGCCCGCGTCGGCTCAGGCTTCGAGCTTCTTCCCAGCTTGAACATGACGGCCCTCCTCCCTCTGGAAGGTTCTTCTTAACGAGAGTTTATCCTTAATTATCGTTTATCGTTAATCGTACTGACGTTGCGAAGGCGTTGGTTATTTGCTTGGCTAACGTTTCCGCAGCTCAAATGCCGCGAGAAATTTCTCTTCTGCATGAATTGTCGGCGAACGGCGCTTTTTGGGTTGGCAACGGCGCTTTGCACGGCATAATGGAGTGCAACCGTTTTTCAGACACCCACGCCAAGCCACCTGGGAGGTTGCGCATGAAGGAGCTCGAGGACCGTATTCGCAAGGACGGAATTGTTCGAGAGGGCAACGTCCTCAAGGTCGACAGCTTCCTCAACCACAAGTGCGACGTCGCGCTTTACGACCAGATGGGCGCCGAGTGGGCCCGCCTCTTCGAGGGCAAGCAGGTCGACAAGATCCTGACCATCGAGTCCTCCGGCATCGGCATCGCCTGCGTCGCCTCCCGCCACTTCGGCGACGTCCCCGTGGTCTTCGCGCGCAAGACCGAGTCCAAGAACCTCGACGGCGACCAGTACCGCACGCAGATCAAGAGCTACACCAAGGGCCGCATCTACGAGGTCATCGTGGCCAAGCGTTTCCTCGAGCGCGGCGAGCACGTCATCGTCATCGACGACTTCCTGGCCATGGGCTGCGCGCTCAACGGCCTGCTCGAGATCTGCGAGGAGGCCGGCGTCGTGGTCGAGGGCATCGGCATCGCCATCGAGAAGGGCTTCCAGCCCGGCGGCAAGCAGCTCCGCGAGCGTGGCTACCAGGTCGAGTCCCTCGCCATCGTCAACGGCATGGACGCCGCGACCGGCGAGATCGACTTCGCGTAGGGCCCCGCCCCACACGAGCATCCCATAACGGCACTTCCAAGCACCCTTCGGGGTGCTTTTGTCTTACTCAGGCGGCCTCCTCAGTATGCCGCGTGCAACAAAACGACGCTTCTGCGGCAAATTCCTAGACCTATGCGGAGTAATTACCACCCCGGAAGCCCGCGGCTCCACAAAACCGCAGGTAGCGTCTTGCTAACCAAATCTTAGGCTCGACAAAGCAACAGATTTTTGCCGCACAACCGCAATTTTGTTGCACCTAGCCATCCTGGACGGCATCTATTTCCGAGACGGCGGCCCCGTTCATGGCATTCGCGCCGCACCGCCGCCGAATTCCTTGCGCTGCCAACCGCCCGCAAAGCCATACTGCGCCCACAAAACATAATAGAGAGGGGTGCACTTGGACGGTAGATATGTGATGCTCGCCGGGAAGAGCCTCGATATAGCAATGGGGGCAATACGCGGAGGCTCCCTTTACGCCCGGCCTTGCGACTTGAGATCCCTTTCGCCCGAATCATGCGTCAGCAGCCTTGCCGACCTGCGCCGCTTTAACTTCGGGCCTATCGCCCATCTATTCGATATCACTCCGAGCAACCCGCTACAAATCGCTGTCACCTCCCCCGAGCTCAGGGGACGCTCCTGCGAGTTCGAATTCTCCATGTTCCCTCAGGAATTCCCGACAGGGGCCCTTATGCAGCTTCCGGGCAATATCCTCGTGCCCTCGTTCGAGCAGTACTTCATCCAGAAGGCACGGTCGCTTGATTTCGAGCAACTCGTTCTGCTCGGCTTGGAGTTCTGCGGCAGATATGCCCACCGAAACCCAGGCGTTGGGTCGACCACCTGCGAGTATCTCGTCGACCCCGTTACGAGCAGTGACTCGCTGCTCGCGCATATCGAAATAGCCAGCGGAATGTTCGGATCAAAGCAAGCGCGAGCCGCGGCGCAATGGGTCATCGACAACGCCTATTCACCGCGCGAAGCGGTCATCGCCCTCGAGCAGTACTTAAAACCCCAGTACGGCGGCAGAGGATACCCGAAACCCGTGCTCAACGTTGAGGTATGCGTCCCCGCGTCCCTTCGACGACTCACGGCGCGCGACGTCTTTATGCCCGACATCTATTGGGACGGAATGCTCGATGTCGAATATGACAGCGGTTATCACAACGAGCGCGACCAAGTCGAGAAGGACAAGGCGCGCGTGGCCGACATCCAGGCCATCGGCATACCCGTGATTTCGGCAACCAAGCTCTCGCTATCCACGAGTGATAGGGCCGAGCTGCTCGGGCGACAGATCGGGGCGAAGTTGGCCGAGTCGCTCGGCGCACCGATGCGCCGGCGGCTCAAGCGGCTTGACACCACCGAGCACCAGACGAAAAGGGCACAGCTCCATGTGAGGCTCATGAGACTCATAGACACCCCGCTGACCAATTACGGCGGCATTTTTGGATTCGACGAGCGGCTAGACGGCATCGACCTGCAACAAAATGACGACTCTGCGGCAGATTCTTGGCCTTATGCCGAGTAATCGCCGCTCTAAAGGGCTGTCTCCCTACAAAAACCGCAGGTAACGCCCGTCGAACTGAGCTCAGACTAAACCAAACGACGGATTTTTGCCGCATAACCGAAAAATAGTTGCACGGCACGGCACCCGCACTGGGGTCCATGGCGCGTCTCGCCATAATTATAAGCAATTCTGAGTTGACGTATGAACGGATGCTCATATAATCAAGTGGACACTCGAAAGGAGCTCCATATGTGCGAAGAGACAAAAGGCCCCATCCCCGTGGGCACCGCCCCCGAGGAGCTGCCCGACGAGGAGCTGCTCTACGACCTCGCCGATCTGTTCAAGGTCTTCAGCGACACCACGCGCATAAAGATTCTCTTCGCACTCATGGGCCGCGAGCTCTGCGTGGCCGACATCGCCGAGGAGACCGCGACCACCCAGTCGGCCGTCTCCCACCAGCTGCGCACGCTTAAGCAGGCGCATCTCGTCAAGTTCCAGCGAGACGGCCGCAACATCCTCTACTCACTCGCCGACGACCACGTGTACACCATGCTCAACCAGGGCATGAGCCACATCTGCGAATAAGCGCGGAGCAGGCCGCGAGCCTCTCCCCGACCGAAAGGAACGACCATGAAGAAGGCATTCAAGCTCGACGAGATCGACTGCGCCAACTGCGCGCGCGAGCTGCAGGACGAGTTGGCCAAGCTCGACGGCGTCAAGTCCGTCTCCGTGAACTTCATGACCCAGAAGCTCACCCTCGATGCCGACGACGCCGAGTTCGACGAGGTCCTCGAGCGCGTGGTCGACTTCACGGCCGAGGCCGAGCCCGACTGCGAGATCATCCGTTAGCAGCATCACCCCGCCCGCCGCGCCGGCGGGCTTTCTTCCTGCCTACATATGAGCGGTTGTTCATACATTCAAAGGAGAGGACATGTCCACCGCCAAAGCCTCCGACGCCAAGAAGAAAAAGAAGCGCCGCAAGAAGGAGTCCCAAGAGCACAAACTCCACCGCATCCTGCTCGCCCTCGTCATCTTCGCCGTCGTCTACGCGCTCGACGAGCTCGGCGTTCTCGCGGCGATCTTCGGCGAGCCCGGCGCCCTCTACGCGAGCTTCGCGCTCTTCCTCGTGCCCTTTATCATCGCCGGCCACGACGTGCTCGAGAAGGCCTGGAACAACATCCGCCACGGCAAGGCCTTCGACGAGAGCTTCCTCATGGCCGTCGCCACCATCGGCGCCTTCGCGATGGTCTTCTTCCCCGACACCGAGCCGCACATGGCCGAGGGCGCGGCCGTCATGCTCTTCTACCAGGTCGGCGAGCTCTTCCAGGCCTACGCAGTCGGCAAGAGCCGCAAGTCCATCGCCGCCATGATGGACATCGCCCCCGACTACGCCAACGTCGAGGGCGACGGGCGCCTCGAGCAGGTCGACCCCGACGAGGTTGCGGTCGGCAGCGTGATCGTGGTCAAGCCCGGCGAGCGCGTGCCCATCGACGGCGTCGTCACCGAGGGCGCATCGCAGCTCGACACCGCGGCCCTCACCGGCGAGTCGGTCCCCCGCCACGTCGAGGCCGGCGCCGAGGTCGTCTCGGGCTGCATCAACATGACGGGCGTGCTGCACGTGCGCACCACGAAGCCCTTCGGCGAGTCGACCGTGAGCCGCATCCTCGAGCTCGTGGAGAACGCGACCGAGAAGAAGGCCAAGACCGAGAACTTCATCACCCGCTTCGCCCGCGTCTACACCCCCGCCGTCACCGGCTCGGCCGTCGCGCTCGCCCTCATCGGCGGCCTCGTGACCGGCGCCTGGCCCGACTGGATCCTGCGCGGCCTCACCTTCCTCGTCGTGTCGTGCCCCTGCGCGCTCGTGATCTCGGTCCCGCTCAGCTTCTTCGGCGGCATCGGCGGCGCCTCGCAGATCGGCGTGCTGGTCAAGGGCTCGAACTATCTCGAGGCGCTCTCCGAGGTCGACACCGTCGTCTTCGACAAGACCGGCACCCTGACGAACGGCACCTTCGAGGTCGTGGCCATCCACCCCGAGACAGGCTACGACGAGGCCTTCGTGCTGGAGCACGCCGCCTACGCCGAGTCCTTCTCGGACCACCCGATTGCCGTCAGCGTCAAGAAGGCCTACGATAAGGGCATCGACCAGGCGCTCGTTGCAAACGCGGCCGAGGAGTCGGGCCACGGCGTCGCGGCCACGGTCGACGGCCACGAGGTCCTCGTGGGCAACGACAAGCTCATGGCCGCCCATGGCCTCGCCGCGCACCCCTGCGACGTCGTCGGCACCATGCTCCACGTGGCCGTGGACGGCGCTTACGCAGGCCACATCGTCATCGCCGACACCGTGAAGGCCGATGCCGCGCAGACCATCGCCGACCTGCACGCCGAGGGCATCCGCCGCTGCGTCATGCTTACCGGCGACCGCGAGGAGGTCGCGGCCGACGTGGCAAAGAAGCTCGGGCTCGACGAGTACCACGCGCAGCTCCTCCCCGCCGACAAGGTCGAGCGCGTGGAGGCGCTTCTTGCCGCCGAGGGCGAGAAGGGCAAGCTCGCCTTCGTGGGAGACGGCATCAACGACGCGCCGGTCCTCACCCGCGCTGACGTGGGCATCGCCATGGGCGCCATGGGCTCGGACGCCGCCATCGAGGCCGCCGACATCGTGCTCATGGACGACAAGCCCTCCAACATCGCCCGCGCCAAGCGCGTCGCGCGCAAGACCATGCGAATCGTGTGGGAGAACATCGTCTTCGCGCTCGCCGTCAAGCTCGTGATCCTCGTGCTCGCGGCCTTCGGCGTGGCCAACATGTGGCTCGCCGTGTTCGGCGACGTGGGCGTTGCCATCATCGCGATCCTCAACGCCATGAGGGCGATGCAGGTCGAATAAACGCCTGGTTGCCGATTGCCCGCGCGCCCTCCCGGGCTTCTCTTCACGCTCAGCGCTCACTGCGTTCGCTCGCTGACGCGATTCGCATGAAGAGAAGCCCGGGAGGGCGCGCTGCGTCGTTGGCGAAGCTACGGGCACCGCGGCCCTCATGGCGTTAAGGGTCGCGGTGGTGGCCGAGGCCGCGATGGTCGAGCACGCTCGCTGGAGGTTTAAGGGCCGAGGGGCGCCGCGGCACAAAGGAAGCCCCCGCCGAGGAAGGGAGCGGCGGGGGCTACAAGGAAAGAAGGTACTTACTTTGTTCCCGTCGCGCGGATGTTCAATCACGCGCAGGTCAGGTACACATTCCCACCATCTCCCCTCCACGCGCGCGCCACAAATCCCGACGCAGGCCAAACCCGTCGCGCTTGCTACCATGGAAGGCGACGTAGCGAAGGAGCCCCATGAGCGCACAGACGAAGAAGCACGCCTCCGGCAAGAAGCCATCGACACAGGCCGCGGCCAAGCCCGGCGCCGCCGCCAAGCCCACAGCCAAGGTTCCCGCCGGCCGCCCGGGCCGCGAGGCGTTTCTTCCCACCACGCGTGCCGACATGGAGGCCCGCGGCTGGGACCAGTGCGACTTCGTGTACGTCTGCGGAGACGCCTACGTCGACCACCCGAGCTTCGGGATGGCCATCATCGGCCGCGAGCTCGAGGCCCACGGCTACAAGGTCGGCGTCATCTGCCAGCCCGACTGGCACGACCCGGCGAGCATCGACGTCCTCGGCGAGCCGCGCCTGGCCTTCCTCGTCTCGGCCGGCAACATGGACTCCATGGTCAACCACTACACCGTCGCCAAGAAGCGCCGCTCGAAGGACTTCTACACCCCCGGCGGCCGCATGGGCGCACGCCCCGACCACGCCGTCGTCGTCTACTCCAACCTCATCCGCCGCACCTACAAGCACAAGCCCATCGTGCTCGGCGGCATCGAGGCGAGCCTGCGGCGCCTCGCCCACTACGACTACTGGTCGGACTCCCTCAAGCGCTCGATCCTGCTCGACTCCGGCGCTGACCTGCTGCTCTACGGCATGGGAGAGCGCTCCATCGTCGAGATGGCCGACGCCCTCGACGGTGGCGTGCCGGTGGACCAGGTCACGTGGATCGCGGGCTCGGCCTACAAGGCGCGCGACCTCGCGGACGTCTACGACTACGAGCTTCTTCCCGGATACGACGAGTTGCGCGCCGACCGCGCGAGCTACGCCCGCAGCTTCGCCGTCCAGTACGAGAACATGGACTCAATCACGGCCAAGCGCCTTGTCGAGCCCTACCCCGCCGACAACCTCTACGTGGTGCAGAACCCGCCGTCGGCGCCTCTTTCCACCGAAGAGCTCGACGCCGTCTACGAGCTGCCCTACGCGCGCGGCTGGCACCCCGACTACGACGAGGCCGGCGGCGTGCCGGCGTTCGACTTCGACGAGGTGCGCTTCTCCATCGCGGCCAACCGCGGCTGCTTCGGCGAGTGCAGCTTCTGCGCCATCACCTTCCACCAGGGGCGCGTTCTGCAGGTCCGCAGCCACGACAGCATCATGCGCGAGGCCGAGTCGCTCACGCGCGACCCGAGCTTCAAGGGCTACATCACCGACGTGGGCGGCCCGACCGCGAACTTCGGCCGCCCCGCCTGCGACAAGCAGGCCAAGCACGGCGTCTGCTCGAACCGCCGCTGCATGTGGCCGAAGATCTGCCCGAACATGGTGGTCGAGGAAGACTCCTACGCCGACCTGCTGCGCGACCTGCGGCAGCTCCCGGGCGTTAAGAAAGTCTTCGTCCGCTCCGGCGTGCGCTTCGACTACACCCTCGCCGACAAGTCCGACAAGTTCCTCGACGAGCTCGTCCGCCACCACGTCTCCGGCCAGCTGCGCCTCGCGCCCGAGCACGTGAGCGACACGGTGCTCGCCGCCATGGGCAAGCCGTCGCGCGCCGTCTACGACGCGTTCTGCCGCCGCTTCGAGCGCGTGACCAAGGCCGTCGGGCTCGAGCAGTACGTCGTGCCCTACCTCATCAGCTCGCACCCCGGCTCCACGATGAAGGAGGCCGTCGAGCTCGCCGAGGCCGTGCGCGACATGGGCTACATGCCCGAGCAGGTCCAGGACTTCTACCCCACCCCGTCGACGATGAGCACCTGCATGTTCTACACGGGCCTCGACCCGCGCAACATGCAGCCCATCTACGTGCCGCGCGACCCGCACGAGAAGGCGATGCAGCGCGCGCTCATCCAGTACCGCAAGCCCGAGAACTGGAAGCTCGTGCACGAGGCGCTCGAGCGCGCCGGCCGGCGCGACCTCATCGGCTTCGACCCGAAGTGTCTGATCCGCCCCTACCCGCCCAAGCAGCAAGGCGCGGGCGCCGCGGGGAAGGGCGGCAAGAAGGCCGCTGCGGGCAAGAAACCCCAGGGAAGGAACGGGGGCGGCAAAGAGAGCGGCTTCAACAAAGGCGGCGGCGCGAAGAAGGGCGGCTCGCAGGGCATAGGCCGGCCGCAGAACGCGGCCGCGCGCAACCGCGCGGGCCAGGGTCGCCAGGGCGCGAACAGCCGCCGCGGGCACCGATAGCCCCGCGGTCAAGGCGCTTCTTCGCAAAGAAGGGGCTGCGACCGGACCTACCCTGCCTTTAGAGTCACTTTTGGCTCCAAAAGTGACTCTAAAGGCAGGGTAGGTTGCCATAAAAGACGAGCGCCGGGAAAAGTTACCCCGCGAGCCCGAGTGCGCCCGATGCCGCGAGCGCGCCCGCCCCGAGAAACGCCGCGGCCATCGCGGCGGCCCCGGCCTCGTCGCCCGTCGCGGGGACCCGGCCGCCGCCCCGCGAGCCCGGCGCGCCGGCTTCCGTGCCGGATCCGCCGCCCGTGCCGCCGTCCGTGCCG
>JAUMVN010000019.1:21315-47970 GCA_030530145.1 Coriobacteriia bacterium | reverse complement strand
AGATGTCGGCCTTGCTCGTGGCTTCCCAGGGCGCGTGCATGCTGAGCACGGGCACGCCGCAGTCGATGACGCTCATGTCGTACTTGGCCAGGATGTAGGCGATGGTGCCGCCGCCGCCCACGTCGACGCGGCCGAGCTCCGCGGTCTGCCAGTTGACGCCGCCCTCGTCCATCACACGGCGGATCTTGGCCACGTACTCGGCGTCGGCGTCGTTGGAGCCGGACTTGCCGCGGCTGCCGGTGAACTTGTTGAAGGTGAGGCCGCGTCCCAGGTAGCTGGAGTTCTTCGGCTCGAAGGCAGAGGCGAAGGTGGGGTCGTAGCCGGCCGAGACGTCGCTCGAGAGCATCTGCGAGTTGGCGAGGCAGCGGCGCAGCGCGAGGTCGCCGCCCTTGCCGGCGAGCGCCAGCACCTCGGCCATGGTGTTCTCGAAGAAGCGGCTGGTCATGCCCGTGGCGCCCACCGAGCCGATCTCCTCCTTGTCCACGAGCAGGGTGATGGCGGTGCGCTTGACCTCGGGCTCGTCGAGCTGCGCGACGAGGCTGGTGTAGGCGCAGGAGCGGTCGTCCTGGCCGTAGCCCAGAATCATGGAGCGGTCGAAGCCAAGGTCGCGTGCGGCGCCTGCGGGCACGACCTCGAGCTCGGCGGAGAGAAGGTCCTCCTCTTCGATGTCGAGCTGCTCCTTGAGGACGGCGAGGAGGCCCTTCTTGACCAGGTCCTTCTCGTCCTTCTTGCCGTCTTCGCCGGCCTCGACCGTGACGGGGCGGCCGCCCACGATGACGTCGAGCATCTCGCCCTCGATCACCTTGGCGGCGGTCTTGGTCATCTGCTCGCCGGAGAGGTGGATGAGCAGGTCGCTCACGCAGAAGACCGGGTCGGCCTCGTCCTCGCCCACGGCCACGTTGACCACGCTGCCGTCCTTCTTTGCCACGACGCCGTGGATGGCCAGCGGGATAGTGACCCACTGGTACTTCTTGATGCCGCCGTAGTAGTGGGTGTCGAGCGTGACGAGGTCGCTCGACTCCTCGAGCGGGTTCTGCTTGACGTCCATGCGCGGCGAGTCGATGTGGGCGCCGAGGATGTTCACGCCGGCCTCGAGGTCGTCGGAGCCGAGGTTCACGAGCATGAGGGACTTGGCGCGGTTGACGGCGTAGACCTTGTCGCCGGGCTTGAGCTCGCGGCCGGCGGCCACGGCGTCGGCGAGGTCGACGTAACCGGCCTTGCGGGCCATGTCGACGGCGGCGGCGCAGCACTCGCGTTCGGTCTTGTTGGCGGAGATGAAGGCCTTGTAGCCCTCGCAGAGGGAGTGCAGCTCGTCGAGCTGGTCGGGGGAGTAGGACTTCCACGCGTTTGGGCGCTCCATGGGGTTCCTTTCGACGGGTGTCGTGTTTTCAACCCCTTGATTCTAGACCCGGCGGCCCTTGCGCGCGATGGGCGCGGCGGGACGATGGGAGCCCGGCGCGCGGCGGGCGCGGCGGCCGGCGGGCGTGGCGGCCGGCGGGCGCGAGCCTACTGCTTCGCGGTTCCCGACGAGGAGGCCGCCGAGCCGTCGGAGCCGGACGAGGACGAGCCGGAGGAGCCCGAGCTGCCGGCGGAGGAGTCGCCGGAGGCGCTGCCCGAGCCCGAGTCGCTGCTGCCGGAGCCGCTGCCCGAGCTTGAGCCGTCGGCGCTTTCCGTCCCGGACGAGGAGCCGCCAGAGCCGGAGCTCGTCTCCGAGGAGCTGCTTGAGTCGGAAGCGGATGTGCCGGAGCCGCTCGCGTCCGTGCCGGAGGAGGCGCCTGCGTCGGACGAGCCCGACCCGGTTGCGGAGGAGTCCGCGCTGCCCGCGCCCGAGCCCGTCGAGGTGCCCGTCGAGCCCGAGCCGCCCGCGGAGCCCGCCCCGTCTGTCCCGCTGCCATGGGAGGGCCCGGAGGCGTCCCCGCCGTCGCGGCCGGCATCCGAGGCGTCCTCGGCCTGCTGCTCGGCCTGGATGGACGTGGGCCCGATGCCCGAGCCGCGCGTGACGAAGTTGACCACCACGGCGAAGACGAGCACCGCTGCCAGGGCCACCGCCGCGGCTATCACGGTAGCGCGGCGGCGGATCGTCCGGTTCCTGCGGGCGCGCGCCGCCTCGATGACCTCCGGGGGCGCGATCGGCGTGCCCGACTCGGCGAGCTCCTCAACCTCCGCCTCGCCGCTCACCGAGCGCCGGCGGATGGGCCGCGTCACGTCGGCCGCTCCGATGGCCCGGGTCGCGCCGCTCTGTGCCGCGTCGGCCGCGACGCTGCCCGCCGCGTCCTCGACGGGCCCGACCTGCCGGAGCTTCTCGGCCGAGGCGGAGAGGATCGACTTGTACACCTGCGAAGCCGCCGCCGAGGCGAAGCCGCCGATGAGGGTGCCGATGATGGAGCCCGCCAGGCCGATCTGCGACGAGAGAGCGAAGGAGGTCGCGGCGGCGAGCCCGGAGGCTATTACCGCGGCGAACGAGAAGTCCTCGAAGATCCCCTTCCCCTCGCCGGAGGAACCGCCAGATGCCGCTCGCTTAGCCACGTGGAACACTCCAAACCGTTTACCGCGCACAACAATTCGCCTACCGAAAATCGGGTACCCGAGTATAGATTCCTCCACGCGGTGCACACGATTTCTCACGAACACTGGACAAAACCTACCATTCGCGGAGATTTTCAACCCGTTAACGGGGTATTATGGGTGACGTTCCGTTTTCTGCTTGTTCCTCATACACAGGAGGTCAAAACATGCTCGTTAACGCAACCGCTATGCTCCAGGCCGCTGAGAAGGGCCACTACGGTATTGGTGCTTTCAACACCAACAACCTTGAGTGGGCTTCTTCCATTCTCGATGCCGGCGAGGAGCTCCAGTCCCCGCTGATCATCCAGTGCACCGGCGGCGCCGCTAAGTGGCAGACCAGCTTCAAGATCGTCGCCGACATGGTCAAGCAGCTCGTCGAGGACAAGAACATCACCGTCCCCGTCGCCCTGCACCTCGATCACGGCTCCTACGACCAGGCCCTCGCCTGCATCGAGGCCGGCTTCACCTCCGTCATGTACGACGGCTCCCACGAGGCCGATTTCGAGACCAACCTCAAGCGCACCGCCGAGATCGTGAAGATCGCCCACAACAAGGGCATCTCCGTCGAGGCCGAGGTCGGCGGCATCGGCGGCGTCGAGGACGGCGTTGCCTCCAACGGCGAGCTCGCCGATCCCGAGCAGTGCAAGGCCATCGCTGACCTGGGCGTCGACTTCCTCGCCTGCGGCATCGGCAACATCCACGGCCTTTACCCGGCCGACTGGGCCGGCCTCTCCTTCGATCGCCTCGGCGAGATCAAGGCCCTCACCGGCGACCTGCCCCTCGTCCTCCACGGCGGCACCGGCATCCCCGTCGACCAGATCCAGAAGGCTATCTCCCTCGGCATCTCCAAGATCAACGTCAACACCGATCTCCAGGTCGTCTTCGCCAAGGCTACCCGCGAGTACATCGAGTCCGGCGCTGACCAGCAGGGCAAGGGCTACGACCCGCGCAAGCTCCTCAAGCCCGGCCGCGACGCCATCGTCGCCCGCACCAAGGAGCTCATCTGCGAGTTCGGCTCCGACGGCAAGGGCTGGGCGTAAGTCCAAGCTCGCCGCTTAGCTAAGCCTTAAGCGCCCGGTTCCGCACCTGCGGGGCCGGGCGCTTTTCTGTCCACAGACGGCGACTGAGCGGATCGACAAGATGAATACCCTGCTTCTGGAGTCAGAATCGACGCTGATTCTGACTCCAGAAGCAGGGTATTTCGTATCGGGAGCATAGAAGAAAGGGCGCCGCCCATCCCTGAGCGGCGCCCTTACGGCTTCTATGCGTTATGCAGGCCCTACTTGGTGACCTTAACCACGGCGGCGCCGGCGGCGACGGTGGAGTCGGCCTCGACGGTCATCGCGACATCGGCGTAGTCGGTGGTGTTGGTGACGATGAGGACGACGCAGTCGGGGTGGCCGGCGTCGGCGATCTTCTTGCGGTCGATCTTGATGCAGGGCTCGCCGGCCTTGACGGCGTCGCCCTGCTTGACGAGGCTCGTGAAGCCGTCGCCGTTCATGTCGACGGTGTCGACGCCCACGTGGCAGAGGATCTCCATGCCGTCGGCGGTGTTGATGCCCACGGCGTGCGGCATGAGGACGCTCACGGTGCCGGTGCAGGGGGCGTAGACGACATCGGCGTCGGGGTAGACGGCACAGCCCTTGCCCATCATCTCGCCGCCGAAAACGGGGTCGGGGACGTCGGTCATCTTGATGGCCTTGCCGGAGACGGGGGCGGCGAGGGTGAACGGCTCGTCGACGGCGTCGACGGAGGCGGGCTTGGCGGGGGCGGCGGGAGCCTCGGCCTTCTTCTTGAACATGTCAAAGAGTCCCATGAGCTTCTCCTTTATTAGTTGGGATCTACCTTCGGCCAAGAGACGCGATCACGCCCCCGAGCTGCTGGTTATTACCATAGTGCCTATTCTACGACAGGTCCTCGCCGTTGGTGGCGATGACCTTCTTGTACCAGTAGAAGGAGTCTTTTTTGCTGCGAGCGAGGGTGCCGTTGCCGTCGTTGTCCTTGTCGACGTAGATGAAGCCGTAGCGCTTCTTCATCTCGCCGGTGGAGGCGGAGACGAGGTCGATGCAGCCCCACATCGTGTAGCCCATGAGGTCGACGCCGTCGGCGATGGCCTCGCCCATCTGCTCGATGTGCTCGCGCAGGTAGTCGACGCGGTAGGAGTCGTGGACCTGGCCGTTCTCGTCGCGCACGTCCACGGCGCCCAGGCCGTTCTCCACGATCATGAGCGGCACCTGGTAGCGGTCGTAGACCTCCTCCAGGTAGTACTTGAGGCCCTTGGGGTCGATGGCCCAGCCCCAGTCGCTCTTCTTCAGGTACTCGTTGCCGGCGCCGCCGAAGATGTTGCCGCCCTCGATGAGCTTGGGGTCGGCGCTCGCGGTGGAGCTCATGTAGTAAGAGAAGCTGTAGAAGTCGACCTTACCGGCCTTGAGCGTGGCCGCGTCCTCCTCGGAGACCTCGATCTGAACGCCCTCGCGCGCCCAGACGGCCGGGGCCCACGCGGGGTAGGCGCCGCGGACCTGGACGTCGCCGCAGTAGAAGTTCTGCTCGCGCTGCTTCTTCTGCGCCAGGATGACGTCGTCGGGGTTGCAGGTGTGCGGGTAGGTCACGTTGCCGGCGATCATGCAGCCGATCTTGTTCTCGGGGTCGATCTCGTGGCCCATGACGACGCACTTGGCGCTCGCGAGGAACTGGTGGTGGAGGGCCTGGTAGCGCTTCTGCGGCACGTCCCAGTCGCAGTCGCCGAAGGTCATGGGGACGTCGTCGCCCGGCGGCAGGATGCCCGCGCCCATGATGTTGCCGAAGCCGCCCATGAGCAGGCAGTTGATCTCGTTGAAGGTGAGCCAGTAGCGCACGAGGCCCTTGTACTCGGTCATGACGGTGCGCGCGTAGTTGAGGTAAAAGTCGATGAGCTTGGGGTTGGCCCAGCCGCCGTACTCCTTGGCCAGGTAGTAGGGGAGCTCATAGTGCGAGAGCGTGACCATGGGTTCGATGCCGTGCTCGCGGCACTTCTCGAACACACGGCGGTAGAACTCGATGCCGGCCTGGTTGGGCTGCTCCTCGTCGCCGTGCGGGAAGACGCGGCTCCAGTTGATGGACATGCGGTAGCACTTGAAGCCCATCTCGCCGAAGAGCGCGATGTCGTCGAGGTAGTGGGTGTACATGTCCACGGCCTCGTGGGAGGGGTAGTGGACGCCCTCGAAGACGCCGTTGGTCACGCGGCGCGGCTCGGAGACGGTGCCGCCCGTCATGACGTCGGGGACGCCCAGGCCCTTGCCGTCGGCGTTGTAGCCGCCCTCGCACTGGTTCGCGGCGGTCGCGCCGCCCCAGAGGAATCCTTCGGGGAACTTGCTCATGTGCGTTTCCTTTCGTGGGTTTGGTTGGGGAGAAGGGCCGCGGGGTTGCGCCCCGCTCACCTGCCTGGCATTCGTTTACCGGCCCGGCGCCTCTTCATAGCAAAGGCCGGCGACGCTTGGGGGTACGCCGCCGGCCGTATGACAACGCGTCAGGCGTTATCGGCAAGAAGTGCTGGGAATCGCTCTTAGGCCTCTTCGGGCTTGTAGATCGCGAACTCGATCACGAAGCCGACGACGGCGCCCACGAGGGAAGCGATGATCGAGTAGATCATGTGGGTGATGCCGTTCACGCCGGAGGGGTCGATGAAGGAGAGCCAGTTGAAGACGCCGAGGCCGCCGGAGATGTAGACCAGGGTGCCGGTGAGGCCGATGACGAGGGCGCCGGCGGCGGAGCCGATGCAGGCGACGATGAAGGCCTTCTTGTTGGGGAGGGCGACGCCGTAGATGGCGGGCTCGGTCACGCCGAAGAAGAACGCGGAGATGATGGCGGGCAGGGCGATGCCGCGGAAGTTGGCGTCCTTGTTCTTGAGGTACATGGCGAAGAGGACGGCGCCCAGGGAGAAGGAGTGGGCGATGACGGAGGCCAGGATGAAGTCGTGGCCGAGCAGCGTCAGGTTAGAGATGCAGATGGGGACGAGCGACCAGTGGAAGCCGAAGATGACGAGCGGCATCCAGAAGGTACCGACGATGAGGGAGCCCACGACGGAGCCGACGGCCGGCAGGTTGAAGATGAACTGGAAGAAGGCGGCGAGCAGGTTGCAGATGACGGTGGCGATTGGGCCGATGACGAGGTAGCCGAGGACGACGGTCACGGTCACGGTGATCAGGGGCACGAAGAACATCTTGAGGGCCGCGGGGATCCAGGACTTGACCCACTTCTCGACCTTGGCGCCGAACCAGACCATCAGCAGGATGGGGATGACGGAGCTGGTGTAGCCGGCGGCGGGCATGATGATGGGGATACCGAAGAAGTCGGCGTACCACGAGAAGGTGCCGAGGATGCCGAGCTCGACGGAGCCGATGACCTCGCCGGAGGTGAGGGCGACCATGGTCGGGTACACGAGCGAGAAGGCGATGGCGAGGCCGTTGAACTCGCTCATCTTGAACTTCTTGGCGGCGGTGTAGCCGAGGACGACGGGCAGGAAGTAGAACATGCCGTCGGCGACGGTGTAGAGCATGGTGTAGGCGCCAGAGGTGGCGAAGGTGCCGCCCGTGAAGAACTCCTGGTCAAGGAAGGAGAAGAGGGCGAGCAGGCCCTTCATGATGCCGGCGGCCGAGAAGGTGCCGAGCATGGGCTGGAAGATGCCGGAGATGAGGTCGATGATGACGTCGGCGGGCTTCTTCGGGGCGCCGTCGTCCTCGGCGTCGACGGAGCCGCCGTCGGCGAACTTGCCGGCAGCGAGAACGGCGTCGTAGACGTCCTCGACGATGTTGCCGACGACGACCTGGTACTGGCCGTTGGCGTGCATGACCTTGATGACCTGCGGGAGCGCGGAGATCGCGTCGTCGTTGGCCTTGGACTCGTCCTTGAGCTTAAAGCGGACGCGGGTGATGCAGTGGGCAACGGAGTTGACGTTGCTCGGGCCGCCGACCAGATCGACGATCTGGGAGGCGAGCTCGTCGTACTTACCAGCCATGAATCTTCCTTTCCTTGTGGTGCAAATGCCAGATATGTCACACAATCGCCGGGCACCGGGCCCTGGTGGGCCGGCGACAAAGACACCGAAATGAGTTGGGTGCGCGTCGGGCGCGAGGGGAGAGGGGCTTATTGCCCCGTGGGTTTCTCCCTGGGTTGGAGCTGGTTCAAGTGCATCATGAGGTAGAGCATCTCCTCGTCGGTGCACGACCAGTTGTGGGCTCGCTCGAGATACTGGTTGATCGCCATCGCGATCTTGTACGTCTCGGGGAAGTCGCGCGCCGCCTGGTGGAACAGCGAGAGGTTCGCCGTCTGGACGGGCGCGCCTTTCATGAGGCGGCGGATGAGGTAGCGCATGTGCGTGACGAAGCGCACGTAGGCGTAGCAGGTGCGGTCGAGCTCGAAGCTGACCTGGTTCTCGACGACGTCGGTGATGTCCTCGAGGATCTTGGTGGTCTTGAGGAGCTCGTCCATGTTGCGCGCGGGCGCGGCGGTGCCGAGCTCGGAGTTCACGAGGTGAAGCGCGATGGAGGCCGCCTCGCCTGTGGGGAGAAGGATGCCGGTGTGGTCCTGTACGATGGCGAGGCCCTGGACGCCGAGGGAGTGCTCGCGCTGGTAGACGCGGGCGACGTCGGCGGAGAGCGGGTTCTCGATCTGGATGCCGTCGCGGGTACGGTCGACCGCGAACTGCAGGTGGTCGGCCATGACGAACGGCAGGCTCGGCGCGAGCTGGCAGCCGAGGTTGGCGCGGGCGAGGTCGGTGATGTCGGAGGACGCGCGCAGCACCTCGTCGGAAACGGAGGTGAGGGCGTCGGGCGAGTTGCCGCCGTCGCTCACGAAGGTCTTCTCGATGACCGAGAGGTCTTCGAGCTCGTAGGGCATGGAGGGAAAGCCGACACCCTTGCCGAAGACAACAATCTCGTCGCCTGCGTCGGAGCACGCAAGCGCGACGTTGTTGTTGATCTTCTTGAGGATAAGCATGAAAAAACTCCCCGTGGCTTTAGCGCAGAGTGGTTACTATAAACGACTTTCCCTGCGCAAGTGATGCCTCCCGGAGAGTAACAAACTCGCTGCGTGATGAATATATGTGGTTGTGCGCTGGTTTAACAGCCTACGGCGGCGAACGGTCGATTTTCGTACGTGGGCGGTACAGGGGCCGGGTGACAGGTTGCCGGCGTTGAGCTGGGGACCTGTCACCCGGCGAGGTCGCTCGGCGGGGCTTAGATGAGGCCGAGGTGGGTGAAGGCGTTCCAGAGGCCGTCGTCGTCGACGTCGGTGGTCACGTAGTCGGCCGCGGCCTTAGCCTCGTCGCCGCCGGAGCCCATGCAGACGGACGCGCCGCAGCACTCGAACATGGGGATGTCGATCTTCGCGTCGCCGAAGGCCACGGTGTCGGCGAGGTCGGCGCCGAGGTGCTCGAGCAGGACGTGGACCGCGTGGGCCTTGTCGATGCCCTTCACGCCCATGTCGCCGAACAGGGCCGTCTCGCCGGCGCCGCCCCAGGTGTGGCACTCGAGGTCGGGGAACTCCTCGATGGAGTCCAGGTGGTCCTGGTAGCTCGAGAGGATAAAGCTCACCTTGTTGAGGTCGTCGCGGTAGAGCTCTCCGCCGTAGACCATGCCGTGCATGACGTCATCGGTCTCGAGCGTGTCGGCGTTCGGGGCGCCCTTGCGGCCCGCGTAGACGCGCAGCACCGGGCGGGCGGCCTCGCGGAAGTTCTCGCTGGCAAAGAGGCCGTTGTTGGACTCAAGGTAGAACTCCAGGCTGCGGCCGTGCAGCCAGTCGACGATGTGACGGCACTGCTCGGCGGTGATGAGCTGGTGCATGACGACCTCGCCGTCGGACTCGACGTAGGAGCCGTTGCCGCCGATCATGCCGTCGAAGCCGATCTCGGTGATCTCGGGCGGGTTCTCGGCCTTGCTGCGGCCCGTGCACATGTAGACGCGGTGGCCGTTCGCGCGCGCGGCGCGGATGGCGCGCTTGGCGGACTCGGGGACGTTGTTGTCGTAGTCGGTGATGGTGCCGTCAACGTCGAGGAAGAGGATCTTCTTGTCGCTCATTTCTTGCTCCAATCCGTGCGAATCGGTAGAGAAAAGGCGACCAGCCGAAGCCGGCCGCCTTCTCGTGCGGTTATGTGGAGCTTGGCAGCCCCGTGGGAAGCCGGTTACTTACTCCAGGCCCTCAGCGCCGTTCGAGCGAATGATCTTCTGATAGGCGTAGAAGGAGTCCTTCTTCTTGCGCTCGAGGGTGCCGGTGCCGTCGTCGTGCTTGTCGACGTAGATGAAGCCGTAGCGCTTGCGCATCTCGCCGGTGCCGGCGGACACGAGGTCGATCGGGCCCCACCAGGTGTAGGCGATGAGGTCGACGCCGTCGTCCACGGCCTCGCCCATGGCCTTGATGTGGCTCTGGAGGTAGGCGATGCGGTACGGGTCGTGGATGGAGCCGTCCTCCTCGACGGTGTCGTAGGCGCCCATGCCGTTCTCGACGACCATGAGGGGGATCTGGTAGCGGTCGTAGATCTCGTTGAGCGAGAAGCGCAGGCCGGCGGGGTCGATCTGCCAGCCCCAGTCGGTGGAGTCGAGGTAGGGGTTCTTGCCGCCGAAGGTCATGTTGCCGGCGGCCTGCTCGACGTCGTGGGTGCCGACGACGTTGCTCATGTAGTAGCTGAAGGTGTAGAAGTCGATCTTGCCGGCCTCGATGTCGGCGAGGTCGCCGTCCTGGATGTCGAGCTCGATGTCGTGCTCGCGCCAGAAGCGCTTGGCGTAGGCGGGGTAGGCGCCGCGGGCCTGGACGTCGGAGCAGTACCAGTTCATCTGGCGCATCTGCTGCTGGTTGAGCAGGATGTCGGCCGGGTCGCAGGTGGCGGCGTAGGAGAGGATGAAGCAGTCCATGTTGCCCATCTTGAGCGCGGGGTAGTTCTCGTGCGCGTAGCGGATGGCGCGCCCGGAGGCCACGAACTGGTGGTGGAGGGCCTGGTAGCGGGCCTGGAAGGTGGTGTGGACGCCGGAGGCCGGGCCCTCATAGCCCTGGATCATGGAGGTCTCGAAGAGGTTGCCCATGTCCATGGTGCCGCAGTTGATCTCATTGAAGGTCAGCCAGTAGGTAACCTTGTCGTGGTAACGGTCCAGGATGGTTTTGGCGTATTTCTCGAAGAAGCCGATGAGCTCGCGGGAGGCCCAGCCGTTGTACTTCTCGACGAGGTGGTAAGGCATCTCGTAGTGGGACATGGTCACGAGCGGCTCGATGCCGTGTTTCTTGCAGCAGTCGAAGACGCGGTCGTAGAAGGCGAGGCCGGCCTCGTTGGGCTCGGCGTCGTCGCCGTTCGGGAAGATGCGGCTCCAGGAGATGGACATGCGGAACATGTTGAAGCCCATCTCGGCGAACAGCGCGATGTCCTCCTCGTAGTGGTGATAGAAATCGATGCCGTCGTGGTTGGGGTAGAGCTTATCGGGGTCGATGTCGAGGGTGATCTCGCGGGGCTTCTCGTAGGAGCCGCCCATGAAGTGGTCGTCGACCGAGGGGCCGCGGCCGTCGACGTTCCAGGCGCCCTCGAACTGGTTGGCGGCGGTGGCGCCGCCCCAGAAGAAGCCCTTCGGGAAAACTGCTGCCATGATGCGTTCCTTTCTATCGCTTCTAACGTGCTTGCTTGCTGGCTGCAGTATGCCCCGAACGCAGGCGTAAAGAAAAGAGGTGTCAGGCAAACTGACACCTCTTTTCGGTGATGAGCTGGGAACATTCGGTTGGGTTGATACTTTTTGAGACTTTTTTGCCTAATGGCATCAGGGCGGCTGCCTACAGCGGCGGGGCGGGGAGGTGAGGGGGTTTGGGGCGCTTGGGAAGAGCTGCTTGTGCGCCAGGCCGACTTTTCCCGCTTTAAAATTGGATTTGATGAGTAGCCGGACGATTTAGCCCAACGTTTGCCCAGTTGAACGGCTTGCTCGATTGTGGGCTACTCGGCAAATCCAATTTTAAAGCGGGAAAAGTCGGGCGGACCTGGGTGTTGGTCGGTCTGAGGGGTTGCCGGGCTTGCTCATCGAGAGGCGAGCGGCAGGCTCACGACTTTGCGGCAGATTTTCGGCTTGACCCCTTGGGTAAAAACTGCAGCTGGGAGATGCAGACACCGGCCAGGATGATCGCGACGCCGAGCCACTCAATGGCTCCGATCGGCTCGTCAAGGACGACCATGGCCACAAGCAGGCCGGCCGGCAGCTCGGAAGCGGCGAGGATCGTCGTGACACCGGTGGGCAGGCTTGGCGTCCCGATGCTGAACAGCAGCACAGGCAGGAAGAAGCCGCAGGCGCCTGCGACGAGGCCAAGGGGCGCGATGCCCTTGAGCAGCACGCCCGACACAAGGAAGTCGGGGCTGATGAGATGCGAAGCCGCAACCGAACCCGCGCAGATGACGAGTCCGCGCTGGGCCTGGGAACACTCGGTCTGTATGTGGCCGGAGAGGGCGAGGAAGGACGCGCAGCACACAGCGGCCGCGAGGCCGGCGGCGATGCCCAGCGGGCTGCAGGTCGAGAGGTCCGTCCTGTAGAGCCCGCTTGCGAAAACGGTCCCGAACATGATGATGACTGCGGAGGCCACTTGGTTAATTGCCGGCATCTTGCGCGTCGAGATCGTCTGGATGAGCGTCCCGATCCACGTGAACTGGAACAGCAGCGTTAGCGCCAGCGGCATGGGAAGGACGCTCATGGCATAGGTGTAGAAGATGGACGTGCAGCAGGTCGTGCAGCCGGCGCCGAAGAGCTTGGCTGCGGTCAGGCGCCCGATTCGGGACCGCTCGCGGCCTTGAAGAGCCTCTCCGGCGAAGAGAATCGCGTACAGCATAAACGAACACCACATCTGTGCGGCGGCGATCTGTGCGGCGCTGAAGCCCATGCCGTACGCGAGCTTGTAGGCGGTGGCGTTGAAGCCGTAGCAGGCGCCGCCCAGGCATACGAGGGCAGCTGAGCGCCCAGGGCTCGGGTTTCTCTTGGGGGTCGTGTTTAGTTTGGTGTGCTTGATGCTGGTCCGCATGGTGGACAACGCTCCTTCTCGCCAATCGAGGTGCCGCGACCCGTTCGGGCACGCGGCGAACGGTTGCGAGGCGAAAAGAGACGAAGGGGTGTCTGGAAAAATCCACGCGGGTGTTTCAGGGATTCTACTCTAGCAAACAGCGGAGGGCATGTTAGGGAGAAAGCGCGCCCGCCGACATCGTGGGATGGCCAGCGGGCGCGCTTCTATTTTTGGGGCGCTGCGGATGTATCGGCTTCCTAGCGGACGAGGACGGAGACGGGGCCGATCAGGCCGGAGGGGTCGCTGGGTTCGGTCAGGGCGAACATGTCGCGGACCGCGTGGTCGAGGGTATTGATCACGCGGACCTCGAGCTTATGGGGGCCGGCAGCGAGCTCGCCGGCATCGAAGCGGTAGGGCGGGCAGACGCGGGCGCCGAGGGCGCGGCCGTCGAGGGTGACCTCGGCCACCTCGTAGACGTCGCCGAGGTCGAGGGTCGCGATCGCGGCGTCGTCCGCCAGCTCGAAGGTCGTTCTGTACGTGAACTCGCCCGCCTGGCCGGGGAACGGGGCGAACGTGAGGTCGTGGAGCTCGTCGAGGACGGTCATGCCGCCGTCGGGGGCGTCGACGCCCCAGGGGCCTTCGACAGCGATGACCTGCGGTTTGTTGGCAAGAAGCGCTGTGTCTGCGCCCTCCGCATCCGTGCCGTCCTCGACCTTCTCGCCGACGCACACGAGCACGCTCTCGTAGGGCGCGAGGTCGAGCTCGCCCGTGAAGGCACGCGCCGCGCCCTCGTTGACCACGTCGTAGGCCGCGCCGGTGAGCGCGCCTACGCCCGGCAGGTAGACCTTGGTGTGGATGGCCTCCTTGGGGTGCTCGTTTACGAGGAAGACGTAGGTCTCGCCGTTCTTCTCGTAGCGGCACGCGCGCAGCCACGGCTGGTGCTCGTCGCAAGCCACGGTCTGCAGGCCGCGCGACGCGAGCTCCTCGGCGAGGACGGAGAGCGAGATGACCTGGACGCTCACGCCGTCCGCCGCCGCGGGGTCGCCGCCGTAGATCTTCTCGGGGCAGGTGTCGACGAAATAGACGGGGACGCCGGCCGCTTGGGCGCGGGCGATGAAGGTGAGCGTGTCCGCGGCGATGAACTCTCGGCCGGGGACGACGAGGCAGCTGAAGCGCTGGCCGTTCACGTCGAAGCCGGACGCCGCGTCGCCGCCCGCGCCGTCAATGCGCACCTGGTAGCGGCCCTGGTCGCCGTCGGCCGAGAACGCCTCGGCCGGCACGAAGTCGTAGTCGATCTGCGCGCGCCCAAGCTCGGCGGCGACGCGCTGGATGGGCTGCGCCGCGCCCGCCCACTCGGCGTCGGCGTGGTAGAGCACGGCCACAGACGTCGCCATCCGCCCGCCGGAGAACACGGTGCCCATGCGGTTGAGGTAGCTCATGAGCACGTGGAAGTGCTTGAACTGCGGGTTCTTGCCATGCGCGTAGAAGTGCGGCGGGCAGTCGGGGTCGGGGAAGGGCGCCATGCTGAAGGCGTGGGGCACGAACCAGTTGACGCCGCGAACGAGGAAGTGGTCGCAGATCCACTTCATCTGGCGCAGGCCCTCGTGCCAGCCGAACGCGCCGAAGACCTCGGCCATGCAGCGGCCCTGCTTCTTTGGGTCGAGGTGCGCGGCCGATGCCCCGAGCTTGGCGAGTGCGTAGGCGTAGAACTCCATGTCCCAGCTGCCGCGGCCGTAGTCGTGGGTGCCCGAGTCGATGCCGGGGACGACCTGGTTAATCACGACGTCCACGCCCGCCATGTCCTGGCCGCCGACGGCGCGGAAGTAGTGGCCGGCGCCGGCTCCGAGGCGCGCGTGGCCGTCCTTGTCCTCGATGACGTGGCCGATGTAGGAGACGCCGTGCGCGCGGCACCAGTCGCCGAGGTTGCCGCAGAAGCACTCCTCGTAGAGGCGCGTGGCCTCCTCCATGTAGCCCACGCGTGCGTCGGCGCCGGCCTCCGCGCGGCCCCAGAGCGCGCACAGGTTGGCAAGAAACGCCTCGCCCCAGCGCTCGCGCAGGCGGCGCTCCAGCTCGGCCGACCAGGGCAGCGGCATGCTCTTCTTGCCGATGAGGCAGTCGGAGGTGCCGTCCTCGAAGGTGATGCCCTTCTCGTTGGCGAAGCCCGGTTCGTCGGAGAAGAAGCCGAGGATCGTATGGCCGAACTCGTCGCCGAAGTGCTGGTAGTGGGGCTCGTAGACCGCGGTGATGAGCTGGTCGCAGGAGGCCTTGTCCACCATGTTGATGTAGTCGGGGTTGTAGGCGGTCTTTTCGCTGGTAAGAAGTACGCAAGCTTGGGTGTGGCCGGCGGGCGCGTCGAAGACGAGCGCGGTCGGGCGGCCATCGTCGCCTGCGACCACGTGGTAGTTGACCTCAACGGGCTCGCCGCCTTGCATGAAGACGACGCCGTAGAACTCCTCGGTGGCGTCGAACATGTTGCCGAGCGCGACGCTCACCTGCGGCGTCGGCCCCACGACGTCGATGGTGCGGTGCGTGAGGACGAGCTTGCGGAGCTCGGGCACGGCCTGTTTGACGGCGCCGTTGGCGTAGCCGGTGGGGAAGTGCGCGTCGTCCAAGATCCAGATCTTGAGGCCGAGTTCCTTGCACTTCTCGATAATAAAGCCCAGGTCAGACCACCAGCCATCACCGCAGAAGTCGGGGTGCGGGCGGCTCTCGAGGCAGACCTCGTGGATGTCCGCGCCGGCGATGGCTGCAAGGTACTCGGCGATGGTCTCGTGGTCCTCGCCCTTCATCCAGAGGAAGGGCAGCACGCGGTTCTCGTAGCGGGCGTAGTCGAATGCCATGGCCGTCTCCTTTAGGCGCGGGTTCTCTCATCGAACCACAGGCTACGCCTTCGCGCTCGGTGCCGTAATATCCAAAACGAGGCTAACATATGACCGAATCAACGATTGGATGGTTGTAAGGAGGGGCGATGGAGGTCGAGGAGCTGAACCGTCGGCTTGCAGCTTTCTCCGAAAGCGAGCTTGCATACCGTTCCGGTGGCGGCTATTCCTGGGACGATGCCGGCGAGAAAGAGCTGGTAGACGGGCGTGAGGTCTTGCGTCTAAAGAGCGGGATGTTCACCGGTGCGCCGCATGGCGCGGCCGCGGGCGGCATTCGCGCGTCCATCGCCATCGACCGTGAGCTTTACATCCGTCGGCACTCGCGCTTCAACCCGATGCCCGAGCATGTCCATTCCTACGTGGAGATGAGCTACGTCTACCGCGGCAGCTGCCCGCAGCGGGTCAACGGGCGCGACGTGCTGCTGCGCGAGAACCAGGTGCTTCTCCTCGACTCGGACTGCCCGCACGCCATCGGTTCGCTCGGCGAGAAGGACATCATGGTGTCCATCTGCCTGAGCGCCGCCCTGCTGCGCCGATGCCTGGAGGAGGTGCGCGAGGGCGACGACTGGCTGGCGGACTTTCTCATCAGCTCGCTCAATGCGCAGGCCGACCACAACCGCTACGTGCGCTTCCACAGCCAGGGCAACAACCGCCTGCGGCGCTTCTTCCAGGAGTTGCTGTGCGAGTATTACGACCCCTCGGCGCAGGCCGACCGAATCATCCTTCGCCTCTTCCAGCTCATCATCGCCGAGCTCATGAACGTGTACGAGGGCGACTACGTGCGGCGCGAGAAGGAGCAGGCGGGCTCCGGCGTCTCGGTCGTGGCCGTGGTGCGCTACATCCAGGAGCACTACCTGGATTGCACGCTCGAGGGCGTGGCCGAGCGCTTCTTCGTGACGCCGAACTACCTAAGCGCGCTGCTCAAGCGCAAGACCGGCAAGACCTACCTGCAGCTGGTGCAGGACCAGAAGCTCGCCTACGCCGCCGACCTGCTCGCAACCGGCGGCGTGAGCGTCGAGGAGGCCGCGCACGCCGTGGGCTACGAGAACATGAGCTTCTTCTACCGCAAGTTCCGCGAGGCGTACGGCTGCGCGCCGGCGGAGTACCGGCGCCGTCTGTGTTGAGGGCCTTTCGTACGCCGAGCTTCCGTCCCCTTCGACCGTTTACCGGGTTAATCCGTCCGCTCGCCATCCAAACCGGAGGTTTCATGGCCCTGTGCGCAAATCGACGGCTTATAAACTCACATAGCAATTCGCGCTTGAGTGCGACTCCCCCAAGAGGCATGATCGAGCAGTTTGCCATGTGACAGCGCCATGCTGCATGCCGGAACTACGGATTTGAGGGGTAATGAGAGTCGCGAAGAGAATCAACAACAACGCCGTCATGTGTGTGGATTCCAAAGGCCGCAGTGTTGTCGCCTTCGGTAAGGGCATTGCCTTCGCCATCGACAAGGAGACGGGCGAGCTTCCGCTTTCCGCCATCGAGCGCACCTTCTACAACGTCGATGAGCACTACCTCGCGCTTCTCGAGGAGCTCTCGCCTGCAGTGCTCGCGGTTTCCGCGGACGTTGTCGAGGCGGCCGACCTTGAGCTGCCCTATGAGCTGAGCCACAACGCCGTACTCGCGCTCGCCGACCACATCACCTTCGCCATCCAGCGCGAGCGCAAGGGAATCGTCATCCAGATGCCGCTTGCCTACGACGTCGCGCAGATGTACCCCGTCGAGTACCGGGTCGGGGAGTACGCCGTCGGGCAGATCTCGAGGAAACTCGGCGTCGACCTGCCGAAGTGCGAGGTCGTCGGCGTGGCGCTCTGCCTAGTGAACGCGTCCCTTACACCAGAGGATGCGGCGGCGTCCGCGGACCAGGCGGCCACAGACAACGACGTGATCGAAAAAATCGCGCGCATCGTCGAGGACGTGTACGCCATCTCCGTCGATCGGGACGGTTTCGAGTTCGCGCGCTTCGCGACCCATATGCATTACCTCATCGGGCGGATTCGCCAGGGCGAGTCTATGTATACCGACGGATCCGAGCTTTACGGCGAGGTCCGCGCCCAATCGGAGCGAGGTGCCGCGTGCCTGGACAGGGTCGTTGAGCTCCTCAGCGATACGTTCGGCGAGAACATCACCGACTCCGAGAAGCTCTACGTGCTCATGCACATCCTTCGTATCTCGCACCCGCGGGTGTAGCGATACCGTGGCGACGGCGGTTAATCGTCCCAGGTAAAACGGCCTGAGGCAGCGGCGAGCACCCGAGTTTCGCAAGCTGCCGGGCGACGGGTTGTTGTGGCGCCGATGGCGCCTGCGGGCAATGTCCCGCAACTCTAGAGGGAGGGCTTTTATGGCCGACAACAAGCAGATTGCCGAGGACGTGCTCGCAGCCGTCGGCGGCAAGGAGAACGTCTCCGGCGTCACGCACTGTATGACGCGCCTGCGCTTCACGCTCAAGGACGCGGGCGTGCCCGACACCGCCAAGGTCAAGAAGATCAAGGGGGTCATCGGCGCCCAGGAGTCCGGCGGCCAGTACCAGGTCATCATTGGCCAGAACGTGCCGAAGGTCTATGAAGAGGTGTGCGAGCTGGGCGGCTTCGCCAGGCGCGCGCCTATCGACGAGAACCTCGACGCCCCCAAGGAGAAGCTCACGCCGAAAGTCTTGGGCGGCAAGATTTTGAACTACCTTTCCGGCTCGATGGTCGCCTTGATCCCCATCCTCATGGCCGGCGGCCTCTTTAAGTGCATCGGCACGCTCATCGGCCCGCAGGTGTTCGGCCTGGTCGACGAGACCGACCCCACCTACCTGCTCTTTTACACGTATCTGTTCGACGCGGCCATGTATATGCTGCCGGTATACCTGGGCTACACCGCCGCGAAGAAGATCGGCGCGAGCCCGGTGCTCGGCATGTTCTGCGGAGGCATCCTGATCTGTCCGGACCTCGTCTCGCTCGTCGCCGAGGGCCGGACCACCCTGTGCGTCTATGGCATCGACGCCCCGCTGCAGAACTACCAGCAGACGGTGCTCCCGGTGCTTCTCTCCGTCGCGGCCCTCTACTTTGTCGAGAAGTTCTTTAAGAAGGTCGTGCCCGACGTGCTCTCCACGATCTTCACGCCCTTCCTGACCATGCTCGTGATGGTGCCCGTCATGTTCATCGTGCTTGCGCCCATCGGCAACGAGCTCGGCAACCTCCTCTCCGCGTTCCTCTTCGGCTTCGCCGACAACGGCGGCATCGGCTACTACATCGGCATGGCGATCGTCGGCGGCTTCTGGCAGCTGTTCGTCCTGACCGGCATGCACATCGCCGTTATCATGCCGGCGCTCGCCACCTTCATGAGCCTCGGCGAGGACAACTTCATCTTCGTCGCCTCCAACTTCGCCATGATCGCCGTCTGGGGCGCCGTCTTCGGCGCGGCCCTGCGTATCCGCAACAAGGAGGAGAAGACCCTCACCTTCGGTTACGTTGTCTCCGCCATCCTCGGCGGCGTGACCGAGCCCGCCCTCTTCGGCTGCATCATGCGCTTTAAGCGGATGATCCCCTGCATGGTCGTCGGCGGCGCGGTCTCCGGACTTCTCGCCGGCATCCTCGGCGTCAAGCTCGGCATGCCCGGCATGAACTCCAACTTCCTGGTGTTCCTCGGCTATGTGACCCCGGGTATGGACAACCTCGTCAAGTTCGTCGTCTGCTTCGCCGTCGGGTTCATCGTTTCCGCCGTGCTCGCCTTCATGTTCGGCATCACGGAGGAGGACCAGAAGGAGATGGACGCCGAGTAGTCTTCGCTTCAAAAGGCTCAAAAGCGAAAACAACGCGCCCGCCGGCATCTGTTGGATGCCGGCGGGCGCGATTTTGCAGGGGGTGCTTATCGCTGCGTTGCTGTTTACACCGTGATCTCGATGTTGATGCCCTCCCAGCCGAGCAGGCTCGTCTCGTAGTAGCCGTCGCCGGTCACGCGGGGGCCGGAGAGGATCTCGTAGCCGCCCTCGCACAAGCGCTCGGTGAGCTCGTCGACGGCCTCGCGGCTGCCCAGGGCAAACGCCATGTGCGTGTAGCCGTAGCACATGGTCGAGCTTGGCTGCTCCTGCAGCTCGGGGCGCGTCATGATCTCGAAGCGCGGGCCTTCCTCGAGCTTGAGGAAGTTGCTGTACAGGCCGGTCCTAGGGTTGTGGTAGGTCTCGTCGACGGTGGCGCCGAAGTACTCCTCGAAGAATTTGGCGGCCCCGTCGAGGTCGTGGACGTGGATGGCAAGGTGGTCGATGCGCATGGTAGCTGCCCTTCTTGTCGGTCGTTTATTGACAAGAACATTGAAGCCCTGATGGGACATACGAGCAATTTTGATTCAAGGGGTTATGCATAGGCAAAACCGATTTGAACAAATACGCGCCTTATCGGGGCTGTATGGACTCCCACGGCGTGCCCGCCAACTCTTCTGCGAAGGCTTGCCGCAAGGTGCCGGCGAACTCTTCGGCGTAGTAGCCGCCGCGATCGGCGAGCCATGCGGCGATGAGCGGGCGGTGGAGCTGCCCGGCCGTCCGTGCCCGCGAGCGCGACCTTGGTGAGGCCGGGGTGGCGGGTTTCGTGCCCGGGGACGTGGTCGCACTGCTCGTAGCCCTTGTTTCCCACGATGAGCAGCACCGACTCGTCACGCGACCCGACGTAGACGAAGTCGTCGGGGTAGCCCAGCACCTCGTGGAAATAATCGCGCTCGATGGCGCGGTGCTCCTCCGACGAGGTGATGATGAGTGGCTTGCCCTGCAGGTCGTCCACCGTGGCGCTCTCATGGCAAGAAAGGGGGTCGTGCGTGGAGAGCTCGATCCAGCTGGGGAGCTCCGCGACGAGCATCGTCTCGAAGCGCTCGGGCAGGCGCTCACGCTCCTCGTAGATGGCGAGGTCGATGTCACCGCTGGCCAGGCGCTCGGTGAGCTCACGGTGGTCGCCGCCCGCGGTTACGAGCGAGACCTCGGGGTAGAGCTCGGCGAAGCGTCCGATGGCGTCGACGATCTCGTGGCGCACGCCGCCCACGAAGCCGATCCGCAGCGTCAGCTCCTCGTCGCTGCCGAGGCGCGAGGTCTCGCGTGCGATGTCGTCGACCTCGGCGAGCACGGACCGCGCCCGCCTTACCAGGTATTCGCCGGCCGGGGTCGGGCTGACCGTGCGGCCGTTGCGCTCGAACAGCTTCACGCCCAGCTCGCGCTCGAGCGACGACATCGACTGCGAGACCGACGACTGCGCGATGTGGCACGACTCGGCCGCCTTGGTGAACCCGCCCTCGTCGTGGACGGCGACGGCATATCTGAGCTGGCTGAGGCGCACGTCCGGGCTCCTTTGCGTCGGCGTTCTCGGCTTTCGTGTTCACGGGACAGAAGAGTCAAGCCCTCTTTGAATATAGCGCGCCCGCCGGCACGACGCGGTGCCGGCGGGCGCGGGGTGACGCGAGGAAATGGTCGTTTCTTGCCGTTTACGCGAGGTCGGCGCCGTTGGTGGCGATGACCTTCTTGTACCAGCCGAAGGACTTCTTCTTGGAGCGGGCGAGGGTGCCGTTGCCGGCGTCGTCGCGGTCGACGTAGATGAAGCCGTAGCGCTTGCTCATCTCGCCGGTGCCGGCGGAGACGAGGTCGATCGGGCCCCAGGTGGTGTAGCCGAGAAGGTCCACGCCGTCCTCGACCACGGCGTCGCGCATGGCCTCGATGTGGGCGCGCAGGTAGTCGATGCGGTAGTCGTCGTTGATGGAGCCGTCGGCCTCGACCGTGTCCTTGGCGCCCAGGCCGTTCTCGACCACGAAGAGCGGCTTCTGGTAGCGGTCGTACATGTCGTTCAACGTGATGCGGAAGCCCAGCGGGTCGAGCGCCCAGCCCCACTCGGAGCACTTGAGGTAGGGGTTCTTCGGGCCGGCGAAGGCGTTGCCGCTCGTGCGCTCGCACTCGGTGTCCGGGGCGGCCGAGGTGCGGGTGTTATAGTAAGAGAAGCTGATGAAGTCGACGGTGTTCTCGGCGAGGAGCTTCTTGTCGTCCTCGGTGATGCCGAGGTCGATGCCGCGGCGCTCAAAGTCGAGCAGCGCGTGGTTGGGGTACTTGCCGCGGGCCTGGACGTCGATGAAGCAGAGCTCCTTCTGGGTGTCGACCTGGGCGGCGCGGACGTCCTCGGGACGGCAGCTGTAGGGGTAGTAGGAGCCGGCGGCCATCATGCAGCCGATCATGACGTCGGGGTCGATCTCGTGGGCGATCTTGGTGGCCCAGGCGGAGGCGACGAGCTCGTTGTGCGCGGCCTTGTACTTGGCGGCGTCGTGGTCCTCGCCCTCCTCGAACACGATGCCCGCGCCCATGAACGGCAGGTGGAGAATCATGTTGATCTCGTTGAAGGTGAGCCAGTACTTAACGAGGCCCTTGTAGCGGGTAAAGAGCGTGGTCGCGAGGCGCTTGTAGAACTCGATGAGCTCGCGGCTGCGCCAGCCGCCGTACTTCTTGATGAGGTGGATCGGGCAGTCGAAGTGCGTGATGGTCACGAGCGGCTCGATGCCGTAACTCTTGCAGGTGCGGAAAACGTCCTCGTAGAAGGCGAGGCCGGCCTCGTTGGGGGTCTCCTCGTCGCCGTTGGGGAAGATGCGCGTCCAGGCGATGGACATGCGGAAGGTCTTGAAGCCCATCTCGGCGAAGAGGGCGATGTCCTCCTTGTAGTGGTGGTAGAAGTCGATGCCGGTCTGGGCGGGGTAGTAGTAGCCGTCCTCGAAGTCGAGCATCTTGCGCTCGCCGGCCACGACGGCGAAGCGGTCCTTGCCGTGAGGGGTCACGTCGACGTTGGCGAGGCCACGGCCGTCCACGTTGTAGGCTCCTTCGCACTGGTTCGCGGCGGTCGCGCCGCCCCAGAGGAAGCCGTCGGGGAAGCGCTTGGTGGTGTCTGCCATGATGCTCCAATCGTCTGGTGCTGTTAGGTTGCCTACAGTATGCGGCAATTGACGGCGATGCGGGCGTGTATCAGTGTGGTTGATACATATTTTCGCAGGTATTCGGGCATATGCTTGAATGTATTGACACATCTTGATACATTTTGAGGAAAGTTCGGGCACGGGGTTTCAGGCGTGTTTGAATACTTAATAGCGCGTAGTGCGTAACTATTTTTGGATTTGCCGAGTATACGAGGGTTTTGCGGCTTCCTCATATGCTCAAAAGGGCCCAAATGGGCCGGTATACTCGGCGATCCTGATTTTAGTTACGCACTACGCGATGATATTTCCGCTTACTGACGGGCAGCGAGGCGAAACGAGGGAAAATGGACGTCCGCAGGAGGCTTCGCGAGGCTAAAGGCCTCACCCCGACCGAGAGCCAGCTCGCCTCGGCCGTGCTCGCGATGGGCGAGCGGATCCAGACCACGTCTATCAAGGAGCTCGCCGCGGCCTCGGCCACGTCAATCGCCACGGTCCATCGCCTGTGCAAGAAGCTCGGGCTCGAGGGCTTCAAGGAGCTCAAGGTCGAGCTCGCCCGCGCGACGGCGCGCCGCGAGGACGCCGAGGGGGTCGACTTCGACTTCCCCTTCGACGAGGGCTGGGGCCCGGAGCGCGTCTGCGGCGGCCTGAAGTCGCTCTATGCGGGCGCCATCGAGGAGACGCTCGAGGTACTCGACCTGGCCGAGCTCGGTCGCGCGGCGGACCTGCTTCGCGAGGCGTCCGTCGTCGACCTGTACACCCAGTCGCACAACCTCTACCCTGCGCAGATGTTCACCGACCGGCTGCTCTCGGCGGGCCGTGCCGCGACCTGCCACGAGAGCCAGGAGCGCCAGGTGAGAAGCGCGCTCACCTCGGACGGGACGCATGTGGCGGTGGCAATCACGTACTCCGGCGTCAACGAGATCTTGGCGCAGGTGCTGCCGCTGCTCGCGGCGCGCTCGACCCCGGTCGTCCTCATCGGCGCGCCGATGGCCCGCGACCGCAACCCGGGGCTCGACGTGTACCTCATGGTGGGCGATTCGGAGAGCACGCTGCACCGGATCACGCAGTTCGCGTCCCACATCTCGGTCCAGTTCGTGCTCGACGCGCTCTATAGCTGCGTCGTCGCGGGAGATTACGAGCGGAGCATGGCCTTTATCCGGGACTCGCTGCCCTACACGCGCAAGCCGGGGCTGTAGCGGGAGGCGGGGCCGGCCGCCCTGCGGCGCCGCGAGGCCGCGTCGCGGCCGGTCGCTCCCGTCCACCTCTTCAGGAAGCTTTATTGCTTCTGCCGCCTCTGTGCCGTTCAGATGCCTTTAACCCCGGGGGACTACCGTTGGGACCGATAAGAACTTCGGTCTCTGGAGGTGGACCCCGTGGCCCAGACAAACGTCTTGCTCGATGCCGTGCGGGCGACGGCCGAAGCGCTCCCCGGCGAGCCCGCGTTCGCCGCGCCGGGCGCGGTTGCCGTTACCTATGGCGACCTATGGTGCGCGGCCTGCGCGGTCGCCCGCGGCCTCGACGGGGCGCGCGGCGACCGCGAGCCCGTGCTCGTGCTCGGCCCCAAGTCGGCCCTCACGGTCGAGTGCTTCCTCGCGTGCCTGATGAGCGGGCACGCCTACGTCCCGGTGGACGTCGAGCTGCCGCCCCGCCGCGTGGCGGACATCGCCGCGCAGCTGGGAGACGCGACGCTGCTCGTTGCTTGCGACGTGCCCGCCGGGCTCGCCGAGGCCTTGCCGACGGCGAAGGTGCTCGACGCGCGCGAGCTTCTTGCCGCGGGCGCGGGCGCCGAGGCCTTGCCGCCGGGACGGTGGGTCTCGGGCGACCAGACTCAGTACATCATCTTCACCTCCGGCTCCACCGGCCGGCCCAAGGGCATCGAGGTCACGGCCGCCAACGTCGCCGGCTTCCGGCGCTGGCTGGCGACATTCCCTGTGGTGCGCGACGGCGGTCGCGTCTTTCTCGACCAGGCACACTACTCCTTCGACCTCTCCGAGTACGAGCTTGTGGGCGCCTTGACCACGGGCGGCTGCCTCTACGCGCCGGCCCGCGCCGCGGCGACGGACTTCCGCTCGCTCTTCGCGGGGCTCTCGGAGTCGGGCGTCGAGGTGTGGGTCTCGACGCCGTCCTTCGCGGACCTGTGCCTGGCGGACCCGTCGTTCGACGAGCGTCTCCTGCCGGGCCTGCGCCTCTTTCTCTTCTGCGGCGAGACGCTCCACCACACCACGGCCGCAGCCTTGGGCAAGCGCTTCCCCTCGGCCCTCGTCGCCAACACCTACGGCCCGACCGAGTCCACGGTCGCCGTCACCTACTGCGAGATCGGCGAGAAGGACCTCGCGGACGCCCGACCGTTGCCGGTGGGGCGCCCGCGCCCCGGCACCGAGCTGCGGATCGTCGATGCGGCCACGGGCGCCGAGCTGCCGCGCGGCGAGGTGGGGGAGATCGTGATCGCGGGCGACACGGTGGCTCGCGGCTACTTCCGCGACCCCGAGAAGACCGCGGCGGCGTTCTTCGCGTCCGAGCTGCGCGACGGCACGCCCGCGGGCGCCTACCGCACCGGCGACCTGGGCTTTATCGACGAGACGGGCATGCTGCACTGCGCGGGGCGCGCCGACTCGCTCGTCAAGCTCAACGGCTACCGGATCGAGCTCGGTGAGGTCGAGGGCGCGCTCGAGGAGATCGGCTGCGTGAGGCACGCGGTCGTGGTCCCGGCGACGCGCGCCGGCCGCGTGGCGAGCCTCTGCGCGTTCGTGGTCGCGGACGAGGCGGCGGCTGAGGCGCTGCTCGCCGGTGGGGACGGCGCCGGCGCCCCCGCCGCGGGCCCCGCCCCCGCCGCGGGCTTCGCCCTCGCCCGGGCGCTCAAGCGAGAGCTCTCGCGCACCCTTCCCGCCTATATGGTCCCGCGCCAGATCCGCGTGATCGGGCGGATGCCCCTGAACGCCAACGGCAAGGCCGACCGAAAGGCCCTCGCCGCGTCCGTGTCTAAATAAGAAAGGAAAGCGATTCCTATGGCTAGCATGACCCATGACGAGGTGGCCGCAAAGGTCATGGACCTCCTCGAGGACGTCGCGGGGGACCCTGAGGTCCGCTCCCACCTCGACGAGGACCTTTTTGAGCTGGGGTTTCTCGACTCCATGGCCGCGATCGAGCTCCTCGTGGGGCTCGAGGACGAGCTCGGCGTGAGCATCGCCCCGACGGAGACCGAGCGCGCCGAGATGAACACCGCGAGCAAGATCATCGCCCAAGTCGAGAAGCGCCTCTAGGAGCGCAGCTCGCCATGACGCTCTTCCAGGACCCAAGCTTCTTCATGCTGCTGGCTCCCGCCGTCGCGGTGGCGGCGGCGATCGGCTTTGCCGGCCACACCCTGCGCCATTACGGCCTCGCGGTCTCCCTCGGCTTTCTGGCCTGCGTCTTCTTCAAGGCGCCGGCGCAGCTCGCGGCGCTTCTCGCCTTCCTCGCGATCTCGCGCGCTGCGCTGCTCTGGCTGGCGAGAAGCCCCGGGTCCGGCAGGCGCTTCGCCGCGGCCCTCGCCGCCACCTTGGCCCCGCTCCTCGTCTACAAGGTCTCCGCCGTCTTCGATGCCTCGCTCTGGGGCTTCGTCGGCATCAGCTACGTGACCTTCAAGGCCGTCCAGATGCTCATCGAGGTCCGCGACGGCCTCATCCCGCGCGAGGAGCTCGGTCTCGAGGACTGGCTCTATTTCATGGTCTTCTTCCCGCAGTTCTCGTCCGGGCCGATCGACCGCAGCCGGCGCTTCCTGGCCGACGCCCACGCCGTTCCCGGCCGCGACGAGTACGCGGGGATGCTCGCGCGCGGCATCCTGCTGCTGCTCGCGGGCATGCTCTACAAGGTCGTGCTTGCCGCGGCGGTCCATCGCCTCTACGAGCCGAGCGCCTCGGGCGACGCGCTCTACCAGCTCAAGACCGCCTACGCCTACGGCCTCTATCTCTTCTGCGACTTCCAGGGGTACAGCCTCATGGCCATGGGCGCGAGCTATTGCCTGGGCATCCGCTGCCCGCGCAACTTCCGGGCGCCCTTCGCCGCCGTGGACATCGTCGACTTCTGGAACCGCTGGCACATCACGCTCTCCGCCTGGTTCCGCGACTTCGTCTTTATGCGCTTCACCCGCTGGGCGATGCACCGGCGGCTCCCGGGCGGCCGCCTTCGCGTGGCGCAGTGCGCCTTCCTGGTGGACATGCTCGTCATGGGGTTCTGGCACGGACTCACGCTGAGCTACGTCGCCTACGGCCTCTACCACGGTGTCCTTCTTGCCGTGACCTACACGATCCAGAAGAAGTCGAGGTTCTACAAG
>JAUMVN010000019.1:0-21215 GCA_030530145.1 Coriobacteriia bacterium | reverse complement strand
GTTTCCGCAGGTCAGTGGTCAGGCCCTGCTCGTCGCCGTGCTCGCCGGCGTGGTCACGCTCGGCCTCGGCCTCGTGGCCTTCGACCGCCTGATCCTGCCCACGAACGACGCCCGCGGCGGCACGAAGCTCTATGACTACGTGTATGCCTCCGGCAAGTCCGAGAATGTCGAGTTCGTTGCGAATAATATGTCGAACAACGGTTACCTCTGCTTCGGCTCGAGCGAGTGGTACATCTCCAAGGACCGCGTGAGCACCTGCCCGCAGGCGGTCCTCGGTGAGACGGGCGCGGGCGCGGACATGACCTTCATCGGCGAGGGATACGACCAGAGTTTATGGCAGGCAATCGCCGCAGGCGCGTATGGGTCGAGCAGCGGCATAAAAAACCGCAAGGTCATGCTGGTCATCTCTCCCCAGTGGTTCTTCAAGGGGTCGGGCGACCAGAGCAAGTTCAGCAGCAAGTTCAGCTACTCGCTCTACCGCGCCTGCATGCAGAGCAGCTCGATTTCCGACGAGACCAAGGCGTATATCCGCAGGCGCTGCGCGGCGCTCGGCGTGGACTCCTCGAAGCTCGCGGCCGCCTCGCGCGACACCGCGCTCGACGCCGCCAACGACGTCGCCTACGCGGCGGCGGACTCCTGGAAGCTCCGCAGCCAGCTCGTGAACATCGAGAACGTCGCGCCCGAGAAGAGCGCCGCGCGCCTGGACGCGGAGTCGTCGGGCACCTCGACCGAGCCGGACTGGGACGCGCTTCTTGCCCAGGCCGAGACCGACGGGGCCGCCGCCTGCACGAACAACGACTTCGGCGTCTACGACGCCTACTGGGAGAAGAACCACGCCTACGACCCGGAGCTCTTCCAGAGCTTCTCCGAGGCGGACGACGAGTACGCCGACCTCGAGTGCCTGCTGCGGGTCTGCGAGGAGGTCGGGTTCGAGCCGATGGTCTGCATCCTGCCCGTGCACGGCCAGTGGTACGACGTGAGCGACGTCTCGAGCGAGGAGCGTGCGGGCTACTACGAGAAGATCCGCTCGATCTGCTCGGAGGCGGGCGTGAGCTACGCCGATTTCTCGGGCTTCGAGTACGAGAAGTACTTCCTGTGCGACACGGTGCACCCCGGTTGGAAAGGCTGGGTGCGCATCGAGCACGCGTTCTACGACTTCGTCAACGACAAGCGCGGCCAGGACGACTGCGTTACCTGGGGGAGCGATTCGAAATGAGAAAAGGTTTCTTGCTTGCGGGCGTGACGGCCTCGGTGGTCCTCGCCGGCATCGTCATCGTGTGGTTCACGACGTTCTCGGGGCTCAACCAGCCGGCCCAGTTCGTCTATGGCGGGTTCTAGGGGCCGCGGCCGGGCGGAGCATGGCGAGAAGCGCGGGCGCGCGGCCTGCGCCGGTCGACCGTCGGCCCTTCTCGCCGCCCTCGCGTGCGCGGCCTTCGCCGCCGGCATCCTGGCCGCCCCGCGCCCGGCCGTTGCCGACACCGCCGACGACCTGGACGCTTATCTGGAGGAGGCCTTCGCCGCGTCCGGCATACCGGGCATGGCCGTGGCCGTGGTCGACGCCGACGGCATCGACTACCTGCGCGCCTTCGGGGACGTGGAGAGCCTCGACGACACGTTCATCGTTGGCTCGCTGTCCAAGTCGATGACCTCGCTCGCCATCCAGCAGCTCGTCGACCAGGGGCGCGTCGACCTCGACGCGCCGGCCGCGCTGTACGCGCCGGGCTATGGCGTGCCCCTCGAGGTCACGGTCCGATCGCTCCTCAACCAGACGAGCGGTTTCGGCTACTACGAGAGCCTCTTGGGCGCGACGGTGGGGGAGAGCTTCGGCTCGTTCAGCTACGCGAACGCCAACTACGACCTGCTCGGGCGCATCGTCGAGGCCGTGAGCGGGATGGACTATGCGGATTACCTGCGCATCTATGTGTTCGACGCGGCGGGGATGGACGACGCGTCGGTCGACGGGGCAGGCGAGGCGCGCTCGGGCTCGGCGGCCGGGCACCGGAACTGGTTCGGCCTTGCCGTGGCCGACGGCTTCGCCCATGCCGAGGACGACGACGCCTGGGGCGGGCAGGCATCGGGCTATGTGCGCGCGAGCATCCGCGACATGGCCAACTACCTGCGGCTTTACCTGAACAGCGGGGGAGAGGTCGCCTCGAGCGAGGCGATCGACCGCATGGTCTGGGACCGCGTGCCCGACGAGGGCGGCGACACGTTCTACGGCATGGGGTGGACGACCTTCGACGACGAGGGCGGCGACCTCGTGATGTCGCACGACGGCGACGTGGAGAACTACGTTGCGCGCATGGTCGTGATCCCCGGGCTCGATGTCGGCGTGGTGCTTCTTGCCGACGAGAACGACGCGCTCGGTGGCAACGCCGCGTTCTGGGACATCGGCGACGGGGTGCTCTCCATCGCGCTCGGCGGCGACGCGGATGCCGGGGAGGTCGCATGGGACGCCGGCGCGGCGCGCGCCTACCACGCGAGGCTCGACGCGGCGTACGCGCTGGCGATGTGCGCTGCCGCGGCGCCGCTCGCGCTTCGCCGGCGCTGGGCGAGGAGGCTCGCGGCCGCCGACGGCCCCGAGCGCGGCGTGCGAGCGGTCATGGCCGTGGGCCTGCATGCGGGGGTCCCGGTCTGGGTGGCGTCGCTTCCGGGCGGGCTCGGCATGCGCGCACGCGACTTCGCGGACTTCTATCCCGAGCAGGCCCTGGTCGGGGGCGTCTGCGTCGCGTTGCTCCTGGCCGGCGGGGCGGCCAAGGCCCTGGCCGCGCGGCATGTTCTTCTTAGCGGCTCGCCGCGGGCGCGGCGCCCAGGGCGGCCCGCTGCGCAGGGCGGTAGCGGACGAGGGCGCAGAACATGAGCGCGGCCGTGGTCGCGAGGCTGATGGGGTAGACCACCATGATGGTGGGGAAGCTCGGCGCCGCGGGGAAGACGAGCGCGACCCATAGCAGGCGGATCCCGCAGACGCCCAGCATCGTGAGCGCGGCCGGCACGAGCGAGATGCCGAAGCCGCGCAGGTAGCCCGAGCAGTTCTCGTAGACGGAGCTGAACAGGTGGGCGGGGAGGATCACGCAGACGCGCAGGTAGCCGATGGCGATGACCTCGGGGTCCGTGTTGAACACGTGGATGATGGCCTGGCCGAAGAGCACCCCGAAGAGCGCGACGAGCCCCGTGCAGACGAGTCCCTCGACGACGCAGACCTTGAGGACGCGCCGACAGCGCGGAAGGTCGCCCGCGCCGTTGCACTGCCCGACGAAGGTCGTGCACGCCTGGCAGACCGAGTTGATGAGGTTGTAGAAGACCTGCTCCATCGAGAGGGCCGCCGCGCTGCCCGCCATGACGGTGGTCCCGAGCTGGTTGATGCAGCCCTGGATCACTATGTTCGCGAGCGAGAAGATCGCGCCCTGGGCGCCCGCCGGCATGCCGATGCGGATAATCTCGCGGGCGACGGGGCCGTCGATGCGCAGCTCGCGCGGGTCGAGGCGGATGAGGTCGTCGGCGCGCAGGAGCTGGGCGGTGAGAAACGCCGCGCTCACGCAGTAGCAGAGCACGGTGGCCACGGCGACGCCCATCGTGCCCCAGCCGAGGACCGCCACGAACGCGGCGTCGAGCGCGACGTTGAGCACGGCCGAGATGGCGAGGGCGAAGAGCGGCATCTTCGTCACGCCGACGCTGCGGAAGACGGACGCGACGAAGTTATAGAGAAGCACGGCGGGCATGCCGAGGAGGAAGATCCGCAGGTAAATAAGGGCCTCACCCATGGTCTCGTCGGGAACCTGCAGCGCGGCGAGCAGCGGCTCGGCGACGAGCTCGCCGACGATCGTGACGCCGAACCCGATGGCAGCGAGAAGCACCGAGCTGTGGACGGCCTTGCGAACGGTCTTCTCGTCGCCCGCCCCCACGGCGTTGGCTACCACGACGTTCGTGCCGATGGCGATGCCGACGAAGAGGTTGATGAGCAGGCTCACGATGGGGGAGTTCGCGCCGACCGCCGCCATGCCGAGCGAGGCGCCGTCGGCCGAGAAGTGCCCGATGACGAAGACGTCGACGAGGTTGCTCAGCTGCTCGAGGATGCCGGTCGCCGCGACGGGCAAGGCGAACAAAGGAACGGCCCGCCAAAGCGAGCCGGAAAGGATGCCAGTGGTTTTTTGGGCGGTGGTGGGGTTGCTCACGTTGGGTCTCTTTCTAACGCGTCTGTGCGCAGAAGAGCCTACACCCGCGCCCGCCCGGCCTTGCGCCGAGGGGCGCTATCGGCCGGAAAACGTAACGTTGCAGGAGCCGCCGTCCTCGGGGACGAGGTCGGCCAGGGTCTTCGAGTCGAGGTAACCGGAGGTCACGCGGCCGAGGTCGCGCCAGACGCCGACGGTCGAGCAGCTGTTGACCTGCGGGCAGATCGTGCCGTTCGAGCAGTCGAGGCAGTTCACGGGGGCGAGCGAGCCCTCGGCGGCGCGCAGGATCTCGCCCAGCGTGTAGTCCTTGGGCTCGCGGGTGAGCTTATAGCCGCCGCCCTTGCCGCGCTGGCTCGTCACGTAGCCGGCCTTGTGCATGAGCGAGATGACCTGCTCGAGGTACTTGCGCGAGATGTTCTGGCGCTTGGAGACGTCGCCCAGGGAGACCCAGCCCTCGTGGGCCGCGAGGTCGGCCATCGCGCGCAGGGCGTAGATGCCCTTCGTCGAGAACATTCCCATGTGGGTCTCCAATCGTGAGGTTTCTCTTGCCCGCCGACGGGTCGCCGCTGCGGCGCTGGAAACCCGTCGGGGAAAAGAAGAGGTTAGCGGTTCTCGAGCATCTCCTGGAGGGTGCGCCAGGCGAGCTCGGCGCACTTGACGCGCGCGGGCATGTGGGCGATGTCCTTGAGGATCGAGGCGTCCTCGAGGGCGAGAAGCGAGGGGTCGTCCTCGGAAACCTCGCCGCGGACCATCTTCATGAAGAGCTGGCAGAGCTCGATGGCCTGCTCGGGGGTCTTGTCGATCATGAGGTCGCTCATGATGTCGGCCGAGGCCTGGCTGATGGCGCAGCCGTGGCCGGTGAAGGCGGCCTCCTCGATGGTGCCGTCGTCGGCGAACTTGACCTGGAACCTAAGCTCGTCGCCGCAGGAGGGGTTCACGCCCTCGTGCGTGCAATCGGCGTCCTCGAGCTCGTACTTGTAGTCGGGGTGGGACACGTGGTCCATGAACTCGGCGTTGTAGAGGTCAGTCACGGCCATGGAATACCTGCCAAACTTGGGTGAGGCCGTCGATCAGACGGTCGATGTCGGACTTGTCGTTGTAGAAGGCGACGCTGGCGCGGCAGCAGGCGAGGTTCTCCACGCCGAGCCAGGTGAGCAGCGGTTGCGCGCAGTGGTGGCCCGCGCGGATGCAGACGCCGGACATGTCGAGGATGCTCGCCACGTCGTGCGGGTGGACGCCGCGGACGTTGAAGCTCACCACACCGTGGTGACGTGCGGGGTCCGTGCTGCCGATAAGGTCAATGAAGCCCAGGTCAGCGAGCTTCTCCATGAGATAAGAGACGAGCGCGGCCTCGCGCGCGGCCACGGCGTCGAGCCCCGCGGTCTCGGTGAGGTAGGCGATCGCGGCGCCGGTGGCGTAGATGCCCGCGGCGTCCTGCGTGCCGGCCTCGAACTTCTCGGGCACGGGCGCCCAGGTGGCGTCCTGCTCGGTCACGGAGTCGATCATCTCGCCGCCGGTGAGCATGGGCGGCATGGCGGCGAGAAGCTCGTGCTTGCCCCAGAGCACGCCGATGCCCATCGGGCCCAGGCACTTGTGGCCCGAGAAGGCGAGGAAATCGGCGCCGAGCTCGGCCACGTCCACGGCCAGGTGCGGCGTGGACTGCGCGGCGTCGACGACCAGGTACCCGCCCTGCGCGTGCACCGCGTCGGCGATGGCGCGCACCGGCAGCTCGCAGCCCATGACGTTGGAGACGTGGGCGCAGGCGGCGATGCGCGTCTTCGGCCCGATCTTCGCGGCGATCTCGTCGGCGGAGAGCGTGCCGTCCTTCTCGGGGTACATGACCACGAGCTTCGCACCGGCCGCGCGGCAGGCCTGCTGCCAGGGGATGAGGTCGGAGTGGTGCTCCATCACCGTGACGCAGACCTCGTCGCCGGGCTTAAGGACGCTCGGCGCGAAGCTCTTGGCCACGAGGTTCAGGCTCTCGGTCGTGTTGCGCGTGAAGACGATGTCGTCGGAAAGGGGCCGGCCCGCCTCGTCGAGGGCGCCGATGAAGCGGGCGACCTGCTTGCGGACGGCCGCGATCTCGGAGGTGGCCATCACGGAGAGGCTGTAGAGGCCGCGCAGCGGGTTCGCGTTCATGTTGCTGTAGAAGCCGCGCTCGGCGTCGAGGACGCCGGCGGGGCGCTGGGCCGTGGCGGCGGAGTCGAGGAAGGCGACCTCGGGGTGGCCGGCGAGCAGCGGGAAGTCCGCCTTGAAGGGGTTCTTCTCGATGTCGACCATCATGCCTCGCCGCCTTCCGCGCCCTCGTCGAAGTCGTGGGCCACGTCGGCCCCGAGGACCTCCTCGGCGCGCAGGACCGCCGCCTTGTGGGAGGCGGCCTCCGGAGCGTGCATGATGGCGTCCTCGAAGATGGCGCGGACGAAGAGCTGCTCCGCCTCGCGGCGAGAAAGCCCACGGTCCATGAGGTAGTCGATCTGCTCGGGGCTCACGCTGCCGATGGTCGCGCCGTGGTTGCCGGCCACGTCGTCCTCGTCGCAGAGGATGACGGGCATGGTCTTGTTCACGACGTCGTCGCCGAGCACAAGGACGCTCTCGGCCTCGTTGCCCTTGGCGCCGCGGGCGCCATGGACGAGGTCGATGGTGGCGCGCAGGGACTTCTTGGCCGCGTCGTCGAGGGCGCCGGACTCGTGGACCTCGGCACGGGTGTTCTTGCCGCGCATGCGGACCACGTGGTTGATGTCCAGGGCATCGGCGCCGTGGGCGTAGTAGCGGCAGCTGAGGTCGATGCGCGAGCGGGCGCCGGCGAGGTCGCAGGCGAGGCCCATGGCCACGGTGCCGCCGCCGAGCGCGTACTGGCGCACCTCGACGCGGGCGTCCTCGTCGGCGGAGATGCCGACGCTCTCCAGGTGCTGCTGATCGCTCGTCACGCCCATGACCTCGACGATCTTGACCTGTGCACGGGCCTCGGCCACGACGCGGAGTAGCGACGCGGAGGTGTTGGCCGCAGCGTCGGCGTCGGTCGCCGTGCCCTTCTCGCCGCCGTGGACGGCCACAACGATCGTCGCGCTCGCGCCCTCGCGGACCATGACTCCAGTATCGGCCACGTCGCCCGCGTCGGCGTCGATGTCCACCACGATGGGCTCCTCGCGCACGGTGTTGCGCGGGACCTCGACGTAGCGGGCGTCGGCCGCCTGGGAGCAGACCCAGTCGGTGACCTTGCTCCCCATGCCGCACTCGAGCTTGTCGAAGAGCTGCGGCAGCGCGAAGTAGACGTCGCCCTTGCGGGAGAGGCGCGGAACGGTGAGGGTGATGTCGTTCGCGCGCAGGCGGTTCCAGGTCTGCGCGGGCGGGGTGTTCACGCGCTCGAGCGTGACGGTCGGCGCGGGCGCGGTTCCCTCGGCCGCGACAGCGTCGGTGTTCTTCTCGTCAGCCATTAGCCGATGGCCCCTTCCATCTCGAGCTTGATCAGGTTGTTCATCTCGACGGCGTACTCCATCGGGAGCTCCTTGGAGACGGGGTTCGCGAAGCCGTTGACCACGAGGGTGCGCGCCTCGGCCTCCGAGCAGCCGCGGCTCATGAGGTAGAGGATCGTGTCGTCGGAGATGCGGCCGATGGTGGCCTCGTGGCCCACCTGGGCGGTCGAGTTGCGCACGTCCATGGCCGGGATGGTGTCGGAGCGGCTGATGTTGTCCAGCATGAGCGACTGGCAAGAGACGCTGCAGCGCGCGCGGTCGGCACGGCGGCCCACCACGACGGAGCTGCGGAACGTGTTGATGCCGCCGTCCTTGGAGATGGACTTGGTGTTGACCGAGGCCGTGGTGTCCGGCGCGTTCATGACGACCTTACAGCCGGTGTCGAGGTCCTGCGTGGCGCCGGCGAAGGTGATGCCGGTGAACTCGCAGCTCGAGCGCGCGCCCTCCATGATGGTGGTGGGGTAGAGGTAGGAGACGTGGCTGCCGAAGGAGCCGGAGACCCACTCCATCTTTGCGTCGGCGCCGATCTTCGCGCGCTTGGTGTTGAGGTTGTACATGTTCTTCGACCAGTTCTCGATGGTCGAGTAGCGCAGGCGCGCCCCGTCCTTGACGAAGAGCTCGACCGCGCCCGCGTGGAGGTTGGCCTCGAAGTACTTCGGCGCGGAGCAGCCCTCGATGAAGTGCAGGTCGGCGCCGGGCTCGACGATGATGAGCGTGTGCTCGAACTGGCCCGCGCCCGCCGCGTTCAGGCGGAAGTAGGACTGCAGCGGGTAGTCGAGCGAGACGCCCTCCGGCACGTAGACGAACGAGCCGCCGCTCCAGACGGCGTAGTGCAGCGCCGCGAACTTGTGGTCCGTGGGCGGGATGAGGGTGCCGAAGTACTCGCGCACCACGGGCTCCCACTGCGGGTCGTGCAGCGCGTCCTCGATGGTCGTGTAGACGACGCCCTGCTTGGCCACCTCCTCGCGCATGTTGTGGTAGACGATCTCGGAGTCGTACTGGGCGCCAACGCCGGCGAGGCTGTCGCGCTCGGCGGCCGGGATGCCCAGGCGCTCGAAGGTGTCCTTGATGTCCGCGGGCACGTCGTCCCAGCTCTTGGCCTGCTTGGTCTTGGGCGAGACGTACGTGGAGATGTGGTCCAGGTCGAGCCCCGCGATGGAGGGGCCCCAGTTGGGGGCCATCGGGCGGGCGTGGTACTTGTCCAGCGCGTCGAGGCGCATCTGGAGCATCCACTCGGGCTCGTCCTTCTTCGCGCTGATGGCGCGGACGATGTCGGGGGTGAGGCCGTCGTCGTAGCGCTCGTAGCCCTCCTCGGACTTGGTGAAGTCGTAGAGGGAGCGGTCCACGTCGGCGACCTGGGTGCGCTTCTTCGCGCGCTCGTCGGCCACTACGCGTCGACCTCCTCGGCGCCCGCCGCGACGGCGGCGCCCTCGATGCCCTGCTCGGCGGCCGTGCGCTCGAAGCGGCCGAAGCCCTCGCGGTCGATCTCGGAGATAAGGGAGGCGGGGCCCTCCTCGATCATGTGGCCCTTGACCATGACGTGGGTCTTGTCCACGTCGAGGCGCTCGAGGATGCGGGTGTTGTGCGTGATCACGATGAGCGCGCCGTCGCACTGCTCGCGGTAGGCGGCGATGCCGCGGGAGACCACGCCGAGGGCGTCGACGTCGAGGCCGGAGTCGGTCTCGTCGAGGATGGCGAGCTTGGGCTGGAGCAGCAGGAGCTGCAGCATCTCGATCTTCTTCTTCTCGCCGCCGGAGAAGCCCACGTTGAGCTCGCGCATGAGGAAAGACTGGTCGAGGTCGAGGGAGTCCGCGATCTCGCCCACGCGCTTGCGGAACTTGCGCGCGGTGGTCTTGAGCTCGGGGCGCATCTGGCAGATGGTGCGCAGGAAGCTGTAGAGGGGCACGCCGGGCACCTCGACGGGCGCCTGGTAAGAGAGGAAGATGCCCGCGAGGCTGCGCTTGTCGGCGGAGGCGTCGGTGATGTCTTCGCCCGCGAACTCGATCGAGCCGCTGGCCACGCGGTAGGTGGGGTCGCCCATGATCACATGGCCGAGCGTGGACTTGCCGGCGCCGTTCGGGCCCATGAGGACGTGGCACTCGCCCTCGCCGACGGCCAGGTCGATGCCGTGAAGGATGGGCTTATCCTCGGTCCCCGCCGAGACGCCGCTCACGTTCAGAAGCGCTGCTGACATTCTCTCTCCTTATATATGTTGCGCGGGCCGCTGCCGGGCCCGCCGCCCCGTAATTCATAGGAACGCGTAGGGATTATACGGCAAGAGGTTCGCGGCCGGTCCGTAAATACCCCTCGTTTGGGGGGATTTACGATTCGGGCCGGTTTCTCCATAAAAGGGCCGTCGCGGCGCGGGCGAGGCTCTATAATCGAGCTGCCTCGCGATAGGCGGGCTCACGACGATAAGGAACGAACCATGTACATGTTTGAGAGCGGCGCGATTTGACGCAGGTGAGAGACCCGTCCAGCTGAACCTTGTCTCTTGCCCTTAGGAGCTCACAAACATGAAAGTCCTTACCTCGCCCACGCGACGTATCGTCGCGATCAATTTCTTTATGATGTTCGCCGTGCAGTCGGTCTACTTCATCGGCATCATCGGCTGCGCCACCTATGTGCTTTCGGCCGGGGCCCTCGAGGTGTCGGCGCTCGTCTTCCTCATGAACATGGCCATCGTGCTGGGCAACCTCGGCGGCGGCCCGGTGATTGACCGCGTGGGGCCGCGCCGGACCCTGCTCGTCTCGCTCGCGGCGCTCTCGGCCATGGGCTTCGCGGCCTGGCTCATCCCGGTGAGCTATCCCGTGCTCGCGCTCGCGTCCCTTGCCATCGGGCTCTTCTTCGGCGCCGGGACGACCGCGATCGACGCCTATCCGCGCTTCTTCACCGAGGATGCCGGGCATCTGGCGCGGATGAACGGCCTGAACCAGATGGCGACCGGGGCCTCCGTCATCGTGGGGCCGGCGCTCGCGGGCTGGATCGCCACCTGGGCGCCCCACCAGTGCGTCTTCGCGCTCGAGGCCTTCGCGCCGATCGGCGCGCTCGCCGTCACGTACGTCACGCGCGAGGAGCTTGCCAAGCCCGTGTCGGAGAAGGGCTGCGACGCAGCGGCCGAGGGCGCCGGCGCCGGCGGGAAGGCGGGCAGGTTCATGCATGAGCTCGCCGAGGGCGCTCGGATCGTCTTCGGGCGCAAGGAACTGCGGGTCCTTCTCGTCATCGGGTTCCTCGGGCTCTTCGCCTACGGCGCGTTCGACTCGCTGGAGTCGCTCTTTTACCGCGACGTGCTGCGCGTGGGCTCCGACTGGATGGGCTGGCTCTCGTCCATATCGGGCATCGGCGGCACCGCGGGGTCGCTGCTCGTGCTCAAGATTCCGAAGAAGCGCTTCTCCACCTGGCTGCTCGCGGCGTCGCTTCTGGTCCTCGGCGTGGGCTCGATGATCTACACCGGCACGAACATCGCGCCGGTGGCCGCGGTGGGGCAGCTCGTCTGCGGCGTTGGCTACGGCGCGCTGGCGCCCATCCGCACGACCTTGATGCAGCAGCGCTGCGACCCCTCGAACGTCGGGCGCGTGGCGTCGCTCATGCGCGTGGGGATGAACTCGGCGGGAACGATTCCGCTGCTCTTCGCGCCCGCGCTCGCCGATGCCTTCGGTGTGCAGGCGGTGCTCTTCGGCGCTTCCGTGATGGCCGCGGCCGTGGGCGCCTTCTTCATGTTCCGCTTCCGCCGCGAATCCTAGTCGCTTGGGGGCGGGCTTTGTCGCCCGCTCGTTCGGAGCTGCCCGCCCCGCCGCCGCCCGCCCCGCTGTCGCCCGTCGCCCGGTCGCCCCTCCAAGAGTGCGGGCGGTTTAACGTTCGGTGCGCATCGAGCGCCGCGCCGCCCGCGATTCTTGCCGGGGGCCTATGATTTTCTCTCGACCGCACCCGTTTTTTGGAAGGCTCGTCGTGCAAGCTTGGAAGTCTCTTGGTAAGTTCATCGGCTCTCACCTGGCCTTTATTGCCCCCATCTGCGTCGCTCTCGGCGTCTTATTCCCCTCGCAGATCTCGGTGCTCAAGCCTTTTGTCACCGCGCTTTTCGCCTTCATGACCTTCCAGGGCGCGCTCGGCAACAACCTGCGCAACCTCCTCGACAGCTTCAGGCATCCCGCGGCCATGCTCGTGACGCTCTTCATCTCCGTCGTCGCGATACCGCTCTGCGCGTTCGCGCTCGGCAGCCTGTTCTTCGGCGACAACACCAATATCGTCCTCGGCATCGTCTTGGAGTACTCGGTGCCCGTGGCCGTGGTCTCCGCCATGTGGATCAACATGTTCGACGGCGACCTCTCGCAGGGCCTCGCGACGCTGCTCGTCGCCACGGTGATCGCCCCCGTCACGATTCCGCTCACGCTAAAGCTCTTGCTCGGCCGCTCGGTGGCGGTCGACGCCGCCGGCATGATGGTCGACATGCTCCTGGAGATCGCGCTGCCGGCCTTCGCGGGCATGGTGGTCAACGACCTCACGCGCGGCTGGGCCAAGCGCGAGCTCTCGCCCGCGATCGCGCCGGCGGCGAAGATCGCGCTCGTGCTCGTGATTCTCTCGAACTCGACGGGCGTCTCGCCGTACATGAAGCACCTGACCCCGCAGCTCGTGGGCGTGATGGTGTTCATCGCCCTCTTCGCGATGTCCGGGTACTTCTGGGGGCTCATCGTCTCTCGCCTCTGGCGCCGCCCGCGCGAGACCCAGGTCACGATGACGTTCCAGACGGGCATGCGCAACATCTCCGCCGGCGCCGTCATCGCCGCGCAGTACTTTCCCGGCGAGACGATGTTCCCGGTGATCATCGGCACGCTGTTCCAGCAGGTGCTCGCGGCGTGCTTCGGCAGCTTCATGACGTGGCTTTTGGCCCGCGACGATGCCCGCGCGGCCGCGTGCGGGTCCTCTGCGGGGACCGCGACCCCCGTGCCAGAATGAATGCGCGCGTATTGCGTAACTAAATTCGAATCTACCGAGTAGCCAGGTCGTTTGAGTCAGATTTTCATGCTGATTTTGCCCTGGAAGCGTCCGGCTACTCGGCATCTGTGATTTTAGTTACGCAATACGCGACATCTTTTCCCATGCTGAGGCCGGTTCGGCCGCATCCGGGCGGCATGAGCCGGGCCCTGATGCCCCGCCCTGCCTCGAGTTGGTGGTCCAAGCGCCGCCTCGAGCGATTTTTCCGGAGGTTACGCGCCACCTCGGCAGGAATTGCCTCGAGGTGGCGCCACCTCGAGGACAATACCGCCTCGGGTCGCGTCCCGTGCCGCTGCCCGGGTTTAGAGTCCGTACGGTAACGCGTGCGCGCCGCCGGCCCGCCCGGCCGGCGCCCGCGCCGTACAATAACCGGGTTGATTCTTGTACCTGGAAGGAGCGCCCATGGCACTCAGCGAGAAGGACGTGCGCGGCATCGCCGAGTACGCGAAGATCGCCTTGACCGAGGACGAGCTCACCGAGATGACCGCGTACCTGAACGACGCGGTCCAGATGCTCGAGCCTATCCTGCAGTACGACCTGCCCGACGTGGAGCCCACGTTCCATCCCATCGGGTCCCTTTCCAACGTGATGGGCGACGACGCGCTCGAGCCCGAGCGCGACCTCGCCCTCGACGTCGCCCTTTCCAACGCGGGCAGCTCGCGCGAGCGCTACTTCCGCGTGCCGTCCATCCTCGGAGAGGGGAGTGAGGAGTAATGGCCATGAACATCGACCAGCTCAGCGCCGCCCGGATCGCGGCCGGCGTGGCCGCGGGCGACTTTACCGCCACCGAGGTCGCGAAGGCCTCGCTCGATGCCATCGAGGCCCGCGAGGGCGGTGTCCAGGCGTTCCTTCAGGTCTCGCCCGAGCTCGCGCTGGATGCCGCCGCCAAGATCGACGCCGACCGCGCCGCCGGCAAGCCGCTGCCCCCGCTCGCCGGCGTGCCCCTTGCCATCAAGGACAACATGAACCTCGTGGGCACGCGCACCACCTGCGCCTCCCGCATGCTCGAGGGCTACGAGAGCGTCTACACCGCCACCTGCGTCGAGCGCATGCTCGCCGCCGGCTGCCTTCCCATGGGCAAGGCGAACATGGACGAGTTCGCGTTCGGCTCCTCGACCGAGTCCTCCGCCTTCCACCGCACGAACAACCCCTGGGACACCGAGCGCGTCCCCGGCGGCTCCTCGGGCGGCTCGGCCGCTTCCGTCGCCGCCGGCGAGGTCGCCCTCGCCCTCGGCTCCGACACGGGCGGCTCCATCCGCCAGCCGGCCTCGCTCTGCGGCGTCGTCGGCATGAAGCCCACCTACGGCGCGGTCAGCCGCTACGGCGTCGTGGCCTTCGGCTCCTCCCTCGACCAGGTCGGCCCCTTCGGCCGCAGCGTCGAGGACGTGGCGCTCGCCATGAACGCGCTCGTGGCCGCCGGGCACGACCCCTACGACTGCACGAGCCAGGACTGCCCGGTCGACTTCCTCGAGCACCTGAACGATCCCATCGAGGGCAAGCGCGTCGGCGTCATCCCCGCCTTCATGGAGGCCGAGGGCCTGACGCCCGAGGTCCGCTCCGCCGTTGAGTCCGCCGCCAAGAAGCTCGAGGAGCAGGGCGCCGAGCTCGTCGAGGTCGACCTTCCGCACCTCGACGCCGCCATCTCGGCCTACTACGTCATCGGCCCGGCCGAGGCGTTCTCCAACCTCGCCCGCTTCGACGGCATCCGCTACGGCTACCAGGAGGAGGGCTGCGCCAACCTCAACGACCAGAGCTCGCTCTCCCGCGCGCACGGTTTCGGAGCCGAGGCCAAGCGCCGCCAGCTGCTGGGCGCCTACCTTCTTTCCTCCGGCGTCTACGACAAGTACTACTACGCCGCTCAGAAGGCCCGCACGCTCATCACGCGCGACTACGACGCCGCTTACGAGAAGGTCGACACGATCCTCATGCCGTCCTCCCCGCGCACCGCGTTCAAGTTCGGCGAGCTCTCCGACCCCACGCAGATGTATCTCTCCGACATGTACACCATCTCGCTGAACATCTGCGGCAACGGCGGCATCTCGGTGCCGCTGGGCCTGGGCGCCGACTCCGGCCTGCCCGTCTCGGCCCAGCTCGTCGGCCCCGCGTTCAAGGACCGCCAGCTGCTCACGTTCGCCCGCGCCATCGAGCGCGGCTTCGCGGACGCCGCCACCGGGGCGCCCGCCCTGTCCGTCGCGCCCGACTTCGCCGGGAAGGGAGGCGAGCTCTAATGAAGAAGCTCTCCGAGGTCCTCGAGGACTGGGAGGCCGTCATCGGCCTCGAGATCCACACCGAGCTCACCGCGCTCGATACGAAGATGTTCTGCAACTGCCGCCTTTCCCACGACGACGAGCCCAACGCCAACGTGTGCCCGGTCTGCCTGGGCCTGCCCGGCGCCCTGCCCGTGCCGAATAAGCGCGCCATCGAGTCCATCGTCATGGCCGGCCTCGCCACCAACTGCGAGATCCAGAAGCACTCGATGTTCTACCGCAAGCACTACTTCTATCCGGACATGGCCAAGAACTTCCAGACCACGCAGGGCCCGGTCGCCTTCGCCATGTACGGCCACCTCGACCTCGAGGTCACGGGCCAGGGCGCGGCCGAGCGCCCCGACTGCGCGTTCGGCGCTGAGCAGGCCGACTCCCTGGCGTCGGCCTCCGCGGGTGCCGAGGGCCTCTCGACCTCGATGACAGCGACCATGCGCGAGGGCAACCAGCGCGCCGGGCACCTGGCCAGCTACGACGCCTCGAACATGCAGATGCCCGAGCGCCGCGCTGACGGCTCCTACACCGTGCCCATCCGCATCCTGCGCATCCACATGGAGGAGGACGCGGCGAAGATGGTCCACGTGGGCGGCGCCGAGGGTCGCATCACCGCGGCGGCCGAGTCGCTCGTGGACTACAACCGCTGCGGCACCCCGCTGATCGAGCTCGTGACCGAGCCCGACCTGCGCACGCCCGAGGAGGCGCGCCTCTTTATGGAGAAGCTCCGCCAGACGTTCCTCACGCTGGGCATCTCCGACTGCTCCATGGAGAAGGGCTCCATGCGCTGCGACGGCAACGTGAGCCTGCGCCGCCGCGGCTCCACCAAGCTCGGCACGAAGACCGAGATGAAGAACCTCAACTCCTTCAAGAGCCTGCACGACGCCCTCGAGTACGAGATCTGCCGCCAGGCCGAGGTGCTCGAGGAGGGCGGCATCATTTATCAAGAGACGCGCCACTGGGAGCCGTCCCGTCGCCGCACCGTGGTCATGCGCGTCAAGGAGACCGCCGACGACTACCGCCTCTTCCCGGACCCCGACCTCGCGCCCTTCGACCTCACCGACGAGTTCATCGAGGCCGCCCGCGCGCAGATCCCGGAGCTGCCGGACGCTAAGCGCGACCGCTACATGGCCGACTTCGGCCTGAAGTCCGCCGACGCCGCCCAGCTCGCGGGCGACCCGGCCGTGGCCGCCTTCTTCGAGGAGGCCGTCGCCGGCGTCGACGCCAAGGCCGTGGCGACCGTGGGCAACGTGATGGTCAACCTCGCCCCCAGCTACGACGCGCTCACGCCGGCGCAGGTGGCGTCCATCTCGGCGCTTCTCGCCGCCGACGCGATCACGTTCGCCCAGGCGCGCGAGGTGCTCGACCTGGTCAACGGCACCGACAAGGACCCCGAGAAGGTCGTGGACGAGAAGGGCATGCGCCAGGTCACCGACACCGGCGCCCTCGAGCCCATCGTCGACGAGGTCCTCGGCCGCTGCACCGACCAGGTCCAGCAGTACCGCGACGGCAACAAGAAGGTCCTCGGCTTCCTCGTGGGCCAGTGCATGAAGGCCGCCAAGGGCTCCGGCAACCCGAAGCTCTTCAACCAGCTCCTCGCGCAGAAGCTGGGGTAGTATCCCGGCCCCAAGCCGTACGAAGGCCCGTCTCACTTTACAGTGAGGCGGGCCTTACTTCGTTTACCAGCGAATTCGCGTCTGCTCAAGATTGCTCAAGAAATTTAAGGGTGCTCAAGAAATTCAACGGGGCTCAAGCGATTCAACAACGTTCAAGTTATCAAACGTGGGCCGCTGGATCCTGGTGAGAGGAACACCTGACCATTGCTGTGCGCCGCCCGAATGTTTCGCCTCGCCTCGGGTTGTTTCGGGTGTGGGGCAATATCGGGGCGCCGCGTAGCGGGGCGATAGACTGAACCCCAGCTTTAGGTTCGATCCCTAGGGAAGGGGAAAGACATGAACATCTCCAGAAGGAACTTCATCGCCGCCTCCGGCGTCGCCGGCGCGGCCGCCGTTCTCGCCGGTTGCGGCTCGAGCTCCAGCAGCTCCGATTCCGGCTCCAAGACCTATAAGATCGGCGTCGTCCAGCTGACCGAGCACTCCGCCCTCGACGCCTCCAACGACGGCTTCGTCACGGCCCTGAACGAGTCCGGCCTCGACGTCTCCATCGACCAGCAGAACGCGCAGAACGACCAGTCCGCATGCCAGACCATCGCCTCCAAGTTCGTCGGCGACGGCGTCGACCTCATCTACGCCATCGCGACGCCGGCCGCCCAGGCAGCCGCTGCCGCAACGACCGACATCCCCATCGTCGGCTGCGCCATCACCGACTACGCCGCCTCCGGCCTGGTCAAGGACAACGACAAGCCCGACACCAACGTCACCGGCGCCTCCGACCTCACCCCGGTCGCCGAGCAGCTCCAGATGATGCAGAAGGTCCTGCCCGACGTGAAGAAGGTCGGTCTTCTCTACTGCTCCGCCGAGTCCAACTCCGACATCCAGATCGCCTCGGCCAAGGAGGAGCTCGACGCCCTCGGCATCGCCTACGAGGAGTACGCGGTCTCCAGCTCCAACGAGATCCAGTCCGTCGTCGAGTCCGCGGTGGGCAAGGTCGACGCCCTTTACGCGCCCACCGACAACACCATCGCCGCGGGCGCCGCGCAGGTCGGCCAGATCTGCAAGGAGAACAAGCTCCCGTTCATCACTGGTGAGGAGGGCATGTGCGAGGCGGGCGGCCTCTTCACCCTCTCCATCAACTACACCGACCTCGGCAAGCTCGCCGGCGAGATGGCCGTGAAGATCCTCAAGGGCGAGTCCAAGCCCGAGGAGATGGCCATCGAGCACCTCTCCACCGAGGACCTCGTGGTCGTCAAGAACGACGAGATGGCCACTGCCATCGGCGTCGACCTCTCTGTGCTCGACGCGTAAATGCCGCGCAGGTAAACGCACCTGCCCGCGGGCATGCGACCCGGTCCGCCGGCGCCGCATGCCCGCTCCCTAGTAAGAAGGAACGCTTATGCTCATCGCACTCCAAGGCGCCGTCTCGCAGGGCATCCTGTGGGGCCTTCTGGTCCTCGGCGTCTTCATCACCTTCCGCCTGCTCGACATCCCCGACATGACGGTCGACGGCTCCTTCGCCCTCGGCGGCGCGGTCGTTGCCGTCCTTATCGTCAACTACGGCGTCGACCCGGCGCTGGCCACCGTCTGCGGCATGCTCGCCGGCGGCGTCGCGGGGGCCGTCACCGGCGTGCTCACCACCGTCTTCGAGATCCCGGCCATCCTTGCCGGCATCCTCACCCAGATCAGCCTGTGGTCCATCAACCTGCGCGTCATGGGCAAGTCGAACACCCCGATTCTGACGAGCGACACGATCTTCTCCAAGGTTTCCGACCCCACGGGCATCCCGCAGAGCACGGTCGTGGCCATCATCGGCGCCGTGCTGGTCATCGCCGTGATCTGCGCGCTCTACTGGTTCTTCGGCACCGAGATCGGCAGCGCCCTGCGCGCCACCGGCAACAACGAGCACATGATCCGCGCGCTCGGCCAGAACACGAACGTCACGAAGATGATCGCGCTTATCCTCTCCAACGCCCTCGTCGGGCTCTCCGGCGGCCTTATCTGCCAGAGCCAGAAGTACGCCGACATCGGCATGGGCACGGGCGCCATCGTCATCGGCCTGGCCGCCATCGTCATCGGCGAGGTGCTCGGGCGCCTGCTTCCCGGCGGCCTCACCAAGTTCGGGAGCCGCCTCGTCGCGGCCGTGATCGGCTCGATCGTCTACTTCCTTATCCGCGCCATCGTGCTGCAGATGGGCATGGACGCCAACGACATGAAGCTCCTCTCGGCCATCATCGTCGCGCTCGCCCTGTGCATCCCGGTCGTCATCGAGAAGCACCGCCTGCGCGCGTCCTACACGAGGGGGGATGAGTAGCATGCTCAAGATCTCTCACGTCAAGAAGACCTTCAACCCCGGCACCGTCACCGAGAAGCGCGCCCTCACGGGCGTCGACCTCACGCTGAACGACGGCGACTTCGTGACCGTCATCGGCGGCAACGGAGCCGGCAAGTCCACGCTGCTCAACATGATCGCGGGCGTTTACCCGCTCGATTGCGGCGTGATCGAGCTCGACGGCGTCGACATCTCGCGCATGAGCGAGTCGCAGCGCGCGAAGTACCTGGGGCGCGTCTTCCAGGACCCGATGCGCGGCACCGCCTCCGACCTGCAGATCGGCGAGAACCTCGCCCTCGCTAAGCGCCGCGGAAAGCATCGTGGTCTGGCCTGGGGCATCTCCAAGGAGGAGAAGGAGCGCTATCCCGAGCTTCTCGCCACCTTGGGCCTCGGCCTCGAGACGCGCATGAACGCCAAGGTCGGCCTGCTCTCCGGCGGGCAGCGCCAGGCGCTCACGCTGCTCATGGCCACGTTGACCGACCCGAAGCTGCTGCTGCTCGACGAGCACACGGCGGCGCTGGACCCGAAGACCGCGGCCAAGGTCCTCGAGCTCACCGAGAAGATCGTCACCGAGCGCAAACTCACGGCGTTGATGGTCACGCACAACATGTCCGACGCCATCCGCCTGGGCAATCGCCTGATCATGATGTCCGACGGTCACATCATCTACGACGTGGCGGGCGAGGAGAAGAAGTCCCTTACCGTCAACGACCTGCTCCGCAAGTTCGAGGAGGCCAGCGGCGAGGAGTTCACGAACGACCGCATGCTGCTGGGGTAGCGGGCTTTCGTTTAGGTGCGTCCGATGTCGCGGGCGCCTTCCGGGGCCGGGCCGATTTGGTCCGGGGTCCCGGAAGGCGCTTTTTTTTGTGCCGCGAGCCTTCGCGGGCTGGGCCTGCACGTTAATGTTACTTTGGAAGGCCAAATTCGAGGGTTCTCCGGGCTCTGCGATCATTTTTTCGAGATTCTGCGTGCTATTTGGAGGGTTAGGCTGAGTATCGGACGGCCGCGAGGGCCGTTGCCGACTGCAAAACCCCAGGATTCGTCCTCGCGATACGTGCAAATTGCGCATCAAAACTACAAGTAAGCACGCAGAATCTCGAAATAATGTGCAGCATGTCCCGCCCGGGGCTTCTTGCCTAGTCCGTGATGCCCGCGAGGCCCGCGGTGGGGTCCTCGGACTCGTCCGCGTAGGGCGAGAGCCCCTGGTCCACGCGCGACATCATCGTTTTCCAGGCGGCCTCGTCGACCTGCTCGTACCAGACGCCGTTCTCGTAGACGCCGCCCGTGGGCTCGAGGCCGGAGTAGAGGTTCTCGCTCATGTCGAAGCCGACGAACCGCGCGCCCAGGAACATGAGCTCGAGCCCCGTGAGGTCGGTCGAGACGCTCTCCGAGGCCGTGTTCAGCGTGGCCGCGAGCATGAGGGGGTTGCCGCCGAGGGCCTTCTTCAGGATCGCGCCGAGCACCATGCGCTGGTTCGACGTGCGGTAGTAGTCGCCCGACCCGTACTGGTCGTAGGCATGCCGCGCACGGCAGAGGCCGAGGGCATCGGCGCCGTTGATGGTCTGCTCGCCGGCCGCCAGGTGGACGTCGGCCAGGTCGTCGTCGATGTCGATGGGGACGTTCACGTCGATGCCGCCCAGGTCATCGACCACGGAGGTGAAGCTGTCGAAGTCAATCTCCGCGTAATGGGAGATCTTCACGCCGGCGAGGTCCGAGACGGCGGATATGAGCAGCGGCGCGCCTCCGTACGTGTAGGCGGCGTTGATCTTCTGCTTGCCGTAGGTGCCGCCGAGGTCAACGAGGGTGTCGCGCTGGATAGACACGAGCGTGAGCCTGGCCGCGATCGGGTCCACGCGCGCGAGGATAATCGAGTCGGTGCGGAAGGTGCCTCCGGTGCTGCCGTCCTCCACGCGCTCCTCGGACTTGTCGGTGCCGACGAGCAGCATGTAGAAGGGCTGGCCGGGAAGGGCAGGGGAGAGCGCGAGGCGCGTCTCGAGCGAGATGCCCGCGCCCATGCGCACGGTGAGGAGCACCGAGAAGGCGAGGATTACGGCCAGGACGCCGATGGCGACGCGCTTGGCGGTCTTGGCCGGGTTGCCGCGCCGCGGGCGGCGACGCTGGCTGCGGGAAGCGGCCTCGGGGCCCTTCTTGCCGGGGATAAGGGCGCCGAGGCCGCGGCGATACTCGCCGCTCTCCCTGAGCGACTCGCCGACGCCGCTCGAGGATCCAGCTCGGCCTGCGAGGTCGGAGGCGGCGTGCTGCGCGCGGCGCAGGGGGTTTCGGTCCTCGGCGTCGCGGCGCATGCGTCGGTAGCGGTCGACGTCGTTGAGCTCGCGGGCGCTCGGCGCCGCAGGGGCTGCGGGCTGCTGGGCGGCGGA
>JAUMVN010000057.1 GCA_030530145.1 Coriobacteriia bacterium | reverse complement strand
CCAAACTTTCCATACTCACCGCAACGCTAACCGCAAACTTGCAGACTAGATGCAACAGTTGCGGTCAGTTCGCATGCGGGGCGGGGCGCAAGCCCCCGGCAAACACGAGGGCCCTTCGGCCCGAGCGTTTGCCGCCGTACACAAGAAGGCCCTTTCCCGCTATGGTGCTTAGTCGCCAAACCTTGCCGTCCATAACAGATCGGAAAGAGCCATGGACAAACATTACAGCCAGCTGACGCTGAGGGAAAGGAAGGAGATCGAGGCGGGCCTGGACCGCGGCGACTCGTTCAGGGGGATCGCGAGCCTGATCGGCCGCCAGCCGTCGACCGTCTCCCGCGAGGTGCGCGAGAACAGGCACGTGCGCGCCTACAAGTCGCGCAGGTCGGCATGCCGCGGCAGGAACTGGTGCAAGCGCGTCGGGGTCTGCGCCGAGTGCGTGCGCGAGGGCGCATGCTGCGCCGGGTGCGACGCGCGCGACTGCCGGGACGAGTGCCCCGCCTACGCCGACCAGGTCGCCTGCGACGTGCTCGTCGGGGCCCCTTGGGTCTGCAACGGCTGCCGCAAGAACCGCTACGGCTGCAACCGCCCCAATCGCTACGTCTACGACGCCGAGGTGGCCCAGAAGGCCTCCGACGAGCGCCGAAGCGACTCCCGCAAGGGCATCGACATGCCCGGGGAGAAGGCGGAGGTCGCCCTCGCGCACATCAAGGACGGCCTGTCGCGGGGGCTGTCGCCCTACGAGATATCCGTGCTCTACGAGGACGTCGTGGGCGTTCACCGCTCCACGATATACCGCTGGGTGGACGCAGGCTACGGCGGGCTGACCAACCTGGAGCTCGAGCGCAAGGTCGGCTTCAAGCCGCGCGACAGGAAGGCCCCGCGCAAGCCGACCCCGCACTCCCCCAAGCGCAGCCACGGCGAGTTCGAGAAGCTTCCGGGCGAGCGCAAGGGCGCCCGCACCGAGCTCGACAGCGTCGTCGGGAGGGCCGTCGACGCGCAGGCGGTCCTCACGCTCTACAACCTGCCCTGCCACGTGCAGCTCGCGCTGCTGGTGAGGGCGCACGACTGCGGCAGCGTGAAGAGGGCGATCGCGGACGTCAGGTCGGTCATGCCCGGGCGGATGTTCGAGAGGTGGATGCGCACCGCCCTCACCGACAACGGCGACGAGTTCGCCGACGAGGACGGGATCGGGAAGCTGCTCGGCGAGCGCGCCGAGGGCGGCGAGCTCAAGGTCCGCCTGTACTACTGCGACCCGCGCCAGTCCCAGCAGAAGGGCGGCTGCGAGAAGAACCACACGGAGGTCCGCCAGCTCCTGGAGAAGGGCATGTTCGCCTTCGACGAGCTCGTCCCGGCCGACATGGCCGTGCTCATGAGCCACGTCAACTCCAACCCCCGCGAGTCCCTCGGCGGGAAGTCGCCCATCCAGATGCTGCGCTTCGTCTACGGCGACGGGGACGCCGGCGCGCTCCTCGACGCGCTCGGCATACGCGAGGTCCCGCGCGACGAGCTGACGCTCAGGCCGGAGATCCTCGACGTCGAGCGCGCCAGGCGCGGCGAGCCGCCGCTGACCCGGCTGAAGT
>JAUMVN010000018.1:33365-49446 GCA_030530145.1 Coriobacteriia bacterium | reverse complement strand
CGGGTGATGCAGATGGAGCCGCCGCCGATGCCGACCTTGACGAAGTCGGCGCCGCAGTCGGCGAGGAAGCGGAAGCCCTCGGCGTCGACCACGTTGCCGGCGCCGACCTTGACGTCGTCGCCGTAGTGGGCGCGGATCCACTCGATGGTGAGCTTCTGCCACTCGGAGTAGCCCTCGGAGGAGTCGATGCAGAGCACGTCGGCGCCGGCCTCGACGAGCAGCGGCACGCGCTCGGCGTAGTCGCGGGTGTTGATGCCCGCGCCCACGAGGTAGCGCTTGGAGCTGTCGAGAAGCTCGTTCGGGCGGCTCTTGTGGGAGTCATAGTCCTTGCGGAAGACGAGGGAGACGAGGTGGCCATCCTTGCCGACGATGGGCAGTGCGTTGAGCTTGTGCTCCCAGATGAGGTCGTTGGCGGTCTTGAGGGAGGTGCCGTCCTCGGCGCAGATGACCTTGTCGGCCGGCGTCATGAAGTCCTTGACCAGGCGGTCGCGGGAGTCGCGCGAGACGCGGTAGTCGCGGGAGGTGACGATGCCGCAGAACTTGCCGTGCGGGGTGCCGTCCTCGGTGACGGGCATGGTGGAGTGGCCGGTGCGCTCGAGGAGCTCAAGGACCTCGGCGAGCGTCATGTCCGGGGTGAGGGTGGAGTCGGAGACGACGAAGCCGGCCTTATAGGCCTTGACCTCGCGGATCATCGCGGCCTCGGACTCGGCGGTCTGCGAGCCGTAGATGAAGGAGATGCCGCCCTCCTGAGCGAGCGCGATGGCCAGCTTCGGGCCGGAGACGGACTGCATGATGGCGGAGACCATGGGGACGTTCAGGGTGATCGGCGACTCCTCGCCGCGCTTGAACTTGCAGAGCGGGGTCTTGAGCGAGACGTTGGCGGGGATGTTCTCCGCCGAGGAATAGCCGGGGACGAGAAGATACTCGGAGAAGGTGTGCGACTCTCCCTCAAAGAACGTTGCCATGTGGTCTTGCTCCTTTCGCCCGCGTCGCGCAGGCCCCAGTTCCAGCCAGAATGCATGCCATTCTATCATCGGCAACAACTATTCGGCCAACGACAATAAAACCCCACTGACCAGCAACTTTGTAAGCCGCCCAAACAACCTGAACGTCCCCGGGGCGCGGGGCGCTTGGTTTCCTGCTCAAACAGTCCTGCTCGCACGAAGGCCACATTAAGTGGCCTTCGGCTCGTGCGGAACTCGCGATAAACCAAGCGCCCCGCGCCACGACGTCTCACGAAGCTTGGGAAAAGAGGTGCTAAAGCCTAGAAGACAAGGCCTGCGCCCCGAAGCCCAAAGCGACCCGCGCCTATTTGAACTAGTTCCGCATGAGCCGGACGTGACTTAATGTCACGTCCGTGCGAAGAGGACTGTCCGTAGTTCAAATAGGCGCGGGTCGCTTTGGGCTTCGGGGCGCAGGTCGCCGGGACTTAGTTGGAGCCCTCGGCCATGACGTCGTCGAAGTTTACGGCGATGTCGTGCTTGGTGGGGACCCACTCGACCTTCTTGAAGAGGGCCGCCACGGTGATAGGGATGTAGGTCATCATGAAGATCGGGAAGGTGAAGAGGTTCGTGAAGATGCGCCACTTCTTCTTCGCGTGGATGTGCTCGCGCTCCGAGACCGTGGTGATGATGGCCAGCAGGAAGAAGACGATATACATCGAGAGGAACGTCATGACGAGCGATCCCACGCACATGGAGAGCTCCCCCTCGGTGGCGATGAAGCCGTGGCTGAGCGTGCCGACGATGAGGTAGACGGCGTTGACGAAGAACGACAGCAGCGTGAGGATCATGCCCGGCGCGATGGTCATGAGCATGTCGTAGGAGGCGAACTGGCCCTTGCCGATGCCCTTGACGAGGTCGCGCCCGTACGAGAAGAAGACCTGGTAGAAGCCCTTGGTCCAGCGCATACGCTGTGTCCAGGAGGCCTTGAAGGTCAGGGGCTGCTCATCGAAGAACTCCGCCGGCGCGAAGCCGATCTGCACGTTGTGGGCGCAGCAGAACGTGGAGAACTGGATGTCCTCGGTCAGGGTGTGGAAGTCCCAGCCGTGCATGCCCCTGATGATGCGCTCGGAGACGAGCCAGCCGGAGCCCGAGATGGCACAGCTCGTGCCCACCATCATGCGCGCGTTGTTGAGGAAGCGCGCCTCGCGCAGGAACCAGGTAGCATAGGCGGAGCTGATCCAGCTCGAGTCGAAGTTCTTCGAGTTGCGGTAGCTCGTGCACACGAGATAGCCGGCGTCGAAGGCCTGGTTCATGATCTTCAGGTAGTCGGGGGCGATGATGTTATCGGCGTCCATGATGATGAAGGCCTCGTACTTGTCGCCGAACTCGTTCAGGATCCGGTCGAAGGCGTAGTCGAGCACCCAGCTCTTGCCCTTGCGGGCGAGGTCGTTGCGGTCCCAGGTGATGGCGCCGGCGCGCTCGGCCTCGCCGTGGGTGTCGTCGGTGCAGGCGTCGCAGATGACGAAGCAGTCGACGAGCTCGCGGGGATAGTCCTTCTGGTTGAGGATGGAGCGGACGAGGTTGCCGATGACGGACTCCTCGTTGTGCGCGGCGATGACGAAGGCGTAGCAGTGGTTCTTCTTGGCCTCCGGGAGGCGTACCGTGCCGCGCATGACCACGCGGATGATGTACACGAGCTGGTAGAAGTACGCCAGCGTGAAGAACAGCCAGATGACCATGTTGAATATGACGATCGGCGTGAGGCCGATCCTGTTGAACTCCATCATGAGGTTCTCCCCCGGTGTCCGGACTAGCCCTCGGCGCCGAGCAGCGGGCATATCCTCTCCCCCGCCGCCGTGCGCCCCATCGAGCGTTCTTTAAGCACTCCCAGTATAGCGAGAAGGTCCTCGGGGAGTCGGTCGACGCGCTCGATTCGCTCGCCCGTGGCGGGATGGTCGAAGGCGATGCTCCACGAGTGGAGGAACTGCCTGCGAAGCCCCAGGTTCACGCGGTCGTCGCCGCGGCCGTAGAGCTGGTCGCCGACGAGCTGGTGGCCCACATGGCGCATGTGCACGCGGATCTGGTGGGTGCGCCCCGTGTACAGGTGGCACTCGACCAGGCTGTAGCCCTCGTCGCGCCGACCGGCCTCGAAGCGCTCGAGCGTGCGGTAGGTGGTGATGGCCTCGCGCGCGCCGGGCGCGTCGGAGACGGCCATGCGGAGGCGGTCGCGCGTGGAGCGCGCGATGCCGGTGACGATGGTGTCCTCGTCGCGGGCCATGTAGCCCTGCACGAGCGTGATGTAGCGGCGGTCGAGCACGCGCATGCGGATCAGGTCCTGGAGCGCCTTCTGGGTCGCGTCGTCCTTGGCGGCGACCATAAGGCCCGAGGTGTCCATGTCCAGGCGGTGCACGATCCCGGGGCGCTCCTCGCCCTGCAGCATCCCCAGGTGGCCGTAGCCGCAGTGGGCGACGAGGGCATTGGCCAGGGTGTCGTCCACGTGCCCCGGGCTCGGATGGCACACGAGCCCTTCTTGCTTGGAGATGACGAGCAGGTAGTCGTCCTCGTAGCGGATGTCGAGCGGGATGTAGGGGTTCGGCGAGAGGAGCCCCTGGGCCGCCTCGGCGGGCTCGGGCTGGTCGAGCTCCGCCGCCACGCGGTCGCCGAGCAGCACCTTCTCGGACTTTGACGTCGCGGGGCAGGTGTTGATGCGCACGCGCCCCTCCTCAACGAGCCGCGCGCACGCGGAGCGCGAGGGCATGCCCTCGGCGGCGGCGAGAAACGCGTCGAGCCGCATCCCGTCGGACTCGGGGCCGACGAGCAGGTTGACCATGCGGGCGCCCACGGCTAGCGGCCCTCGCTCGCCTCGTCGGCGGCCTGGTCCTTGTCCCAGCGCGCCCACAGCGCCACGGCCAGCACGACGCCGCAGGTGATAAAGACGTCCGCGACGTTGAAGACGGCGAAGTCGATGAAGGTCGTGGCGAAGAAGTCCGTCACGCGCCCGAAGACGACGCGGTCTATGGCGTTGCCGACCCCGCCCCCGACGACGCAGCCGAGGGTCGCCGCGAGCGGCAGCGGGATGGTGCGCTCTTTGCAGGTCAGGGCGGTGCACGCGGCGGCGATGACGACCGCGACGACCACGAAGAGGAGCCCCTTGCCCGAGCCGATGGAGAACGCGGCGCCGGTGTTGTACACGAGGCTCAGGTCCATGACGTGTGGCACGAGGGTCACGGGCTGCCCGAGCGTAAGCGACGAGCGGGCAGCGGCCTTCGAGGCCTGGTCGAGCGCGACCACGAGGGCCGCCGCCCCGACGAAGGTGCCGAGGCGGCGGGAAAGCGCGGTCTCTTTGAGCGGGGCGGCCAAGCGCCTACTCCTGGTGGGCGGCCACGGCGCCGTGGCAGCGGCAGCACAGGCCGTCGGCGCCCAGCGCGCGGTAGTTCCAGCAGCGCGGGCACTTCTCGCCATCGGCGGGGGCGACGGCACAGGAGAGCTCCTCGCCCTCGACGACCTCGACCGCGGAGCAGACGAAGACCTCGGCGAGGTCCACGCCGGCGAGGGCGGAGGCGGCGTCGGCGGGCAGCGCGAGGGTCGCGCGGGCGGCCTGGCTCGTGTTCTCGGTCACGGCGCCGGAGGCCTTGGCCTCCTCGAACGCCTTGGTGAAGGCGTCGCGGGCGGCCGTCATCTGCTCATAGGCGGCGAGCTTCTCGGCGCACTCGTCGACGGTCCAGGGGGCCTGGTACCAGTCGAGAAGGGCGGCGCGCTCCTGGCCGTCGCGCATGGAGGCGGGCAGGAACTCGAGGATCTCGTCGCAGGTGAAGACGAGGATCGGCTGCAGGTCGTGGACGAGCATCGTGAGGATCTGTGCCCAGACGGTGAGGGCGCTGCGGCGCTCGGCGCCGTCCTTCTCGCCGCAGTAGACGCGGTCCTTGGTGGCGTTGAGGTAGCCGTTGGAGAGCTCGGTCACGTAGTCGTAGAGGTTGCGGTAGACCACGTTGAAGCGGTAGCCGTTGTAGGCGTCGGTCACCGTCTGGTGGACCTGGCACATGCGGGCGAGCGCGAGCTGGTCGTAGGCGGTGAGCTCGTCGAGGGCCACGGCGTCGGTCGCGGGGTCGAACTGGCCCTCGATCTCGCCGAGGAGGAACCGCAGGGTGTTGCGGATCTTGCGGTAGGCCTCGCCGACGTGGCCGAGGATGTCGCCGTCGCAGGGGACGTCGTTGGAGGTGTCCACGGAGGCGAGCCACAGGCGCAGGACGTCGGCGCCGCGCTCGTCGCAGACCTTGTTCGGGTCGATGACGTTGCCGAGGGACTTCGACATCTTGCGGCCCTGGCCGTCGAGGGTGAAGCCCTGGGAGACGACGGACTTGTAGGGGGCCACGCCGTAGGCGCCCACCGAGGTCATGAGCGAGCTCATGAACCAGCCGCGGTGCTGGTCGGAGCCCTCGAGGTACATGTCGGCCGGGAAGGCGAGGTTATCGCGGTGGCGGCAGACGGCGGTGTGGGAGACGCCGGAGTCCCACCACACGTCGAGGATGTCCTTATTGGCCTTGAGGTTGTGGCCGCCGCACTTCTCGCAGGTGCAGGCGTCGCCCAGGTAGGAGGCGGGCTCGTCGGTGAACCAGCAGTCGGAGCCCTTCTCGCGGAAGAGCTTGATGACGGCGTCGAGCGTGGCGTCGTTCATGACGACCTCGCCGCAGTCCTGGCAGGTGAAGGCCGGGATGGGCACGCCCCAGTTGCGCTGGCGGGAGATGCACCAGTCAGGGCGCCCCTCGACCATGGAGCCGATGCGCTTGATGGCGTGGGCCGGGTAGAAGGCGACCTTGTTGAGCTCGGTCGTGGCCTCCTCGCGCAGCGACTTGCCGTCGGTGAGCGGCTTGTCCATCGAGACGAACCACTGGCTCGTGGCGCGGAAGATGACGGGCTCCTTGCAGCGCCAGCAGTGCGGGTAGCTGTGGTTGATGTCCTCGTGCAGGATCAGGGTGCCGCGCTCGCGCAGCCACTCGATGATCTTCGGGTTGGCCTCGGTGACCTCCATGCCGGACCACGGGCCGCCGGTGCCCATGCCGTCGCCCTTGAAGAAGCGGCCGTCGTCGTCGACGGGCATGACCACGGGGATGTTGAACTTCATGCCGGCCAGGTAGTCGTCGACGCCGTGGCCGGGGGCGGTGTGGACGATGCCGGTGCCGTCCTCGAGGGTGACGTAGTCCGCGTAGATGAACTCGCCTTCCTCGCCCTGGTCGCCGAAGATAGGCTGCTTGTACTTGTTGTGGCAGAGCTCGGTGCCGGTCATGCGCCAGGGCTCGCCGTCGGCGCCGCGCACGAGCTCGACGTCCTCGTAGCCGAACTTGGCGCAGTCCTTCTCAACGAGGGCCTCGGCCATGATCTCGGCCTGGCCGTCGTGGATGACGGCCACGTAGGTGGCCTCGGGGTGCAGAATGACGGCGTCGTCGGCGGGAAGCGTCCAGGGCGTCGTGGTCCAGATGTCCACCCAGAGCTTGCCGGCCCAGGCCTCGAGGCCCGCGGGGACGGTGGTCATCTCGAAGCGCACGAAGATGGCGGGGCTGACCTCGTCGCCGTACTCGATCTCGGCCTCGGCGAGCGCCGTGTGGCAGTGCGAGCACCAGTGGACGGGCTTGCGGCCGCGGTAGATGGCCCCGCGGTCGAAGATGGCCTTGAAGATCTCGACGTCCGTGGCGTCGTAGTCGTTCACATAGGTGAGGTAGGGGTTGTCCCACTCGCCCAGCACGCCCAGCCGCTTGAAGCCCTGGCGCTGGGTGTCGACCTGCTCGACGGCCATCTTGCGGCAGAGCTCGCGGACCTTCTCGGTCGGGAGCTGGTTGAACTTCTCGGTGCCGAGGATGGTCTCGACCTTGTGCTCGATGGGCTGGCCGTGGCAGTCCCAGCCGGGGACGTACGGCGTCTGGTAGCCCTGCATGGACTTGAAGCGGTTGATGATGTCCTTGGAGATCTTGTTCTGCGCGTGGCCGAGGTGGATGGGGCCGTTGGCGTACGGGGGGCCGTCGTGCAGGACGAACTTCTTGTGGCCCTCGTTCTTCTTGAGCATCTGCTCGTAGACGTCGTCGCTCTCCCAAGCGGCGAGGCGCTTGGGCTCGTTCTGGGCGAGGCTCGCGCGCATCGGGAACCCGGTCTTGGGCAGGTTCGTGGTCTTCTTGTACTCGTTCGCCACTCTCGTGACTCCTTCCTGGGCACCAAAAAAGCGCCCGTCCCGTCGTGCTGGGACGAAGCGCTCACGTCACACTCCGCTTGCAACCACCCAGCGACCGGTCGTCCGGCTTACTCGGCTGGCCTGTGACGGCGGCCACTCCGGCGACGTCTACTCGCAAAGAAACCCAGCTCAGAAGCTGGTTTTCTCGGCTTTGGGGCCGCGGCTCGGGGGTGATCTTCGCCGGGACGCGGCCGCGGGATCCCACCGTCCCCGCTCTCTTCTGACCGCGCGACCCCGGGTACTCTCCCCGTCATCGCCTATGGTCAAGCATGGTAGCACGAACCGGCCGGCACGTGGTAAGGTTGGCGAGAAAAGCGAAGAGAGGCCGTCGCCTCGCCGCGATCGGATCGCGGGCCGCGCGCACGAGGTACGCGCGGAGCGACGGGTGAGCACGGTGTCGGCGGGCCGCCCCTCGCCGGCACCGTGCTCTTCTTTTTTCGAGCGGAGGCGGGCGCAGGGCGCCCACGGCAAGAAAGGAAGGCCCATGGAAGAGAACGCACCCAGCTGGGAGACGCCGCGCCGGGCGAGCTTCACGCACGAGGAGGACGTGGCGTTCCTGCGCCGCGCCATCGAGGTCTCGCGCGAGAGCCGCGAGCACGGCAACACGCCCTTCGGCGCGATTCTCGTGGACGAGAACAAGAACATCGTCCTCGAGCAGGAGAACCGCGAGATCAGCGAGCATATCTGCACCGGCCACGCCGAGACCTCCCTCATGGAGGAGGCGAGCCGCCGCTTCGACCACGACTACCTGTGGCAGTGCACGATCTACACCACCGGCGAGCCCTGCGCCATGTGCTCGGGCGCCATCTACTGGGCGAACGTGGGCCGCGTGGTCTACGCCATGACCGAGCGCGACATCCTCGCCCAGACCGGCGACAGCGAGCAGAACCCCACGCTCGACACCCCCTGCCGCCAGATCTTCGGCTCGAGCCAGAAGAAGATCGAGGTCGTGGGCCCCTTCCCCGAGCTCGTCCCCGAGGCCGTGGCCGTCCACGAGGGGTACTGGGACTAGCGGGCCGCCGCGCCGCGAAAACGGAACCGGGGCTACCCGCGGGGTCCTTGGATGACGTTTCCCGCCGTCCACCTGCAACGAATCGACGACTTTGCGGCAGAATTCGGGACCTGCGGCCTCCTCTGAGGCTGTTTAGGGGCCCGTTCTCCGACGTTTTCGCCCTTATCGCGCGCTTTGACGGGCTGAAGAGGCCGGAACCTGCCGCAAAGCCGTCGATTCGTTGCACGGCGGTTATCGCGGCAGCCGCCCGGGGCACCACGGCCCGCGTCCGGAGCGACATAAAGGGGCCCGCAGCCGATCGACCGCGGGCCCCTATTTCATGAAGTCGATGCGACGCCCCGCTTCAGCGCAGCAGCTATTCGGCCATGGCCTCCGCGAAGGCAGCAGAGAAGCGCGGGTCGGCCTGCGCCATGCGGGCGTTCGTGGCGATCCAGCCGGCGACGGTGCCCGTGTCGTAGCCCTCCTTGGGGTCGATGACGAGGGCGTAGAACTCCTCCTCGGCGAGGCAGCGCTCCATGGCGTCCGTGAGCTGGATCTCGTTGCCGGCGCCGGGCTTCTGGTCCTTGAGGAGCTCCATCACGCGCGGCGAGAGCAGGTAGCGGCCGACGATGAACAGGCGGCTCGGCGCGAGGGCGGCCTTCGGCTTCTCGACCATACCGGTGAGCTTCCAGACGGCGCCCTCATCGTTCTCGCCCGCCTCGGGGAACTCGGCGATGGAGCCGACCTGCTTGCCGGCGATGATGCCGTAGCGCGAGACCTCCTCTTCCGGGCAAGGGGCGACAGCGATGACGGAGCAGTTGCCGTGGGCCTTGGAGACCTCCATCATGCGGGGCAGGATCTTCTTGTCGGGGACCATGTAGTCGCCGAGCAGGACGAAGAAGGGCTCGTCGCCGGTGGCGTAGGAGGCGCAGCGGATGGCGTGGCCGAGGCCGCGCGGCTCGCTCTGGAAGCAGAAGTCGACGGGCAGCGACCCCGCCTCGGCGATGGCCTCGGCATAGCCGGGCTTGCCGCGCGAGACGAGCTCGTCCTCGAGCGCCAGGTCGCGCGTGAAGTAGCTCATGATCTGGGGCTTGGCCTGCGACGAGACGATGATGCACTCGTCGACCTCCTCAGGCGCCAGGGCCTCCTCGACCACGTACTGGATGACGGGCTTGTCGAGGACGGGCAGCATCTCCTTCGGGGTGACCTTCGTTCCCGGGAGGAAGCGGGTGCCAAGGCCGGCGGCGGGGATGATCGACTTCATATGGGGTCCTTTCGCGGGGAGCGGCAGTTCGGGCGGCGCAGGTTTCGCGCCTTTCATATTTGGCCATTATGTAACAAAGCGGCAACCGTGAGTACCCTTGGCCGCGCGGGCGGTGCGGAAGCCGTGGACAGGCGGGGCCCGCGCACACGAAGCACACACAGTTCCGGCGGTCCGCGCGAAAGCCGCTCGAGCGCAAGAGTATCGCCAACCCGGCGCCCCGGCTTCGCGCCGCACAGCAGCCCGGCGCCCCGAAACTGCGCCGCCCAGTAAAGAACAGCGAGAATACGCCCCGAAACCGCGCCGCCCAGCAACGTATGCTTGCTGGGCGGCGCGGTCCCGGGGCGCAACGCGGGTGAGGATTGCTGGGCGGCGCGGTTTCGGGGCCCAGCGTAGGTGAGGTTTGCTGAGCGGCGCGGTTTCGGGGCGCAACGCGGGTAAGGATTGCTGGGCAGCACGGTTTCGGGGCGCGGCGATTCTCGCCGCCGCGTCGGCCGCCCCGCGGCGGCCCCGGCCGACAGGCCCTACTCCACCGTCACCGACTTGGCCAGGTTGCGGGGCTGGTCCACGTCGCACCCGCGCATCAGGGCCACCTCGCGGGCCAGCAGCTGGAGGGGCACCGAGGCGGTGATGGGGCTGAAGCAGTCGCGGATGCGCGGGATGTAGATCACGTGGTCGGCGATCTTCTTGATCTCATCGTCCCCCTCGGTCGCCACGGCCACGACGACGGCGCCGCGGGCGCGGCACTCCATCAGGTTCGAGACCGTCTTGTCGTAGGTCGGGCTCTTCGTGGCAACGGCGATCACCGGGAACCCGGGCTCGATGAGGGCGATCGGCCCGTGCTTCATCTCGCCGGCGGCGTAGGCCTCGGCGTGCAGGTAGCTCACCTCCTTGAGCTTGAGGGCGCCCTCACAGGCGATGGCGGCGCCCATCCCGCGCCCCACGAAGAGCGCCGAGCGCGCGTCCTTGCAGGCGGCGGCCGCCTCGCGCACCGCGGGGCCGCAGCCGTCGAGAATCTCCTGGATCTGCGCGGCGGAGTCGCCGAGCTCGCGGAAGAGCATGCGCGCCTGCTTGGTCGTCAGGCGATACTTGACCTGCGCCAGCAGCAGCGCCAGCAGCGTGAGCGAGACGACCTGCCCGATGAAGCTCTTCGTCGAGGCGACGGCGATCTCCTTGTTCGCCTTCGTGTAGATGACGCCGTCCGACTCGCGCGCCACGGGGCTGCCCACCACGTTCGTGATGCCGAAGACCTTGGCGCCCTTGATGCGCGCGTCGCGGATAGCGGCCAGGGTGTCGGCCGTCTCGCCGGACTGGGACACGGCGACCACGAGCGTCGAGGGCGTGATGATCGCGTCGCGGTAGCGGAACTCGCTCGCCGCCTCCACCTCGCACGGGATCCGCGCCCAGCCCTCGATGAGGTTCTTCGCGATGAGCCCCGCGTGATAAGAAGTGCCGCAGGCGATGACGTAGACGCGGTCGATGTCGTTGAGCTCCTCGAGCGAGAGCCCGAGCTCGTCGATATCGAGCTCGCCCGTCGCCGTCATGCGCCCCACAAGCGTGTCGCGCACGACGCGCGGCTGCTCGTGGATCTCCTTGAGCATGAAGTCGGGGTAGCCGCCCTTCTCGGCCATGTCCAGGTCCCAGTCGACGTGCGTGACGGCCGGCTCGATGGGGCGCCCCTCGGCGTCGGTGTACTCGACGCCCCCGGGAGAGAGGCGCGCGAACTGGTCGTCCTCGAGCACCACGACGTCGCGCGTGGCGTCGATGAGGGCGATCACGTCGGAGGCCACGTAGGAGCCCTTCTCGCCCACGCCGATGACGATGGGGGAATCCTTGCGCGCGACCGCGACGACGCCCGGCTCGTCGGCGCAGACGACGGCGAGGCCGTAGGCGCCTACCACCTGCGAGACCGCGTCGCGCACGGCCGCCATGAGCTCGCCGCGCTCGGCATAGGCCTCCTCCACCAGGTGCGCGAGGACCTCGGTGTCGGTGTCGCTCTTGAAGACGTGGCCGCGCCCCTGGAGCTCCTCGCGCAGCTCGGCGAAGTTCTCCACGATACCGTTGTGCACCACGGCGATGCGGCCGTCGCAGCTCGTGTGCGGGTGCGCGTTGGCCGTGGAGGGGCGCCCGTGGGTGGCCCAGCGGGTGTGGCCGATGCCGCAGGTGGCCTGCCCGGCGTACCCCTCGAGCTCCGAGGCGAGCCCGGAGACCTTCCCGACGCGGCGGATCACGTCGAGGCGCGCCGCGCCGTCGGCGCCGGCGGCCTCGAGGGCCACGCCCGCCGAGTCGTAGCCGCGGTATTCCATGCGCCTGAGCCCCTCGACGAGGATGTCCTTGGCCTGGTCCCTACCGGTGAATCCCACGATGCCGCACATGCGCGGCCCCCTTTCACGTAAAGAGGCCCGCGATGTTCTCGACTGGGCCTCACTGGTATCACGTTTTCAATACCTGTTTAGTCTATGCGCAGAGAGCTGGTATTGCAAATCGAAGACCAGTCGCGCAGAGAACGACCACACGACGGCCACAAAGCGCCCCGGGGGCCGGGCCCACATGCCCGTTAACGCCCCCTTTACCGATTCGTCGCGCTCCCCTGCCGAAGTCGGTCCACAATTACTTTTCTCAGCACAGCGCGCCCGCGGCCCCGACCGCGGCGCAGAAAGGACCCCATGGACACTCTCGAGCCGGCGCGCACGGCGCAGACCAAGTACCTCGAGCTTCTTGCCGAGAAGTTCCCCACCACCCAGTCCGCCTACACCGAGATCATCAACCTCGAGGCCATCCTCAACCTCCCCAAGGGCACCGAGCACTTCGTCTCGGACGTCCACGGCGAGTACCAGGCCTTCGAGCACATCCTCAACAACTGCTCGGGGGTCATCCGCGAGCGCGTGAGCTCGACCTTCGAGTTCCAGCTCACCAAGGACGAGCAGGCCGACCTCTGCACGCTCATCTACTACCCGACGCTCAAGCTCCGCCGGCTCGAGGAGGAGGGGCGCCTCACCGAGGAGTGGTACGCCATAACGCTCATGCGCCTCGTGCGCCTGGCCCGGCACCTCTCGGGCACCTACACGCGCTCGAAGGTGAGAAAGGCGATGCCGGTCGAGTTCGCCTACATCATCGACGAGCTTCTCCACACGTCCTCCGACGAGCGAGAGACGCGCCTGGCCTACCACCAGCGCATCATCAGCTCCATCATCGACACCGGCAGCGCCGACGACTTCATCTGCTCGCTGGCCGCGCTCATCAAACGCCTGGCCGTCGACCACCTGCACCTGGTGGGCGATATCTTCGACCGCGGCCCCAGGGCCGACCGCATCCTCGACCGGCTCATGGCCTACCACTCCATCGACGTGCAGTGGGGCAACCACGACATCGTCTGGATGGGCGCGGCGTCGGGGTCTGCGGCGTGCCTGGCTGCGGTCATCCGCAACAACGTGCACTACGACAGCCTGAAGATCCTGGAGAGCGCCTACGGCGTATCGCTGCGCGAGCTCACCGTCTTCGCCGAGCAGACCTACCGCCAGGACGACGGCATGGACCCCGTGGAGAAGGCCATCTCGGTCATCCTCTTCAAGCTCGAGGGGCAGACCATCCGCCGCCACCCCAACTGGCAGATGGACGACCGCCTGCTGCTCGAGCACGTCGACCCGGCGGCCGGCACCGTCGTCATCGACGGCGCGACCCACCAGATGCGCACCCGCGACTTCCCCACCCTCGACGCGGACAACCCCTACGAGCTCTCGGCCGAGGAGGCGCGCGTCATGGACAACCTCATGAGCGCCGTGCGCCACTCCGAGAAGCTGCGCGCCCACGTGGGCTTCCTCTACGAGCACGGCAGCGCCTACCTCGTGCACAACGGCAACGTCCTCTTCCACGCCTGCGTCCCCATGAACGAGGACGGCAGCTTCTGCCCCGTCAACCACCAGGGGCAGATGCTCGAGGGCAAGGCCTACTACGACTACGCCGACCAGCTCGCCCGGCGCGCCTGGCACGAGCACGACCAGGTCTCGCTCGACTGGATGTGGTACCTGTGGTGCGGGCGCCTCTCGCCGCTCTCGGGCCGCGTCATGAAGACGTTCGAGCGCACCTACCTAGCCGACAAGTCGACCTGGGACGAGCCGCGCGACCCCTACTACGAGCACACCGAGGACCCCGGCTGCTGCCGCATGATCCTCGAGGAGTTCGGCTGCGGGGCCGACGGCGTCATCATCAACGGCCACACCCCCGTGCACGCGGCCGCGGGCGAGAACCCCGTCAAGGCCGGCGGCATGCTCGTGGTCATCGACGGCGGCTTCTGCCAGGCCTACCACAGCACCACCGGCATCGCGGGCTACACGCTGATCGCCGACCCCGACGGCATGCGCATCAAGGCGCACCGCCCCTTCGCGAGCATCGGCGACGTCCTCGACCTGAACGCCGACATCATGAGCGACGACGACCGCTTCCGCCGCTGGGGGCGCCCCCTCACCGTGGGCGACACCGACGCCGGCGGCCAGATCAAGGAGCAGATCGCCGACCTGCGCGAGCTTCTCGCCGCCTATAGATCCGGTGTGCTTCCGGAGAAGGCCCGCGCTAAATGAGCGCCAAACGGGTAAGAGATAGACCATCTGTCATCCGGACGCAATGAAAGGCCCCTTCTCATGAACATGGACGAGAACAAGCGACGACGCTCGATGCTTCTCTATATCCTCATCGCCGTCGTCGTGTACCTCGCGGTGAGCCAGACGATGTACCCCGCCCTCACCAACTCACAGACGCAGGAGGTCTCCTACACCGACTTCCTGCAGATGGTGGACAGCGACAAGGTCACCCAGGTGCAGAAGACCCAGGGCGACTCGACCATCTACTTCACCACCGGGACGGGGGACTCGCAGCAGAAGTACTCCACCGTCATCTTCGGCTCCGGCGACGGCCTGGCCGACAAGCTCTATGAGCACAACGTGACCATGGTGAGCCAGATCGCCGACAACTCCAGCGACGTCTGGTTCTATCTCCTGCTCTCCTATGGCCTGCCCATCGTCATCTTCATGCTCGTCGGCTGGTGGCTCAACCGCCGCATGAAGAAGGCCATGGGCGACGACGGCCCGTCGATGAACTTCGGCGGGGGCGGCTTCGGCATGGGCATGGGCGGAGGCCTGGGCAAGTCCAACGTCAAGGAGGTCAAGGGCGAGGAGACCGGCGTCACCTTCCGCGACGTGGCCGGCCAGGACGAGGCCAAGGAGTCGCTGGAGGAGATCGTCTCGTTCCTCAAGAAGCCCGAGAAGTACAACGAGATCGGCGCGCGCTGCCCGCGCGGCGCTCTTCTCGTCGGCCCCCCGGGCACGGGCAAGACGCTGCTGGCCAAGGCGGTCGCCGGCGAGGCGGGCGTGCCCTTCTTCCAGATCGCCGGCTCCGAGTTCGTCGAGATGTTCGTCGGCCGCGGCGCCGCAAAGGTCCGCGACCTCTTCAAGCAGGCCAAGGAGAAGGCCCCCTGCATCGTCTTCATCGACGAGATCGACGCCGTGGGCAAGAAGCGCGACGGCTCCCTCAACTCCAACGACGAGCGCGAGCAGACCTTGAACCAGCTCCTCTCCGAGATGGACGGCTTCGACAACCAGAAGGGCATCGTGGTGCTTGCCGCCACCAACCGCCCCGAGTCGCTCGACCAGGCGCTGCTGCGCCCCGGCCGCTTCGACCGCCGCATCCCGGTCGAGCTCCCCGACCTCGCCGGCCGCGAGGCCATCCTGCAGATCCACGCGAACGACGTGAAGATGGAGTCCGGCGTCGACCTGGGCGTGATCGCCCGCTCCACCCCCGGCGCCTCGGGCGCGGACCTCGCCAACATCATCAACGAGGCGGCGCTTCGCGCGGTGCGCTTCGGCCGTAAGCGCGTGACCCAGGACGACCTCAACGAATCCGTCGACGTGGTCATCGCCGGCGAGAAGAAGAAGTCCACGGTCCTCTCCGAGCACGAGAAGGAGGTCGTCTCGTACCACGAGACCGGCCACGCCATCGTCGCGGCCATGCAGAAGGGCTCAGCGCCCGTCTCGAAGATCACCATCGTGCCGCGCACCTCGGGCGCCCTCGGCTTCACCATGCAGGTCGAGGAGGACGAGCACTTCCTCACCACCCGCGAGGAGGCCAAGAACAAGATCGCGGTGCTCTGCGGCGGCCGAGCGGCCGAGGAGCTCATCTTCGGCCAGATGACCACCGGCGCCTCGAACGACATCGAGAAGGCCACCGGCATCGCCCGCGCCATGGTCACCCAGTACGGCATGTCCGACAAGTTCGGCATGGTCGCCCTGGGCCAGCAGCGCAACCGCTACCTGGGAGGCGGCTCCGAGCTCACCTGCTCCGAGGGCACCGCGCAGGAAATCGACGCTGAGGTCCAGGCCCTCGTCGAGGAGGGCCACCAGGCCGCGCTCAAGACCCTGCAGGCCAACCGCTTCAAGCTCCACGAGATCGCGCACTACCTGCAGAAGAAGGAGACCATCACCGGCGAGGAGTTCATGAACATCCTCACGCGCGACGACGGCTTCGCGCCGGCCATGCCCGCGGCGAGCCAGGAATAGCGCCGGCGACAGAATCAAGGACCAAAAACCCCAAGAGGGCCCCATATCGGGGCCCTCTTTCGTATGGAGCAGGGGATGCGGAGACGCTTAACGATGCGGCGCCACAAAACCCCGGCC
>JAUMVN010000018.1:0-33265 GCA_030530145.1 Coriobacteriia bacterium | reverse complement strand
GCGCCACAAAACCCCGGCCTCGGCGACGCCAAGCGGTAGGCGCGCCAAAAACCAGCGGACTCGGCGACATGGCGCCGTCGCAGGCCACGCGCATTTGTGGCAAACGGGCGCCTTCGCGTCGCCGGCGCCGCTGTTTTGTGGCGCCGCGCCGTCGTCGTGTCGCCGGCGCCGCTGTTTTGTGGCGTTTCACTCCAGCGTCAGAAGCGCCCGAGGCGCGCCGCCCCGGCGAGAAACGCGCCGCCCTCGCCCCTCAGCGGGCTACCGGAAGAGCTGCCAGAACGCCACCGCGGAGGAGGCCGCCACGTTCAGCGAGTCGACGCCGTTCGACATCGGGATGACGACGCAGCGGTCGCTTGCCTCGAGGGCGGCGGCCGTGAGGCCGTAGCCCTCGCAGCCGAAGACGAGCGCGCGCTTCTCGCCAGGGACGATGGAGGGGTCGTCGACGGCGACCGCGTCGTCGACGAGCGCCATCGAGAGGACCTCGAAGCCCGCGCCGCGCAGCTCGTCGAAGGCGGCCCGGGGCCAGGCCTCCGGGTCGACGCGCGCCCACGGCACCTGGAAGACCGTGCCCATGGAGACCCTTGCCGCCCGGCGGCAGAGGGGGTCGGCGCAGCGCGGCGAGAGCAGCACGGCGTCCGCCCCGAGGGCGGCGGCGCTGCGGAACACGGCGCCGACGTTCGAGACGTCGACCAGGTCCTCGAGCACGGCCACGTGCCGGGCACCGCCGAGGAGCTCGGAGACCGCGCGCGGCCGCGGGCGCCGCATCGCGCAGAGGAACCCGCGCGTGACCTTGTACCCTGTCAGGCGCTCGGCCGCCTCGTGCGGGAGCACGAAGACGTCGGGCTCGCGCTCCCCCGCCGCGGCGGCCACCTCCGCCGCGCTCTCGAAGACCGCGCCGCACGACCCCAGGTGGCACTCGTCGACCAAGAAGGACACGGGCACGACCCCCTGCGCGAGGGCGACCTCCACCACGGTGCGCGACTCCGCTATGACGAGCGACCTCTCGGGCTCAAGGACGTTCCTGAGCTGGCGCTCGGTCAGGCGCGCGAACACGTCCAAGCGAGCGTCGCCGAGGTCTTCGAGCCTTTCTGCTGGCATGGAGCTTCCTCCATTTCTTGTTTCCAATCCACGCATAAAGGCAGATTGTACGTCGGGTGCGCTACCATAGTCGGGCTGGAGCCGAGAGGCCCGCCCAAACGCACATCAATCGAAGCCGCGAGGTCGAACCATGAGCCTTGAGAATATGAACCGCCAGGACACGAACGAGCATATGGCCGCCAGGCACGGGCACCTTTCCGAGCGCCTCGCGTCCTTCGACGAGGAGCCGCAGCCCCAGGCGCAGGACCCCATCGAGGCAATTGGCCAGACCGAGGTCTACGCCGCGGCCGATGAGCCCCACGCGGCCGTCGCCCCCGCCATCCCCGAGGTGCTCCGCGGGCCCCAGGAAAACCTCGGGGACGGCGAGCCGGCACCGAAAAAGAAGAAGCGCGCGTGGATCGTCCCCGCGGCGGTCCTCGGGGTCGTGGCGGCCGCCTACCTGGGCGGCGTCTACGCCTTCTCCACCCATTACCTGCCGAACACGACGGTCGACGGCGTCGACGTCTCGCTGAAGACGCGCTCCTACCTTGCCGAGAGCATCAACTCGCAGACGTCCTCGTATACCCTCGCGGTCACGGGAGACGGCGTGGAGCTCACGCTCGCCGCGTCCGACGTCGACCTGGGCTACAACGGCGACGCCTGCGCCGACGAGGCCTTCTCGCAGACGAACCCCTGGCAGTGGCCCCTGGAGATCGCCAAGTCCCGCAAGATCGAGGTCCAGAAGACCGTTTCCTACGACAAGGAGAAGGTCGCCGCCGCGCTCGCCCCCTTCGTGGACCAGAGCCGGCAGAAGGCCGAGGAGGCCGCCAACGCCTCAACCATCACTTACGACTCCGCGAAGGCGTCCTTCGTCCTCAACGGCGGCGGCGACACCCGCTGCCTCGATGCCGACAAGGCCGCCGAGAAGGTCTGCGCAGCGCTCGACTCCCTCGACGCCTCGCTCACCCTGGGCGACGAGTGCATGAGCTCGGGCGAGGACTTCAGCCAGGCGCTCGCGTCGGCCAACGCGTACCTGGCCGCGGCCCCGACCCTCACGCTCGCCGGCTCCACCGTGACGGAGATAGGCGCCGACCAGATCGCCTCGTGGCTCAAGTTCGGCGTCGACCTCGCCGTCGAGCTCGACGAGTCCGCCATCACCACCTGGTGCCAGGGCGACCTTTCCAAGCAGTGCGACACGGTCGGGACGACGAGGACCTACACGCGCCCCGATGGGAAGACGGTCGAGGTCTCCGGCGGCACCTACGGCTGGAACATCAACGGTGCCGAGACGGCCACCCAGATCGCCGACGCGCTCAGGAGCGGCCAGAAGACCTCCATCGAGATTCCCGTCAAGTCCGCCGGCGCGAGCTATGCGGCCGCCGCGGGCGGCAAGGATTGGGGCAACCGCTACATCGACGTCGACCTCACCGAGCAGCACGCGCGCATGTACGACGCGTCCGGCAACCTCATCTGGGAGACCGACATCGTCACCGGCGACACGACGCAGGGCCACGACACCCCCACGGGCGTCTACGCCATGGACTCCTACCGGGCGTCCGGCGACGTCGAGCTCCGCGGCGCCATCGACGCCGCGACGGGCGAGCCCGAGTACATCAGCCACGTGGACTACTGGATGCCCTTCATCGGCAACTCCTACGCCCTGCACGACGCCGACTGGCGTTCCAAGTTCGGAGGCACCATCTACCAGGGCAACGGCAGCCACGGCTGCGTGAACCTGCCCGTCGACAAGGCGGCCGAGCTCTGGAACCTGACGGCCATCGGCGACGTCGTGGTCGTCCACAACTAGCGGGCTGCCCCGGTAAGAAGCCGGCGCTGCACCATAGAGACGCATTGAGCCCCGTCGGTTTCCCCCGGCGGGGCTTTCTCATGCCGGGCCTTTGGCGGCATGCACGGCGCCGCTCCGCTCATGGAACGGGGCCGAGGGGTGCGTCGGCGAGAAACCCCGCGTCCGTCGGCGAAGGCCTACTTATGGAGAGCGCGTGCGCGGCAAGGGGCGGGCGGCGCGGAAATCCCCGCGAACGGCGCGCGGCGGGCGAGGGCCCCGTCCGGCCCCGGCATGGAGCTGCGCGGCCTTTCCTTCTCGACCTCGGGTTTCTCGCCCCTCGTCAGCATTGCGTCGGCGTTCCGTCGGCGTGGCCGGGCGGATTCCCGGATGCGACCCGGCCGCGGCCGCGGCTCCGATAGATTGGGTGCCCCGCGCCCTCACGGGCGCTTGCGCATCCGACGAAGGGAGCCCCATGGCGATTCGCTGCACAAACAGAAGATCGACGGCGCGGAAGGCGGCGAGCGCCGTCGCGGCGGTCGTCCTCGCGCTCGCCCAATGGCTCGGCCTCGTGACGGCCTGCAGTTCCGGTGCCTCGACGGCATTCGCGGCCCAGCCCGGCGAGGTCGCGACCATTGCCGACGGCCGCCGCATAAACGCGGAGAGCGATTACAGTCAGACCATCACGCTGCACTACGACGCCGCGAGCGGGGACACGCTCTTCTGCGTCGAGCACGGCGTCGCGACGGCGCCCGGGCAGGCCATCGTGCAGGACATCGTGGGGCAGACCACGAGGTTCTCCGACTGGGAGACGCTCGGCCCGGACATTTACCGAACCTGGACCCAGGCAGCTGCGACGGACTGCGCGCTCATCCAGCTATACGCGAACGAGCGACACGCGGGAGACGACGCGATCGCCTTCACGCAGTGCTTCATCTGGAGCTATGTGCGCGCCGGGTTCGATATCGACGCGATGAAGGACTGGCCGCAGTACATCCCCTATCGCTTCATGGATGAGCGCCAGGCCGTGGTCGACTACGTGAAGGCCTCGAGGAGGGCATGGACCGGCAAGGGGCTTCTTTACACGAAGACGAACCGGGACCAGATGGTGGCCAAGTTCTGGGCAGAGCCGAACACGGGGGACCTCGTGGTCCGCAAAAGCTCAGCGGACGAGTCTGTGAGCGCGAACAATCCCTGCTACTCGCTCGAAGGGGCTGTCTTCGGCATCTACAGGGACGAGGCTTGTACAGACGAGGCCGTCCGCGTCACGACCGACGCGAGCGGCAACGGCGCGGCGCGTGGCCTGGTCGCCGGGACCTACTGGGTGCGGGAGCTCCAGGCGCCCGCGGGCTACGCGCTCGACGGCAAGGCGCTCCGCGTCGACGTGCCCGCCGGCGACATCGCCGTCCTCGAGGCTCCCGACACGCCGCAGACCTGCCCCGTCGGCGTCGCTGTGCGCAAGCTCGACGCCGAGACGGGCACGGGCGAATCCTACGGAGGGGCGAGCCTGGAGGGCGCCGAGTTCCGCGTCGACTTCTACGCGGGGATGTTCGAGCTCGACGATTTGCCCGAGGCCCCGGCCAAGACCTTCGTCGTCTCCACCGGAGCTGACGGCGCGGCCTCGCTCGACCGCCCGCTTCCGCTCGGCACCGTCGTCGTCCAGGAGGTCAAGGCGCCGCAAGGCTACGTGCTCAACGGCGAGAAGCGCCTCGCGCACATCACGTCGAATGGGAACGAGGCCGAGGTCAACACCTATAACGCTCCGCAGGTCGCCGACGAGCGCGTCCGCGGCGACCTCTCGTTCGTCAAGGCGGACGAGGACAATCAGCGTCGCATGGCCCGCGTCGCGTTCAGGCTCACCTGCGAAGAGACGCAGGAGTCCCACGTGATCGTCACCGACGAGAACGGCTGCTTCGACTCGGCCGACTTCGACGAGGGGCAGATGACGAACGCGAACGACGCGGCGATGGGCAGCGACGGAACCGTCGACTCGTCGAAGCTCGACCCCGGCCTCGGCGTCTGGTTCGGCGGAACCGCTCCGAGGGACGGCGAGGGCGCCCTCCCCTACGGCACCTACCTGCTCGAGGAGCTCCGCTGCGACGCGAACAAGGGATATCGCCTCGTCTCGGCGAGCCTCACGGTCTCGAGGGACGGCAAAACCGTCCGCTTGGGGACCTTCGACGACAAGCGCCCTGCCCTGGAAACGACGCTCGTCTTCGCCGATGGCCAGAAGACCTGCCCGGCCGGCGAGATTGAGCTCACCGACACCGTGCGCTACGAGGGGCTGGAGCGCGGCCATGAATACCGGCTTGTGGGCGAGCTCCACGATATCGACGAGGACGGGACCGACCGAGGCGTCGTGTCCGTTTCCGAGGCGACCTTCTCGCCGCAGCTGGGAAGCGGCGAGCAAGACGTGCGCTTCTCCGTTGACGCGAGAGCCCTCGGCGGGCACCGGCTCGTCGCCTACGAGTACCTGTGGGACGGCGACGAGGTGCTCTGCGAGCATGAGGACCCCGCCGACGAGGGCCAGAGCGTGCGCGTGCCGAGGATAGCGACCGAGCTCTCGGGCGATGCCGCGCACCAGGCCGACGCGACGGCCGAGACCGTCGTCCTCGTGGACAACGTCTCCTACCGCAATCTCGAGCCCGGAACAGCCTATGAGCTCGTCGGCGCGCTCAGGCTCAAGGCCGGCGACGGGAGCGACGCGGGGCCCGCGCTCGACGACGACGGCAACCCGATCGTCGCCCGCGCGCGGTTCACGCCCGAGGCGCGCGACGGCGTGCAGCAGGTGACCTTCGAGTTCAAGGGACGCGCCCTTGCGGGCAGCGAGGCCGTCGCATTCGAGTCCCTTGAGAAGGACGGCGTCGAGTACGCCGTGCACACCGACATCGAGGACGCCTCGCAGCTCGTCTCCTTCCCGGCCCTTAGGACCTGCGCCGCCTCCGAGATCGCGCAGGACCACCATATCCCGGCCGCCGGCGACCAGACGGTCATCGATAGCGTCGAGCTGGAGCGCTTGGAGCCGGGCGCCGAGTACGAGCTGCGCGCCGCGCTCCATCTCCGCGGCGCCGACGGAAGCGACGAGGGAGAGGTCGCGCAGGCCGCGAAGACGTTCACGGCGGACGCCGAGGACATGAGCGTGTCAATGGAGCTCAGCCTTATCGCCGGGCGCTTCGCGGGCCGCGAGCTCGTCGTCTTCGAGGAGCTCTACCGCGCCGGCGTCAGGGTCGGCTCGCACGCCGACATCGACGACGCGGCCCAGAGCGTCTCCGTGCCCGTCGTCAAGACGACCCTGTCGTTCGCCGACGGGCAGAAGGAGCTCGCCGTCGCGGGCGACGCGACGGTGCAGGTCGTCGACACGGTCGAGTACGCGGGCCTCGTCCCCGGCAGGGCCTACCGCGTCGAGGGGGTCCTTCACCTGCGCGCTGACGACGGGACGGACGCCGGTCCTCTCGCCGCCAGCGACGGCTCCCCCGTTTCCGGGAGCGCCGAGTTCGTCGCCGAGGCCTCCTCTGGCAGTACTCAGGTCACGTTCACCGTGGACGCCGGGAAGCTCGTTGGGCGGCAGGCGGTGGCCTTCGAGCGCCTCCTCTGCAAGGACGTCCTGCTCGCGTCCCATGAGGACATAACCGACGACGCGCAGGCCGTATCGTTCACGAAGAAGCCCGAGGCGCCGACACCCGGCACGGCCAAGACGCCTGCGACGGGCGACGAGGCGCTCCCCGTCTTCGCCTGCGCGGTGCTCGGCGGCCTTCTCGCCTTCTGCGCCTGGGCAATCGCCCACGCGAGCTCCCTTGGCCGCCGAGATGGCTGAATGCGTCCAGGAACTATGTCTAGGTCGGTTGACGTATTACATCTACTTAACTAGACAGAACGGCTGGTACACTAATGACCAAAAGAAAAGATCTTCTGAAGCGCATAAAAGAGTCGGCGAGACAGTCGGGCGTAGCGTTCAAGAAGGTTCGCAGCGGATCTAACCACGATATATGGGTTCTTGGAACAGCGACGATTCCCATTCCAAGACATTCCGAGATTCGCGAGCGAACCGCAGAGGATATTTTCAGAGAGTGCGCCGGAATGCTGGGAGAGGACTGGTGGAGACGATGACGCGTTACCGGGTCGAGGCCACTGAGGATCACGGTTATTGGTGCCTGCGCGTTCCGCGAATCGAGCGAGCCACGCAGGCTCGCTCGATCGGCGAGATCACGGTTATGGCCAAGGACCTCATCAAGATCATGACCTTGGAGGAAGAAGCCGACTTGGAAATCGTCTACACGAATCTCCCGCGCGAAGTAGCCGAGGCCGTGGAGCTCAAGCGTCAGGCGGCCGAGCTCGAGGCGCGAGCCATGGAGACCCAGGGCATCGCCGTGAAGAAGCTCCATGAGCTCGGCGTCTCGCTGCGCGACATCGGGCGCCTCCTGGGCATCAGCCATCAGCGCGCGCACCAGCTCGTTAAGGCATAAGAGAAAGGGGTCCCGAGCCGCCATGAGCCCGGGACCCCAGTTCCTCAATGAGGGGCGATAGCGTCAGCGCAGGTTGTCGAGGCCCATGCCGCGCATCATGTTCTTCATGACGCGGCGGTTCTTCTTGCCGCCCTTGCCCTGCATGCCCTCGGCCATGCCGCGCATCTTGCTCATCATCTTGTTCATCTCGGACCACTGCTTGATGAGCTGGTTCACCTCCTGCACGGTGCGCCCCGAGCCGGCGGCGATGCGCTTGCGGCGCTGGCCGTTGATGATCTTGGGCCTCGCGCGCTCCTCCTTGGTCATCGAATGGATGATCGCCTCGATGCGCACCATCTGGGAGTCGTCGACGTTGGCGGCGGGGTTCTGCGCCATCGCGCGCTCCATGCCGGGGATCATGCCCATGATCTTCTGCAGGCCGCCCATCTTGCGGATCTGCTGCATCTGGGCGAGAAGGTCGTCCATGGTGAAGCCCTCGCGCAGCATGCGCTCGGCGTCGGCCGCCTGCTGCTCGTCGGCGACCTTCTGCGCCTGCTCGATGATGCCGACGACGTCGCCCATGCCGAGGATGCGCTTGGCCATGCGGTCGGGGTGGAAAACCTCGAGCGAATCGGGCTTCTCGCCCATCGAGACGAACTTGATGGGCTTGCCCGTGACCTCGCGGACCGAGAGCGCGCCGCCGCCGCGGGCGTCGCCGTCGAGCTTGGACATGATCACGCCGTCGAAGTCGACGCGCTCGGCGAAGGTCTGGACGACGTTGACGATGTCCTGGCCGGTCATGGAGTCGACGACCATGAGGATCTGGTCGGGGCGCACCGCTTGCTTGATGGCCACGGCCTCCTGCATCATCTCCTCGTCGATCTGCAGGCGGCCGGCGGTGTCCACGATCACGATGTCGTTCAGGTGGTCTATGGCGTCGCGGATGGACTCGGAGGCCACCTGCACGGCGTCCTTGCCGTCGCCGCGGTACACGCGCACGCCGATCTCGGAGCCAAGGGTCTCGAGCTGGTCGGCGGCGGCGGGTCGGTGCGTGTCGCAGGCAGCGAGCAGCGGGCTGTGGCCCTGCGACTTCAGCAGGTAGGCCAGCTTGGCCGACGCGGTCGTCTTGCCCGAGCCCTGCAGGCCCACCATCATGATCACGTTGGGGGTGCGGTTCTGCGCGAAGGTGAGCCGCGACTCGGTGGAGCCGAGAAGCGCCGTGAGCTCGTCGAGCACGACGCGCACGACGTTCTGCGACGGGTTCAGGGACTCGAGGGTCTCGGCCGTCATGCACTTCTCTTTGCAGCGGGCGACGAAGCCCTTGACCACGCGGTAGTTGACGTCGGCCTCGAGGAGCGCCATGCGGATCTCGCGCATGGCGACGTTGATGTCGTCCTCCGTCAGGCGGCCCTTGCCGCGCAGCTTGTCGAAGGTGTCCTGGAGGCGGTCGGAGAGCGAGCTGAACACTGCCATGGGTTACATCCCTTCGCCCACGAGCGCGCGGCAGAAGTCGAGCGCGTCGAAGGATTGGAGGTCGTCGATGGACTCCCCCACGCCGATGCGGTAGATGGGGAGCTTGAGCTGGCTGGAGATGGCCAGGGCGATGCCGCCCTTGGCCGTGCCGTCGAGCTTGGTCACGATGAGGCCGTCGAGCTCGAGGGCGTCATTGAACTCCTTGGCCTGGTTGAGGCCGTTCTGGCCCGTGGTCGCGTCGACCACGAGCACCACGCTCACGGGCGCCGCCGAGCGCTTGCGCGTGACGTTCACGACCTTGGCGAGCTCGCGCATGAGGTCGGCGGAGGTGTGCAGGCGGCCCGCCGTGTCGATGAGCGTGAGGTCGCAGCCGCGCTTCTCGGCTTCCTCCACGACGTCGAAGCAGACGCTCGCGGGGTCGGCGCCGCGCTCGCGCGTGATCACGTCGACGCCGGCGCGCTCGCCCCAGACCTGGAGCTGCTCGATGGCCGCCGCGCGGAAGGTGTCCGCGCCGCCGATGACGACCGACCTGCCCTCGCCGCGGGCGCGGCCGGCGAGCTTGCCCACCGTGGTCGTCTTTCCCGCGCCGTTGATGCCGACGAAGAGCACGCAGGAGGGGCAGTCCTCGAAGGGATCGCGCGGGGCCGCGGTGAACTCGGCGGCCAGGCGCTCTGCGAGCGCGCCCCTGAGCTGGTCGGCGCGCGTCAGGTTCTTCTTCGCCGCGAGGTCGCGCAGGTCGTCGGTCACGCGCATGGCGACCTCGCCGCCCATGTCGCCCATGACGAGGCGGTCCTCGAGGTCCTCCCAGAAGTCCTCGTCGACCTCGCCGCCCATGTAGAAGACCTCGTTGATGGCCTCGCGCGAACGCTCAAGGCCTCGTTTCAGGCTGTCGAGGAAGCCCACTATGCATCAACCACCTTTCCGGTTGTCTTGTCGAGCCGCTGCGAGACCACGCGGCTCACGCCGTCGGCCTGCATGCTCACGCCGTAGAGGACGTCGGCCTGTTCCATCGTGCGCCGCTGGTGCGAGATCACGATGAGCTGGGTCGATTCCTTGAGCGCCTCGATCGCGTCGAGGAGCTTGGAGAGGTTCGAGTCGTCGAGCGCGGCCTCGACCTCGTCGAACACGTAGAACGGGACCGTGCGCACCTTGTACACGGCGAAGAGGAGCGCCAGCGCGGTCAGGGACTTCTCGCCGCCGCTCATGAGCGTCATCTTCGTCAGGCGCTTGCCGCGGGGCTGCGCCGCGACCTCGATGCCGGTCTCCGAGAGGTTCTCGGGGTCCGTCATCTCGATGTGCGCCTGCCCGCCGGGGAACAGCAGCGAGAAGATCTCGGAGAAGTTCTGGTTGACCTTGTCGAAGACGATGAGGAACTGGCTCTTCATCTTCCGGTCGATGGCCGCGTTGATCTTCCTCAGGGAGCCCCGCGCGCTCTCGAGGTCCGCCACCTGCTCGCCGATGTAGTCGGCCCGCTCCTTGAGGCGAAGGTACTCGTCCATCGCGACCTCGTTGACCGGCCCGATTCCCTCGATCTGCGCCTTCAGGGAGGCGACCTCGCGCTCGGCCGCGTCGCGGTCATCGGGAGCGCTCACGCGCAGGGCCTCGTCGAGCACGGCCCCCGTCGCGGTGATGGCGTTGATCGCCCCCTCGACCTGCACCTCGAGGCGGCCCATGTCGACCTTGACCTCGTTGACCGACGCCTTCGCGCGCTCGAGCTCGGCCGCGGCGGCGGACACGGCCTCCTTGGCGTCGCCGATGGTGCGCTTGAGCGAGTCGGAGTCCGCCTCAGCGAGAGACGCGCGGTCCTTGAGGCGCGCGGCCCACTCGAGGGCGCGGCCGTGGACGGCCTCGTAACGGTCGTGCAGCGGGTCCACGCGCAGGCGCACCACGTCGAGGGCGCGCGAGCTCTCCTCGGTCGTCTTTATCCGCCGGTCGAGGTCCTCGACCCGGCGCGCGCACTCGCGCTCACGGGAGGCCGCGTTGCTCCTGCGCTCGGTGGCCATGGCGAGCTCGAGCCGCGCGTCGGAGAGCTCGCGGTTGGCGCGGCCGGAATCGCGGGTCGCGTCCTCGAGCGCGGCGCACCTCTCGGCGAGCTCCTCGGCGAGAGAGTCCGCGAGCGCCCCCGCCTCCTTGGCGGCGGCGCGGTGCTCCTCGATGTCCCGTCGGGCCCCGGCCGCCTTCTCCTGGGCGGACTCGCGGCGCTTGGTGACCTGGGCCCGCTCCGAGAGGGCGTTGGCGTGCTGGCTCTCGAGCCGGCCGCGCTCGGAGGCGGCCGAGCTCAGCTCCGCCTGCAGGCGCGCGGCCTCTCCCTTGGAGAGCGCGTGCGAGTCGCGCGTCTCCGCGAGCTCGAGCTCGAGCGCCGAGACGGCCTCCCCCGCCGCGGCGAGCGCGTCGGCAAGCTCCGGGCGCTCCTTCTCGAGCGCGCGGATGCGCCGCTTGCGCTCGAGGGCGCCCGACTCGCTCGAGGCCACGCTTCCCACATGGACGCGCCCGTCGGGCAGCACGGTCGCGCCGTCCGCGGCCACGTACGTGAAGGCGGGGGCCTCTTCGTGGGCCATGACGGCGTCGGCGGCCGTGTCGACGAGCCTCACGTCGCCCAGGAGCGCCTCCAGGAGGGCGCGGGCCTCGTCGGCCACGCGCAGCCTCGACACCAGCGGCGTGCCCGGCGCTCCGGACGCGGCGGCGTGCGCGCGGACGGCCGCCTTGGCGACGACGGCGGCGACGCCCTGCGTCCCCGCGAGCCCCGCGCCTTCCTGCGCCACGGCGGCGGCGTCCTCAGCCGTCGCCACGACGAGCGCGCCGAGGTCGTCGCCGAGGAAGCGCTCGACGATGCCCTCGACCTCCGGCTCGGCGTCGATAAGGTCGGCCAGGCGGCACTCGACGCGCCCCTTCGCGGCCTCGCCCGACGCGAGCGCCGCCACGAGCGGGCTCGCCTTCTCCACCTGGGAGTCGACGGAGCGCAGCGCCTGGAGGGTCGCCTCCGCCGACGAGAGCGCCGCGCGTGCGTCCTTCTCTGCCTTGCGCGCCGCCTGGAGCTCGTTGTTCTTCGCGTTGATGAGGTCGGCGAGCGACGAGAGCTCGGAGCGCGCCTCGGCGAGCTCCTCCTTGAGGCGTCCCTCGCGCTCGGCGCGCTCGGCCATGGCCTCCTCCGAGGTGGCGATGGTCTCGGCGAGCTGCGCCAGGCGATCGGCGAACATCTCGTCCTCGACCTCGGAGTTGCCGATCCTGTCCTCGAGCTTCGCGTAGGCGAGGGTCTCGCGGTCGGCGTCGGAGCGGGCGGAGCGCTCGGCGGCCGAGAGGCGGTTGACCTCCGCCTCGAGGTCCTTGCGCGCGCGAACCGCCTCGTGCGAGGCCTTCTGCAGCTCCTCGACGCTGCGCTTGAGGTCGCGCTCGCGGACCCCAAGGTCGGAGAGCTCGCCGGCCAGCCGCTCGTGCTCGGCCGCGGCCTCGCCGCGCTGCTTGCCCATGGTGGCGAGCTGGGTGCGCATCTCTGAGAGGCGCGACACCATGTTCTTGCCCTTCTCCTCGAGCAGGCGCATGTCGGAGTCCATGCGGCCGAGGATGTCCTGCATGCGGCGGCGCTGCTCGCCGAGGTCGCCGACGAAGAGGCCCTTCTGCTCGAGCAGGCTCTGGAGCTTCTCGAGCTCGGCGTTCTTCTCGTCGCTGCGGTACTGGGCGAGCTCGACGGCGGCCTCCGCCTCCTTGCCGCGTGCGGCGAGGCGGTTGTAGTCCTCCTGCAGGCGGCGCAGGTCGTCGACGGCCAGCTGCACGGTGAGCTCCTGGAGCCTATCGCCCAGGTCGTGGGCGCGCTTGGCCTTGTCCACCTGTCGCTCGAGCGGCTTCAGCTGGCGCGCGATCTCGCGCGAGACGACCTTGGCGCGCGCGAGGTTCTCGTCCATGCTCGCGAGCTTGCGCATGGAGCGCTCCTTGCGCCGGCGGTGCTTGGAGATGTCGGCCGCCTCCTCGATGAGGCTGCGCCGCTCCTCGGGACGGCTCGAGAGGACGGAGTCGAGCTTGCCCTGGCTGATGATGGAGTGCGTGTCCTTGCCCAGGCCCGAGTCGTGCAGGATGTCCTGGACGTCGCGCAGGCGAGAAGGGGCGTTGTTGATGAGGTACTCCGACTCGCCGGAGCGGTACATCCTGCGCGTGACGGCGACCTCGGAGAAGTCGATGGGCAGCATGTGGTCGGAGTTGTCGAGCACGAGCGTGACCTCGGCGAGGCCGACGGCGCCGCGGGCCGAGGAGCCCGAGAAGATCACGTCCTCCATGGCCTGGCCGCGCAGCATCTTCGCGCTCTGCTCGCCGAGAACCCACAGGATGGCGTCGGAGACGTTCGACTTGCCCGAGCCGTTCGGGCCCACGACCACGTTGAGGCCGGGGTCGAAGACCATCTGGGTCTTGTCCGCGAAGGACTTGAAACCCTTGAGCGTGAGCGACTTCAGATACAAGCGAGTGCCTTTCTGCGCGGGCCTGGCCGGCGTGCGCGGCGATGAGAAAACCTAGTTGGTGAACCCCTCGTGCTCGAAGTCGCCCTCCTGGGCGTACCCGAGGTTCACGAGCGCGTCCGCGGCGGCAGCGCTCTCGGAGGCCTTCTTGGAGGGGCCCTTGCCGCGGCCGATCCGGCGCCCCTCGACCATGGCGACCGAGGTGAAGGTCGGCGTGTGGGCGGGCCCCTCCTCGCCGACGAGCTTGTACTCGGGGCCGCAGCGCATGTCGCGCTGCGTGACCTCCTGCAGGCGCGACTTGGCGCTGATGGGCTTCTTCGCGAGGTCGGGCGAGACGTGCGGGCCGAGTGTCCGCGCGACGAAGTCGTGGGTGGCCTCGTAGCCGGCGTCCAGGTAGAGCGCCCCCACGAGCGACTCGTAGACGTTCTCGAGCGCCGAGTGCATGCCGCGCGCGCCGGTGCCCTTCTCGGACTCGCCCATCACGATGAGCTCCGAGACCCCGAGCCCCTCGCACACCATGGAGAGCATCTTGCCCGAGACGAGCGCTATCTTGAGCTGAGAGAGCTCGCCCTCGTTCATGGACGGGTAGCGCTCATAGAGGTCGGTCGCCACGATGGCGCCGAGCACCGAGTCGCCGAGGAACTCGAGGCGCTCGTAGGAGAGCTTCGTGCGGGCGCCCTCGACGGCGGACGGGTGCGTGAGGGCGCGCTCCAGGAGCGTTTTGTCCGTGAACTCGTGGCCGCAGACGGCTTCCGCGGCCTCGAGGCGCTTGTGCATCTTCAAAAGACGTGCCCTTCTTGCCTACTGGGCGCTCTCGATGGCGTCGACGACCTGACCGACGGTGGCGATCTTCTCGACCGCCTCGTCGTCCATGGTGGTCTCGAACTCGTCCTCGAGGGCGGTCACGAGCTCGAGCAGGTCGAAGGAGTCGGCGCCGAGGTCCTTGAGGTTGGTGTCCTCGGAGAGCTCGACGTCCTCGTCGATGTCGAGCGTGTCGTTGACGATCTCGATGACCTTGGAAAGAATCTCCTTGCGATCCATTAGGGTCCTCCTTACGGCGGGCGCGCTGCCCGCGCTCGCGGTTCTTGAACAGGGGCGGATTAGATATTACCCGTTACGCCGAGGCGGCGCAGGCCTGCGCGATCTTGGCGGGGAGGTCGGCGCGGGCGGCCGAGGCGCAGTGGAGCACGCCCATCTTCACGGCCTCGGCGCTCGTAGCCCCGTGGCCCTTGACCACGGGCGCCTTGAGGCCCAGGAGGATGGCGCCGCCGTACTCGTGGCCGGACAGCTCGCCGGACATGGACTTGAGAGCGCCCTTGAGCAGCGCGAGTCCGAGCTTGTTCGCCAGGCTCGCGCCCATGGCCTCCTTGAGGCGGCCGAGCACGAACTTGCCGGTGCCCTCGATGGACTTAAGGGCGACGTTGCCGGTAAAGCCGTCCGTGACGATGACGTCGAAGGAGTCGCCGAGGATGTCGGTGCCCTCGGCGTTGCCCGCGAAGCCGCAGTCGGCGGCGGCGAGGGCCTCATGGTAGGCAAGGGCGGTCTCGGAGCCCTTCGTCTCCTCGGAGCCGTTGCAAAGAAGCCCCACCCGCGCGCCGTCGACGCCGAGGGCGACCTTGGCGTAGGCGCGACCCATGTGGGCGAACTGCACGATGACGTCGGGCTTGGCGTCGGCGTTGGCCCCCATGTCGAGGAACACCGTCTTGTGGGAGCCCTTTCCCGGGAAGGGCAGGGCGAGCGCAGGGCGCTTGATGCCCTTGATACGGCCGATGCCGAAGGTGGCCGCGGTGAGGACAGCCCCCGTCGACCCAGCAGAGAAGAGCCCGTCGGCCTCGCCCGCCTTGACCGCGGCGGCGGCGCGGACGATGGAGGCGTCCTTCTTGCGGCGCACCGCCGCGGCGGGGTGCTCGGCCATGCCGATGACCTCGGTGCAGGGCAGCGCGCGGGCCCGCTCGTGCTTGGAGCAGAACGCCTCGACGACGCCGGGGGCGCCCGCCACGAGCACGGAGAGCTCGGGGTCGGCCTCGAGCGCAGCGGCCACGCCCTCCAGGACGACGGAGGGCTCCTTGTCCGAGCCCATCACATCAACGCAAACGGTAACCATTCATCCTCCAAAGAGAGGGTCCTCATCAACCTTCTTAGTATACGGCAGGTGGGCGGCATGGCCCCTCAGCGCGGGCCTCTCCCCCACCAAAAAAGGTGACCGTCGGATGACGGCCACCTTTTAAAGCTCATCGACTATCTTGTGAGGCTCAAGAGCTACTCGGAGACGACGACGACCTCGCGGTCCTTGTAGTAGCCGCAGTTCGGGCACACGTGGTGCGGGAGCTTGGGAGCGCCGCACTGCGGGCACACGGAACGAGCAGCCACGGTGAGCTTGCTGTTCGCCGAACGACGGGAGTGGGTGGCGCCGCGGCCCTTCTTTTGCTTGGGTACTGCCATGATGAACCTCTCAGACTTCTCTTCCAACGTCATCGGGGCGCTTCCGCGCGCCGTGACGGCCTATCTCCAAATTTCAAGCGTCGATAACTATACCATGTTCCGGCGCCTTTGGCACTATACAGGATTTCTCCAAAAAGCGAGGCGGACACCGGGCGCCCGTCGGCGCGGCGCCGGGCCCGCCCTCGGCTACTGCTGATCGTCGAGCTTCAGGTCGGCCAGGGCGGCGAAGGGGCTCGCCGGGCGGCGCGATTCCTCGACCTGCGCGGCGTGCCCGCAGTCCACCTCGTTGAGGTTCTCGCCGCAGACGGGGCAGAGACCCTTGCAGTCGGGCTTGCAGAGCACGACGAAGGGCGTCTCCATGATCAGCGAGGTGTCGAGCGCCTCGGAGAGGTCGATGGTGTCGTCCGGCAGGACGAGCGCGTAGTCGAGGTCGTCGTCGGACTCGTCGTCCTTCTCGTCCTCGGGCTCCTCGAACAGGTAGTACTCGTCGACCTCGCCGGCGATGTCGAACTCGGCGTCCTCCAAGCAGCGGTCGCAGGTGCCGACCACGTGGCAGCGGATCATGCCGGTGACGAGGATCCCCTCGCCGGCGTTCGTGAGGGCGAGGTCGTAGTCGATGCCGCCGGGCAGCGAGAACTCGTGCTGGCCGAGGACATAGCTCGCCTCGTCGAGGTGGCCCTCGACCGGCAGGGTGTCCCCGGGGTTGGCGAGCCTCTCGTCAAGCTGGAAAAAAACGGGCTGCATGGTGAGAAAACCTCGTATCCGTTACCAGGGCACGTTGTTCGTGGTGTTGCGCGCGCCGGAGTTCTCGTCGAGGGTCTGGCGCACGCGGGTGACCGAGCCGGTGAGGCTCTTGAGGTTCTCCTCGAGGTGCGCGAGCACGGTGTCGGCGTACTCCTCGGCGTTGTAGCGGGTGTCGCGCTCGTACTGGGAGGCCTGGTCGCGGATGGCGTCGGCCTGCTGCTGGGCGAGGCGCACGACCTCCTGGTCGCCCGCGAGGATCATGGCCTGCTGCTGGGCGTCCGCGATGATGGAGGCAGCCTGCTGCTGGGCGCGGTCGAGCGTCTCCTGCTCCTCCTTGACGATGCGGCGGGCGTCGGTGAACTCCTGCGGGAAGACGCGCCGGATGTCGTCCAGGACCTCGTAGACCTGCTCCGCGTCGATGATTTTCTTCTGGCCGCCGCCGGTCAAGGGCGACTTGGCCTCGCTCACGATCTGCTCGAGCTCATTGACGAGGCTCTCGATTTCCTCACCCGGCTGCATCCAGGTCTCCTTTCGCAAATGCGCGCGCCGCGAAGAGCCCGGCGGCGCATCCTGTGCACTCTTAACTGATTTATGGTACCAGATAAACGCCAGGTCGTTTACTCCCGGGCAGCGCCGCCGAACCGTTCCTTCAAACGCTCGTTCACGTTCGGGGGCACGAGCATCTGGACGCTCGCCCCCATAGAGGAGATCTCGCGCACGATGGAGGAGCTCACGTAGCCGTACTCGGGGCTCGACATGACGAAGACGCTCTCGAGCTCGGGCGCCAAGTGGCAGTTGAGGTCCGCCTGCTGGAGCTCGTACTCGAAATCGGTCATCGCGCGCAGGCCCTTGACCACTGCGTCGGCCCCCTCGGCGCGGCAGAAGTCGACGAGAAGCCCGCTGAACGGCTTGACCTCGACGTCGTCGACGCCTTCGGCCGCGAGCGCCTCCGAGATCATCTCCACGCGCTCCCCCAGCGAGAAGGACGGGCCGGTGCCGCGCTTGCCCACGGAGGCGGCTACGGCCACCGTCACCTGCCCGAACAGGCGCCGGGCGCGCATGATCACGTCGAGGTGGCCCAGGGTCACCGGGTCGAAGGTGCCGGGGACGACGACGTGCTCGACCTTGGCCTTGCTGTTGCTCATCGGGAAAGCTCCTCTTTACGCTGTGTATACCATGAGGTCGACGGTCGTGACCCCCTGGCTCTTCGACTTGGCGGGCGCGAGCGCGCCGCCGGATATCCCAGGCGCCTTGGACGCGTGCTCGTAGACCACGATCGCGCCCGGCTCGAGCGCCCCGTGCGCGGCGAGGGCGTCGACGAGCGCCCGCACGCGAGACGCCTCGACCGCATAGGGCGGGTCGAGAAAGACGACGCCGAAGGGGCCGCCCGGAATGCGCCCCTGCTCGGCGAGGGCGACCGCGTCGCCGGTCACCGCGCGCCACTCCGAGGGGTCGGCGCGAAGCGAGCGCGCGGCCGTGCGCTTGATGCGCGCCGCCGCCGAGCGGTCGAGGTCGACGAAGGTGGCGCTGGCCGCCCCGCGGCTCACGAGCTCGAAGCCCATGGCGCCGGAGCCGGCGAAGGCGTCCAGGACCCTCACGCCGGAGAGGTCGAGCCCCGCCGCCGAGAGGATCATGGACGCGAAGCGCTCTCGGTTGCGGTCCGTCGTGGGGCGCGTGACCGCGCGGCCCTGCGGGGCCTCGATCGCGAGGCCTTTCCATTTGCCGCCGACTATCCTCATGCGCGCTCCAGTTCCTCGAAATAGACGTCGAATCGGTCGCGGACCTCGGCCGCGAGCAGGCGGTGCTCGGGCAAGGTGAGCGAGGGGTCCTCGCCGGCGATGCCGAGCGCGTCGCCGTGGGCCCGCTCCACGAGGTCCGCGTCGGCCTCCAGGTCGCAGATGCGCAGCGTGACGCCGCCCGACTGACGATACCCCAAGACCTCGCCCTCGTGGCGCAGGCGCAGGTCCAGCTCGGCGAGCGCGAGGCCGTCGCCCGTGGCCTCGAGCGCGGCGACGCGGTCGCGCGCCGGGGTGCCCTTCTTCGCGGCGCAGGACAGGTAGACCGTGCCCGCCGCGTCGCCGCGCCCCACGCGCCCGCGCAGCTGGTGCAGCGTGGCCAGGCCGAAGCGGTCGGCGTCGAGCACCACCATGGCGGTCGCGTTGGGCACGTCGACGCCCACCTCGACCACGGTGGTGGCCACGAGCACCTGCGTGGCCCCCGAGCGGAACCGCTCCATGGCGGCGTCCTTCTCATCGGGCCTCATCTTGCCGGTGAGCAGGTCGCACTCGACGCCCGGCAGGACGCTCCGGCGCAGCCACTCGAGCGTCGAGACGGCCGAGCGCATGCGGTCGGAGGACGAGGCGAGGGCCGCGGGGACGTCCTCGAGGGCGGAGCCGTCGTCGGCGTCGTCCACGAGCGGGCAGATCACATAGGCCTGGTGGCCGGCGGCGAGCGCCTCGCGCACGGCGCCCCACGCGAGGTCGAGGTTGTCGGGCGTGACGACCTTGGTGGTGACCCCTGCGCCCGCACGGGGCCTGTGCGCGATGCGCGAGAGGTCGACGTCCCCATAGACGGAGAGCGCGAGCGTGCGCGGGATCGGCGTCGCGCTCATGGCGAGAAGGTCCGCCCCGCGGCCCTTGCCGCGCAAGGCCGCGCGCTGGCCCACGCCGAAGCGGTGCTGCTCGTCGATGACCGCGAGGGAGAGCCTCTTGAACTCGATCCTCTCGGAGAGGAGCGCCGTCGTCCCGAAGAAGACGCACACAGACCCCGAGCGCGCCGCCTGCTCGCTGGCCGCGCGCTCCTCGGGCGAGTCGGCGCCCGTGACCAGGCGCCACGAGATGCCCGCCTCGTCCAGCAGGGGCCCGAGCTTCTCGGCGTACTGGCGCGCGAGCACCGAGGTCGGCGCCATCATGGCCGCTTGCGCGCCGGTGTCGGCGCATGCGGCGAGGGCGAGCGCCGCGACGGCCGTCTTGCCCGTGCCGACGTCGCCCAGGAGCAGCCGGTTCATCACGCGCGGGGCCGCCATGTCCGCCAGGATGTCGTCGGCGGCGGCGCGCTGCTCGGCCGTGAGCGAGAACGGCAGCGCGGCGAGAAGCGCATCCATGCGGGGGCCCAGGACCTCGTGGCAGACGGGCTCGGCGCCCTCGAGCTCTATCTCGCGGCGCGTGAGCAGGAGCAGCTGCAGGCACAGCAGCTCGTCGTAGGCGAGCCTCCTGCGGGCGCGCTCCGCCGCCTCGACGCTCGACGGGAACTGGACCTCGCGCAGCGCGCGCGAGAGCGTCGGCAGCCCGCGGGACGCCGCGAGGCTCGCCGGCAGGAAGTCGCAGACGTCGCCCGCGTCGGCCAAGGCCGAGCTCACGATGCGGCGCATCCAGGGGACCGTGACCCCCTCCGTCACGCCGTGGACGGGCAGCACGCGGGCGTAGCTCGTCTCGCCGCCCTTGCCGAGAACCTCGTAGAAGGGGGCCTTCATCTGCTTGAACCCGTAGCCGAAGGTTACCTTGCCCGAGATGGCCACGACGTCGCCCTTGTGCACCTGCTCGGCGATCCAGGGCTGCTTGAAGAAGGTGGCCTCGACCACGCCCGTCTCGTCGATGACCATGAGGTTGACGATCTGCATGCCGGGCCGCGGGAACTTGAGCTCGACCTTGTCGACCGTGCCCATGACGGTGACCTCCGAGCCCACGTCGGCGAAGGCGGCCTTGGTCACGCGAGAGAAGTCCAGGTAGCGGCGGGGCACGTGCAGGAAGAGGTCGCGCACGCGGCGGATGCCGAGGCGCGCGAGGGCGTCGGCGCGGGCCCCCTTGACGTAGCGGAGCCGGTCTATGGAGCCGGAGAGGGCGCAGGTACGCTGCACCCTCTCCGAAGCCAAGGTTATGCTGGGACGACCGGCCATGAGCCGCGCGGCTCCCGCCGTTACTCGATCGCGAAGACCACCGGGTAGAGCGGCTGCTCACCGCGGTGCGCGTCGACCTCAAGGTCAGGCTGGGCCTCCTCGATGGCGTCGACCAGGTCCTCGAACGCCTCGTCGTCCATGTCGGAGCCCGCGAGGATGGTGAGCGAGTCGCCCTCCTCCTCGTCCTGCATCTTGTTGATGAGGTCGAGGGTGACCTGCTTCACGTCGTCGCCGACCACGTCGATGGAGCCGTCCTGGATGCCCATGACGTCGCCGTCGTGGATGGGGGTGCCGTCGGAGGCGCTGGAGTCGCGCACGGCGCGGGTGACCTCGCCGCCGCGGACCTCGGCGATGGCCTCGCCCATGGCCTCGACGTTGTCCTCGAGCGTGCCGTCGGGGTCGACGACGAACATGGCCGAGAAGGCCTGCAGCACGGTCTTGGTCGGGACGACTGCGACCTTGCAGGACTCGCAGGCGCTCGCGGCGGCCTCGGACGCCATGCGGATGTTCCCGTTGTTGGGGAGCACGACGACGTTCTCGGCGTTGGCGGCCTCGACGGCCTCGAGGATGTCGGCGGTCGAGGGGTTCATGGTCTGCCCGCCCGAGACGACGACGTCGACGCCGAGCGACTTCAGGATGGACTCCTGGCCGGAGCCCGCCGCGACGGCGACGAAGCCGAGGGTCTTCCTCGGCGCGGCCTCGGCCTCGGCGGCCTTCTTGTCCTCGGCGATCTTTGCGGTGCGGTCGGCCGCCTCGAGGTCCATGTTGTGGATGAAGACCTCGAAGATCTGGCCGTAGCCGAGCATGTACTCGAGCACGCGGTTGGGCTCGTTGGAGTGCACGTGGACCTTGTAGTCGGGGTAGGAGCCGACGACGAGCTCGCAGTCGCCGAGCGTGGCCAGGTAGCTCAGGGCCTCGTCGGGGTCGAACTCCTTCTCGGCGTGGAAGAGGAACTCGTTGCAGTAGCGGAACTCCGAGCCCTCCCAGTCGTCGTTGAGCTCGATCTGGACCTTGGACGAGACGTCGGACTTGGCGTCGGCGGTGGAGACCGTCGGGTCGAAGTCGGAGAGCTCGCCGGCCTTGCCCTCGACGGCGTTGACGAAGGCCTCGAAGAAGGTGGCGAAGCCGTAGGCGCCGGAGTCGACGACGCCGTTCTCCTTGAGGACGGGGAGAAGGTCGGGGGTGCGGGCCACGGACTCGTAGGCCTCGACGACCAGCGCGTCGAGCATCTCGAGGGTGCCGATCTTGGTCTTCTCAAGCTTGTCCGCGCGGGTCGAGATATCGCGCAGCACGGTGAGGATGGTGCCCTCGACCGGCTTGCGGACGGCCTTGAAGGCGACCTTCACGCCGCGGCGCCAGGCGCGCGCGATGTCGGCGGGGGTGGGCTCGTCCTGGTTCTTCGCCTCGCAGAGGCCCTCGGCGAGGCCGCGCAGGATCTGGGAGGTGATGACGCCGGAGTTGCCGCGAGCGCCCATGAGCGAGCCGTGGGTGATGGCCTTGGCGATGTCCTCCATGGAGGCGTCGGCGGGAAGGGCCTGGACCTCCTTGACGACGGTGCCCAGGGTGAGCGACATGTTCGTGCCGGTGTCGCCGTCGGGGACCGGGAAGACGTTGAGCTTGTTGACGTCCTCGGCCTTGTCGGCGAGGGCCTTGGCGGCCACGGGGAAGCAGGTGCGGATGACGTTGGAGATCATCTTTGGGAAACCTCGGTTCGTAGGATCGGACGGTTTGGGCGTTGTCCCTTAGCGGGCGGTGCGCAGGCCCTCGATGTGGATCTTCACGTCCACGTTCTCGAGCTCCGCGATCTGCTTGACGATGAAGCGCACCGAGCTGGTGAGGTTGCTCACGACCGAGGACATGTTCACGCCCTGCTCGACGATGACGTGAAGGTCGAGCTTGACCCTTCCGTCGGCGGCAGCGACGTCGATGCCCTTGCGCAGGCGGTAAGAAGGAAGCAGGCGGACGACGCCGGTCTGGCCGTCGATCTCGGCCATGCCCACGACGCCGTAGCACTCGAGGGCGGCATAGCCGGCAAGGTCGGCGATGACGTCGTTGGAAACCTTGAGCGTTCCCGGGATAGCACCAGACATGAGGTCTCCTCTCGCGGATAAGTGCTCCGTGGCGGTTGTTTGCTGCATAGACTGACAAAGTATAGCGCAGGAGCCCGCCGTTCATGAAAAAAGGGAGGTCGCTGTGCGACCTCCCTGCGATGTTGAGATGCGCGGCTACTAGCTGCGGGCGATCTTGCCGGACTTCAGGCAACGGGTGCAGACGTTGGCCTTGCGCTTGTGGCCGTCGACGACGACGGTGACGCGCTGGATGTTCGGCTTGAACGTACGGTTGACGACGCGGTGGGAGTGGCTGATGGTGTGACCAGCAACCGGGTGCTTACCGCAGAACTCACAAACCTTCGACATGGTTAGACCTCCTCGGGGGCGCGGCGCATAGCTGCGCCCGCAATTCACAAAGCCGTATGAATATATCACAGGCCACAGGGCCTGCAAGCGAGAAACACAGGTAGATTGTGCAGTTTTTGTCACGGCTTGGAGCAGGAGTCGTGGGTGGTGCGTTTGTCGTGTCGCTCGAAGGGTGATTGTAGCGCGGACGGGGGCGCTTGCGGCGTTTCTCCATAAAGAAGCGCCGGCTCGGCGGACGGCCGCGGGACGCTAACGCAGCAGCACCGCCGCGACGGCGCCCGCGCGGCAGGCGACGCGCGCGCCGGCCTCGGTGACGACGTTGGAGACGCCGAGGTCGCCCAACAGCTCCATGGGCTTGTCCGCGAGCGGCCAGCGCATGCCGGACTCGTCGATGCGCGTGCCGGGCGCCACGGCGACGGCGCTGAAGGTGCGCCCGACGGCGTCCTCGCCGAGCTCCCAGCTCGCCTGCCCCTCGGGACGAAGGACTCGCAGCTCGAAGGAGTCCTCGACCATGCGCGCGCTCGCGGCGGCCGCGGAGGAGAGAAGCCCCACGACGGCGAGGAAGTGGTCCGGGCGGCCGCCGGCGGCGCAGGTCAGGGTGAGCGCGAGCGGGCGGCCCTGGCGCGCGGCCTCGTGCGCGGCGCAGTCGAGGCCGAGGGCGAGGTCGGTCGCGTACTTCTCGGCCGGGAAGCGGATGTCCGTCCGGGCGTGGGCGCGGGCCCAGGTGCCGGCCTCGGCGCTCACCGAGTCCGAGTCGCCCACAAAGGCGTCGGGCACCGCCTCGGCGCCGAGAAGCGCCTCGGCCCCGCGGTCGACGGCCACGACGTAGTCCGCCTCGCGCGCGAGGGCGGCCACGAGCTCGGGCGAGCTCGCGTCGGGCGAGCCGTCGACGACGAGGACCTCGAGCGGGCGGGCGGCGCGCACATCGGCGCCCCTCTCCCCCACCCCTAGGCGCTCATAGTCCAGGAGCAGCGCGAGCGAGAGCTCGGCGTAGCCGTGCGCGTAGATGTCGCAGAAGGGGCGCACGTCCTCCTCGCGCCGGCCGTCGTGGTCGTTCATGAGGCCGACGACGCGGAACCCGGCCTCGCGCGCCGTGCGCACGCCGAAGGGGGCGTCCTCGAAGACCCACACGGACGCGCGGGCGTCGGCGTCGGCCGCGTCGAGGCCCAGGCGGCGCATGGCCTCCAGGTAGACGTCGGGGAACTCCTTGTCGCGGCCGCCCACGTCCTCGGTGCTCACGATGTCGGCGAAGTAGCCGCGCATGCCGTGGGCGTCCAAGGCGCACTCGAGCTCGCGGACGGGCGTTGAGCTCGCGATGACCAGGGGGATGCCCGCCGCGGCGAGCTCGTCGAGAAGCGCGCGGGCGCCGGGGAAGGCCCCGACCTCGTTCTCGTAGCAGTCGCGCACGTGGGCGCAGACCGCCTCGTAGACCTCGTCGGCCGAGGACCCGAGCCCGAGCTCGTCGTGGACGATGCGGCACATCTCGGCCAGGGCGAGGGACTCGACGCGCTCGAAGAACCCCTCGGGCATGGAGGCGCCGTAGTGGCCGAAGACCCAGGAGGTCGCCTGCGCCCACATGCCCATCGAGTCCACGAGCGTGCCGTCGCAGTCTAAGATCGCGCCTCTTATCTCCATGGTTTCGCCTCCAGCCGCGGGGACCGGCCCCGCCCCGTATGTCGTGTCTGCGTCATATTATGACGGCCCCAGGGCGACGCCGCCGAATTCGGGTACAGTTACCCATGCAAAAAATCGCATGAGCACGGAGGAACAGAGCACATGGCACGTTACGACTACAAATGCACGAGCTGCGAGACCGTCTTCGAGGTCGAGCACCCCATGAGCGAGCGCCCCGAGGTCAAGTGCCCCGAGTGCGGCGCCGAGGCGGAGCGCGTCTTCGGCACGAACGGCATCGTCTTCAAGGGCTCGGGGTTCTACAACACCGACCAGCGCGGCGGGAGCAGCTGCACCGAGGCAACGAGCGGCGCCTGCGAGGGCTGCCCGAACGCCTAGGCGACGGACCGGCATAAGATGCATCGGGGGCGGGCGCTTCTTCCCAGTGGGAAGAAGCGCCCGCCTTCGTTTGTTTGCGAAAGAGCGCCGAACCCTGTGAACGGGGCGTTGCGAAATGCGGCCTGATGGCAAGAATTCCGTGCCATCAGGCCGCATTTCGCAACGTAGACCCCTAATTTGCTGCCATCAGCCCGTTTTTCGCAACGCGAGGTCGCCGCCCCGCCCGCGCCCGGGCGCCGGCGCTACGCGAACTGGGAGCGGTAGAGCTCGGCGTAGGCGCCGCCGGCGGCAAGGAGCTCGGCATGGGTGCCCTGCTCGATGATGTCGCCGTGATCCATGACGAGGATGAGGTCGGCGTCCACGACCGTGGAGAGCCTGTGCGCGATCACGAAGCTCGTGCGGTTCTCCATAATGGCCTCCATCGCGCGAACGATGGCCTGCTCAGTACGCGTATCGACGCTCGAGGTGGCCTCGTCGAGGATGAGGATGGCGGGGTCGCAGAGCATGGCGCGCGCGATGGTGAGGAGCTGCCGCTGCCCCTGGCTCACGTTCTCCGCGTCGTTGCCGAGCACGGTGTCGTAGCCCCGCGGCAGCGTGCGCACGAAGAAGTCCACGTGCGCCGCGCGCGCCGCCGCCTCGACCTCCTCGCGGGTCGCTCCGGGCTTGCCGTAGGCGATGTTCTCGGCGATGGTGCCCTCGAAGAGCCACGCGTCCTGCAGGACCATGCCGAACTGCCGGCGCAGGTCGGCACGGGTGAGGTCGCGCGTGTCCACTCCGTCGAGCGCGATCCGCCCGCCGTCGACCTCATAGAAGCGCATGAGCAGGTTGATCAAGGTCGTCTTGCCGGCGCCGGTCGCGCCCACGACGGCGACCTTCTGGCCCGGCTCCGCCACGAGGTTCACGTCGCTCATGAGCCGCTTGCCGGGCGCGTAGCCGAAGGCGACGTGCTCGAAGACCACACGCCCGCGGACCGGGTCAGGCAGCGCGGCGGGCCCCTCGGGGTCGGGCACAACCTCCTCGGCGTCGAGAAGGGCATAGACGCGCTCGGCCGCGGCCAGCGCGCCCTGAAGCATGTTCACCGTCATCGAGAGCTGGGTCAAAGGCTCGGTCGCCGTGGTCACGAACTGGAAGAACGACTGGAAGACGCCGACCGTGAGCTGCCCCGCGAGCAGCATCGCGCCGGCGATGAGTCCGCAAGAGACCTGCGCCAGGCGCACGAGCAGGCGGATGGCGGGCGAGATCGCGTTCGTGATGAAGTCGGCGTCGGCCGAGGTCTTCGCGAGCTCGTCGGCCGCGGCGCGCACGTCGACGACGCTCGCGCCGTCGCGCCCGAACGCCTTGATCACGGTGCGGCCGGAGTAGGCCTCCTCGACCTTGCGGGTCACGACGCCGAGCGCCTCTTGCCGCCTCGCCGCCACGCGGATGGTCTTGCCGGCCACGAGCTTGGTGAGGCCGAGCGACGCCGCGGCGAAGACGAGGAAGACCCCGCCGAGCACAGGGCTATACGAGAGCATGACGCCGACGGCACCGACGAACATGAGCGCGCTGATGATGATCTGCAGAAGACCGCGCTGCAGGACCTCGGAGACCTTGTCGAGGTCGTTCGTCGCACGGCTGATGGTGTCGCCCGGCTGGTGCGCGTCGTAATACGAGAGCGGCAGGCGACCGACCTTCTCGGCGATGCGGGCGCGCAGCCCGAGGTTCAGGCGCTCGGCGAAGCTCGCCATAACGAGGGACTGGATCGCGTAGAAGGCCCAGGCCAACGTCCAGATGCCGAGGAAGGTAAGGATCTGCATGCCGCCGTTGTCGAGGGTGACCACATAGGTCTCCCCCGCCGCCTCCGCGGCCTGGATGTTACTCCAGAGCAGGTCGACGAGGCCCGCGCTATAGGCGGGGGCAGCCAGGCTCGCCGCGACGTAGAAGACGGCTGACACGACGGCGACCACAAGGCGCCAGCGCTCTCGGCCGGCGGAGTCCCAGAGGCGCCGGGCGGTTGCGAGGCCGTCGGTAGGAACCTCGTTCTCGTCGTCGATAAGGGCATCGGACTTCTTCTCTTCGGTTTCGGTTGCCGCCATGTTAGTTGCCTCCCTTCATCTGGGATTCGTAGATGTCCCGGTACGTCGGGCAAACGCGCAGCAGCTCATCGTGGGTGCCGAGGCCGGCGACGCGACCTTCGTCGAGCACGAGGATCTGGTCTGCGTCGCGGATCGTGCTCACGCGCTGGGCGATGATGAGCACCGCGGCGTCCGCGAGCTCGTCCTTGAGCGCATGGCGCAGCGCGGCGTCGGTCTTGTAGTCGAGCGCGGAGAACGAGTCGTCGAAGACGTAGAGGTCCGCGCGGCGCACGAGGGCGCGCGCGATGGAGAGGCGCTGGCGCTGGCCGCCCGAGAAGTTCGTGCCGCCCTGGGCCACGCGCGCCTCCAGGCCGTCCTCAAGCTCGTGGACGAAGGCACCCTGGGCCACGTCGACGGCGTGCCAGAGGCGCTCGTCGTCGGCATCCGGGTCGGCGTCGCGCAGGTTGCTCGCGACGGTGCCCGAGAAGAGCCAGGCCTTCTGCGGCACGTAGGCGATGCGCGAGCGCAGCTCGGCTTGGGCGAGGCCGCGGACGTCTTCCCCGCCGAACTCGAGCGAGCCCGCCGTCACGTCGAGGAAGCGCAGCAGGAGCTTCGCGATGGTCGACTTGCCGGAGCCGGTAGAGCCGATGACGGCCGTCGTCTGCCCGCGGCGAAGAACGAAGTCCAGGTCGTGAAGGGTGTCCTCGTCCGCGTCGTCGAAGCGGAAGCTCACGTGGTCGAAACGCGCGACGACGTCGGCACGGGCACCGGAGAGATCCGCGCCAGCTGCGACCTTCTCACCATCGGCGCTCCCGGCAATGGCCCCCGCCGCCGGATCCGCGATGGACGGCTCCGTCGAGAGCACCTCGGAAGCGCGCGAGAGGCAGGCCAGCGCGCGCGGGATCTGGAGCAGCGCGAACTGGGCCATCATCATGAAGAACATGATGAGCATAGCGAACTCGATCACGGCCGTGATGGAGCCGATCTGCATCGCATGGGCTCCCACGCGGTCCATGCCGACCCAGAAGATGAGCGACTCGACCGCGTTCATGAGGAAGAACGTCATGGAATCCGTGACGGCGAAGAGGAGATTGACGCGGATGGCCCGCGCGGCGTAGTCCTCGAAGGTCTCCTCCATGTGCCGCTGCTCATAGCCCTCCTTGCCGAAGGCGCGGATCACGCGCACGCCGGTGATCGACTCGCGCAGGCGCACGTTCATGCGGTCGATGAAGCCCTGCATGACAAGGAAGATGGGCGCGGACTTCTTGACGGCGAGGGCGCTGATGAGAAGCACGACGAGGGTGACGCAGAGAAGCACCCGACCCATCACCGGGTCGATGCCGAAGGCGATGACGACGGCGACGACGCAGGTCACGGGCGCGGGGCCCATCATGGTGAAGCACATGAGCAGGGTCTGCTGCACGACGTTCGCGTCCGAGAGCGTGCGCGTGATCATCGAGCCCGCGCCAAAGCGGTTGAAGTCGGCGGTCGAGAGCGCGAGCGAGTGCTCGTAGACGCTCGTCCGCAGGTCGCGGCCCACCTTGGCCGCGAGGTTCGCTGCGCACCGGTAGCTCGCGATGCAGCCGAGCGAGCCCAAAAGCGACGCGACGAGCATCGTGGCCCCGTGGCGCCAGACGGCGCCCATGCCGGCGCCCGAGGTCACGGAGTTGAGGAGCGCCGATAGCTCGGTCGGCACGAGCAACATGCCCACGATGTCGCAGCACAGCAAGAGCAGCGTCGCCGCGGCAAGTCCCTTGTACGGCGCAATCAGGCGCGCCAACAGGCCGAACGCAGTGCGGCGCGAATAATCCCTTTCCCAGGTCTCGTTATTCATTCTCCATCTCCTTCCCTATGTGCTCGAGCTCCGCCTCGACGGCGCCCACGTATTTGTCCATCAGGCGGAGCATCTCCGCCTGCTCGATCCCCGTGAGCGCGCCGAACGCGCGTCGCTCGGCCTGGCATGCCGGCTCGATGCGCTCTGTGACGAAGACGCGGCCGGCTTCCGTGAGGCGCACGAGCTTCGCCTTGCGGCTCCCCTCGCAGAACTCCGTCCGCACAAGGCCTTTGCCCTCCAAGTGCCGAATCGCGGAGTTGATCGTCTGCTTGGAGGCGCAAGAGGTCGAGACGATGTCGCGCACCGGCACCGAGCCGCCCGCGATATAGATGTCGTACATGGTCCAGTACGCCGACTCGGGCAGCCCGCACTCGCGGGAGATCTCGTAATACAGGCGGTCCGTCTTGCGGTAGAGGCGGTCGAACGAGTCGACCCATGCCTTCATGCCGATCAGGCCGTCGGCGCCGACCGGAACCTGTTCCAGCTCTTCCATATGATCCATTTCGTCCGATTTCAGACTAACAGAAAGCTATGGTAGTCCGATTTCATACTAAACGCAAGGCAAATCCCTATTCCGGAGTAATCCAGGAAACAAAAACGCGAACTTTTGTGTTTCGTGCCAGCTCGGCGAGTATAACGAGGTCAGCAGGGTCGATTTACCTGCGGCATTTCCAACGTTGAAGGCCTGTCTACCGGACGATTTTGAGTAAATCACAATAGTTCGCGATTTTCGTTTGCGTGCATCCAAACGGGACGCAGACCGAGCCGAGATAGGAAGGAGCTCAAGTGGTCGACGAGGAATTCGCTTGGCGGCTGGCGGCCGAGCTCGTGCGCATAGAGAGCACGGACCCCGGTTGCTACGAGGGAAACATCGAGCGGCATCTCAAATCACTCGTGGAGGCCAAGCTGGGCGAGCTCCCTTCCCGGCTCGCCGACGCCGTCGAGATACGCGAGCTCGAGGTCCTGCCCGGGCGCCGCAACCTCATGGTTCGAGTGCCGGGAACCGGCCCCGAGCCCGCCCTCGTGTACAGCTGCCACATGGACACCGTGACCATCGGCGACGGTTGGGACCCCGAGACCCCGGCCCTCGCCGGGCGCGTAATCGGCGACAAGCTCTACGGCCGGGGCGCCTGCGACATGAAGAGCGGCCTCGCCTGCGCCGTGGCGGCGCTCTTCTCGCTGCTCGACCGCGCGGCCGCTGCCGGTGCGCTCCCCCGCCGCGCCTTCGCGCTGCTGCTCTCCGTGGACGAGGAGGACTTCATGCGCGGCATCGAGGCCGCCATCGCCGCCGGCTGGGTCGGCGCCGGCGAATGGATCGTCGACACCGAGCCGACGGACGGCCAGGTCCAAGTCGCGCACAAGGGCCGCACCTGGTTCGAGATCTCGATGCGGGGCGAGACCGCCCACGCGAGCCAGCCATGGAAGGGCGCCGACGCCGTCGCGGCCATGGCCGAGGTGGTCTGCGAGCTGCGCCGATGGTGTGAGGCGCTCCCCGCGCATAACGAGCTCGGTCACTCGACCATAACCTTCGGGCAGATCGAGGGCGGCTACCGCCCCTACGTCGTGCCCGACGCCTGCAAGCTCTGGGTGGACATGCGCCTCGTGCCGCCCGCCTCGACGGCTGCCGCGCGCGCCGCCGTCGAGGCGGCCGTCCGCACTGCGGAGGAGCGCGTGCCCGGAGCCCGCGGCAGCTACGAGGTCACGGGCGACCGCCCGCCTATCGAGCGCGACCCCGCCTCCCCCGCCGTCGCGGCGCTTCTTGCCGCCGCGGCTGCCGAGGGGCACCCCGCCGAGGTCGGCACCTTCACCGGCTACACCGACACCGCCGTCGTGGCCGGCACCTGCGGCAACCGCAACTGCATGAGCTACGGCCCGGGGTCGCTCGCCCTCGCCCACAAGCCGAACGAGCATGTGCCGCTCGCCGACGTCATGCGCGTCCAGAAGGTTCTCGCGCGTCTCGCGGCCGACGTCTGCCTCTAGGGGTGCAGCCGAGGGTCCCCGGCATCGGCAAGAAAAGGGCCGCTTGTGCCAACCCTTGGCGCAAGCGGCCCTCTCATCGAGCTCTAAGGAGGCTGCAACCCCTACAGCTGCTCGGCGATGTCGTGCACGAGCCGCACGGTCTTCTCCCAACCGAGGCACGCGTCGGTGATCGATTTGCCGTAGACGCCGCCGTCCACCGGCTGGTTGCCGTCCTCGAGGTAGCTCTCGACCATGAAGCCCTTGACCATACGGCGCACCAGGTCGTTGCGCGAGCAGCTCTCGAGCACCTCACGGCAGATGCGCGGCTGCTCGAGCGGGCGCTTGCCTGAGTTGTCGTGGTTGCAGTCGACGACCACCGAGGGGTTCGCGAAGTCGGCGTCCAGGTAGCGGCCGGCCAGGCGCTCCAGGTGCTCGTAGTGGTAGTTGGGGTAGTTGCGGCCGTCGAGGCCGATGTAGCCGCGAAGGACGGCGTGCGCGAGCGGGTTGCCGTCGCACTCGACCTCCCAGCCGCGGTAGATGAAGCTCTGGCGCGCCTGGGCGGCATAAATGGAGTTGAGCATGACCGAGGTCGAGCCGGCGGTCGGGTTCTTCATGCCGACCGGGACGCTGATGCCGGCCGAGACCAGGCGGTGCTCCTGGTTCTCGACGGAGCGCGCGCCCACCGCCACGTAGGAAAGAAGGTCGACGAGGTACTGGTAGTTCGTGGGATAGAGCATCTCGTCGGCGGTGAAGAAGCCCGTCTCCTCGATAACGCGCAGGTGCATGCGGCGCACGGCCTTGACGCCCTCGAGCAGGTCGGCGGGAGCCTCGGGGTCGGGGTTGTGGAGCAGGCCCTTGTAACCGGTGCCCTTGGTGCGCGGCTTGTTCGTGTACACACGCGGGATGACGATGAGCTTGTCCTTGACCTCGTCGGCGACGCCGGCCAGGCGGTGCATGTAGTCGAGCACCGAGTCCTCGCGGTCGGCCGAGCAGGGGCCGATAATCAGCAGGCGGCGCGGGTCCTCCCCGCGCATGACGGCCGCGACCTCGGCGTCGAAGGCGGCCTTCTTCGCGGTGAGCTCCGCCGAGAGGGGCATCTCGTCGCGGACCTCCTTGGCCATGGGCAGGTGGCGCTTGAAATTCATGGACATAAGGGCAACTCCTATGGTTCTCCGACTCAAAAGCACAGGGTTCTTATTATCGGGACCGCGCCGCGCGGAAGCAACGCAGAAGGCTAACATTGGTCCGGTATGTAACAAACGACGATTGGAGCCCTGATGTCCTGCACCACCATCCTCGTGGGCAAGAAGGCGAGCTACGACGGCTCGACCATCATCGCGCGCAACGAGGACTGCCCCTCCGGCGAGTTCTGCGAGAAGCGCATGAGCGTCGAGAACGCCGCGGGAAAGAAGACCTACAAAAGCGTCATCGGCCACCTGGAGGTCGCACTCCCCGAGGGCGGCGGGCGCTACACCTGTATGCCGAACGCGGACCTCAAGGATGGCCTCTGGGAGGCGGCGGGCGTGAACGAGCACAACGTCGCCATGAGCGCGACCGAGACCTTGACCACGAACGAGCGCGTGCTCGCGGCCGACCCCCTCGTGGCCTACCACGCCGCCGTCGGCCAGCCGGGCGAGCCGGGCTACGAGCCCGAGAGACTCGGCGGCATCGGCGAGGAGGACATGGTCACGCTCGTGCTCCCCTACGCGACGAGCGCCCGCGACGGCGTGCTGCGCCTGGGCGCGCTGCTTTCCGAGCACGGCACCTACGAGATGAACGGCATCGCGTTCTCGGACGTCGACGAGATCTGGTGGCTCGAGACCGTGGGCGGCCACCACTGGATCGCGCGCCGCGTGCCCGACGACTGCTACGTCACCATGCCCAACCAGCTGGGGCTCGACTCCTTCGACCTCGACGACGCCCTCGGCGAGGGCCACGAGCACCTGTGCTCGCCCGACCTGCGCGAGTTCATCGAGGACAACCACCTCGACCTCTCGCTCGACGGGCGCCTGAACCCGCGCGACGCCTTCGGCAGCCGCTCGGACTCCGACCACGTGTACAACACGCCGCGCGCCTGGGACATGCAGCGCTGGCTCAACCCGTCTGCGGGCCCTTGGGAGACTGCCGCCGCGCACGAGGAGTTCGGGCCCGAGTCCGACCGCCTGCCGTGGTGCCGCGTGCCTGAGCGCAAGATCACGATCGAGGACGTCAAGTACGTGCTGAGCCTGCACTACCAGGGCACGGTCTACGACCCCTACGGCCACATCGGCACGCCCGCGACGCGCGGTCTCTACCGCCCCATCGGCATCAACCGCAACTGCCAGCTCGCGGTCCTGCAGATCCGCCCCTACGTCGATGAGCAGCACCGGGCGCTGCAGTGGATCGCGCTGGGCAGCAACGCGTTCAACGCGCTCGTGCCCTTCTTCACGCAGGTCGACGAGGTCCCCACGTACGTGAGCTCGACGCCCAAGGGCGTGACGACCGACAGCTTCTACTGGGCAAACCGCCTCATCGGCGCCATGGCAGACGCCTCCTACTCCGCATGCCTGCCCCACGTCGAGCGCTACCAGGAGAAGCTCCAGTCCGAGGCCACGCGCCTCGTGCACGCCTGCGACGCCGAGGGCGGCGACCCGGCGGCCGCCAACCAGGCCATCGCGGACGTTGCGCGCAAGCGCACCGACTGCCTGCTC
>JAUMVN010000056.1 GCA_030530145.1 Coriobacteriia bacterium | reverse complement strand
GGGGATGGTAACGTTTTTCCGTACCAAATCCTTACGCCACAAGGCCCAAGCTGCGTCTGTATTGTAGCGGGCTCATGCTGCCTAGTGATCTTTTCCTCCGCTTCTCGTTATGCCAAACGATATACGCGTCTATCCTTTCCCGCAAGTCCTCCAGCGTCGCCTTCGACCAGTCCCTGCCATAGAACATCTCGTTCTTCATCGTTCCGAAGAAGCCCTCCATCCTCGAGTTGTCTGGGCTGCAGCCCTTGCGCGACATGGGCCGCGTTATGCCGGATTCGTCGCAGATGGATATCCACTCCGGCCAACGGTAATGGCATCCGCAATCCGAATGGATGACGAGATGTCTGCGCTCCTCGTCGGTGATGGTGCCGAGGGCTGCCCTGAGCATCGAATTCGCCATCTCCGCGTTCGGCGTAGTCGAGACCGTCCAGCTGGCTATGGTGCCGTCGAAGCAGTCGAGGACGGGGCTCAGGTAGAGCTTCCCTGCGGGTATCGAGAACTGGGTGACGTCGGTCAGCCACAGGAAGTTCGGCAGTCCCGCCGAGAAGTCGCGCCCGACGCGGTTCCCCGGGTGTTCCGAGACCTCGCCCGCGTACGAGCTGTAGCTGCGCCTTCTCCTCGGCACGCCGCGGGCCACCAGGCCCTCCTCGCGCATGATGCGCGCCGCCCTCCGCTCGCCGATGGCGTGGCCGGCGGCCTTCAGCTCGTCGCTCACGCGCCTCCTGCCGTACTTGCCGTCGTTCGCGTCGAACACGGCACGGACAAGTTCGCGGGCCTCCGCGTCCCGGTCCCCGGAGGCGACGCCGTGCTGGTAGTAGTAGCTCGACTTGGGCATCGAGAGCGCCTCGAGCAGATCGCGCAGCGCCCACTTCGGGCGCAGGCTATCGACCAGCAGCGTCTTCTCCCTGTTCGTCAGCTCGTTTTCCGGGGCGGCGCCCGCCCCTTTTCCCAACAGGTCGATCGCCCCACGCATGATGTCGCGCCTCAGCTCGAGCGAGCGCACCTCGGCCTCAAGCTCGCTTCTTCTCGCCTCCAAGGCCTCGATCGAGGGGGCCTCCGCTTCCATGCCGTCATCCATCGCGCCGCCTCTTCCGCCAATTAGCTCGCGCTTCCATTTGTACAAAGAGCAGCGGCTCGACCCGACCGACTTGGCGACCTCGTTGGCGGAGCATTCCCTTGCCACCAGGGCCTCCACGGCATCCTGCTTCTGCTCGATGACGAAGGTTTTCGGCCTCGTCGCCCTGCGCTCTCCAGGCGCGAGCTCGTCTATCCAATCGGCGAGGAGCTTCCAGCAGCCGGGATAGCCGAGCTCGCGTCGCGTGAAGGCGTTGCACTTGCCGTGGGACAGGTAGTGCTCAACCGCAGCCCGCTTTTGCTCGGCGCTGTAGCGCTCCATGCTGTGGTCGGGAAGTCTGCCGCCGTTTGCCTCCCATTCCTTATACCATGTTGCCAGCTGCGCCCGACTCGGATAGCCGAGCTCGCGAATCGTGGCGGCCGCCTTCTTGCCGTATTTGAGGTAAAGCTCTACCGCTCTGGTTTTCTCCTTGGTGGTGTACACGCGTTCCTCCGAACCTCCTAGCTAGGTACGGATTTTCGTTACCATCCCC
>JAUMVN010000055.1 GCA_030530145.1 Coriobacteriia bacterium | reverse complement strand
GACGGCGTAAAGTTAATGGTGGCGGTTCCTACCCTTTGATGGCGACCATGCCTCCGTCGACGTCGGCAGCATACCGTATCTCGGCGGCCGCGCCAACCGTCCTGGCGCGATGGGGAGGCTCGTAGCCGTGCCCGATCGACTCGGGGACCCTGCCGGCGCCGCCCGCGTACAGGGCGAGCTCGCGGCGGCGGCGTGCGGCCAGCCTCCTCTCGGACATCGACCTCTCCCTGGTCATCCTGGGGATCTCGCGCCCCGACACCGAGCGGCAGCGGAGCCTCGCCATGTCGGACGCCCCGCGGACCGACCACGCGCAGGGGAACGAGTCCATGCGAACGCCGTAGACGTGCTGGTTCTCGGACTCCATGGTGCCCAGCGACGGCCCGTCGGCGGCGATGATCTCCATGTTGTTCTCGAGGTACCTGACGACCTCGGCGGTCCTGCCGGGCCTCGAGATCCCGAGCCCCGCGCACGCGGACAGCATCGCCGGCGCCGACTCCTTGTCGCCGCCCCACACCATGCCGAGCACGGCCGACGCGGCGCCGGGATCGGAAAAGCACGACGACACGGCGCGGTTGACGTGGAACGGGTCGAGGTGGCCGACGGACTCGGCCTTGGGGAGGAACGAGCCGATGCCCTTGCACCAGGGCTCGCCGTCGCTGCCGACGTGCACCTTTCTGACCTTGGAGAGGTCGTAGACGCCGCCGACGGCGGCCACCGCCTCCCGCGCGAACTCGCCGGGGGCGGCCACGCACGCGTGGCGCGCGACGCCCGTGCGGCGCACCTTGCCGCCGCGCTCCTCCTTGCCCGCGTAGGCGCAGACGGCCTTGACCTCGAGCCTCCTCGGCTCGCCCGGCCCGGGCCTTTGCACGCTGAACCAGGTGCCGTCGGCCTCCAGGCACAGCTCCTCCGCAACGCCCTCCCCTCCGGGCAGCACCCCGTCCCCGTAAAGCGACTCGGCGGCGCGGGCATCCTCCTCGGCGGCCAGCGCCCCCGCCCTGAGCAGCGAGTTCTTCACGGACATGGCGCTCACGGACGATCCGCCGGCCTTGGCGAGCAGCCTCGCGGCGCGGGCGTAGGACACGTCGCACGCGGCCTCCACCAAAAACTCGCTCGCCGCCGGCGACACCCGGCAGCCGACGGGCAGGCCGACCGCGTCGGCCAAGGGCACGTCGATCCCGCCGTCGGCGGCCCGGACGCGGGTCCACTCGAACGTCACGTCGCCCATCTTGGTGGCCAGCGTCCGCCCCCTGCGGTCGTGGACCCCGGCCCCCTCGGGCAGCGACGAGCACAGCCGCAGGTCGTAGCGCTCCAAGGCCCTTCCGAGGGCCGCGGCCATGGCCTTGTGGCCCAGCTCGAGCGCCCTGCACTCGATGTCGGCGATGCCGGCATCGCCCATCGCGCGGATCTCCTCGTCGAACAGGTCCGCCAGGGCGGCCGCGGCGAGATCGGCGCGCGATGCTGTATCATTCTGGCTCATGGGGTTCCCTTCTCTCTTTTTTCTTGGTCGATCGAAGGATAAGGGAACCCCTTTCCAGCTCCAAGCTCTCCGATTCCTCGGACGGGCCTTCGGCCCGCCCTCCGAATCGGAGTTGATCATTCCCCAAAAACTTTACGCCGTG
>JAUMVN010000054.1 GCA_030530145.1 Coriobacteriia bacterium | reverse complement strand
CTCGATCTCGGCGAGGAGCATCTGGTGGGTCTGGGGGTTGAGCTTCACGCGGGCGCTGAAGTAGATGCCCATGACGGCGAAGACGATCGGCAGGAAGCAGAAGATATAGGTCAGGCCGTCGACGACCAGCTGCGGCTGCTCGGTGGCGCCGACCACGAAGCCCATGGATGAGAGCACGCCCGTGATGACGATGGCCTCGAGCGCCTTGAAGACGTTGTCGATGGTCGAGTTGATGGAGGCGTACTGGCCCTCGCGGCGCTTGCCCGTGAGCACCTCGTCGACGTCGGGGATGAAGGAGTACGCGAAGTCACAGGCATTGAACACGCCGGTAAGGCCGAAGTTGAGCACGATGGACAGGACGATCCACGCGGTGATGGTGGCCTCGCGCCCGATTTGGTCGTGGATCTGCACCAGGCCGAAGATGATCAAGAACGTCACGATGACCTGGACCGCGCTCAGGCGATACGCCTTGTACGCGCCGATCTTCTGGTTGACCCACATAAAGAGGACGACGTAGCCGATGCCGAAGGCGAAGCTCACGCCCTGCGAGACCGAGACGTCGGCGGACTGCAGGCCGAGGACGAACATGAGGAAGTACGTGAGGATGGCGAAGCGCACCGAGCGGAAGAGAATCTGCGAGAGATACATGCCCAGGTAGTTGCGGAACTCGCGGACGCTCCAGGCCGAGAAGTAGTTCCACACCACGAGGGCGACGCGCTTGAGAGCCGGGACCTTCTCGCCCTCCTTATCGGAGTCGGCGTTAGTGAAGTCGGTCGTGTCGTCGTAGGGGCGCTCGCGGATGGAGAGCACGGCGACCATGGTCATGAACGCGGTGATGACGGCGTAGATGAGAGCCATGTTCGTGTAGGTCGACGCGACGCTGTCGCCCCACTGCTTGAAGAGATACGCGTTCAGGATGGAGAGCGAGATGGTGGCCACGGCGACGGTGATCTGGTTCAGGCCCGCAAGCTCGGCGCGCTGCTTGCTGTCGCTCGTCATCTCGGAGGGGAGCACGTACTGGATCGTCTGGAAGCCCGCGTTGATCGACCAGTACAGGAAGTTGCAGACGGCGTAGACCGCCAGCGGCAGGCCGGGGATGAACTGCACGATCATGAACACGAAGAGGCCCGGGATCGTGAGCGCGAGCGTCACGCGGCGCCGGCCGAACTTGCGCCCCAAAGACGTGCGGTACATGCGGTCGGAGATATAGCCCCACACCGGCGCCAGGAACGCCGCGAGGATATCGCCCAGCGAGACGAGCACGCCGGCGACCGCGACGTCGATGCCGGCGAACGTCGTGTAGAAGAACATCTGCCAGGTGGAGATCATCGTGAAGCCGATGCTTCCCAATCCGATGGTCCCGTACCCGATCTTGGCGCGCAGCGGGAGCTTGCCCGTGTCCGCCGTTGCTGCTTTGCCTGCCATACGACCTTCCCTTCTTATTGCGCTGCATCACCGGTCGCTGTTGCAAAACCGGTTGACCTTGTCGGGACGAGCATAAAAACACGGCCGTCGGCACATCCTGAGGGGATGTGCCGTCGGCCGCCTTGCGTGGTCGTACGAAAATTGAACCGTTCCCCTTTCCGCAAACGGTGCCGGGGGGGGGGCGGGCGGGGTAGGGGG
>JAUMVN010000017.1 GCA_030530145.1 Coriobacteriia bacterium | reverse complement strand
GCGACCTCGATCACGTTGAACTTGAACGCGCGGAACTTGTCGGCGATGGGCATCGCGGAGTTGACCTCCTCGATGGTGCCGTCGATCTGCAGGCCGTTGTGGTCGACGACGACGCAGAGGTTGTCGAGCGCCTTGTCGCCGGCGAACATGGCGGCCTCCCAGACCTGGCCCTCCTCGCACTCGCCGTCGCCGAGGAGCGTGTACGTGCGGTACGCGTCGCCCCAGTGCTTGGCGGCGAGCGCCATGCCCACGGCGGCGCTGATGCCCTGGCCGAGGGAGCCCGTGGACATGTCGACGCCCGGGGTGTCGTTCATGTTCGGGTGGCCCTGCAGGTGGGAGCCCACGTGGCGCAGGGTGGGCAGGTCCCCCTTCGGGAAGAAGCCCCTCTCGGCGAGCGCCGCGTAGAGCGCCGGCGCGCAGTGGCCCTTGGAGAGGACGAAGCGGTCGCGGCCGGGCTTCCTGGGCTCGGCCGGGTCGACGTCCATCTCCTCGAAGTAGAGGTAGGTGATGATATCGGCGCAGCCGAGCGAGCCGCCCGGGTGGCCGGCCTTGGCCGCGTGGACGCCGGTCACGACGCCCTTGCGGACCTCGTTGGCGACGCGGCGAAGCTCTTCGTCAGTCATAAACTCAAACCTCCATACAAACTCTGACCTTGGATTTCTTAATGCCGTGAGTCCAATGAGCGAGGCGGCTCCCTTTAACCAGCCGAGGAGGCCGCGCAATCGGCTTCGGTCGCGAGCCGGGGCTCAGCCACGGGGCTCCGGGTGCCAACGCCGGGCTCGACTCGGGGCTCAGGGGCCTATCTGCGCAAAGCGGGAATATACTTACGCGTATTGCGTAACCTAATTTGAAACTCTTGAGTAGCCGGCGATATTTAGCTACAAGATGCAATGAAATAGAGCCTCGAAATGACCTGCTACTCAGTGAATCTGATTTTAGTTACACAATACGCGCAGGTATTTTGATATAGGTCCCCCGGAAGCCTCTGAAGCGCCCCTTTGAGTCCAATACGTGAGCCGCTCCCCTTTTAAACCCAACGGCAATAACCTCGCGGCGGCCTCAGAATGCCCCCCGTAAACCTTGCGGCGTCGGCCCGGTGCCCCAGATAGGGAGCGACGAGCCCGAGGAAGCGTACTTAGGTACGCGACGAGGGTCGGAGCCCCTAGATGGGGTACCCGGCCGGCGCGAAGGACGTTGCGAGCTAGGCGCCCGCCGAATCCCGCCCGCAGGCCCTACTGGGCTGCTACAACTTTGGCCCAGTCGGCGTCGAAGGAGGCCATCCCCTGGTCGGTCAGCGGGTGCTTCAGGCACTTCTTGAGCGCGCCGAACGGCACCGTGGCGATGTCGGCGCCGAGCAGGGCGGCCTGGGTCACGTGGTTGGGGGTGCGCACGGAGGCGGTGATGATCTCGACCTCGTCGTCGACGTTCTTGCCGCTCCAGTCGTAGTTCTGGACGCAGGCCACGACGTTGGCGAGCTGCTGGACGCCGTCCTCGGCGATGTCGTCGAAGCGGCCGACGAACGGGCTGATGTAGCGGGCGCCGGCGTTGGCGGCCAGGAGCGCCTGGGTCGGGCTGAAGACGAGCGTCATGTTGATGCGGACGCCCTCGGCGGCCAGGGTGTGGGTGGCCGCGAGCGACTCGGCGCAGATCGGGAGCTTGACCACGATGTTCGGGGCGAGCGCGGAGAGGCGGCGGCCGTCCTCGACCATGCCCTCGGTCGTCTTGGACTGGCTCTCGGCGGAGACGGGCAGGCCCTCGCAGATCTCGGCGATCTTGAGCATGTGGCCCTCGAAGTCGGCGAGCTTGCCGCCGGTGCGGGCGTACAGCGACGGGTTGGTGGTGACGCCGGCCAGGCAGCCCCAGCTCATGGCCTCCTTGATCTCGTCGATGTCGGCGGTGTCGATGAAGAACTTCATGGCGGTACCTCTTTCTAGCTGTGGATATACGTGAATTCCGGGAAGGTGGCCGGGGCCAGCGCGGCCCCGGCCGGGCTACTCAGCGGAGCGGAATCGGGCGCTTCTCGACGGCGCCTACTCCGCGAGCGCCTGCTCGATGCGAGTCGTGACGCCCTTGAGGTTCAGCCCCACGATGTACTGCTTGATCGGGCGCTTGATGTGCTCGACGACGAAGCGCTGGCCGTTGATGTCCTGGGCGGCAAGGTTGCGGTAGATCTTCTCGATCTGGCCCTTGACCTCGGGATCGTTGAAGGCGTAGTGGCCGGAAACATCGAGGATCTTCAGGCTCAGTTCCTCGGAGGCCAGGATATCGTCGACCTGGAGGTTCACGTCGTCGCCCGTCATCCACTTGCGCCAGCGCTCGGTCTTGATGGCCTTGACGAGCAGCGTGTTGTAAAGGTCGGAGGGGTCGTCGCACAGGCCGTTCTCCACGAGGATCCGCTCGGTGGCGCACAGCTTGAGCAGGGCGCGGGTCTCCTCGGTGCCGTACTGCGGCGCCACGTTGGAGGCGGTCACGTGGGCCGGGATGTGCTCGAGCAGAGTCGCGTCGTCCAGGTAGTCGGCGTTGTGCTCCTTCAGGCCCACGCCGTAGCGCTTGGCCATGTCGGCGAGCTCGCGGGCGTTCTTGAAGTTGTAGTGGCCGACCTGCTCGGTCCAGCGGGTGAGGGTACCGGTCTGGCCGACGATGAAGGTCGGCATCGGGCAGCCGCGGCGCTCGAGCTCGGGCTTGAGCTGGGAGATGAACTCCTCGTACTTGTCGGTGGAGGTCAGCCCGCCGTTCGTCTCCTCGGTGCCCACCTCGTAGGCGACCTCGGGCAGGCCGTGCTCGCGGCGGTACTTCTCCAGGTAGTCGATGAGGTCGACGGTTCGGCGCAGGACCACATCGAGCGGGATGACCTTGCCGATCTGGTAGGGGTCCTTGGTCGGGTCGACCATGAGCAGGTCGAAGCCGGCCTCCATGTCGGCCACGAACGACTTGCGGGCGAGCGCCATCGCCTCGTCCTCGGGCAGGTGGGCGTTGCGCTCCTCGTCGCGCTGCCACGGGCCGCCGTGGTCGCGGCAGAGGTAATAGGGGCCGTCGTAGCCGACCTCGTCGGCGACCTTCTTGATGTCGGCGGCGAAGCGGGCCTGGTCCCAGCCGTTGACGTAGCCGGCGCCCATCTCGTCCATGTCGACCTGGTTGCGGGAGGCGATGAACATGGGCGGGAAGTCCTCGTCGCGGGCCAGCTCGAAGACGGCCTGGATCAGGTTCGGGCTCATGGGGCCGATGCCGACCATGGTGGCGTGGTCGCCGGAATCCTGGAGCTTGAGCATGCCCTGGACGGCTTGGCGGATGGTGAGGTTCGACATTTTGCACAGTCCTTTCCTAGGGCGCCCCGCGCACGAGGCGTCTTCTTATAGGTGAATGAGGTTGTTGAGCTGGGATTTATTCGCGCGAATCGAGCAGGAAGAAGCGCTGGGGGGTTGCCACCGCGCCGAGCGGCACCGGATTACTTCTTCTCGAGCTTCGGCTTCATGGCGATAAGAACCGCGGCGCCCACGAGCGCGCCGACCACGATGTCGAGGCAGAAGAGGGGCACGTTGTTCGTGGCCAGGGCCACGATGAAGCCGCCGTGGGGAACGTAGCAGTCGATGCCCTGGAAGGCGGCGAGGGCGGCGCCGACGGCCGACCCGGCGCAAAGGCCCGGGATGGTGTGGACGAGGTCCTTCGCGGCGAAGGGGATAGCGCCCTCGGTGATGCCGATGCAGCCCATGAAGAGCGCAGAGATTCCCATCTGGCGGTCTGCGTCGTCGAACTTGTCGCGGGCGACGAGGGAGGCGATGCCGCAGGCCAGCGGCGGTACGGCGACGGCGACGCGGAACATGCCGTTGGGGCCGTAGATGCTCGAGGCCATGAGCGCCATGGTGAAGGTCGAGGCGGTCTTGTTGATGGGGCCGCCCATGTCGAAGGCGGTCATGACGCCGATGACCAGGCCGAGGACGACGGCCGAGCCGCCCTGCAGGCTGCCGAGCGCGGCGGTAAGCCAATCCATCACGAATCCGAGCGGGGTCGCGAGGATGTAGATATAGGCCATGCCGAGCACGAACGAGGTCAGGATCGGGATGATCAGGATCGGCATGATGGTCTGGACGGTCGTGCTGACCTTCCAGGTCTTCATCCAGCGCACGAAGTAGCCGCAGAGCACGGCCATGATCATGGCGCCGAGGAAACCGGTGGAGACGGACGCGCCGCTCGGGGTGACCACCGCGTTGTTGGCCAGGTAGCCGAGGACGAAGCCGGGCGCGAGGGCGGGCTTGCCGGCCATCGAGTAGGCGATGTAGGCGCCGAGCACCGGGATCATCATGGCGATGCCGGCCATGCCGATGGTGTTCAGGCTCACCATGAAGGGGTTCGTGACCTCCATCCCGGCGTCGCCAGCGGTGCCGGAGGCCAGGGAGAAGGCCAGGAAGACGCCGCCGATGACGACGATGGGGATGAAGTACGAGACGCCCGTGTTGAAGGCGTTGAGCAGGGTCTTGCCGGGATCGGCGAAGATGGACGACTTCGCCTTGGGGGCGGGGGCGCCGGGGGCCGCGGTAGCGGCGGGCTCGGGAGCGGAGGCAGGCTTGGGCGCCGCGGCGGCAGGCTTGGGCGCCGCGGCGGCAGGCGCGGGCTCAGCTGCCGCGGCCCCGCCCTTCTCCCCCACCAGCGCCAGCGCGTCGTCGACGACCTTGGCGGCGTTCGCGATGGCGTCTGCGGTCCCCACCTTGAGGAAGCGTCCGGCTGCGACCTTCTCCTCAAAACGGTCCTCGCCCTCGATGCCGACGTCGACGGTCTCGATGACCACGTCCGCCGAGTCCACGTCCTGCTGGCTGAGCTCGTTCTCGATGCCGAGGCCGCCCTGGGCCTCGACCTTGCACTCGATGCCACGCTTGGCGCACTCGTCCTCGATGGCCTTCTTGGCCATGTAGGTATGCGCGATGCCGACGGTGCAGGCGCTCACAGCTACGATTTTCACGTTCTTCTCCTCTCGCTAGCTTTGCTGTGCCGTGCGCGTCGCGATTCGCGTCCCCGGCGAGTTCTCGGCTGCCGTTGTGCTGGCTATATTGTGAGCGCGAACCTGTGTCACATCTCTCTAATATCGGCAAACGCGCAGGTAGATGATGGTGTTACTCATTTTGGTTAAGCGCTTAACCAAATCAAATTACGGCCCATTTCCCAAAACTGCGGATTGTCAAGAAGAACCTCGGCCCGTCGGCCATCGGCGTTAACCAGGCGCAGATGGTCCTGAATATGTAGGGGATGTGAAGGCTGACAACCGCTAAGCTAGAGGCCACGAGCACCCGAAGACGCCCGAGGGGATCCGCACATGGCCGAGAAGCGCACCACCATCGTCGACGTCGCCAAACTGGCCAACACCTCCACGGCCACCGTCTCGCACTACCTCAACGGCAAGTTCTCCAAGATGAGCGACGCCACGCGCAAGAAGATCGCCGACGCCATCACCCAGACCGGCTACGTGCCCTCCGCCGCGGCCCAGAACCTGGCCAGCAAGTCGTCGGGCGTGATCGCGGTCCTCATCCTGGACAACACGAACGTCTGGGCGGGGCAGCTCGTCTCGGGCGTCGAGGAGATCGCGCATCTCTGCGGCTACCAGACCGTCGTGTGCGACACGCACTTCGACCACAAGACAGAGCGCGACTACGTCGAGAAGATGCTCTCGCTCGGCGTCGACGGCTTCATCGTCCAGCCGACCGCGCACTACCGCAGCGTCAACGAGCGCATCCGCCGCGCGGGCAAGCCGGTCGTCTTCTACGACTTCAGCGTGATCGACCTCCAGACCACCTGGGTCAAATCCGATCTCTACGGCGGCATGTACGACGCCGTCACGGAGTGCGTCGCGCGCGGCTACGAGGATTTCGTCATCCTCTCGGGCATGACCGCCGCGGCGCGGACCCGCTCGGAGCGCGCCTCGGGCATCCTCGACGCCCTCGCGGAGGCGGAGCTCGAGGGCAAGGCCCTGACCATCTCGCACGAGACGCCCACGATCGAGGAGCTCACGCGCTACCTTGAGCGCGAGATCAACCCCGCGAAGAAGACCCTGGTCATCTGTCCCCACCAGTGGGCGCTCGGGCGCGTGTACAAGGCCATGGTCCCCATGCGACATCTCATGCCGCGGACCATCGGGCTTCTTGGCCTCAACTGCGCCGACTGGAGCGACCTCACCGAGCCCGGCATCTCGACCGTCATCGAGCCCGTGCAGGAAGAAGGGCGCATCGCCTGCGCCATGCTCGTCGACCTCATGGCCGACCCCGAGGCCAAGCCGCGCCAAGAGATGCTCAGCTGCGCCACGCGCTGGCTCGGCTCGACGCTGTAGGAATCACTGGGGAGCAGCCCGAGGTGGCGCCACCTCGAGGGGCTCGTTGCCGGGTGGCGGCCCCTCGAGGGCCAGCGACCATCCGCAGACCCCCCCTCCCGACGTGTGTTTCTCATTAGCCCCGTAAAACGTGGCAGAATACAAGGTTGCACACGTACGCACGCGTAATGGAGGAACGCATGTCCGAGGCTATCCGCAAGGTCAACGTCATTGGCCACCTCAACCCCGACACCGACAGCATCTGCTCGGCGATCGCCTACGCCTACCTCAAGAACAAGGTGGACGACACCACCGTCTACGAGGCTCGCCGCGCCGGCTCCGTCAACCGCGAGACAGCCTTCGCGCTCAAGCACTTCGGCTTCTCCGAGCCCCCGCTGATCACCACCGTGACCCCGCAGATCAAGGACACCGAGGTCCAGAAGCAGGCCGGCATCGACGCCGAGACGAGCCTCTTCGAGGCCTGGAACGTCATGCGCGAGTCCAAGACCGACACGCTCTCCATCACCGACGGCGAGGACAACCTGCTCGGCCTCATCGCCACCAAGGACATCGCCAACGCCAACCTCGACATCTTCGACATCGAGGTCCTCGGCAGCTCCAAGACCAAGTACGCCAACATCGTGAGCACCCTCAACGGCGAGATGGTCCTCGGCGACCCCGAGGCCCGCGTCGAGACCGGCAGCCTGCGCGTGGGCACCACGCCCGAGATGATGGAGGACACCGTCAAGGCCGGCGACCTCGTCCTCGTGACCAACCGCTACGAGACCCAGCAGTTCGCCGTCGGCTCCGACGCCAGCTGCATCGTCGTCTGCTGCGGCGCCCACGTGTCCAACCAGGTCAAGGAGTCGGCCGAGCGCCACGGCTGCGCCATCATCGCCACCCCCTACGACACCTACGCCGCTGCGCGCCTGATCTGCATGTCCATCCCCGTCCGCGCGAAGATGGTCTCCGAGAAGTCCACCATCAAGTTCAGCGTGAACACTTCCGTCGACGATGCCAAGAAGACCATCGCCAGCTCGCGCCACCGCTTCTTCCCCGTCATCGACGAGGACGGCAAGTACGTGGGCCTCGTGAACACCCCGAGCCTGCTCTCCGCAAAGAAGAAGCACGTCATCCTCGTTGACCACAACGAGAAGAGCCAGGCCGTCGACGGCCTCGAGCAGGCCGAGATCATGGAGATCATCGACCACCACCGCATCGGCTCCATCGAGACCGAGGCCCCCGCGCTCTTCCGCAACATGCCCGTGGGCTGCACGAGCACCATCATCTACCAGATGTTCCAGGAGAACGGCCTCGAGATCCCCAAGGACATCGCCGGCCTCATGCTCTCGGCCATCATGTCCGACACCCTGGCGTTCCGCTCCCCGACCTGCACCTCCATGGACGTCAACGCCGGCGAGGCCCTCGCCAAGATCTGCGGCGAGGACATCCCGACCTACTCCGATGCCATGTTCGAGGCCGGCGCCGACCTCACCGGCCGCTCCGCCGACGAGGTCTTCCACCAGGACTTCAAGGTCTTCTCGCGCGGCAACGTCAAGTTCGGCGTGGGCCAGGGCTCCTTCATGACCGACAACTCCCGCAAGGCCGCCGAGAAGCTCGTCGGGCCCTACCTCGAGGAGGCCGCCAAGAACGAGGAGCTTCCGATGGTGTTCTACATGTTCACCGATGTGAAGACCTCCACGACCGAGCTGCTCTACTTCGGCGAGGGCGCCGAGGACGTCATCAAGCGCGCCTGGGGCGCCGACGTCGTCGACGGCATCGCCGTCCTGCCGGGCGTCGTCTCCCGCAAGAAGCAGATGGTGCCGCCGCTGATGGCCACCTTCCAGAAAATCCAGGAGGAGCAGGACTAGCTCCACCTGCAACGTTTGGGCGCGGGCCTTGGTTTCATGCTCAAACAGCCCTGCTCGCGCGGACGCGACATTAAGTCGCGTCCGGCTCGTGCGGAACTGCGCGTGAAACCAAGGCCCGCGCCCTTCTTACCGGCGACGACTACTGAACAGGGAGAAGCGACGTGCACGGTTTGCATGCCAGGTTGCCGAAGAACTTCGTTCTCGAGGAGCGGATCGAGAAGTACCGGGACTACATCGAGGCGGACCCGTACTCTTGGGCGGGACGTTGGGCGGAGGCGTGCGCGCCGGCGGGCGCTGCGGCCTACCGCGAGGTAAGGCTCGACCTCGGGTGCGGCAAGGGCTCCTTTACCGTCGAGGCGGCGCGGCGCGAGCCCGACGCGCTCTTCATCGGCATGGACTCCGAGCCCATCTGCATCGCGTACGCCGCGCAGCGCGGCTTCGAGTCGGGCCTTCCCAACGTCGTCTTCGTCCCTGGCACCGGCATGCGCATCCGCGAGATGTTCACCCCTGGTGAGCTGGGTGTTATTTATCTGAACTTCCCCACCCCGTTCCCGCGCAAGAAGGACTCGAAGGGACGCCTCGTCAACCTCGAGCGGTTGATGGACTATCGCGAGGTGCTGCGCGACGGCGGCGAGGTGCGCCTGCGCACGGACTCGCAGCCGCTCTTCGACTTCGCGCTCACGCAAGTCCCTCTTGCCGGCTACGAGCTCACGTGGCAGAGCCGCGACGCGCGCGGCGAACGCCCGGACGACCCCATGAGCGAGTACGAGGAGCGGCTTTCCGCGCAAGGCGCGCTGGTCAACAGCTATATCGCCGTTCCGGGGCCCGCTCCCGCGAATCCCGTGCAGACGGCCGAGATGAGCCTCGCCGCCTACATCCCCGACGACCTCTCGAGCTTCGACGGCTACGCGCCCCACGGCATGCAGGGCACCATCGAGAACCTGCGCAACCGCGCCACGAAGGACGGCGGCGACTGGAGCCGCGGCATCACGCTGCCGTAACCGGGATGCCGTAGCGAACAACGCGCCCCTTAAACGACGGTTACAGCAATAACCGTGGCAAGAGCGCCCCTTAAACGACGGTTACAGCAACCAAGTGCCGCTGCAACCGTCCTTTAAGGGGCGCTTTTCTTGCCAGGGTTGCTGCAAACGTTAGTTAAGGGGCGGGGCGGCACACACGATTGCTGCGACCGTCGTTTCCGGGGCGCGAGCGGCTCCTTACTCCGGCAAGAAGCCCTCGAAGATGACGACCGCGCCCTCCGCCTCGGCGGCAAGAAGGTCGTGCTCGCTTTTGATCGTCCAAGCGACCAGGTGGGCGCCGAGCACGCCGCAAGAAAGGCGCACGGCGGCGTTGTCGTGATCCTCGTAGCGGTAAGCCACGAAATCGGGGCGCGCCAGGGCATTGCTCACAAGCGCCGTGCCGCCGACGCGCATCCAAGCCGGCATCACCTTGTTGCCCAGGTAGTTCTCCGCGAGTTGGCCGCGGATAACGTCCGGCCGGTTGTTCCGCAGCCACGCGACCGCGCGCGGGTCGAAGCTCTCGACGGCAAACCTTACCAGGTGCGCGTCGAGGCAGGCCATGGCCTTCTCGCACAGCTCCGTGAAGTTGTCGCCCCAGGTCTTGAGCTCGACGATCACGAACGGCGGCAGCTCGGTCTCGCCGGTCGGGTCGCACGCGAACACGTCGAGCGCCTCGTCGAAGGTCGGGATGCGCTCGCCGGTGCCGGCCAGGCGACACTCGGAGAGCTCGGCGAGCGTCATCTGCTCGACGATGCCCTCCCGGCCGCACATGCGCGCGATGTCGGAGTCATGGATGACGACGAGCCCGCCGTCGGCCGTCAGGTGAACGTCGAGCTCGACGCCGAACCCGTTCTCGCGAGCATGCTGGAACGCCGCCAACGAGTTCTCCGGCATGCCGTCGCCATGCAGGCCACGGTGCGCGTACCGATAGCGCGAAAGCTCGCGCCACTGCTGGTCGATCACCGGATTGCCGTGGCGGGGCGCGACCACGGCGCAGGCGGCGGCGCCGACCGCCACGACCGAGCCCGCGACCACAGCCGCCGCGCCGAGAACCTTGGATGCCTTCATCTGGAACCGCTTCCTTTCTTCTTTGTCCAAACAGTATGACAGTCGACCGCCCGCCTATGCCTTGGGAGCGTGAGCGGATTTGGGTAGTAAGGTAGAGATTCGATTCTTCGCGAAAGGTCCAAGAACATGCCTCAAATAAAGCCGGGACACCGCCTCTACCTGTACCGCCTTTTCTCTCAAGAGCTCGGGGTCGGCAAGCAGACCGCCCTCGACCGTGCCACGTCGGTGCTCGCCTCCGACGGACTCGCCCCCGCCGACCTGGGCTTCGACGACGCGCGCAGCCTCTTCGAGGCGCTCAACGAGTGTGTCAAGCTCACCGTCTTCAAGAAGGGCGCCGTCTTCGTGACCGTCATCTCGAACGAGGAGTACGACGCCGCCCTGGCGCGCGCCGAGAAGGGAACTTCCGACAAGGCGCCCGCCGGCAAGCCCTGGAAGCAAAAGCGCGGCGCCAAGAACCTCAAGCCCCTCCGCCCCAAGCACATAGAGCCCAAACCGGAGCCGGAACCCGAACCAGTGCCCGAGCCCAAGGTTGTACCCGAGGTTGAGACTGAGCCCAAGCCTACTGAGCAACAAGAAACCCCCGCAGCCCCGGAGGTGCCTCCAACAACGCCCGCTGCGCCGATCGCCACGGACGGCGCGAATCAGCCCGCGTCCGGCCCCGACGCTGAGACTGTCGCCGACGCCGTGCCCGAGTCCGAGGCCATCTCAGCGACGGCTCCCGCCGTCATCGACGGAACCGAGACGGCCCCATCTTCCGCTGCCGGAGCCGACTCCCAGACCGCGAGCCTCGCCGGGGACGCTGCCGTGTCCTTCGACGCGAGTCGCGAAGCGAGCGAGCCGCGCAGCGGCGAGCGCCGAGCAGTCGAAGGACACGGCGGCGTTCCCGGCGAGGCCCCCACGCAACCTGCGGAGCCCTCGATCCACCTGACGATTACCTACGCCCCCGAGCCCGTCGACGAGAAGCCCGAGCAGCCCGCCGCACCAGCACCGAAGCCTCAGCCGACCCCGGCCCAGCAGCCCGCGCGCGCCCCGCGCCCTTCTCGCCCCGCCAACGACCTGCCCCAGGACTTCTACGCCGACGTCATCGTGACCGACGAGCCCCTCTCGGCCCTCTACCAGGTGCTCCCCATGGACGTCGACCCCATGGCGACGCTCGAGGAGGACTTCCGCATCGCCCGCTCGACCCACGCGCTCGCCGGCACCCGCAGCGAGGTCAGCTTCCCGCTGCGCTTCCAGCGCAAGAACGGCGAGCCCGTCATGGTCACCCTGCGACGCCGCGCCCGCGCCGTTGCAGGTAAGCGCTGGGCCCTCGCGAGCATCGAGGCCGACTCGCCCGAAGAGATCGGCATGGGCGCGCTTGAGCACAAGGCGGCGGGACCTTGGACCGCTTTTGCCAACGAAGACCAGCTCAAGGATGCCGTCAGTCCCGAGGCCGAGCTCGCCCAGTTCGCAATCCTCGGCTCGTGGGACAAGCTTCTCGAGGAGCTCGCGTCTCTCGCCGCGCCCGAGGACTGGGGTGAGGACCGCGCCATCCTGCGCGAGTACCTCTCCATGACCTACCGCCGCATCGCCCGCCAGCACCAACTCTCGATGGCCGACGACGGCTCGAGCGCCGCGTTCGACACGGGCCTGGTCACCGCCGAGGGCAATGCGATCGCCGCGGTCCTCGAGCCGCACGACGGCGACATCCAGTGGGAGCTCACGTGCTTCTCGACGAACGCCAAGGGCCGGCCGGCGACGTACCTGCCGCAGTTCGCCCAGCCCAAGGCCGATGCCGGCCGGACCACCGAGGCCACGTTCGACGAGCTGCGCCGATCGATCTCCGAGGTCACGGGGCCGCTGCGCCGCGCCCTGCAGCAGGCCATTCGCAACCCGCGCTACGCCACGCTCGCCTACGACGCCGTTGCCGACCGCGTCGTCGGGCTTCTTCCCGTCGACGGCCAGGTGTGCGCGATCGTAGCCGACGAGAACGGAGATGCGCAGGTCGTGGCCACCGTCGACGCGCGCGACGCCTACATCTGCGCCCGCGTGGTCAGCTCCGAGCAGCCCTCCTGGCTCACCAAGGCGGCGGGAATTTAGGCACGGGCCGCTGATCTGGCAAGAAACGCAAAGGGCCCCGGCGCAGGCGCGCGAATCGCCTGTGCCGGGGCCCTTTCTTCGGCAAAAACCGCTCGCAAGAAACGCTCTCGGCTAGCCCGCCGCGAGCTCGCGCACCGCGCCGACCGCCGCGTCGATCTCGTCGGCAGTGGTGAACCACGACGTCGAGAAACGAACAACGCCCTGCTCAACGGTACCGAGCGCCTTATGCATGAGCGGCGCGCAGTGGGCGCCGGGGCGCGTCGCGATGCCCCAGCCCTGCATGAGCAGGTCAGAGACCTCGGCCGAGGCGAGCCCCTCTATGTTCAGGGCGACAATGCCGGGGCGTGTAGAGCCGGGGGCGACCTCGGGCCAATCGCCGTAGACCGTCACGCCAGGGACGTCACGCACGCCCTCGTACAGGCGTCGTGCCATAGCCTCCTCGTGCGCTCCCATGGCCGCCGCACCGCCGTTCTCCTCAATAAACGCGAGGCCGGCGTTCAAGCCCGCAAGCCCATGTCCATTGAGCGTCCCCGCCTCCAGGCGCGTGGGCCAGCCTTCCGGCTGCATCGCGTCGAAGCTGTGGACGCCGGTGCCGCCTACGCACCACGGCCGCACGTCGACGCCCTCAGCCACGGCCAAGCCGCCCGTGCCCTGCGGCCCCATGAGCGCCTTGTGACCCGTGAAGCACACGACGTCGATGCCCTGCGCAGCCATGTCGATGGCAAGAAGCCCCGCCGACTGCGAGGCGTCCACGATGCAGAGGGCGCCCGCCGCGTGCGCGAGGGCCACCACGGCAGCCACGTCAACGACATTGCCCGTGACGTTCGACGCGCCCGTGACCACGACCGCCCGCGTGCCGGGCGCGACCAGCCGTGCGAGCTCTTCCATGTCGAGCCGCCCGAGCGCGTCGCAGCCGGCGTGCTCCACGCGCACGCCCCGCTCGGCCGCTAGGCGGTTCAGGGGCCGCAGGACCGAGTTGTGCTCGAGCACCGTGGTGACCACGCGGTCGCCCTCGCCCACCAGGCCGTTGATCGCGCAGTTCAACGCCGCCGTCGAGTTGGGCGCGAAGGCCACGTGGTCGGCGCGCGTGCAGCCCAAGAGCGTCGCCATGCGCTCGCGGCACTCATGGACCACGCGCGCGGCCCCCATCGCGCCCGCGCCCGCGCCGCGACCCGCGTTGCCGAGCGACCCCATGGCGGCAACCACGGCATCGATGACCTGCTGCGGCTTGCGCATCGTGGTCGCCGCGTTGTCCAGGTAGATCATAGGCACCCTCACACCCGAAGGAACAAAAAGGCCCGGCCCCTAAAGACCGGGCCCGTACCCGTTATTTGACGAACTCGAGCATCTCCACCACATGGAAACCCTCGACCGGCACGCCGCCCGCGGCGAGGCCCGCCTCGAGCGCGTCGCGGTCTTCGGGCGCTGCCTTCCACGCGAGGCCGCAGCCGGCGGAAATCTCGCCCGGCACCGGGATCATGCGCCCCGGCAGCCCCCTCTTGCCGCACAGCTCCTCGCAGCTCATGGCCGCCGCCGTGGTCGGGAAGGTGACCACGAGCGCCGGCCTGCGGACGCGCGGCACAGCCTACGGCCTCACGACGACGGAGGCGCCCGAGAGCTTCTGCGCGATCACATACATGTTCGTGACCTCGCCAACGGCGAGCTTATCGGTGATGCCGTAGAAGTCGGTGCAGGTGCCGCAGGTCAGGATCTCGACGCCGGCGTCGGCCAGGTTCTTGAGGTCCTCGAGCGAGTCGGAGCCCTCACAGGTCAGGTACGCGCCGCCGTTGTAGAAGAGGATGGTCTGCGGCAGCTCGTCGAGCTGGGTGAGCGAGAAGATGAACGCCTTCATGAGCTTCTTGCCCAGGACGTCTTCGCCCGTGCCCATGACGCCGGCGGAAATCTGCACGACGACGTTCTTCTTGGCCGGGACGTAGCACTCCGCGGACTCGGCCTCGCCGGCGGCGACCGCCACGGCCTCGGCGGCGGTGGTCACGCAGCGCCATTCCTTCTCGCCCGTCTGCTCGCTCGCGAAGACGCAGCCCTTGGAGGCGGCCATGCGGCTCAGGTTCTCGACGGCGATCTGGTTGTCAACGAGGGTCTCGACCTCGCCGGGGCCGGTCAGCGCCCCCAGCGCCTTCAGGGTCTTGACCACGGGCAGGGGGCACGCGTCGCCGCGCGCATCGATGACGAGCTTGTTCTCGGACATGGGGAGCTTCCTTTCTCGAAGCGTTTATTGGCAAGAAGCGATTGGCGAGAAGCGAATAAAGCGCAGCTACGACTACATGGTAACGCGCACGGAACACTCCGAGCGAGCCGCAACGTGCCCAACGGTCGCCGCCGGCTGGCCGAGCCCGCGCAGGCGCTCCACGTAGCCCGCGGCCTCGTCCTCGGGCAGCGCCACGAGCAGGCCGCCGGAGGTCTGCGGGTCGAAGAGCACGTCGGAGAGGTCGAGCGGAACGTCGTCGCTCATCTCCACGCGCGGGCCGAAGAAGTCGCGGTTGCGGTAGGCGCCGGCGGGGATCAGGCCCATCTGCGCCATCTCGCGGGCGCGCGCCATCACCGGCACGTCGCCGGCACGGATCTCGAGCGTGACGCCGCTCGCCTCGGCCATCTCGCAGGCATGGCCCATGAGCGAGAAGCCCGTGACGTCGGTGGCCGCATGGGCATCGAGGCCGTCCAGGGCCTCGGCCCCGTACTTGTTCAGCGTGATCATCGAGTCCGTCGCCACCTTGACGCCGGCCTCGTCCAAAAGCTCGGCCTTATGCGCCGTGGTGAGGATGCCCGTGCCGAGCGCCTTCGTGAGCACGAGCACGTCGCCCTCGCGCGCCCCGCCGTTGGCGAGCATGCGGTCCAGCTCGACGAAACCGGTCACGGCCAGGCCGAACTTGGGCTCGTGGTCGTTGATGGAATGGCCGCCCGCCACGATGACGCCCGCCTCGCGGCACTTGTCGGCACCGCCGGCGAGGATCTGCCCCGCCACCTCGAGCCCCAGGCAGTTGGGGAAGCACAGCAGGTTCAGCGCGAGCGCGGGGCGCCCGCCCATGGCCCAGACGTCGGAGAGGGCGTTGGCGGCGGCGACCTGGCCGAAGAGGTAGGGGTCATCCACCATCGGCGGGAAGAAGTCCGTCGTGCCCACGAGACCGCGCCCGTCGCCCAGGTCGTAGACGTAGGCATCGTCCGAGGCGTCGAAGCCCACGAGCAGGTTCGGGTCGTCGACGCGCGGCAGGTCGGAAAGCACCTGCGAGAGGTACCCGGGCGCGAGCTTGGCCGCGCACCCCGCGGCCTCCACGAGCTCGGTCAACTTGACGCCGGTCATGTCCATAAGGTCCTCCTCGGTAGAGAAGCCGATTGATTCAGTCTATGCCAGGTCGAGCGCGCGCTCGGCGGCCCCGAGCGCGCCGGCAAATCGCGCCTCGGGGCAGGTCGTCACCGTGCTGCCAAGAAGCGCGCCCAGCCGCTCGACGAAGTACGCGTTCTCGCTGAGGCCGCCCGTGAGGAAGAAGGGCGCGCCGGAGCCCTGCCCCGCGAGCGTGACCACGCGCGACGCGACCGACTCGATGACGGCATGGGCGATGTTCTCGCGCGCCTCTCCCCTGCCCACGAGGCTGATGACCTCGGTCTCCGCGAAGACGGTGCACATACTCGAGATCTTGACGCCCGAGCCCGTGCCGGCGGCGGCCAGGCGCGAGAGCTCGGCCTGGCTCACCCCGAGCCGGTCCGCCATAACCTCCAAAAACCGTCCAGTACCTGCGGCGCATTTATCGTTCATGGCGAACTTGGCCACGCGGCCGCCGCACAGCTGGATGACCTTGGTGTCCTGGCCGCCCACGTCGATGACCGTGCCCTCGCCCCCGTAGAGCCGCGCCGCGCCCACGCCGTGGCAGGTGATCTCGGTCACGACCTTATCGGCATACGGCACTGCCACGCGCCCGTAGCCCGTGGCCACGGTGCGTGCGTCGTCGGCGCCCGGGTCGAATCCTTTGGCGAGAAGCGCCTGCCGCGCCCGCTCGGCCGCGTCCACGCTCGAGAACCCCGTGGGCATGACCTCGCAGGCCAGGACCTCGCCGCCCTCGCCCGCCACCGCGACCTTCGTCGCCGTGGAGCCGATGTCTATCCCGATGCCGATGCGCGCCATGCGCTTCTCCTTGTCAATGAATGCCGTGCTTGTGATGGCTCTAGGTTTTCCAGGTGCCCCAGGTTGCCCCGAAAGAGGAGCGACGCGTGCTTGGGCACGCAAGCGACGAATGAGGGGCAAGATGGGGTGCCTGGGAAAGCTAGAGGGTCTCGATAAACGCAGCAATTCGCGTATCGATCTGCCCCTGGTCGCCGGCGCTGTAGTCCGTCTCGATCTTCATGTACGGGATCCCCGCGCCCTCGACGGCGGCCTGCATCTTCGCGCTCTCAACGTTGAAGGTGTGGCAGGCCGTGAGCACGCTCTCGACGACGCCGTCCACGTGGTACTTCTCACACATGGCCAGCGTGTTCTCCATGCGGCCCTCGTTGGGCGTCATGACCGAGCAGTTGATGTCCAGGTAGCGGTCGGCGATGGCGCCCAGGATGTCGTCGGCCTCGGCGTCCACCATCATGCGCGCCGTGCGCTCGCCGGAGCAGTCGTCCATGCAGACGACCGTGCCGCCGTTGGCCTCGATCGTCTTGCCGATCTTGTTGATCACGCCGCCGACCGGGCAGCCGGTGATGAGGATGCGCTTAGCATCCGCCGAGATGGGGCGCTCGCCCGCGTCGTAGGCCGCCTTGCGCGCGGTCACGGTGTCCTCGACCTGCTGCGTGAAGCTGTCCACGTTGAAGTTGAACGTGCCCGCGAACATCGTGCTCATGAGCTCGACGCCGCCCATCGCCGGCGGCTGCTGGGCCTGCAGCTCGAACATGGCGAGCTGCGCGGCGCGCAGGCGGTTGCGGCGGCGGGCAGCGGCGCGCAGGTCGTCGTCGGTGATGGTGATGCCGTAGAGCTCCTCGAGGCGCTCCTTGAGCAGGCGGCACTCCTCGCGCCAGCCTGCGCGCTCGTACTCACGCTCGCGGCTCTGCGGCAGGTGCAGGATGTGCACCGGCTTGAGGTCCGCGAGCAGCTCGTACATCTTCTTCTTGCCGTCGCAGGTCGTCTCGCCGATGATCAGGTCGGAGAAGTACGTGAAGGGGCACTTCTGTGAGTACGCGAAGCCGTAGGTGGACTTGATGAGCGGGCAGAGGTTCGCCGGCAGGACCTTCTCGGCATCGGGGATGACCTCGTCCGACGTGCCGCAGAGTCCCACGGCCGAGGCGCCCGCGGCGTCGATGATCTCCATGGGCGTGTAGCTGCAGAGCACGCCCACGAGCCGGTTGCCCGCCTGCTTGAAGTCCTTGACGCGGATGAACGCAGCCTTACGCTGCTCGTTGAACTCCTCGAACGTGCGCGGCAGCGGCTGGGTCTCGAGCTCGGCCATGATGGCTCCTCTCCTTTGTGTTCGCGCTTCCCCAAGTGCAAACTATTTGTTGAAGAGCCTAACATCCTGTAAACCGTTGTTGTTTTCCGAACATAACCCTTTCGGTTAACGGGGCATGGCAAGAAACGCGCGGCGCGCCGGACGCAGACAGGTGCGCGGAGCCTCCTGCCGCGGCGGCGCGACACGGGCGGCGCTCGAAGACCGCCCGCCACAAAACCCCGGTGCCGGCGACGTTCTAGGCCCTTCTTGCCACAAAACCGCGGCGGCGACGACGCAGGGACGTCGCCCGCGGCCCGCTTCTGTGGCAAGAAGGGCCGCGCATGTCGCCGAGAACGAACATCTGTGGCGCCGCCCAACCTGCGCGTCGCCGAGGGCGCGCTTTTGTGGCGCCCTCCCTTTTGTGGCGTCCCGCATTCCCGGGAATCCTGCGCCCGCCGCCGCGCCGCGCTATCCTAGTGGCCAACCACGGCAAACGAGGAGAGGCGGGTGCCCATGGGCAAAGGCGCTGAGGCAAGGGCGCTCTTTATGGAGGGCTGCAACTGCTCGCAATCGGTCGCGACGGCCTTTAGCGAGCAGGTCGGCATGCCGGCCGACCAGGTCAAGCGCCTGACCATCGGGTTCGGCGCGGGCATTGGCCGCATGCGAGAGGTCTGCGGGGCCATCTCCGGCATGGCGTTCGTGATCTCGGCGCTCTATGACGAGGACAAGGGGTCCGTCTATGCACGCATCCAAGACGTCGCGGGACAGTTCCGGGAGCTCAACGGCTCGATTATCTGCCGCGACCTTCTTGGCCTGGACCAACCGGGCGCGAGCTCGCCCGTCCCGCAGGTGCGCACGAGCGGGTACTACGCGGCCCGGCCCTGCCCCCGGCTCGTGGAAGATGCCGCCGGCATCCTGGAGCGCTACATCGCCGAGAACCCGCCGGCATAAGCCGCCGGAATACAACGGGGCCGCCCGGAATCCATCCGAACGGCCCTTCTTGCCAGCTATGCGAACTGCGCGATGCGCTTACTCGGCCTCGTCGGTGAGGGCGAGCAGGTCCTCCTCGCTCGTGCGGACCTTGACGACCTTCTCGACGCCGTAGACGAAGATCTTGCCGTCGCCGATGTGGCCCGTGTACAGGACGCGCTTGATGACGTCGACGATCTTCTCGTAGGGAATGTTGCCCACGACGATCTCGACCTTGACCTTCGGGAGCAGGCGCGCGTCGACCTCGACGCCGCGGTACTTCTCGCCGGCGCCCTTCTGCAGGCCGTAGCCCGTGACCTGCGTGACGGTCATGCCGGTGATTCCGGCCTTGTTGAGGGCCACCTTGAGCTCGTCGAGCTTGGAGGCCTTGCAGCACACGCTGATGTTGTGCATGCCGGTGGACACAGGCGAGGTGACCACGGGGACAGCCGCGTTGACCTTGGCCTCGGAGGCCTTGTCGATGTCGTCCTCGCCGAGGTCGGTGCCCTCGTTGGGGTTGACGAGCTCGAGGTTGGCGTAGGTCGGGTCGGAGATGGCGAAGCCGGCGTACGCGGTGGGCAGGCCGTGCTCGGCGAAGTCGAGGCCGTCGATCTCGATCTCCTCGGGGACGCGCAGGCCGACGAACTTGTCGATGACCTTGAAGATGATGAACATGGTCACGAGGACCCAAGCGGCGACGGAGACGAGGCCGAGGAGCTGGACGCCGAGCTGGGTGAAGCCGCCGCCGTAGAAGAGGCCGCCGTCGGTGGCGAAGAGACCGACGCACAGGGTGCCGAAGGCGCCACAGGCACCGTGGACGGAGACAGCGCCGACGGGGTCGTCGATCTTTGCCACGTTGTCGAAGAACTCGACGGAAAGGATCACGAGGATGCCCGCGACGAGGCCGGTGATGGCGGCACCGAAGGGATCCATGACGTCGCAGCCGGCGGTGATGGCGACGAGGCCGGCGAGAGACGCGTTGAAGGTGAGGGACACGTCAGGCTTGCCGTAGCGGCACCAGGTGAAGATCATGGCCGCGAGGGTCGCCATGGCGGCGGCGAGGTTGGTGTTGAAGACGACGAGGCCGGCGTTGGTCATGACGTCGTCGCCGGTCATGGAGACGGTGGAGCCGCCGTTGAAGCCGAACCAGCAGAACCAGAGGATGAAGACGCCGAGGGCCATGGCGGTCATGTTGTGGCCGAGGATGGCGCGAGGCTTGCCGTCCTTGCCGTACTTGCCGATGCGGGGCCCGAGGAGAGCGGCCCCGAGGCAGGCGGTCACGCCGCCGACGAAGTGGACGGCCGTGGAGCCGGCGAAGTCGTGGAAGCCGAGCTCAGAGAGCCAGCCGCCGCCCCAGATCCAGTGGCCGGAGATGGGGTAGACCACGAGGGAGATCATCGCGGAGTAGAGCACGTAAGCCTTGAAGTTCGTGCGCTCGGCCATGGAGCCGGAGACGATCGTGGCCGCGGTGGCGCAGAAGACGGTCTGGAAGATGGCGTAGACCCAGGTGGGCAGGGTGCCGAAGTCGTAGGTGCCCTGGATGAACGGGTCGAAGGAGCCGACGAGGGCGCCGGTGCCGCCGAACATGATGCCGAAGCCGACGAGCCAGTAGCAAGGCGTGCCGATACAGAAGTCCATGAGGTTCTTCATGAGGATGTTGCCCGTGTTCTTCGCACGGGTAAGGCCCGCCTCGCACAATGCGAAACCGGCTTGCATGAAATAGACAAGGAACGCTCCGACGAGCGTCCAAGTCACGTCAGCGGAACTGAACATTTCTACCTCCCTGTTTTGCTTCTTTCCTTGGTGTGAGACGCGCGAGATTGCCTCCGAGTAGACAACCCGTGTTGTAAAACCGCCGCTAGACTGGCCAGCAGGCCACGTTCACCAAATTCAACTTGACAGAGGCACATGCGCTTGTCTCTAGCAAACATTGTCTTGTAACGATACGTAACGAAGGGCGCCAAGACTTGAAACACGACGGTCTTTTATGTCCATTGGGATAATTTAGGCTCCCGCTGGGCAACGGCACGAATACTTGAATACATGCGACCCGACATATAGGAGAAGGCATGAACGCATCTGTTTCGCCATCAAAGATTGTAGCGGTTCCGGCCGTCGCCAAGCGCTGCGCGCGCCGGCGCGGGCTGGCTTGGATCACCGAGAACGGCACCATCGCCGCCGCGGTCATGGTGCTCGCCGCCGTCGCGGCGATCGTCGTGGCCAACACCGACGCCTACTACCCCGTCCAGGAGTTCCTGGAGCAGCCGCTCGGCTTCACGCTCGGGCCGCTCGCCTGCTCGATCACCGTCGAGGGCTTTATCAACGACTTCCTCATGGCGATCTTCTTCCTCTCCGTGGGCATCGAGCTCAAGTACGAGCTCACGGCCGGCGTCCTCACGGACCCGCGGCAGGCCCTCATGCCCATCCTCGCCGCGTGCGGCGGCGTGGCGGCCCCCGCCGTCATATACACGCTGCTCAACTGGGGCGGCGCGACGAGCGGCTGGGCCGTTCCCATCGCCACCGACATCGCCTTCGCGCTCGGCATCATGTCGCTCGCCGGCGACAAGGTGGCCCCCGCGGCCAAGGTGTTCTTCTCGACGCTCGCCATCGCCGACGACCTGCTCGGCATCATCGTGATCGCGCTCTTCTACGGGCAGTCGCCGTCAGTGCCCTGGCTCGCGGCGTCGGCCGCCTGCTGCGCGGCTCTCTGGGCGCTCAACCGCCTGCAGGTCTACCACGCGCGCTGGTACCTGGTCGTGGGGCTCGCGCTGTGGGCCTGCATGCTCAACTCCGGCGTCCACGCCACGCTCGCGGGCGTCATCTTGGCCTTCTTCCTGCCCGTGAAGAGCGACATCAAGCTCGCCGACCTGCAGGGCTGGCTCGCCGAACGCGAGGCCGAGCTCGACGACGCCTACGACCCCGAGATGCACATCCTCGGCCAGCACGGCTTTACCAAGACCGCCCGCCGCGTCGAGAACATCATGCACCGCGTGACGCCGCCGCTGCAGCGCGTCGAGGGCGCTATCTCCGTGCCGGTGAACTTCCTGATCCTGCCGCTGTTCGCCTTCGCCAACGCCCAGCTGCGCGTGGTCGGCGTCGACCCCGTGAGCATCCTAGGCGATGCCGTGGCGCAGGGCGTCTTCCTCGGCCTCGTGCTCGGCAAGCCCTTGGGCATCGTCGCCGTGACGGCCGTGCTGGTAAAGACGGGCTTCTCTCCCCTGCCCGAGGGCTCGAACTGGGGGCAGCTCATCTGCGTGGGCGTGCTCGGCGGCGTCGGCTTCACCATGTGCATCCTGATCTCGGGGCTCTCGTTCAGCTACGGCAACGAGCAGCTGGCCGCCAAGTGCGCCATTCTCGCCGCCAGCGTCACGGCGAGCCTGCTCGGGCTCGTCCTTCTCAACGTATTCCATGCCCTCGGAAAGAAGCGCGGCGGCGAGGCGGCCTAAACCGGCGTGGCAACCGGGCCACAGGCTGTGTATCCAGCGTGTCTCGCTTCGCGCGGCGCGCGCGGCGCGGCCCCGGCCTCGTGATAGATTCCTATTCAACTGGCAAAACGCAGCCCTGGGAGGCGCACATGACCAAGATCGCGATGAAGACCCCGCTCGTCGAGATGGACGGCGACGAGATGACCCGCATCATCTGGCAGATCATCAAGGACGAGCTCATCTGCCCCTACGTCGATCTCAAGACCGAGTACTACGACCTGGGCCTCGAGTACCGCGACAAGACCGACGACCAGGTTACCGTCGACTCCGCCGAGGCCACCAAGCGCCTGGGCGTGGCCGTCAAGTGCGCCACCATCACCCCGAACGCCGCGCGCGTCGAGGAGTACGGCTTGAAGCAGATGTGGAAAAGCCCCAACGGCACCATCCGCGCCATGCTCGACGGCACCGTCTTCCGCGCTCCCATCGTGGTCAAGGGCATCGACCCGGTCGTGACCTCGTGGAAGAAGCCCATCACCATCGCGCGCCATGCCTACGGCGACGTCTACAAGAACGCCGAGATGCGCATCCCCGGCCCTGGCAAGGTGGAGCTCGTGTACACCGCCGCCGACGGCACCGAGACCCGCGAGCTCGTGCACGACTTCACCGGCGCGGGCGTGGTCCAGGGCCAGCACAACCTCGACGACTCCATCGAGAGCTTCGCGCGCAGCTGCTTCGAGTACGCGCTCTCCACCAAGCAGGACCTCTGGTTCGCCACCAAGGACACCATCTCGAAGAAGTACGACCACCGCTTCAAGGACGTCTTCGCCGACCTCTACGAGGCCGAGTACAAGGACGCCTTCGAGGCCGCCGGCATCGAGTACTTCTACACGCTGATCGACGACGCCGTGGCCCGCATCATGAAGGCCGAGGGCGGCTTTATCTGGGCCTGCAAGAACTACGACGGCGACGTGATGAGCGACATGCTCTCCAGCGCCTTCGGCAGCCTTGCCATGATGACGTCCGTGCTGGTCAGCCCCCACGGCTACTACGAGTACGAGGCCGCACACGGCACCGTGCAGCGCCACTACTACAAGCACCTCAAGGGCGAGCCGACGTCCACGAACTCGGTGGCCACGATCTTTGCCTGGACGGGCGCGCTGCGCAAGCGCGGCGAGCTTGACGAGACCCCCGAGCTCGTCGACTTCGCCGACCGCCTGGAGGCCGCGACCATCCACACCATCGAGGCCGGCAAGATGACGGGCGACCTCGCGCGCATCACCTCGCTCGAGAACCCCACCACCCTCGGCACCCGCGAGTTCATCCTCGCCATCCGCGAGACCCTCGACGCTGAGGCCGCCGCATAAGGCGCCGCGCCGCATAACCGCATCCCGCGCGTAACGCCCGGTCGAGCACCCGCTCGGCCGGGTTTTTCATGCCGCGCGGGCGACAAAACGCCGCACGCTGAGCAAATTGCAAACATCTCTGCGTCTTGTTTGAGTTTGCCGAGTAGCCAAAGGTCTTCCGTCGGCATTTCCGCAGGTCGACAGCAGCTCGCCACCGCAAAATAGGCACTGAATACTCAGCCATCCCGAATTAAGACACAGAGATGTTTGCATTTTGCTCCGCAGGGCCGCGCGAATCGCCCCCCACGGCGGCCTCAGGGGGCGAAGCAGCAGCCGAGCGCGCTCCACCGCACCGCGGCAATGTCGCAGAATGGAGACGTCGGCGGCGCGAAGGGGATGCGATGGCACAGGTGCTCATAGGAATCGGCGCTGTTTGCGCGGCGTACGGGGTCACGGTCATGCTCGTCGGGTCGGGCACGCTGTTCTTCACCGTGTGGTATGCGATCGGCGCGGCGCTCGCCGGGGCCGGCCTTGCCGTGCGGGCTGGCGCGTGGTCCGCACAGCCCGCTGCTGCGCGCGTAGCCATAACCGCCGTGGTCGCAGCCGGACTCGCCGCCGCCCTCGGCATCGGCGCCGTCGTGATGGGCAACGCGGCGACAGCAACGGCGCCCCCGGCCGACCTCGACGAGATCATCGTGCTCGGCGCCCAGGTACGACCGGACGGCACGCCGAGCGCCGTGTTGCGCTACCGCCTCGACGCCGCGGCAACCTACCTGCGCGAGAACCCACGGACCCGCTGCATCGTCTCGGGAGGCAAAGGCGGCAACGAGCCCTGCTCCGAAGCCGAGTGCATGGCTGACTACCTACGGGAAGCCGGCGTCGACGAATCGCGCGTCGTGCTCGAGGACCGCTCGCGCTCCACCGTCGAGAACCTGCGCTACTCGCGCGAGCTGCTCGACTCCGCGACCGCCCGCGTCGGCATCGTGACGAACGATTTCCACGTCTTCCGCGCCTGCAGGATCGCCGCGCGCCAAGGCCTTACCGGCGCCTGCGGCATATCCGCGCCCTCCGACGCCTGGTTCCTGCCGAACAACCTCCTGCGCGAGGTCGCGTGCGTGGCCAAGGACTTCCTGCTGGGCAACATCTAGCGACCAGCGGGGAGACCAGCACCGCATGCCGCGAACGTCCTGACGCGCTACACTAAGCAGGAAAACAGCTGATGCCCGCCCCGCCCCCGGCCCGGCGGGCTTCTTTGCACGCGATTAAGGAGGGGCCCAACCCCATGGCAAACACCGTCCTCACCCTCAAGAAGAAGGTCGACGAGGGCCACAAGGTCACGATGGTGACCAGCTACGACTACACGATGGCCGCGCTCACCGAGGCCGCCGGCATCGACATGATCCTCGTGGGCGACTCGCTCGGCATGACGATGATGGGCTACGACTCGACCCTTCCCGTGACCATGGACGACATGGTCCACCACACCCGCTGCGTCACCCGCGCGACCGAGAACACCTTCGTGGTGGGCGACATGCCCTTCATGAGCTACCAGGCGAGCCTCGAGCAGGCGCTCGAGAACGCCGGGCGCCTTATGAAGGAAGGCCGCTGCCAGGCCGTCAAGCTCGAGGGCGGCGCGCGCTGCGTCGAGCAGATCCGCGCCATGGTCGAGGCCGGCATCCCCGTGGTGGGCCACCTCGGCCTCACGCCGCAGTCCGTCAATGCCTTCGGCGGCTTCAAGGTGCAGGGCAAGTCCGAGGAGGCCGCCCGCCAGCTCGTCGACGACGCGCTGGCCATCGAGGCCGCGGGCGCCTTCTGCATCGTGCTCGAGTGCGTGCCCGCGAACCTGGCCACCTACATCACCGAGCGCCTGAACAGCGCGTTTACCATCGGCATCGGCGCCGGCAACGGCTGCGACGGTCAGGTGCTCGTCGTGCAGGACATGCTCGGCATGACCGCCGGCGGCTTTAAGCCGAAGATGGTGCGCCAGTTCGCTCAGGTGGGCCAGGTCGTCGTCGACGCCTTCCACGCCTACGACGAGGCCATCCAGTCCGGCGACTTCCCGTCGTCCGCCGAGAGCTACAAGGACCTCGACCCCGAGGTCATGAACCAAGTGAGGAGCAACTAATGCAAACCGCAACCACTGTCGCCGAGGTCCGCGAGCAGGTCCGCGCCTGGAAGCGCGAGGGCCTCACCGTCGGTCTCGTCCCCACCATGGGTTACCTGCACGAGGGCCACAAGAGCCTCATTGTGCGCGCCGCCGCCGAGAACGACCGCGTCGTCGTCTCCGACTTCGTGAACCCCACGCAGTTCGGGCCCACCGAGGACCTGGAGAGCTACCCGCGCGACTTCGACCGCGACTGCAAGCTCTGCGAGGAGGCGGGCGCCGCGCTCGTCTTCCACCCCGAGCCCAGCGAGATGTACGCGCCCAACGCCTGCACCTACGTGAACATGGACGAGCTCACCCACGAGCTCTGCGGCCTCACGCGCCCCATCCACTTCCGCGGCGTGTGCACCGTCGTCTCCAAGCTCTTCAACATCGTCACGCCCGACCGCGCCTACTTCGGCCAGAAGGACGCTCAGCAGCTCGCCGTCATCCGCCGCATGGTCCGCGACCTCAACTTCGGCATCAGAATCGTTGGCTGCCCCATCGTCCGCGAGGAGGACGGCCTGGCGAAGAGCTCGCGCAACACGTACCTCTCGGCCGAGGAGCGCGTGGCCGCGCTTTGCCTCTCGCGCGCCGTTTTCGCTGGTCAGAAGCTCGTCGAGGAGGGCGAGCGCGACGCGGCCGCGGTGCTCGGCGCCATGAAGGCCATCATCGAGGCCGAGCCCCTCGCAAAGATCGACTACGTGAAGATGGTCGACTTCGAGAACATCGTGCAGGTCGAGAAGATCGAGGACACGCCGGTGCTCTGCGCCATGGCCGTCTACATCGGCAAGACGCGCCTGATCGACAACTTCATCTACGAGCCGAAGTGCGGCTGCGGCGAGGGCGACGGCCACTGCTGCGGTTGCGGCTGCGGCGAGTAGCCGTGCCCGTTCGCATCGCGTTCATCGGGGCCGGCAAGGTCGGCTGCTCCCTCGCCCGTTACCTGGGCGAGAACGGGGCGGCCGAGCTTGTCGGCTTTTTCTCGCGCACACCTGAGCACGCCCAGGAGGCCGCGGCGTTTGCCGGCGGCGTCGCGTTCAAAACTGCAGCCGACGCGGTCCTCGCCTCCGACGTCACCTTCCTGACCTGCACCGATGTAGAGCTCCCTAAAATCGCGGCCCAGGCGGCGGCAGTTTTGGGAGAAGCCGCCGCAGGCAAGGTGGTCGCCCACTGCTCGGGCGCCCTCCCCTCCGACGTCCTGGCGCCGCTGCGCGAGGCCGGCGCGGCGGTCGCTTCTTGCCACCCGCTCTACGCGGTGAGCAGCCGCTTCGATTGCTGGCAGGAGCTTGAGCGCGCCTGGTTCACGCTGGAGGGCGACGATGCGGCGGTCGAGCTGCTCGAGGCCCTTCTTGCCAGCTGTGGCAACCGCACCGCGCGCATCCCGGCAGAGCAGAAGACGCGCTACCACGCCGCGGCCGTCATGGCGTCGAACCTGGTCGTCGGCCTCTACGACCTGGCCGCCTCCGAGCTCGCGACCTGCGGCTTCGCCCCCGCCGACGCCGAGGCCGCCCTCGCGCCGCTCTTCCTCGGCAACGCCGAGCACATAGCGGCCGACGGCGTGGCCGCTTCCCTTACCGGGCCCGCCGCCCGCGGCGACGCGGCCACCATCGACGCGCATCTGAGCTGTCTTTGTGGGGATACCAAGCAGGTGTATCAGCTGCTCACGCGCGTGTTGTACTCTATCGCAGGCCAAAATTAGCTAAACCATCACCTAGGAGTTCATCCTCACATGGTCCTCAACATGCTCAAGGGCAAGATTCACCGCGCAACCGTCGTCCAGGCGGAGCTCGACTACGTCGGGTCCATCACTGTCGACGAGGACCTCATGGAGGCCGCCGGCATCCTCGAGTACGAGAAGGTCACGGTCGCGGACGTCGACAACGGCAACCGGCTCGAGACCTACGTCATCGCTGGCGAGCGCGGCAGCGGCATGATCTGCCTGAACGGCGCCGCGGCCCACTACGTCGAGGTCGGCGACAAGGTCATCATCATGTGCTACGCCCAGATGGACGAGGTCGAGGCGCGCGCGTTCCAGCCCCACGTCGTCTTCGTGGACGAGAAGAACCGCCCTGCCCGCGTGACCCGCTACGAGAAGCACGGCCGCCTAGAAGACATGGCGTAGGCATGACGTCGACGCATCCGGTTGATTTCCAACTCAATTGCGGGCCCCGTTCCGAACGGGGCCTTGTTTTTGTACCCAAGCGACATATTTGCGGCCCTCTGCAGCATTCCGGCCGACTTTTCCCGCTTTAAAATCGGAAGTGCCGAGTAGCTCTGCCGTCGAACACCTTCGTCAACTTGGCAAACGCAGCTGGTTCAACCTCTACTACTCGGCAAGTCCATTTTTAAAGCGGGAAAAGTCGGCCGAACCTCCGTTGAGACACCCCACGAGCCAAATAGAGTCACAAAATGGCGCCCCGCCCGCCCGCGGCACCGTTCAGCGGTACCGCGGGCGGGGGCTTTCTTATACGTCAAACTGGACGCACTTGACCCCGGTTCAAAATAGGAGGCCAACATGGCGTTCAAGAAGGTCGTCGTTGCCGGCGGGGGCGTGCTCGGCAGCCAGATCGCGTTCCAGGCGGCGTACTGCGGATTCGACGTGACCGTCTGGCTGCGCAGCGAGGGCTCGATCGGCCGCACGCAGCCGAAGATCGACAAGCTGCTCAGCACCTATATGGAGGCCATCGACCAGATGGCCGACGGCTCCGGCCCCTGGTGCGCCGGCATCGCCGACTCCGACGCCCCTCTTGACGCGAACGCCTGCCGCGACCGCGTCAAGAAGGCCTATTACGGCCTCACCCTCGAGCTCGATATGGCCAAGGCCGTGGAGGACGCCGACCTCGTGATCGAGTCCATGTCCGAGGACCCTAAGGCCAAGGTCGACTTCTACGAGAAGCTCGCGCCGCTTATGCCCGAGAAGACCGTGCTGGCCACGAACTCCTCGACCCTCTTGCCGAGCCAGTTCGCCAAGTGCACGGGGCGCCCCGCCAAGTACGTGGCGCTGCACTTCGCGAACTCCATCTGGAAGAACAACACCGCCGAGGTCATGGGCCACGCCGGCACCGACTCCGCCGTCTTCGACCAGATGCTCGAGTTCGCCAACCAGATCCGCATGATCGCCCTGCCCGTGCGCAAGGAGAAGAACGGCTACCTGCTCAACTCCATGCTCGTGCCGTTTTTGCTCTCCGGCCTCGACCTGTGGGCGAGCGGCGTCTCGGACCCGAAGAGCATCGACATCGCCTGGGAGCACGGTACCGGCGCGCCGAAGGGCCCGTTCCGCATCATCGACACGGTGGGTCTCGCCACGGCCTACAACATCGTGCTGCAGTTCCAGAGCGTGCCCGGCCTGCTGAACCCGTTGTTTAAGAAGATGATGCTCCCCTACAACTACAAGGCCATGGCGCGACTGCTCAAGGACATGATCGACCGCGGCGAGAGTTTCTACTAAACCATCCGCAACCATTCCCGGCCAACCTGGCGGCAAGAGGCGCGCGTCTCTTGCCGCCTTTTCTTGTGCCGCCAATTTGCCGCCTTTGGTATACGACAAAGTTAGTTTAGGTATACTCTGGGATGGCAAGTTAGGCATGGCTAACAAGAAAGGTCACCACTATGGCACGCATTATCGAGGTTTACGGTCGCGAGGTCCTCGACTCCCGCGGCAACCCGACCGTCGAGGTCGAGGTCACGCTCGAGGACGGCGCCTTCGGCCGCGCCATCGTCCCGTCCGGCGCCTCCACCGGCGAGTTCGAGGCCGTTGAGCTGCGCGACGGCGATAAGGACCGCTACCTGGGCAAGGGCGTCGAGAAGGCAGTCGGCCACGTCAACGACGAGCTGGCCAAGCTCCTCGTCGGCATGGAGGCCACCGACCAGCGCGCCTGCGACGAGGCTATGATCGCCGCCGACGGCACCCCCAACAAGGGCAACTTCGGCGCCAACGCCATCCTCGGCTGCTCGCTCGCCATCGCCCGCGCCGCGGCCGAGTCCGCCGGCCTGCCCCTCTACGCCTACCTCGGCGGCCCGAACGCCCACACCCTGCCCGTCCCGATGATGAACATCTTGAACGGCGGCGTGCACGCGGACAACAACGTGGACTTCCAGGAGTTCATGATCATGCCGGTCGGCGCCCCCGACTTCAAGACCGCCCTGCGCTGGTGCGCCCAGGTCTACCACACCCTCAAGGACACCCTCAAGGCCGCCGGCCTCTCCACCGGCGTCGGCGACGAGGGCGGCTTCGCTCCCGACCTCAAGACCAACGACGAGCCCTTCATCTACCTGATGGAGGCCGTCAAGGCCGCCGGCTTCGAGCCCGGCGTCGACTTCATGTTCGCCATGGATCCGGCTACCTCCGAGTGCTACAACAAGGAGACCGGCATGTACGAGCTCAAGGGCGAGGGCCGCACCCTCACCTCCGACCAGATGGTCGACTACTGGGAGGACCTCGTTTCTCGCTACCCGATCATCTCCATCGAGGACGGCCTGGCCGAGGAGGACTGGGAGGGCTGGAAGAAGCTCACCGAGCGCATCGGCAAGAAGGTCCAGCTCGTGGGCGACGACCTCTTCGTCACCAACACCCAGCGCCTGAAGAAGGGCATCGAGTCCGGCGCCGCCAACGCGATCCTGATCAAGGTGAACCAGATCGGCTCCCTCACCGAGACCCTCGACGCCATCGAGATGGCCAAGCGCGCCGGCTACACCGCCGTCGTCTCTCACCGCTCCGGCGAGACCGAGGACACCACCATCGCCGACCTGGCCGTGGCCACCAACGCCGGCCAGATCAAGACCGGCGCCCCCGCCCGCACCGACCGCGTGGCCAAGTACAACCAGCTTCTCCGCATCGAGGACGCGCTGGGCGCTTCCTCCGAGTACCTGCAGAAGGCCGCGTTCTACAACATCGCGTAGCAGGTAACTGGACATAGCTCCTTTGCCTTGATTGCCGCCGTCGGCCCCGTGCCGGCGGCGGTATTCTTGTGCGTGATTGCCCGGCGAGAACCCCGCAAAACCTCAGCGAGAGAGGAACCCCATGCCCGAGATCAAGCGCATCCTGGTAGGACAGTCCGGCGGCCCGACGGCGGCCATCAACTCGAGCCTGGCGGGCGTCGTCGCCGGCGCGCGCGAGGCGGGCGCCGAGGTCGTGGGCATGCGCCACGGCATCCAGGGGTTTCTTGCCGGGCAGACGGTCGACCTGGGCGCGGCGCTTCCGGACGCGGACGCGCTCGAGCAGCTGCGCCGCACCCCCTCGAGCTGGCTCGGCAGCTGCCGCTTCAAGCTGCCGGCGCTCGATGCCGACGGCGCCGAGGCCTTCTACGCCGACGCCTTCGCCAAGCTCGAGGCCGGCGGCTACGGCGCGGTTCTCTATATCGGCGGCAACGACTCGATGGACACCATCGCCAAGCTGGGCGCCTGGGGCGAGCGCGCCGGCTCCCCCATCCGCTTCATCGGCGTGCCCAAGACCATCGACAACGACCTCGTGGGCATCGACCACACGCCGGGCTACGGCAGCGCGGCGCGCTTCGTGGCGACGGCGACCTCCGAGCTCATGCTCGATGCCGACGTGTACGACCTCAAGAACGTGTTGCTCGTCGAGATCATGGGGCGTGACGCCGGCTGGCTCGCGGGCTCGGCCTGCCTCGCCGGCCCCGACCTCGTGCTGCTGCCCGAGATCACCTTTGACGAGGACGCGCTGGTCGCGCGCGTGAGCGAGCTGCTCGAGCGCCAGAACACCGTGGTCGTCGCCATGTCCGAGGGCCTGCGCGAGGCCGACGGGCACCTGATTGCCGAAAAGACCGTCGCCGCCGGCACGAAGGTCGACGAGTTCGGCCACCTGGCGCAGCTCTCGGGCCCGAGCCGCTACCTCGCGAGCGTTATCGGCGGCCGCCTCGGCGTGAAAACCCGCGCGGTCGAGCTATCCACGCTGCAGCGCTGCGCGAGCCACCTCGCGAGCCAGGTGGACCTCGACGAGGCCTTCGAGCTGGGGCGCCGCGGGGTTCTTGCCACGGTCGCCGGCAAGTCCGTCAAAATGTCCTCGGTTAAGCGCGTGGGCAACGAGCCCTACGCGGTGGAGTACGAGCTCGTCGACGTGCTCGCCGTGGCCAACCAGGTCAAGGCCGTGCCGCGCGAATGGATCTCCGAGGACGGCATGAGCGTGACCGAGGAGTTCCGAGCCTACGTCGCGCCGCTCGCCGGGGCCCTTCCGGAGCACCTCTCCGCGCTCTAAGCCCTTCCGATTCGCGCGGCCAGCCGCCCGCAATAGGGCGATCGCGTGGCCTCAATAGCTGAAACGCAACATCTCTGCGTCTTAAATTGAACATAGCGAGTAGCTCAGGGGTTCTCGACAGCAAAAAGCCGGTTGATTGGCCCTACTCTTGGCTTTCTACTCAGCGAATTCGAATTAAGACGCAGAGATGTTGTAGATCAGCGCCACGGAGGGTCACTTTGACCGAACATGCATGCAGGTGCCAGTGACGCGGGCCACGGGAGTGCCGAGCTCATCAGTCACGAGACAGTCGTAAAAGCCCAGGCTGCGACCATTTTTGTCGGCATCGGCCGTCGCGATCAGACGCTTGCCGCGCGCGGGACTCATGAACTGGATGGAGCAGGCGACCGAGACCGTCGGCTCCTCCCCCACGTTCGAGGCGACGGCGATGGCGAAGTCGGCGAGCGTGAAGATCGCGCCGCCCATGACGCCGCCCTTCTCGTTGATATGACGCTCCTCGATGTCGAACTCGCACACGCCATGGCCGGGAGCCGCCTCGACCACGCGGCAGCCGGTGGCCCCGGTGGCAAAGCGGTCGTTCGCGAAGATGCGCTGGACTTCTTCCAGCGAAGCGTCGGGGTCGATCATCGAGGGTTCTCCTTAAATCGGGGGTCCACCTTAAGCAAGAGGAACGATTCTGGTGCCGTGGACCTCGCCGACGCCCAGCGCCTCAGCGACTGCCTCGGCGTTTTTCCAGGTAATGCCCCCGCCAGGCAGGATGATGATCCGCCCGGCCGCGTGATCGACGTAGCGCTTGAGGGTCGCGATGTTCTCCTCTATGGGTGTCCCCGCGGGCCCGCCGTGGGTGAGTACGCGGTCGACGCCCCATCGGGCAAGAAGGTCGATGACCGGCAGCCGGTCCCCCTCGGGCAGTGCGTCGAACGCCATATGGAACGTGACCTGCAGGCCTGCGCGCTTGGCCATGTCGACGAACGACTTGCCGAAGATCCGGTCGATGTGCCCGCCGCGCAGACAGCCCACGACCACGCCGTCGACGCCGGCGGCCGCGGCCGCCTTGAGGTCGAAGGACATGATGCGCGCCTCGACCATGTCGTACTCGAACGAGCCGCCGCGCGGGCGGATCATGCACATGACCTGGACGCCGCACGCGTGGCAGTACTCGACCGTCTCGCGAATGACGCCGCCGCTCGGCGTCGTGCCGCCGACGGCGAGGTTATCACAGAGCTCGATGCGAGAGGCGCCCGCGGCAACCGCGGCCGGCACCTGCTCGAAGTTCTCGGCACAAAACTCACGGATAAGCGTCCCGGCCACGTCGTCTCCTCTCGCCCACCATCCAGCCCTTCCATTCTGACCGATTTGGGGACGTAGGTTGCAGCCCTCATTTGACTGATTTGGGGACGTAGGTTGCAGCTCTCATTTGAGAGTCACAACCAACGTCCCCAAAGCTCTCAAAGCTGTTAGGAGGCGGGCTGCTCCGGATCCTGGTCCTTGAGCTGCTGCTTCATGCGGTAGGCGCGCCAGCCGAAGACGCCCGCGAGCGCCACGAGCGCGGCGCTGCCGCCCCAGACGCCCATCTGCCACGGCGCGACGCCGTACGCGACCTTCGAGCCGGGGGCCATCCCCTGCATGGCGTTGGAGTTGGCCACGGTATAGAGCACGCGGTGGGAAGACTCGCGCAGCTGCGAGGCGACCGTCGCGGTGTTCTTGCCCGCGATGTCGCCCGTCATCGCCGAGTACGTGAGCTCGAGGTCGGTGCCGCCCGCGAGCGCGGCGTTCTTGTCCATATAGCCGTAGAGGTTGAAGTCGGTGATCACGCAGCCCTTGAAGCCCCACTCGTCGCGCAGCACGTTCGTGCAGAGCGACCGCCGGCCGCCCGCCCACTCGGAGCCCACGTAGTTGAAGGAGCTCATCAGGCCCGTGCAGGCGTTCATCTCGCGCGTGCTCATGGTGCCCTGGTCGTCGGAGATGTACTTGAGCTCGCAGCGCGCCTCCTTGACCGGAATCTCGAACTGCCGCAGGTAGATCTCGCGCGCAGCTTGCTCGGCGGCCCAGGTGGCCACGTGCTGGACGCGGTAGGACTCCTGGTCGTTCAGCGCGAAGTGCTTGATCATCGCGTAGCAGCCGTTGGTCGCGGCGCCCGAGACGACGGCCGAGCAGATCTTTCCGCCGAGCAGCGGGTCCTCGGAGTAGTACTCGAAATTGCGGCCGGCGAACGGGCTGCGGTGCGTGTTGCACGCCGGGGCGTACCAGCCGTTGTAGCCGGACGCGAGGGCTTCTTGGCCGACCATCTCGCCCATCTGGCGCATAAGGTCGACGTTCCAGGTCTGCGCCATGATGAACTCGGAGCAGTACGAGCAGTTGCCGGTCGGGCCGGTGAGCGACGTGAAACCGGCGGGGCCGTCGGGCTCGGCCGTCTCGGGCTTGCCGATGGACTCGACGGCGCCCGTGTTGTAGGCGCAGTCGTTGAGCATGCCCACCATGTCTTCAACGGTCAGCTGGTCAAGAAGGGTGTCCCATGCCTCGTCGTCGTACTCGAGGCCGCGCATGTCGATGAGCTGCAGGCCGTTGTCCGCGCCCGTGGTCGGCGCCTCGCCCGACGGGTCCTCGTGGGCCTTGTAGTCGTACTCGACGAACTCGACGCCGCAGTCGGCCGCGTCCTTGTCGGCGGCCGCCTTCGGCCAGGTGCCCTTGAAGTCGGCGCGGGAAAGAAGCTCGCCCTTGCAGTTCTTCTCCATGTACTCGGTCAGGTCCGCGAACTGGTTCGTGAGCTCGGTGCCGGTGACCTCGTCCGTTTTGTACTCCTGGGCGGCCAGGGTCACGGTCTTCTCGTCGACCACGGAGTGCGAGTCGGTGCGCAGGCTCACGGCATAGTCGCCGGCGTCGAGGACGTAGCAGCCCTTCGAGGAGTCCCACGACGCCATCTGGCGCACCGGGAACTCGAGCTCAAGGGACTCGGACGCGCCGGCCGCGAGCTCAGAGGTCTTCGCGAAGGCGGCCAGGACCACGGCGGGCTTCTCGATGCCGCCGGCGGTGTAGGGCGCGGAGTAGTAGACCTCGACGACCTCCTTGCCCGCGAGCTTGCCCGTGTTCGTCACCGTCACGCCGACCTTGACCGTCTCGCCATCGGCCTCGACGGAGTCGAGCGTCTGCGAGAAGGTCGTGTACGACAACCCGTAGCCGAACGGGAAGACGACCGCCGAGTCGTAGTCGAAGCCGGCGTAGTTGCCCGCCTTGGCCTCCGCGTCCGCCGTCTCGTAGTAGCGATAGCCCATGTAGACGCCCTCTTTGTACTCGACGAAGTACGCGGTGCCGTCCGAGGCGGTGGAGTTGAAGTTCTTCGTGTAGTAGTCCGAGACGTCGGTGTAGCGCTTGCCGCCGAAGTTCTCGAACGTCGGGTCGGCGGTGAAGTCGGCCGCCCAGATGTCGGTCGTGCGGCCGGAGGGGTTGTACTCGCCGGTGAGCAGCTTGCCCACGCCGGTGGCGCCCGTCGCGCCGAGCGAGCCGATGCAGAGAATGGCGTCGGCTGCGTACTCGCCCTCCATGAGCGGCCCGGCCTCGATGGGCGTGGAGGCGTTGATAAGGACGACGACGCGGTCGCAGTTGGCCTTGGCGGCCTCGAGCACGGACTTCTCCTCGACGGTGAGCTCGAGCTCGTGCTGGCCCTCGACGTAGTTGGCCGTCTCGTCGTTGGCGGTGAAGGTGGTGGAGACGCCGGAGCTCAGGTCGCCGAGAAGGTCGCGCGAGAGGTCGCCGCCCTCGCCGCCGCCGCGTCCGATGACGACGATGCCGACCGTGCCGGCAAGAGACGCCGCGGCGTCGGACGGGTAGGCCGACCAGGGGATCTCGCCGATGTAGTAGCAGGCCGTGGAGGGGTTGTCCATGGTGATGTCGGCCTTGGGGTAGTCGGCGTAGGCGCCGGCGATGAACTCGTAGACCGACTCGTTGATGGAAAGGCCCGCGGCGGCGAGGCCGTCGTGGAGGTTCACGCAGGAGGACTCGTCGACCGTGCCGGAGCCGGCGCCGCCGTAGATGGGATCGGCGGCGTAGCGGCCGAGCAGCGTGACCTCGGCGCCGCCCGCAAGCGGCAGGACATTGCCCTCGTTCTTGAGAAGGACCGCGCCCTCGCCGAGGATCTGGTCCACGATCTCGTTGGCGGCGGCGGTGGCCTGCGTGCGGCCGCGGTACTGGGCGTCGTAGTAGTTGGTGTCCCAGTTCTCTGAGCCGGCCACGGCCTCGACCGTGGAGGGGCGGCCGCCGAGGTAGTGGTCAAGAAGGGAGCGGAACATGTCCGTGCCCACGTTGACCGCCGCCGTGACGCCCAGAAGGCCCGCGGAGACGGCGGTATTGGCCACGAACTTGCGGCGGGTTATGGGCTTCTTCGGCTTTACGGCCGTGGGTTTCTCGTCAGCCATAGAGGCGTCCTTTCTGGCGCAGGCCTCGATGACCGATTTGGGGACGTTGGTTAAAGTCGTCATTTGAGAGCTGGAACCTACGTCCCCAAACTCGTCATTCGAGGCGGTAAAGAGGGCCCCGCGGGTCGCGAGGGAAGAGGAGGGGCGACCCGCGGGGCTTTGGGAGGGGTTGGCGATTAGGCGTCGGCCTTGACCTCGCAGGTCTCCGGCTTGGTCAGCGGGGTAGCCTTGTAGGTCTTCACGCGGTCATCGTCGATGACGCCGGACCAGTTGAGGCCGAAGCAGAAGTCGTAGGTGTTGCCGTCCGCGTCGGTGTAGCAATCCATGTCGCGCGGGACGTCCTCCTGCTGCTCAAACACGGTCTGCATGTCCTTGGGCATCTGGAAGGAGAGAAGACCGGAGGGCTCGACGGTGCCGGAAGCAACTCGAGCGTAGGCCTCCTCGGAGACCCCGTTGAACGCGAGCAGAATCGCGTCGCAGGACGGCTCGATCTCTCCAAAGCACATGGGGCGATCGGCGTCGACAAGCAGGATGAGCTTCGCATCGGCCGGAAGCTTAGACTTAACATCCAGAACCAGGTCGAGGTCAGACTCGTTAGTCGCGTACGTGGAAGCGCCGTAAACGGAGCGGTTGACGTACTCGCCGTACTCGTCGACAGGGTTGAGCGACTCCTTACGGACATAGCTGCCGTCGGCAGTGAACGGGCGGTACTGGAGAGAAATCGGCTTCCAATAGGGACCGGGCTCGGGCTCGGTGCCCATAACGACAGTCATGAAGCTCGGGCCACCCTCAACGCCCTGGTAGGCATCGGCAGGGTTGTTGACCTTGATGATCGCATACTTGACATCGGCAAGTTCCTCAGCGGTCAGACGCGTGAGGTCGCTTTCCTGCGGATTATCGGATGCGTTGACGTGATCAGTGACAACATCCCAGTACTCATTCTTGAGATCAGCACCGAAAACCGGAGCGATGGACGCAGGAGTCTCCCCGCCGAAAAGGCTGCTAGAAGCAGCGGTGTACTTCTGAGGAATATAGACCTTCGGCTTGTCCTTCATGAAGTTCTGAGAAATGATGCCGGCGTTCTTGAGCATGACGACGCACTTGTCAGAGATATCGGCACCGAACTGAGCGGCCTTCTCATTCTCGAGAATCTGCTTTGCCACGGTACGGTCAGAATAGGGCTGTTCGAACAAATCGACTGTCATCATGAGCTTAAAGATGCGACGGGCGTTCTCGCGCAGGGTTCCCAGAGCGGTATCCTCATCGCTCTCCTTAACCATGAGGTCATAAGCTTCCTTGGCAACATCAGGCTGGAAAGAGCCGCCATGCTGGGAGATGGTGTTGTTCATGAGCTTGGCGTAGCGCTCGGGAACGGTCTTGTCCTTCATGCCGTGCTGAATACCGTCAAGAATCATCCAGTCGGTGCAGATCATACCGTCCCAGCCCGCGTTACGCAGGATGCTGATGTTGTGCGTGGAGTACGCAGAGCCGACGTGCTCGCCCAGACCGTCGGGGTCGTTGGGATCATAAGCGATGCCATAGCAAGGCATGACCGCGGCCATCTGCTCGGTCTTAGAATCAAGGTGCATGCCACCATCAAGGAACGGAACCAGGTGGGCATCGAAGTTGGAGCCGGGGAAAACATTCCACTTGCCGGAATCGGAGTGATCGTCTCGACCGCCCTCATTGGAGCCTTCGCCGACAAAGTGCTTGAGCATGACGGCACAGGATTCGTCACCCCAGCCTTGATCATCTGTTGCCTCATCATCACCCCAGGTAGACTGCATGCCGCCGCCAAACGCCGCCGCGAAGTCGCGGTTGAGAGCCGGATCTTCGGAGACAGAGCCGGAAAGACGAGTGCCAATGGGATTGGAATAGACATCTACCTGAGGTCCGAGGTCGCAGCGCACGCCCGTGGCACGCCAAGCGCGGGCCTGCCACATGCCTGCCTGGCGCCAAAGGTCCTTGTCCATAACAGTGGAGAGAGAAACACTGGAGGGAACACCGAAGAGAACATAAGGATCGGAGTAGTTAAGATACGGAATGCCGTAGGAGTCCTTCTCGCAAGTCTCCTGAACGCGGTTAATCCACTCGATATCGGTCGCATAAGAATCGATCGAAGACTGAAGGCGAGAAACGCCTGAGCGAGAACCCTGCTCGATATAATCCATGGCAGAGGTGTCGGTGGTCGTCGAGCTGGACTGAGTGCCACCCGCCCACAGCAGGGGGAACAAGTCCTCCGCGCTCATAGCCTCCGCCAGCGCAGCGGCGCGGTCGTCGACGGACTGACGCCAGTCCTCCCACAGGGAGAGCTTGCCGTCGCCGTCGAGGTCCTTGAACGCATAGCCGTCGACCTGGATGATCTTGGACGTGTCCATGACGCCCAGGGTCGCTCCCCCGTCCTCGTTCGTGTACTTGGTCCAGCCGTCGCGGACCTCCTCGGAGGCGTACTTGGCCTTGACGTCGGAGCCGTCAGGATCGATCGGGTACTTATCGGCCGCGGGGGCGGCGAGGGGATCGGAGGCGGAGCCGCCGCTCGTGCTGCAGCCGGCGAGGCCCAGCAGCCCTGCAGAGAGCGCAGAGCCGGCGATGAAGCCGCGGCGAGAGATGTTGCTCATGCTCATGGTGTTTCTCCGTTCAATACACGTGCTTCCCTAAGGGCGCCGCCGCAACGGGCGGCGCCCCTCTCTTCCGTATAGGTTTTGATGCAGGATGTCGGCCAGGCGAGAAATGCCGCGCCGTTCAGGCAGGCAATTCTGCCCTGGTCATGCGGCCATAAGCCGCGCGCCCTTAGCCGTAGAAGTCGAACTGGATGGTGTCGAAGTCGGCGATCTCGAACGCGTGGGCGTCGCCCTCGAGGGTCGACTTGCTCGTCACGGTCAGCGTGATGTCGCCGGCGTCCAGCAGGTGCAAGGTGAGCTCGTCGGACGTGCCCTCCCAGGTGCCGGTGTCGGTGAGAAGGTCGGCATGGGCCTCCAGCGGCACGACCTCGCAGGTGCCGTCCTCAGCCAGGTTGACGTCGAGCATCTGCTCGAAGCCGCCGGCGGTGCCGTAGACGGTCTGGCCGGTCATCTCGACCGAACCGCGCCACTGGCCAGCGTAGAACGCGTTGGCGTCGAAGTCGGAGCTCGAGCTGGAGGAGCTGGAGCTGCTGCCCGAAGTCGTGGTCGAGCTCGTGGTGCTGGAGGTCGACGAGCCCGAGCCGCCGCATCCGACGAGCGGCATCGCTACAGCCGCCACGAGCGCCATGCCGACGATGAACTGCTTCTTCATGTGGTTCCTCTTTTCTTCCCTTGAACCCGCCGCAGGTCACACGGGTTCCCCTTGCCCACGAGGGGCTGTTTCCTAAGGTCAACTTAAAGCCCACCTTAACGGGCGCTTTACATTTGTCATGAAGAATCGCACGGCCGGCACGAGTTGCCGGCATGCCCCGCGAGCGGCCTCGGCGAGCGGCAAAACGCGCCGATGAGCGGCGCCGAGGGACCTTGGGCGGCCCAGACGGTAACCTGTTGTGCAGGGAAAACGGCACGAGTTGCACTTCTTGCCGCGCGCGCCGCAGGGAAGGAAGAACCGAACATGTACAAGACGCTCATCGTCGAGGACGAGACGGCCGAGGCCAAGCGCCTGACCGACCTTCTTGCCCGCTATGGGCACGCGCACCAGACCGAGTTCAAGGTCACGTGGCACAGCTCCGCCATGGAGATGCTCTCAGACAAGGGCCGCTACGACCTTTGCCTGCTCGACATTCAGATGCCGGGCATCAACGGCATGGAGGCTGCGGCGCTCCTGCGCACGTACGACGAGGAGATTCCCATCATCTTCGTAACCAATCTGGCCAAGTACGCCGTGAAGGGATACGAGGTCGGGGCCACCGGCTTCATCGTCAAGCCCGTGACGTACGGCAATCTCCAGCTCTCGCTCGACCGCGCGCTGCGCGCCGTCGAGAAGAACGCCGGCCGCACGCTCACCATCCCCACCGAGGACGGCGTGCGCGTAGTTCCGTTGCGGCAGGTCGTCTGCATCGAGGTCATGAAGCACCGGCTGACCTACCACCTGGAGGGCGAGGAGCCGCTGAGCGCCCGCGGGTCGCTCGTGCAGATCGAGGAGGAGCTCGCCGACGCGCCGATGGTGCGCATCTCGAAGAGCTGCCTGGCGAACATGGACCATATCCAGGTCATGCGCAGCCAAGAGATGCAGATGGCCAACGGCGAGGTGCTGCGCATCTCGCGCACGCACAAGCGCGCCGTGACCGAGAGGGTCACCGACTACCTGGGAGGCCGCAGGTGAACATCACCGCCGTGGGGGCCGGTCTTCTCTCCGCCCGCTGGGCTGTGCAGATCGTGGGCTCGCTCACGGTCGCGATCATGCTGCTCGGACACCGGCTCCCCCATCGCGACGACTCGTTAATGCGCGGGGTCATCGGTATTTGCGTGCTCGGAGCCGCCTGCGTGGCGCCGGTCGCGTGCGGCCTCGTGCGCGGGCTCGATGTGGGGCAAAGCTTCGTCGTGTTCTGCGTGCTCATGGGTGCCTACGTCGCGCTGCTCATGTTCGTCTACGACACAGGCCCGTGGCAGGCGCTCTTCTGCGCGACGGCAGGCTACACGCTGCAGAACCTCGCGAGCGGCCTGGAGGTCACGGCGACGCTCCTGATTTCTCACCGGGCGAGCGGCTCTTTGGAGGAGCCGCTCGCGACCATTGTGGCGGTTGCGGTCTTCTCGGCCGTGTATGCCATCGGCTACCTGGTGCTTATTCGACAGATCGACCGCAATGGGCTCACGGTGGTGGAGGACCGGTCCATGCTCGCGATGTTCCTTATCGTCGCGTTCGTGATCATCGGGTTCGACCTGCTCATAAAGAGCCTCGTGTGGGAGAGCATCAAGTTCACAACCTTGGTGCTCATCCGCTTCGTGCACGCCATGATCTGCGCGTTCGTGCTCTTTGCCGAGTACGAGATCCTTTATGCCCGGCGGATGAGCGAGGAGAAGGCCGAGACCGAGCGGCTGCTGGCCGAGCGCGACCGGCAATATCGCCTGAGCCGCGAGAACATCGAGGCCATCAATATCAAATGTCACGATATCCGCCATCAAATCCGGCATCTTGCCGATAAGGGCGAGGTTGTGGATAAGGACGTGCTCGCCGACATCGCCCACGAGGTCAACGTCTACGACTCGGTGGTCCAGACCGGCAACGAGGCCCTCGACACCATCCTGACCGAGAAGAGCCTCGCCTGCTCGAACGAGGGCATCGTGCTCTCGTGCATCGCCGACGGGTCCGCGCTCGATTTCATGACGCCGTCGGACATCTACTCGCTGTTCGGCAACGCGCTCGACAACGCCATCGAGGCCACGCGAAAGGTCGGCGACCCGGAGCGCAGGTCGATCACGCTCAACGTCGAGCGGCGCGGCGCCATGGTGGCCGTGAGCATCGAGAACTACTGCGCCGAGACGCCGCGCTTTAAGGACGGGCTTCCGCTCACGACCAAGCGCGACCGGATGAACCACGGCTTCGGCACCAAGTCGATGGAGTGCATCGTGCGCCGCAACGGCGGCTCCCTCCACATGGGCGCCCGCGGCGGCGTCTTCTACCTCAACGCCCTTCTCGCCGCCCAGTGACAGCTTTGGGGACGTTGGTTCCAGCTCTCATTTGACTGATTTGGGGACGTTGGTTCCAGCTCTCGTTCGAGAGGTTTGGGGACACACGTTGCGAATTGATTTGATCTGGTCAACGGGCCGCCAGCCTGGGATCTCTTCTCAACCTGTGTCCCAGAACCCCTCATTTGAGAGTTACAACCTACGTCCCCAAAGCTCTCATTCGAGAGCTGGAAGCAACGTCCCCAAAGCTCTCGGTTGGGTGGGGAGCTGGTAAAATGGCCGGGTTGAAACTCGCGAAAGGAAGAAGCCCATGGCCTCCGTCAACTATCAGCTCGCCCGCTTCGAGGCGTCCTACGGCACCATCGCCCAGCTCCCCGAGCCGACGCAGCCGGAGGTCAGCGTCGCCGGCCGCTCCAACGTCGGCAAGTCTTCCCTTCTCAACAAGCTCTTCGGCCGGAAAAACCTCGTCAAGGTTTCCTCGACCCCGGGCAAGACCTGCAACATCAACTTCTTCGACGTCGACGGCATCACCTTCGTCGACCTGCCCGGCTACGGCTTCGCCAAGGTCTCCAAGGCCGAGAAGGAGCGCTGGGCGAACCTAATCTCCGGTTACTTCGAGCAGGAGCGCAGCTTCAACCTGGTCATCTCGCTCGTAGACATCCGCCACGAGGCGCAGAAGCTCGACCAGCAGATGATCGGTTTCCTCCAGGAGGCCGAGCTCCCCTACATCGTCGCGCTCACCAAGGCGGACAAGATCGGCCGCAGCAAGCAGAACCAGCAGGCGGCGCTTCTTTCCAAGCAGCTCAACGTGCCGCGCGAGCAGATGGTCATCACGAGCTCGGCCACCGGCCAGGGGATCGACGAGCTCAAGCGCCGCATCGCCGAGGCGTGTCTCTAGGCAAGAAGCCCTAGCGAAGCCGTTCCGATAGCAAGAAACCGCAGCCAGACAAGCTAAATCAGGCCAAGGCTCTCCAAGGCCGTGGCCACGCCGTCTTGGGCCACGTGGTCGGCGATGAAGTCGGCATGCTCCTTGACCCTGTCGGACGCGTTGCCCATGACGACCGCGACGTCGGCCGCGTCGAGAATGGCGAGGTCGTTCTCCGAGTCGCCGAACGCGAAGAAGCGCGACGGAGAAAAGGGCAGCGCATCGATGAACGCCCGCGCGCCCACGCCCTTGCTCGTGCCGGGAATGGCCAGCTCATGGTAGCCATCGCCGACGTTCAGGTAGTCGTACGTCGCCATGAGGTACTCGCTTGCCCGGCATGCCGCGAGGCTCTCGTCGGTAAAGTCGATCTTTCCGAACTCCATGCGGCCGCCGCGCGCCGCGTACGCCTCGAGCGTCTCCATGTGGGACATCACGCGGCGGAACTCGGGGTTAGGATTCGCCTCGCTCAGCACGGTCGCGCAGCCGGACGTGCCTTCTACCAGCGCCTCCATGCCGATGCGACGCATCTCGGCGACGGTCTCCGCAAACACGTCGGGCGCGATTACGCGGTCGTAGACGACCTTCCCGCCGCACACCACGTGCGTGCCGTCCAGCGTGACGGCACCGGCAAAGGGGCACGACGCCATGAGGTTCTGGATGCCCAGGACGCTCCGCCCGGTGCAGACCACGGCGACGTTGCCCGCCTCGACGAAGCGGCAGATAGCCTCGCGGACGCGCGCGGTCGGCACGTCGGTCGGCCCGGTCACGGGGTCGCGATACGTCAGCGTGCCGTCTACGTCGAAGAACGCGATTACAGGCTCAGCGGAGGGCTCGGCCATGCGGTTTCTCTCCTCATCTGCTCACGTGCTGGCAGGTCAACGCGTGATAGCGTATCACGCCCCGCGCTGGGCAAGAAGCGCACTGGCGCGTCGCGGCATCAAAACGGCCCGCCGGCATATGCCGGCGGGCCGCAAGCGCGCCTCTTTTACAAGGGAAGGGAGGAAAGGGAGGGAGCCTAGGCGCGCTTGGGATCCCTGCTGATGAAGCACGAGACGATCTCGGCCAGCAGGGCCACGACCAGCATGCCGACGGTGGCAAAGATCCACTCGACGCCGCCCTTAGAGTTGAACATCGTAATGCCCGAGAAGACGTCGGCAAAGGTGTTAATGCTGTTGATCAGCACCTGAGCAATCGCGGCGGCAACACAAGGCACGGCAGCAAGGTTGCCCAGGTCAAACCACTTAGTATCGACAAAAACGAACACCGCGTCAAACACGACAGCAGCCGCAAGACACCCGACGACGACAGGGTTGAAGTTGTCCACCGCGGTGCCGTTCGCCACGTAATAAACGCCGGCAACAATCAAAAGAACAGACGCGACAAGGCTGATGTAGCAGGTAAGGCTCTTCTTCATGCTACTCGCCTCCCTTCTTAGCGCCGGCATCCGCCGCGGCGTCCTCGTCCCACACAAAGGCCTTGGCGGCGTACAGGCCTACGAACCCGGCAGCAAGGATGCCCGTGCCAAACTTCGCACCCGTCAGCGCGGTCTGCCACCACGGGGTGATGTGCTCGATCTTTGCGCCGGCCGCGATGCCGTTGACCATAATGGAGCGCGTCTCGGTGTAGATGTGGTCCTTGGTGCACTGACGCAGCAGCTTGAGCAGGTTACCGTCGCCTGCGTCGATGAGCGCGGGGACCTTCTCGCTAGACACCGGCTCGGTCTTTCCGCCGGCCGGAGCCCCGAAGCCCGCGGTATCCCAGCACCAAAACGTCATGCCCGCAGACATATCCTCGGTGTAGTGCTTCTTGTAGTCCATGCCCACGACGGCATCGGAGCACACGATGACGTGCGCGCCCCACTCGTTGCGAAGAACGTTGGTAAGAAGCTCCTTGCAGCTGCCGCAGTAGGTCGTGCCCATGCGGTTGAAGGCGGTCATCATGCCCTGGCAGCCGCCCAGCGCATAGGCGCCCTCGAAGGCGCGCATGTACTGCTCGCGAATGGCCTGCTCGTTGCAGAAGGTCGCCGCGGACTCGCGGTGGGCTTCCTGGTCGTTAAGGCAAAAGTGCTTAAGACCGAAGATGATGCCGCGCTTCTGGCACTCCTCGGACTGAATCTTGGCCACGAAGTATCCCACCTGGCCGTCCTCGGAGTAATAGGCGGTCGCTCGCCCGTTGAAGGGGGTGCGGTGGATGTTGGGGCCGCCGGTCCAGATCTCATTGCAGCCCATGAAGAAGGCCTCGTTGGCCGTCAGCGCGGCGCGGCGGGCGATCTCCTCGCGGTCAAACGTGGCCGCCGAGAGCATGATGGACGGCCACAGGAAGCCGGACTGGTCGGTGAGCTTGAAGTGGACCTGCTCAAGCTGGTCCATATCGTCGCCGCGATAGGAGGCCGGCATGGCAATGTTCTCGAGGGCCGCCGAGCCGTTGTTGTCCGGCATGATGGAGGCCATCTCCTCGACGGTGAACTGGTTCAAGAACGTGTTCCACGTCTCATCGTCGTCGTAGTCGACCTCGTACATATCGGCAAAGGTCAGGCCGCTGTCCACACCCTGCGTGAAGTCCGAGACGGCCGGCGCGTCAGCCGGGATCTCATAGGTGTAGCCGTCCAGGTCGCGGATCATCTCGGCCGTGGCGGTGATGGCCACCTGTTCGGTGGGGAAGGTGCCCTCCCAATCGCTGCGGGAAAGATAGGTAACGGTCTCGCAGCCCAGCGTGTTGATGTCGGCGTCGTCAAAGTGGTTGGTGACCGCCACGTCGGAGTAGCGCGACTTGGCGTAGGAGGCGGTGTCGAGAGACGCCTCGTTCCAGGAGTAGGCCTTGTCCTTCTCGCCCGCGGCGGCGTTGCCCAGAACGTCGACCATGCCCGTCGCGCCCTTGGCTGCCAGGATGTTGTTCAACGCGTCGTGCGCGTCGTCGCCCACCGCCAGGTAGTAGTCGCCGGCAGACAGGATATAGCCCTTGGCCTTGGTATAGTCATAGCTGGCGAGAAGGTACTTCTCGACCTCAACCTCGACGGTCTCGGAGGCGCCAGGCTCAAGCTCGGCCGTCTTGCCAAAGCCCACAAGCTGAACCGCGGACTTCTCGACCTTGTTGGTCTTCTCGTAGTCGCCGTAGGGGGTCTGGCCGTAGACCTGCACGACGCTGCGGCCGGCCACGCTGCCCGTGTTGGTCACGGTGACCTTGACGGTGTAGGCGTCGGCGGCGGAGTCGTAGGTCACGCCGTCGAGCTTCTGCTCGAACTCGGTGTAGGAAAGGCCGTAACCAAAGGGATAGGCGATCTCGTCGGTGTAGTTCCAGGCGGCGCCGGTGGAGGAGCCGGTGGCGCTCGTAGCGTTGCCCCGGCCCAGGACGCTGTCCTCATAGCGGGTCTCATAGTACTTGTAGCCCACGTAGATGTTCTCGGCGTAAACCAGGTAGTAGCTCACGAACTTGTCAGTGTCGGCGCAACCGTCCAGGACCTCATCGAGGTTCTTCCAGGTAGGGGTGTTCTCCTGGGCATAAGTGATGGCCGGAGCGGAAAGCGAGTTCTTCGCAAAGGTGTCGACCAGGTGGCCGGAGGGGCAGACCTCGCCGGTCAAGACCTGCGCCACGCCCTTGAAGCCGGTGGCGCCGGGAGCGCCCACCCACAGCACGGCATCGACGCCGTAGCTGGGAAGGTCGCCGATCTCGATGGCCCAGCTGGAGTTGATCAGCACGACGACGCGCTTAAAGACGCCGGCCTCCTTTTGCTCCTTGACCAGGGCGAGAAGGTCCTTCTCCTCCTGGTGAAGCGCCATATACGAGATGCCGGTCGGGTCCTTGAGGAGAAGGTCGCAGTCCTCGGAGCCCTGACGGGTCAGCATGATGATGGCGGCGTCGCCGTAGTTGGCCCAGCTGGCCTTGAGCTCATCGGTGTAGAGGCTTGCGGGAGCCTCGCCGACCTCTGGTTCGTCGGTGGACTTGACGCGCTTGTAGCCGCTCGTCTGATAAGCCTCTACCTGGGCCTGGTTGACCTCATAGACGTTCTGCATGCACTCGAGGTACGTCACGGTCGAGACAAGCGCGCCCTTGGTGGAGTCGCCGCCGGAGTGGTAGCTATAGAAGGGGCCGCTCTTCTTTGCAGGGGCGCCGAAGCCGCCCGTCGACTCTTCCTCAATGGTGGACTCAATGGAGTTCTGGCCCAGAAGAGTCACCTTGGAGCCCGCGGCCAGCGGGAGCGCGTCGTTGTCGTTGCGCAGCAGGACCAGGCCGTTGGCGGTCTCGTAGGCACCCTGCTCGGCGCAATCGTCCTCAAGCTCCTGGAGCTTTGACTGGTCCATGATGTCGCAGCCGTACTCGCCCACGTAGCGATAGAGGGACTCGTCGGTGGACGCGGTGTTGTCCGCCAGAGCGACAGTGGCCGGAGAGGCGCTCGCGAAGGCGGCGGCGCCGGTGGCCGAGATGCCCATGGCCTTCAGGAACCCGCGCCTGCTTACGTTTACAGTCATGCGCGCCCCCTTAATCGTTGACGACGCGCGTGGTGCTGATGCCCAACGCCGTGTTGATCTTGCCGGAATAGGACTCGGCGACGGGCGCCGCCATCATCGCGATCGTGAACAGCGCGATCGCAATCGCCGCAAGCCCCTTCCAAACCTCTTTCTTGATTCCCCGCATGGCTTACTTCCCTTCTTCCGCGGCGCCGCCCGCGGGTCGGGCGGATGCCTTGTTTTGCGGCTTGAAGGTAGACCCGCCTCGGCAAGAAGCGCGCGAGTTGCCCGAATCGGTACACGAGTTGACGGCGACGGCACGAGGGGCTGGCCAACGGACGGACGGCGCCGGGCACCTAAACGCCGCGTTGATGGCCGGCTGGCCCGGGTTACCATGCAGCATGGGAGGAGTTGCATATGTATCAGGTCATGATGGTCGAGGACGATGCGCGCGCCGCGGACGACCTCTGTGCGCTGATCGCGCGCTACGGAGCCGAGCAACACATCGAGTTCAAGGTGGCGAGAAGCGAGAACGCCGTTCCGCTGATCAAGTCTCACCGCACCTATGACCTGGTGTTCATGGACATCGACCTGCCGGGGATCAACGGCATGGAGGCGGCCGAGCTACTGCGCACCTACGACCCGACGGTCCCCCTCATCTTTGTCACCAACCTGGCACAGTATGCCGTTCGGGGCTACCAAGTAGACGCCCTGGACTTCATCGTGAAGCCCGTGAGCTACTACCACTTCTCGATGCGCATGGACAAGGCAATGCGGGCCATCGCGCGCAACCGACGCGAGCATGTGACCGTGAGCACCCGCAGCGGCCTGCGCGTTGTTCCCTGCGCCGAGATTGTCTATGTCGAGACGCAGGCCCACGACCTCATCTACCGCCTCGCGGGCAGCGCCGATGAGGAGCCCCTGCGCATGCGCGGGTCCCTCTCGGCCCTGGAGAAGGAGCTGGCGGGCGGCCCCTTCGTGCGCATCTCGAGCAGCTGCCTGGTCAATATGGACCACGTGCGCTCGATGCAGGCGGGCGAGGTCAGGATGGACGACGGCTCCGTCCTGTACGCCAGCCGCGCCAAGAAGAAAGCGGTTCTCGACACCTTTGCCGACTACCTGGGCGGGAGCATCTGATGTTGTCCGCGGACCTTGGGTCATCATTCTTCACCTGCCTGCAGATCCTGATGGCCACGGCGCTCTTTGCCTTGAGCCTGCCTTTGCGAGAAAAGCCTGCAGGGCGCCTTGCGGTTCTCGCCGTGGTGGTCATGGCTTGGGCGGGAGCGCTCTCGGTCTTTGTTCCGTTGTCGATGCCGGGGTCAGGGCAGTCGTGGATCTTGCTGGTGGTCTTTGGCTGCTCGCTACTGACATCGCTATTTGCCGTGGTCTTTATCTTTGACGCAAGCGTATGGACGGGCTTCTTTTGCTGCACCGCAGGCTACACCCTGCAAAATCTGGCGAGCGGGATCGGCAACCTTGTAGGCCAGGTAATCCCGCAGATCAGCAACGTGGGGGCCGCCTTTAACATGGTCGTCCCCTTTGCCGTGGTCTACGGGTTGTGTTGGGGCCTCCTCATCAAGCGCATTCGCCGCCAGGGGTTGGCCCTGATCGAGCAGCATGTCATGCTCATCATGATGCCGGTGGTCATCTTTGCCATCATCGGCTTCGACGTGGTGGTCAAAGAGCTGGCCGAGGGCGGCGTGCCCTTCTCTCTGTGCCTGGCCTGCCGGCTGGTCCACTGTCTGTTGTGCGTGGGCGTCCTGCTCTTTGAGTATGAAGCCCTCTATAGCAAGCGCGCCGAACTTGAAGCCGCCACCCTCGAGCAGATCATGGCCGACGAGCGCACGCAATACCAGGTTAGTCGTGACACCATCGAGGCCATCAACGTGAAGTGCCACGACATCAAGCACATGATCCGCGACCTGGGCGAGGCCTCGGAGCTGCCGCCGGGCATCGTGGCCGAGATGGCCGATGCCGTCAAGGTCTACGACAGCGGCATCCGCACGGGCAACGAGGCCCTTGACGTGCTATTAACCGAGAAGTCCCTGGCCTGCGCGCGCGAGGGGGTCACACTGTCGTGCATCGCCGACGGCACCGCGCTAGCGTTCATGAAGCCGAGCGACCTCTACTCGCTGATACTCAACGCGCTGGACAACGCCATCGAGGCCGTGCAAGCAATCGATGAGGCCGGTCGGCGCAGCATCAGCCTGGTGGTACGCCGCGCGGGCGACACGGCTGTTGTGCACGTTGAGAACTACTTTGCCGGCCAGGTGTCCTTTGGCGCCGACGGCCTTCCCAAGACGAGCAAAATAGACCAGGCAAACCACGGTTTCGGCATGCGCTCGATGCAGCTTGTGGCCGAGCGCTACCACGGCACTCTGCACGCCCGCACCCAAGGCAACGTCTTCCACCTCAACGTTATCCTCCCTGTGCGGGAGTAGGCGCGGAGGGTCAAGGCGCGCACCCTTTCGAATAGCAGCGACAGTTCAGCGAATTACCGAGTTGTCTACGCCCCGCGCTGGGCAAGAAACGCGCGCGTGCGCTCCTCGCGCGGGTTGTCGATAAGCTCGCGTGCCGGGCCCTGCTCCACGATGACGCCGCCGTCCATGAAGACGATCCGGTCGGCGACCTCGCGCGCGAAGCTCATCTCGTGCGTGACGATGACCATCGTCATGTCCTCGGCCGCGAGGCCCTTGATGACCTTGAGCACCTCGGCCGTGAGCTCAGGGTCGAGCGCGCTCGTCGGCTCGTCGAAGAAGACGATCCGCGGGTTCATCGCCAGGGCGCGGGCGATGCTCGCGCGCTGCTGCTGGCCGCCGGAGAGCTGGCACGGGACCTTCTCCTCGTTGCCCGTAAGGCCCATCTTGGCAAGAAGCGCGCGGGCCTGCGACTCCACCTCGGCGCGGTCGCGCTTCTGGACGCAGATGGGCGCGTCCATGACGTTGCGCAGCACCGAGAAGTGCGGGAAGAGGTTGTAGTTCTGGAACACGAGGCCGAAGCGGGAGCGGGCGTCGGCCAGCACGCGCTTGTCGCCATACGAGCCGTCGCGGCAGACGGCCAGGTCGCCGTAGGAAAGGTCGCCGGCGTCCAGGGTCTCGAGCAGCGTCATGCAGCGCAGCAGCGTGGACTTGCCGCCGCCCGAGGGGCCGATGATGGCCACGACCTCGCCCGGGTTGACCGCCAGCGAGATGTCGCGCAGGACCTCGATGTCGCCGAAGCACTTCTTCGCGTGGTCGACCGCGACCACGGGGGCGGCAGGGGCGGCCGCGGGTGCCGAGGCGGCGGAAACGGAATCGCTCACAGGGACCTCCTTGCAACAAAGACGGGCGGGGGCGCCGCCCGCCGTCGCCTAGTCGTGGTAGTAGTCGAGGCGCTTCTCGATGCGGCCGGCGGCCACATCGATCACGAAGTTGGCCACCCAGTAGAACACGGCGGCGATCACGAACGGCACCATGCTCACCTGCGAGGCCACGAGCTGCTTGGCCACGGTGAACATCTCGATGACGCCGATGGAGAAGGCGAGCGAGGTGTCCTTGACCAGGGTGATGACCTCGTTGGTCACCGACGGCAGGATGCGCTTGACCACCTGGGGCAAAACGATGCGCAGGAAGGTCTGCGCCGGCGAGTAGCCCAGGATCTCGGCCGCCTCGTACTGGCCGCGCGGGATGGACTGGATGCCGGAGCGGTAGATCTCGGCGAAGTAAGCGGCGTAGTTGATGATGAACGCCACGATGGTCGCATACCACTTGCTGTCCGTGGTCAGGCTGATGCCGAAGACGTAGTACGGCATGAAGTAGATGGCGAACATCTGCAGCATCAGCGGGGTGCCGCGCATGATCGAGATGTACGCGCGGGCCAGAAGCGCGAGCGGCTTGAACTTGCTCATGCGGGCGAACGCCACGAGCATGCCGAGCGGCAGCGACCCCACCAGCGTGAAGACGAAGATCTGCAGGCTCACCACGAAGCCCTGGCCCAGCATGCCGGCCATGGTAAGAAGGTCCACGCGCTCCCCTTTCGCAAACGGCGCGCAGGCACCGTCGCCCGAATGGGGCGGCGGCGCCTGCGACGGTTGACTCTCTTTACGCTACGCCAGGCACCAGTTGGAGTAAGAGATGCCCTGGTCGGCGTACTTCTCGCAGAGCTCCTTGACGAAGCCGTCGGCGTCCATGGCCTTGAGGGTTTCGGTCACGGTCTCGGCCGTGACGTCGTCGCCCTTCTTGAAGCCCACGGCGTAGTGCTCGCTCGAGAGCTCCTCGGAGAGCTGCTCGTAGGCGTCGGGCTTGGCGGCGAGCTGGTAAGCCGCGATGGAGAGGTCGCAGGCCACGGCGTCGACGGCGCCGGACTCGAGCTGCATG
>JAUMVN010000044.1 GCA_030530145.1 Coriobacteriia bacterium | reverse complement strand
CGTTCGGCTCGTGCTAACCTGAGAGGCCCGTTCGCTCGGAAAGGACTTCTCATGAGCTGGTTCGAAGAGTCTGTGGCGTATCAGATCTATCCCCTGGGGCTGTGCGGCGCGCCGTATGAGAACGACGGTGTCCTTGCTCATCGCCTGCGCAGGATCGTCGACGACGGATGGGTCTCCCACATGGGCAAGCTCGGCGTGTCTTGCTTGATTCTGAACCCGGTGTTCGAGAGCCTGAGCCATGGCTATGACACAAGCGACTACACCAAGGTCGATTGCCGCCTCGGCACGAACGAGGACCTGAAGGCCCTTGTCGATGCCTGCCACGAGGCGGGAATCAAGGTGCTTCTTGACGGGGTGTTCAACCACGTGGGCCGAGGGTTCTGGGCTTTTAAGGACGTTATCGAGAAACGCGGCGAGTCTCGCTATTGCGACTGGTTCGAGATCGACTGGGGCGGCAACACCGAGTGGGACGACGGCTTTTCCTACTCGACCTGGCAGGGCGTGCCCTATCTCGTTAAGCTGAATCACCGCTCGTTCGAGCTGAACGAGTATCTCGCCAACGTTATCCGGGCCTGGGAGTCCGAGTTCGGTATCGACGGCCTGCGGCTGGACGTGGCCTACTGTTTGGATCGCGGATTCCTCGGGTACCTTCGCCAGGTGGCAGACGAGCTCTCTGGAAAGAGGGGCGAGAAGTTCCTGCTCCTCGGCGAGACGATGTTCGGCGACTACAACCAGTGGATGGGCGACGACCTCTGCGACACGGTGACGAACTATGAGGCGTACAAGGGTCTCTGGTCCTCGCTCAACTCGGCGAACATGCACGAGGTGGCGTATGCCCTCGAGCGCCAGAGCGGTTCTCACCCGTGGGACCTCTATACCGGCAAGCACCTGCTCAACTTCGTCGACAACCACGACGTTCCCCGCATCGCGACGAAGCTCGACGACCGGAATCAGCTGAAGCCGCTCTACGGCCTGCTCTTCGGTATGCCCGGCGTGCCGTGCGTCTATTACGGCAGTGAATGGGGAATCGAGGGGGAACAGAGGTTCGGCGACCACGAGCTCAGGCCGGCGCTCGACGCGCCCGAGTGGAACGACCTGACCGATTGGATCGAGGTTCTTGGCGATGCCCGCTCCTCGTGCAAGGCTTTGGCCTGGGGCAGCTACGAGCAGCTTCAGGTGGCTCCCCAACAGTTGGTCTTCTTGCGTGAGTTCGAGGGTGAGCGCGTGATCGTGGCTGTCAACGTTGCGCCTGAGCGCGCCGTCGTGCACTTCGACGCTCGCAGCGGCCAGGGGCGCGACCTTATCACCGGGCGGATGCATGACTTCGGGGGCGGTTCAGAACTCGAGCCGTACTCGGTTTGCTATTGGAAGCTTGAATAGCAAACCCCTTTCTCATTGAAATTCGTTTAGTAAGCGCCGTTTACTCGACACTTACCTACCGTTCACCTGTTTTATACTTACTTCTCGTAGGGTTTCAAAGGTGTGCGCGTTTTCGCGCGGCAGTCGAAGGGGACTATACGATGAAGATTCTGTTCTACGGTACCGCGAGCTACGACAAGGTGTCATTTACCAAGGAGCTCAAGAACTACCCGGACATAAAGATCGACTTCATCGACTCCAACCTGACCCCTATGACCGCCGCCCTCGCCCGCGGCTACGACGGCGTCTGCGCCTTCGTCAACGCCGAGGCGGGCGCCATGACGCTCGAGATCCTCTCCGGCTTCGGCGTCAAGCTCGTGCTCATGCGCTGCGCCGGCTACGACGCGGTCAACGTCCCCGTCGCCAAGGATCTGGGCCTCACGGTCACCCGCGTGCCCGCGTACTCGCCCGAGGCCATCGCCGAGCACGCCATGGGCCTCGCGCTGTGCGCGAACCGCCGCATCCACAGGGGCTACAACCGCGTGCGCGACAACGACTTCAACCTCGAGGGGCTCGTGGGCGTGACCCTGCACGGCCGCACCGCGGGCATCATCGGCACCGGCAGGATCGGCGCGGCGCTCTGCCGCATCTGCAAGGGCTTCGGCATGACGGTCCTCGGCAGCGACCTGTACCCGAACCAGAAGCTCGTGGACGACGGCATCATCGACGAGTACGTCGAGTACGACGAGCTCTATCGCCGCAGCGACCTGATCTCGCTGCACGCCTTCCTGAACGACGAGAGCCACCACATGATCAACGACGCCTCCATCGCGAAGATGAAGGACGGCGTGATCTTCGTCAACACCGGCCGCGGCGGCCTCGTCGACACCCAGGCGCTTATCCGCGGCATCCTCTCCGGCAAGATCGGCGCCGCCGGTCTCGACGTCTACGACGAGGAGGGGCCGAACGTCTACCAGAACCGCTCCGGCGAGATCGTCGACTCCGTCACTTCTCGCCTGTGCTCGTTCCCGAACGTGGTCATGACTTCTCACCAGGCGTTCTTCACGGTCGAGGCCCTGGGCGAGATCGCGCGCGTCACCCTTGACAACGCCCAGGCGTTCAAGGACGGCACCGATTACGTTGAACGTTCCGTGGTTTGCTAAATAACATTTATCAAACGCGTTAATATAAGTACCAACGATATCTCAAGCCATCGTCAGAAAGAGGAAAAATGGCTTACAGCAAGAAGACCAAGATCGTCTGCACCATGGGCCCGGCGACCGAGGACGAGGAGGTCCTGCGTCAGCTCATCCTGCACGGCATGAACGTCGCCCGCTTCAACTTCTCCCACGGCAGCCACCAGTACCACCGCTCCATGATCGAGAAGGTCCGCAACCTCTCCGCCGAGCTCGGCATCCCCGTGGCCATCCTGCTCGACACCAAGGGCCCCGAGATCCGCACCGGCCTGCTCGAGGACGGCAAGAAGGTCGCCGTCAAGACCGGCGACACCCTCGTCGTCACCGCCCAGGAGACCTCCGAGGACTTCCACGGCACCTCCGAGCACATCTCCCTCGACTACCTCAACCTCCCCTCCGAGGTCGAGAAGGGCTCCATCATCCTGATCGACGACGGCCTCATCGGCCTTGAGGTCGACCACGTCGAGGGCCAGGACATGTACTGCGTCGTCACCAACGGCGGCGAGATCGGCGAGAAGAAGGGCGTCAACGTCCCGAACGTCAACGTCGGCCTGCCTTCCGTCACCGCCCAGGACCGCGCCGACATCATGTTCGGCTGCGAGCTCGGCATCGACGCCATCGCCGCCTCCTTCATCCGCGACGCCAAGGCCGTCGAGGAGATTCGCAACATCTGCGTCGAGATGGGCGCCCCCAACGTCATGATCTTCCCGAAGATCGAGAGCGCCCTCGGCGTCCAGAACTTCGACGAGATCCTGCACGTGTCCGACGGCATCATGGTCGCCCGCGGCGACCTCGGCGTCGAGGTCCCGGCCGCCCAGGTCCCGCACATCCAGAAGACCATCATCAAGAAGTGCGCCGAGCACTACAAGCCGGTCATCACCGCCACCCAGATGCTCGACTCCATGCAGCGCAACCCCCGTCCGACCCGCGCCGAGGTCAACGACGTCGCTAACGCCGTCTACGACGGCACCGACTGCGTCATGCTCTCCGGCGAGACCGCTGCCGGCAAGTACCCGGTCGACGCCGTCCGCACCATGTCGGACATCTGCAAGGAGACCGAGAAGTACGTCCAGGAGAACAAGAACTACTACGACCGCCACGGCGTCCGCAACGTCAACGGGGCGACCGGCTTCGCCGCCGTCGAGATGGCCGACCGCGTGAACGCCAAGTGCATCATCGTTCCGACGCACTCCGGCCGCTCCGCCCGTCTCGTCTCCAAGTTCCGCCCGAAGGTGCCCCTGTACGCCATGTCCCCCTCCGAGGAGTCCGTGCGCCGCACCTGCTTCTACTGGGGCGTCTACGCGTTCCGCACCACCGAGCAGGGCTCGCTGACCGGCACGCTCTACAACGCGCTGACCACCGCCAAGCAGAACAAGGTCGTCGAGGCCGGCGACATCGTCATCCTCACCGCCGGCGACCCGCAGACCTCGCCGCGCCAGGGCGACTACACCACCTCCACGAACCTCGCCATGATCGCCCAGGTTCAGTAAGCGATTCCGAGCAACCGCTTAACGAGCGCCCGGCAGCCGCACAGGCCGCCGGGCGCTTCTTTGTGCGCGGGCTTGTATAGAGTCGGGTCTGCGCCCGGCCGCCTCGCACCTACTTGAGCATGCGCCAGACCGTCGTGCGGGAGAGGCCGAGCACGCGCGCGGCCTCAGTCTGGTTGCCGCCGAGCTTGTCGACGACCATCTGGACGATTTGGCGCTCGGTGTCCTTGAGGGGGCGCAGCAGGTCGATGGAAGTCGCGGAGTCGGGCGTGGAAAGCGACGAGAACTTCGACGCCCGCTCGCGCTCGATGGCCTCGCGGGCCAGGGCCGCGTCGACGAAGCCGGCGGGCGCGGTATTCATGCAATGCTGGAGCACTTGCCGCAGCTCGATGTAGTTCCGTTTCCATGTGTGGGCGCACAGCAGCGCGGTCGCCTCGTCGCTCAGGGCGGGCGCCTCGGACCCGGTGCGCTCCGCCTCGCTCTTCAGGTACTCGAATATCACGCGCCTCAGGTCCCGGCGCTCACGCAGCGGGGGCGCGGTGAGCACGTGGCAGTGGAGGTATTCGACGATGCGCGCCACGGCGTCCGTCTCGCCGCCGCGGGGGTCGTCGTTCGCCGAGAAGATGACCCGGTCGCGCTGAGCCGCGTTGCTGCGGCGGATGACGTCGAGCAGCCGGCTCACGTGCTCGGCGTCGAGGGCCTGGGCGGCCTTGAAGTAGATGGTGTCCCCCGTGGCGTAGAGCGGCGAGCTCGGGGAGTTCATCAGGTAATCCCAGCTTTTCTCGATGAGAAGCGAGCAGTCGATGACCACGAACGGGTGGTTCGAGTTGTTGCCGTTCAGGTATAACAGCGCGGCTATCTGCGCTTTGCCGACCCCGATCTCGCCCTCGAGCATCAGGGGCTTCTGGATAGCTGCGGCCTTCGCGACGAGCGGGGCTATCTCCTCGCCGGCGCCCGTGATGCCGTAGATGTTCTCGCGGTACGTGCGCTCGACCTCGTCGGCGTTCATGCGCTCGATCCCGACGAGGCTCTCGCCGGCCGGCGCGTTGGAGGTGGACACGCTGAAAGAGACCACGAGGTTCTCGCCCTTTCCCGTTCGCGTGAGGTTGATACGGTGGATGCGCCGGCCACGCCGGAGCACGAGCTTGGCCGGCGCGGTGTCGTTAAGATGCTGGCGCAGGTAGGGGAGAAGGTCGTTGCGGTCCTCCCCGAGGTCCGAGTACATGAGCCTGCCGGTAGGCGAGAAGAGCGCGAATGAGAAGGGCTGGCTCTTGAGCAGGTCCCAGAGAACATGGTTCTTCTGCTGGAGGGCGTCGACCTGCTGGCAAAAGAAGAGCGCCTGGGCGAGAGCCCTGTGGACGCTGCGGGCGCCGCTCTGGAGCAGGTGGGCGTCGATTCCGAGGGCGCGGCACTTCTCAACGGCGAAGTTGTCGCACAGGACGACCTCGTAGGAGCCCGCCTGCACCTCCTGCAAGATCAAAGGGAGCTCGTCCTCGAAGCTGACCTCGAAGACATCGAGGTCGAAGTCGGAGAAGTCCGCGACCTGTGAGACGGACTCGAGCGCGTTCGAGAACCCGACGACCGCCGTGCGCTTGCCGAGCGGGTTGTGGAGCGCGAGCGCCGCCAAGAGGTCGGCGCCCGATACGCCGACCTCGAAGACAGGGACCGTGATCTCGTCCTCGAGCATCTGGGCGGTCCCTCCGCGCGAGATGACCGCGTCGAAGTCCGTGCCGAAGACGCCGAGGGCCGCCTCGAGGCCTTCGTGAAGGTCGCCCTCGTGCACCGTCAACTCGAGCTCGGGGAAGTCCCCCGCGGTGGCGACGGCCACCTCGGCGAGCTCGGGATAGGGGGCGATGAGAAGAACACGGTACGGGCTCATGGAAATCGTCCAATTCTGAAACAGTTTTACAGGAGAAACCGTTTCAAATTGTAACGGTTTTAGCGATGCGGGCCTGTATATCGCACGAATCGAAAACAGCATCATGAAGCATCGAAAGGGGGAGAAGATGGCCCAGACGATGCTCATAGCGGATGACCTCACAGGGGCGCTCGACGCCGGCGTGTGCTTCGTGCCGCAGGGGGCGAAGGTCCTCGTGGACGCCTCGGCGGTGGACGGAGGCGCCTTCGTGCGCTGCGAGGGGGCGCTCTGCGTCAACGCGGCGACGCGCCACATGGCCGCCCCGGAGGCCGCCGAGCTCGTGGCGGGGCTCGTCGATGCGGCCCGGTCCGCCGGCGTGCGCCGCATCGTGAAGAAGACCGACTCCGCCCTGCGCGGCAACGTCGGCGCGGAGCTCGCCGCCGCCTGGAAGGCGTCCGGCGCGGCTCGCCTGCACTTCTTGCCCGCCCTGCCCGCCATGAACCGCGTGACCAGGGGCGGCGTCCACTATATCGATGGCGTGCCCGTGAGCGAGAGCGTCTTCGGCCGCGACCCGTTCGAGCCCGTCGCGGAATCCGACGTTCGCGCCATCATCGCGGCCCAGACCGATGCGCCGGTGGCGGTCGTTGCCGAGGGCGAGAGCGTCCCGGCGGACTTCGCGGGGATCGTCGTCTACGACGCGTCCTCGGAGGCCTCTATGGAGTCGCGTGTCCGCGAGCTCCTGGCGGAAGACGGCGATGCCGTTCTAGCGGGCTGCGCAGGCCTCGCCTCCGCGCTGGCGCGCATCGCCGGCCCGGCCCCGCGCTCGGACGACCCTCTTTCCTTCGACGGGAATCTCCTGGTGGTCTGCGGAAGCGTGAACGGCGTGTCGCGCGGGCAGTGCGCTGCCGCCGCCCGCGCCGGCGCCGCCGCCTACCCCATAGCCGAGACCGAGAAATGCGACGACTCGTGGCTCGCGTCCGAGGCCGGCCGCGCGTTCGTGGACGCCGTCAACGGCGACTGGGCCGCGCGCCCCCTGACCGTGGTGGACGGGTCCGGCCTCGAGGACCTGAGCGCCCTCGTGCCTGCGGGCCTCGACGTGCGGCAGGTGGTTTCCGACCACATCGGCGCGCTTCTCGCCGCCGTCTGCGCCGCGGGCGTCCGCGGCCGCGCGCTCGTCACGGGCGGCGACGTGCTCACGAGTTTCCTCACGCAGGCGAAGGTCGCCGAGGTCACGCCCTTGGGACAGGTGTCTGCCGGTGTCGTCGCCTTCGAGGTGCCCCTGCCCGCCGGCAAGCTCACGATCGCATCCAAGTCGGGCGGGTTCGGCGACGAATCGCTGCTCGTGGATATGGCTCAACCCAACACGATGGAGAAGGAGTGTTGCGCACATGCTTAGCAAGTATTCCCTGAGGCTTCCTAAGGTCGTCTACGGCGGCGAGGACCCCACCGAGGAGATGGCCGCCGCCCTTGCGAAGGAAGGCGCGAAGAAGGTCGTCGTCTTCACCGACAAGAGCCTGCGCAAGCTCGGGCTCGTCGAGCCGACGCTCGAGGCTGTCCGCGCCGCCGGCGCCGAGGCGACCATCATCGACGACATCCCCGCCGAGCCCACCTACTCCGAGGTTCAGAACGTCGTCGACAAGGTCAAGGGCCTCTCTGCCGACGCGATCATCGCCGTCGGCGGCGGCTCCGTCATGGACTCCGCCAAGCTCGCGGGCGTCTGCGCCACCGACGAGTACACGGTCCACGACCTTCTCGCCGACCCCTCCCGCGCCAGCAAGAAGATCAAGATGTTCGCCGTCCCCACCACCGCCGGCACCGGCGCGGAGGCCACCCCGAACGCCATCGTGGCCGTCCCCGAGGAGGAGCTCAAGGTCGGCATCGTCAACGACGGCCTCATCGCCGACTACGTGGTCCTCGACGCCCGCATGATCAAGAACCTCCCGCGCTCCATCGCGGCCGCCACGGGCGTCGACGCGCTCTGCCACGCCATCGAGTGCTTTACCTGCAACAAGGCCAACCCCTTCAGCGACATCTTTGCCCTGGAGGCCTTCGACCTCATCGTGAACAACATCGAGGCCGCCTGCGACGACCCCGAGGCCATGGACGCCAAGCGGGCCATGCAGATCGCGAGCTTCTACGCCGGCATCGCCATCACCGCCTCCGGCACCACCGCGGTCCACGCGCTCTCCTACCCGCTGGGCGGCAAGTACCACATCGCCCACGGCGTCTCCAACGCCATCCTGCTCTGCCCGGTCATGCACTTCAACGAGCCGGCCATCCGCGAGCGCCTCGCCGCCGCCTACGACCGCGCCATCCACGCCGGCGCGGCCACCGTCGAGGAGAAGTCCGCCGCCGTCATCGAGCGCATGGACCAGATCGTAGAGCACCTGGACATCCCGAAGAAACTCGACGAGCTGGGCGTCACCGACGCGTCCGTCGAGGAGCTCGCCGAGGCGGGCATGAAGGTCCAGCGCCTGCTCACCAACAACATGCGCGAGGTCACCCTCGAGGACGCCCGCGCCCTCTACGCGCAGATTCTCTAAGCACCCGGTCAAACCATGGCCCCCGCGGGGCCAGCGAGAAAGGAAACCGCATGGCAGAGCTAAAGGGCATCATCGTCCCGATCGTCACGCCGATGAACGAGGACGAGAGCGTGAACACCGAGGAGCTGCGCCGCCAGGTCGACCGCCAGATCGAGGCCGGCATCCACGGCATCTTCCCCTTCGGCACGAACGGCGAGGGCTATATCCTGAGCGGCGCCGAGAAGAAGCTCGTCCTCGAGACCGTCATCGACCAGGTCGCGGGCCGCGTCCCCGTCTACGCGGGCACCGGCTGCATCTCGACTAAGGAGACCATCGAGCAGTGCAAGATGGCCGAGGCCGCGGGCGCCGACATCCTCTCCGTCATCACGCCGTCCTTCGCGAAGGCCTCCCAGCACGAGCTCATCGTCCACTACACCAAGGTGGCCGAGGCCGTGCCGAACATGCCGATCGTGCTCTACAACATCCCGATGCGCACGGGCAACGCCATTGAGCCCGCCACCGTCGTCGAGCTCGCGAAGGTCGACAACATCGTCGGCGCCAAGGACTCCTCCGGCGACTGGGACAACCTCAGCGCCTACATCGAGCTCACGAAGGACATGGGCTTCGGCGTGCTCTCCGGCAACGACGCCCTTATCCTCAAGGCGCTCAAGGCCGGCGCGAAGGGCGCCATCGCCGGCTGCGCGAACGTCTACCCGAAGAACATGGCCGGCATCTACGACAATTTCGTCGCGGGCGACCTCGAGGCCGCCGAGGCCTGCCAGGGCAACGTCGCCAACCTGCGCGCCTGCTTCAAGTACGGCAACCCCAACACCGTGGTAAAGACGGCCGTCAACCTGCTCGGCTTCCCGGTGGGCACGTGCCGCGCGCCGTTCAACTACCTTCCGCCCGAGGGCATCGAGGCGCTCCAGGCGGCGCTCGACGCCGACACCGCCAAGGGGGTCTGCTAGATGACCGCTCAGCTCCCCATCGTCGCCATCACCATGGGCGACCCTGCCGGCAACGGCCCCGAGATCACCGTCAAGGCGCTCGCCGACGCCGCGCTCTACGATCGCTGCCGCCCCATCGTCGTGGGCGACGCGAAGATGATCGAGCAGGCCAAGGGCTTCGTCGGCATGCCCGAGATCGCCGTGAACCCCGTCCATGCCGTCTCCGAGGCCAAGTTCGAGGCGGGCACCATCGACGTCTACCAGCTCGACCTCATCGAGGACGTCGAGAAGTTCAAGGTGGGCGAGGTCTCCGTGGAGGGCGGCAACGCCGCGTTCCAGTCCGTGAAGAAGACCATCGAGCTCGCCATGGCCGGCGAGGTCGACGCCACCGTGACCAACGCGCTGAACAAGGAGGCCATGAACCTGGCCCTTGCGCCGCAGGGCATGCACTTCGACGGCCACACCGAGATCTACGCCACCTACACGGGCACCAAGAAGTACTGCATGATGCTCGCCCATCACGACTTCCGCGTCGTGCACGTCTCGACGCACTGCTCGCTGCGCGAGGCCTGCGACCGCGTGAAGACCCCGCGCGTCCTCGAGGTCATCGAGCTCGCCAACGAGGCCTGCCGCAACCTCGGCATCGAGAAGCCCAAGGTCGCCGTCGCGGGCCTGAACCCGCACTGCGGCGAGCACGGCCTCTTCGGCACCGAGGAAGCCGACGAGATCGAGCCCGCCATCAAGCTGGCCCAGGAGGAGGGCATCGACGCCGTCGGCCCGATCCCGCCCGACTCCGTCTTCTCCGAGATGAACGGCGGCTGGTACGACATCACCGTGTGCATGTACCACGACCAGGGCCACATCCCCACGAAGGTCCTCGGCTTCGTCTATGACCGCGAGGCCCAGGGCTGGAAGGCCGTCGAGGGCGTGAACATCACGCTCGGCCTGCCCATCATCCGCACCTCCGTCGACCACGGCACGGGCTTCGCCCTCGCCGGCAAGGGCACGAGCAACGAGCTCTCCCTCGTCAACGCCATCGACTACGCCCTGCGCATGGCCGCGGGCAGGATGGCCGAGGCCGC
>JAUMVN010000016.1 GCA_030530145.1 Coriobacteriia bacterium | reverse complement strand
GCCCGCGCCGGCCTTCGGCCGGGCGCTTACACCAACTTTTCCGACACTACCTCGTCTTTGGGCGCGACCACAAGAACGTGACCATATTTGCCGGGCGTCTTCACGTTAATCTCTACGCCAGGAAAGACCGGTATGTCGACACCGGCGCAAACGGCATCATAATTTGCTCTGTCAAAAAGGTTGTGGTTGGTAACGGCGATTGCGTCTAGCCGCGCTGTCATGACATAGCGCTTCAAGACATCAAGGTCGAAGTTGTAGTTTTGCGGATCGCATACGGTTCTAACCGTATGGATATGTAGATCGATTCTCTTCATCTTCACCTTCCCGTCGTCTAGTTAAGTCCATCCAGGCCCAACGTCATGTACTCCAGCCCAATCCTAAACGGCGCGGGTCAGCTTAAACACCTTAGGCAAGAACTTCTTAACCGCAGCAATTACAACAAAGGACACAGCCAGCACAATTACGAAACCCAAGCCTCATCCCCATCGCGCGCACCAAGGCCGGAAATAACATACGAATCTTATCGGGCCTCTTGTGGATCTTCAGAGACTTGAACAACTTTGCCTTCGTCATCGAGGACCGGTGCTTGATTAAGTCGGCCAAGCACTTTCTGATACGACCAAGCCACAGAAAGCGCTTTAGGTTCCCAAGGTACCGCTCACGTTCCTTATCGCAAAGGAGCTCTCTCGGGTCGGAGAGGTAATACCGGCAATACACAGGGACGCGTCGCTCAGATACGCCTTGGGGTTCCAGCCCTCGCCGAAGACGCTCTCGCCCGCCCGGCCCCTCCTGCGTATATCCTCTATCTTGTCCACGCCGATCATTTCCTCTCTGGCTCCCTCCATGTCGGTTAACTAGGTAAAGACATGGTGGGCCCCGTGTTGGGATGGTCGGCGCGGCCGTGCTGAGACCCGAAAATTTTTCGTGCTCAGAACCCCAAACTTTCCGTGCTCAGACCCGTAAAGCGGATGCTATCAAACACATCGTAGGGCGTCACCGACCTCACGAGGCTCGGGTTTCCGGGCAGGACCTTCTCCAGCGAGGACCCGCCCCATTGGACGCGAGACTTCAGCGCCTCAATCGCGGCAGCGCCCTTCGCCGTGTTGCACAGCACGGCGGAAACGCCGCCCTCGTAGTCGACCTCGGGATGCGCGGCCTGCACGCCCCAGAAGTCCCCGAGCGTAATGTCGGAACCGCAGGAGCACTTTACCGGGCACGCAAAGCATGAAGGCCGCAAGCTCGCGTTGCAAAGAAACCCCCTACCCCTCAAGTCTCCGCATCAGGACGTCCGCCGCAGTCCGCGCCCAGCCGTACAAGACCTCGAACAAGCGGTCCCACAGAGGGTCGATGGTCACCTTGAACACCCGCCGACGAACGAGGTCGAGCGCCGTGCAGCAAAGGTATATGCCCAGCAAAAGCCCGAGCGCGACAAAGAGGCCCCAGGGATCGACCATAAGCGAGCCTAGGTCGAGCGCCCCGCACCAGAGCACCTCCCGGGCCGGCGGGTACTCCGTTATGAGGTACACGGCGAACGCGCCGCGAGCCACGCCGTTGATCGCCCTACTGTAAAACACCTTCCCCCGGAACAGGAGGAACACCCCGAAACCCACGAGAAGCACCGGGAGCCTGACCCCGTCGGAAACGAAATTGCCGTACTTGGCGCCCAGCTGCACCCCGGCGATGGCCCACGCTCCCATGGAAAGCACCACGAACGCGGCGAGAAGCCCCATGCCGGCAGCGATCATCGGCAGGGGCCGGAAATCCCGCTCCCCCTCGACATACCAGCGATAACCCGCAATCAGGACGAACATGTAAACGAAACTCCAAGCCTGGCTCACCATCTGAGTACCGGGAACCATAGCCAGCACACCGTAGAGCGCCACCAGGATCAGGCAGAGCGCGAGGTGTCGCCGACGGCCGAGCGCCCTAAGCCCACTCACAAGAAACGGCAGCAACAGCAGGAAAATCGCGTATGAGGTCGGGTACCACCAGACCTGCTGAGTCAAAGGCATGAAGCTCTTCAGCAGATAACGGGCTCCGATATGTGTCCTGAAAAAGAGGAAGAACAGCCCAGCGAACACGAGACTGTAGAAAAGAACCTCTTTCTCGAGGTTCCACACCCTCCTTAGGCAACCCCTTAGAGTCTGCTCGCGCTCGAGCAAATACCAGGCAGAAATAGTGAAGAAGATTGCGACACCAATCTTGCCGCCGCTCTCCAGAAATAGCTGCAGAAGGAAACGAAAGCCGCCGAAGGGCAACATTGTGTAGTCGAGTGCGTTGTAGACAAGAAAGTGGTGCGCCAAGATCAGAAACATCGACAGGATTCTGAGCAGCTCAATCGCTGAGTTCCGCGCTTGACCAGCCCCCCCCTACGGCCTTGGTATTACAGGACGCGCAGCGCCCCATTGGTTCCCCTTGCATCGATTTCCTCCTATCGGAACTTCTATGGCCACATCATTCAGCACCTGCTAAAGTAAGGCCCGTTCGTTTGGACATAGGCCCATCCTTCGGGAGGCACAAATCTGTGCCCCAGTGAACAAGCCGCCTGACTAAATCCCGTTCGCATCGCATATGGCCTTGCAGAGCTTTGCCACCTTCTTGGAGCAATCACCTAAAGACTCAAAGCCCGCTTCACACGCAGCCCGCGCAACGGCAATTTTGTTTGGCTTCAAGGACTTTGCCCCCTCGAACGTAAAGCTCAATGGGCAAATATTCCGATCTCCCAGTTCATGCTTCCAGTGTTTGCCGGAATGGACGGACTTGATGGCCGCGCTAAGAATTTCCCTCGGCACGTAGTTCTCAATGGTCGATCCCCAGGTCACCCAGGAAATCGCGTCAGAGGCCCTGCATTGTTGGACGATTCTCTGCTTCGTTTTTCCGATTCTCGCGCCTGGAGTTTTCCTGTCGGAGTCCATAAGCACGCAAAAATGAGTGTTAATGCGGAAAAGGGCCACCAACTTCTCATCGCCATCGTTCGCACTCGCGTCCAGCGCATTTAAAAGCTTGCCTCCATACAGCATTACGCTGTAGTTGATTCCCTCAACAAGATCGGCGTCGTTCTCATCACACCACCTTTTTATCCAGTAGTTCAGGTAGATGCGGTCGGAGGGTCCCTCAACCCAAATGACGTAGTTCGACTGAAGAAGATCAGAAGCCCGTGCGCCCAGGTCGTCCAGGAGGTCACGGGCAACGACCATCCCATCGAGCTGGCGGCATGTCGACACACCACCTCGCTTGGTAACATGTGCCACCCTCACGCCAGGCGCATTGATAACCGTCGGCGAATGAGTTGTAACGATGAAACGATTGAACTCGTCGGACAGCAGGTACTGCATAAACCGAGCCTGAAGAGCAGGGTGCAGGTGAATCTCAGGCTCCTCAAGACAGATAATCTTGCCGGTGTTGCAAGCAACGACCGCCGCAAGAATAACCAGCTCGGTAAGACCAGTGCCGAGGGATTCCAGCGGAAGATAGCCTGTATCGGACGTCTTGACGGCAATCCCATGGCTATCATGCGAGACGAGAATCGAAGCGCCCTGGTCGTTAAGAACGTCGCGCACAAACCCTTCGAGCTTGGCTCGCCGGCGACTGGACTGTTCGAATTTATCCGGTTCGGGATTGAAAAGACGCAACAAAGCAGCCGGAAGGCCATGCCCACTGTTGATAACGCCTTCACCTCCGGCGGCATTAGTATCATCGATTGACCTGATAGCCTCAACCTTGAGGAAATCCGGCAAAGCATCCCATGGCATCATAGCCCGGACAATGTTGGCGTAGTTCGACCCGTCATCGCTAGCGCTATTGCAAATCCTCAGGGAGGCGTCCTGAAGATTCACGGCCACGCCCGAAGAGACATACTGAGAGTAAATCGCCCGTAGATAGCCTTCGTATCCGAAAGCTCTACCACCAGCCTCAAAAGAGAAATCAATCCAGACAGCGCCGCAGTCAGGAGTAACATAAGCCGCGCTTCGAAATAGCTTCGAGAGACTCTCGGCATACAGGTGTCGTGCCGTTGGATTTAAGACAGTCTCTACTCTCTGATCAAGGGCGCTCAAGTCAAGGCAAAACGAGACTGACGGCAAGGGTTCTCCTTCGTGATTGCCCATAGGAACATCTGGCTGCTGATAAGGGTTCTTGTCCTTCGGAATCTCGCCGCGCTCGTTGATGGCGCCAACCACCTTGATAAAGTAGTCGACCATGGCCGATTTTCCGCAGTTGTTCTGCCCGGCGATAACCTGGACCCTGTCGAAAGGCCCGACATGAGCAGGCTCTGCCCCGCAGAACGAGCGATAACCACCGCAACCGAACCCTAGGAACGGATTCCCATGTATAGAAGCCACTTAACCCCCCAAAGGCACAACAGGAACATAGCGCTGCTTTCGGCTACACGCAGGACACATTGCCCTGACCTCGACCAGCTAAGCGCCTTGCACAACGACGCTGTATATCCTATCTGCAACGGCATCCCAGCAGTATTGCTTCGCGATGTCAGGGGCCCCCTCTATTACATTTTGCTTAATCGTGGAATTCGTCAGGCAATCCAGCATCGCCTCAGCAAGCTCCTCCGGGTCATCCGAGCCCACAAGACGCCCGGTCGCCCCGTCCTTAATGAAATGCTGCATCTCGAAAGCCTTCCTCCCGACACAGGGAAGGGCGCAAGCGAGTGCCTCGGGAAAAACCAGGCCATACGCCTCAAAGCGTGAAGGCATAACGAAGCAATCCGATTGTGCGAAAAGAGCCCCCAGAGCATCATTAGCAAGGTCACCCACAAACTCTACGCCCTCATGACCGGAAGCATAATCGCTCTTCGGGCCCGCAATCAGAAGTCTCAGGTCCTTGTCGCGCGAATGCAGGATGTTGAACGCTGCCAGGACCAGGTCCCCTCCCTTGCGACGGAAGTCCCTACCTGCAAAAATGAACGTCCTTCCATCACGCGCGCTGAAATCCGGCGAGGCGCAGGTGTTCAACCCCCCTCCTACATGATGTACTTTTTCAGCGGGCAACCCCGCGTCATTAACGAGGAAATCCGCCATCCACTTCCCCATTGTGAAAACGCCGGACGCTTTTTCGTAAAACTCCCGTTGAACTTGCGCACGACGCCTCATAGCCTTATGCGACACGTCAGCAAAGCCCGTGTGCACAAAGGTCCCCGGATCATCTGTCATGCAACGCGCAAGCCATTCCACCGCTAGGTCCTGGTAAACATAGTGCCGCTCGCCCTTCACCGGCATCGGCACCTCGCTGAACTGAAACCAAACGTCCGCCTGCGGATGCGCCTCCCTTTCGAAGCGTATTTGCTGCCTGCGCATGATGCCCAGATCGAAGTCGTCCTCCCCAATGGCGCGACGAACCTTCCTGAATGCTCGGTCAGCAAGCGTCCGACCAGCAAGGTCAACCTCATTCACTCTAAAGCTCTTTTTTAGGGCCTGTTCTAAAGACCAGGTAGTACCACTCCAGGTCTTTGCGCGATCACTGGTCCAACTAGCGCAATAATTGAGCCGAACCACTTCATTCATGATGTACCAGCTTTCTTACCAGGCATTCGCTGCACATAATGACACCACGTCTGCCTCAACAGCACCGGAATGCCGTTGCACGCACCAACATTATTGTGCGCCAATCAGTCACTCAAGTAGAGCCCTAGGAAGCGCCGTTCATACTGCAGTAGCGCTATCGAGCAGTTAGCTTGTCAGAAAGGAGCCTAAGCGAGACCATAAGCCCGACCAGCAACCCCGCCTTTGCCAAAAGGGACAGGAACACATTCCCGATCCCCCAAGGAAAGAGGGCGCAGATGACAAGCGTCGCAACAGATATGAGTATGTCGGGGACGAGTTCCTTGAAGTACTCCCAAACGCCCATACTCAGGCAGAACCTTGAACAAAGATACACGGGAATAAAAAGCTCGAGGTTGTATGCAATTGCAAGACAGATAGCAAGTGTTTGGACGGAGCCAAGAACGCCGCCCAAGCAAATCATCGCGACGGTCATACAAGTGTTTATTAAAGTTGAACGTATTAAAAGTTCCGAGCGGTTCGAGGCAAGTAAAAGCGGCGCGTGGGCACCGTTAACGCCACGTGCGTAAATTGCCAGAGCGAGAACCTGCAGCAAAGGCGCCGCAGGTGCCCAGTTATCCCCAAAGACAATTTGAATAATCTCGTATGAACAGACGCTGGTCCCCACCGTGCACAAAGCACAGATGAAGGAGACCTTGTTCACGACGCCAAGAAATTTCGAGCGCAGCGCAGCTAGATTATCCTGAAGAGGCGTCAGGAAAGGGATAAGGGTGCTCGTAATCGGCACGGCCAATATAGTGTTCGGATAACCATAGATTTGAAAGGCCTTATTGTAGTATCCAAGGGCTTCGGCCCCGAACATCTTGCCCGCTAGGAGAGAGTCGACATTTCCAGACAGCCATACAATGACGTTGTTTCCGAGCAGATTAGCAGAATACCTTCCAACCTTTTGCAGGACAGGTCGCACGTCTCCAAACGACATTTTTAGATTAGAAGTAGCCAGGTTCCAAACAAGCACAAATAGAGAGGTGAGTACTGTTTGCAGAACAATCGCAAACACCCCCAAACCAGCAAATGCAAGAATAATGGCCAACGCACCCACAACAACGTTGCACACGATAAGGCGCAATCCTATGAGAGAAAACTTCCTCTCCTTTTGAAGAAGCCCGTTAGGGACCATGTTTAGCGAGTTGAACAAGATTGACAGCGTCAGCACGATTCCAAGCGGGACATAGATGCCGTCCTCATAGAACCAGGCAATTCCAAAAGACAACAATACGTAGAAGCCAGCCAGGACAAGGCCCAACAGCAAGCTAAAGAAGAATAGCCTCTCGTGTTCCTCATGCTTTAAATCTTGGAACTGCACGACAGCTGTAGAAATTCCTGCGTCGGCAAGCATGTTAAATAGTGAGGAAAAAGCCGTTAGGACAGCCACCACGCCGTACTGCTCGGGCGTAAGGAGCCTTGCGAGCACCATTGTGACTAGGAATTGGACAATTATGCCTATGATTTTCGACCCGAGCTGAATAAACGAGGCCGCTTTGATTGATTCTGACCCAGCACCTATATCAAATTTTATCATTCCAAACCCCAAAGATGACAGAATCGACGGCGCAAGCAAGTCAGCCGCATTTCAATGACTAGAGGCGACGCTTTTAGCACCCACGCCAAAGTGATTAACATCAGCCGCCGGCCGTCTCAACGCAACGATATAAGGACCAACACCGCTGCACAAACCCGACAGCACTAAGTGACAGTAGTTATCGCAAAGCGCATTACAAATTAACCATGGCAAGAAGCAAGCGCAAATTGCGTTTAAACTCCTTTCGCCAGAGATGATGCCTGGTCAGGATTGCCAATCTATGGCTGAAAGAAGACTCCGGCAAACCGCAAACGTTAACCAGTGGCTCCAGTAGCTCGGCTTTAACCCGGTCCTGATGAGTGCGATAGAAATTCTGGGCTTGACGAATATGCCCAAGCTCACCATGAGCCGTATTTTGCCCTATGGCTATCAAGCCACTTTCAATACCAATCGCGGCATAATTTAGAATTTTCGCCCGCACGGAGGCTTGTTTTCCCAATGCACCGACAACGCTATTCTCGTGCTGACGGTAAAACACCAAGCTCTCATCTATGTATACGCGCACACCAAGCATGCAAGCAGTCAGCGTCGCCCACCAATCGTGCATAACAACATCACCAAGACGCCCGACTTTTAAGCACTCATCGATACACGGACGGTTTAAAGCCATCGTGCATCCGGTAGCAACACTGGTAAGCAATACTTGCTCAGGGCTGGCGGTTTTAATATCAGCATCAGTAATAATCTCACGCATGGTAACGTTAAGAGCGCGGCCATCTCTATCAATTAGCGCGAGGTCGCTATGGACCATAATCGGACACGAAGACCCGTGTCCGCGCTCGTTGTCCAGAACCGCGCTCACCTCAACTTCAATCTTATCCTCTCGCCACACATCATCCTGATCGCAGAACATGACGTACGCAGCGTTAGTCTGCCTCATAAGAGCGAAGAAGTTCTCCTTGGCACCGCCATAACGAACCCCCTCCGAAACAATGCGGATTCGTTCGTCCTCGGCAGCATATCGACGCACAATATCGAGCGTTCCATCACTCGAACAATCGTCGGAGACCAGAAGGCGCCAGTTTCCGTAGGTCTGCGCCTGGATGGACTCAATCTGCTCACCCACGAAGCGCTCGCCGTTGTAGGTGGCCATAAGTATGTCAATAAGCGGCTCAGACAAACCATCACCCCGTGTCCATGTTCTCCAGCGCCTAAAACAGCCCCTTTTGCAGCCGCGCGAACAAACCCAATTCGGCAAGCATTAAGGGTGGACCCTGCTCGTCTCATCATCCCTCAGCCGGCACAATTCTAGCGGCGGCAACAGAAAGGTCTCTATACGCGCAGGCCAAGCCTCTCTTCATCCCCCTGCCCTGAGCTCAAGATAAACAGTGGGCCGAAATGCCAGATGCAGCGACACTGTAGAGACGCTGCGGAAGAATACATCCATCGAGCGGTTAACCTATGGGAACTGGTTGAGCAACGTCTTCAGCCCTCCAAAAAACGATTCTGCGCCCCTTTCACCCCTTTGAAGCGAGCGTCGAGATATTGATGGGTACCGCCACCCGCCTTCTCCGCAAACTCGCAATCAGAAGGCTCTTTCTGCAAAATTCCAGCGCCTTTACTGTAGACATACGCCAAACCGAAGAGTGAGAAGGCATACTTAAAGGTACCGAGGTCGGCGACAAACCACAGGTTAACAAGATACAAAAATAACGAGGCGAACAGCATTTTGCAAACGAGCCCTCCCCCACCCTTCTTTATCCCTGCTATGCAGCGCGCAACCGTATACAGCAAGGCGCTGCCTATGGCAATAAGTCCAGGCCAAGCAAATTGCAAGTATGCCATTACGTAATAGTTGTCAATCGAGGAAACAGTTCTGCCCCCGATAAAAATTGAAGAGCCCGAACGATTGGCCAACGTAATGCCGAGGCCCAAGATAGGATCATAGTCATCCGAAAAGAAGAGTAGCGGGAGAAGGTTCCGGTAATCCCAACTCTGAATGTAGGCCCATTGCCAATACCCGAACTCCTCTAATACGAGCTTGGTGCCAAAGACCGAGTCAATCATCTGATATACATTCAGAATGATGTAGCGACGTACATGCTGCTCGTCATGAAGCAACACAACCAACAGCACCAAAAGCGTGCCGACCACCATGACGTACGGAACCAGAACACGCTTCGCCTCGCGATCCGTAAGCAAAAAAAGAAAGAGAAGCTCGACTAGGAACGTGGCCTGCGGCATACGTGACCCGCATAACAGCATCGACCCGCAAATGAGTAGCAGCAAAAACCAGTTCTCTCCTATATTGATTCTCTTCCTCTTCAGATCGATGCACATTAAAGGGGTCATGAGAACTAAGTAGATGCCTAGAGCGATTGGATGACTCGCCATAGCGGCAACCCGATATGAGCTGGCCCTGTACACAGATCCACCGCCGATACTCGCAATAGTATGGAGTAGCTGATAAGGGTTCCAATGCAAGATCAGGGCATCCAGATAGCAAGAGAGACATACCACAACCAGGATTAGCTTAAAAAGCTTGAGGAGCTCCTCTAAGCTTATGACCTTCGCGGCAATGTACATCATCAGCAGCATGGGCAAGAAAGCGTCGACGAAAAAGTAGAGAAAGGAGTTGGGGTCGGAGCGAAGCACAGCCGTAATCAAGGTTACGAAAAGGAACGGCGCTAACACAGCTACCGGCCCAATCATTGCCCCAGTCGTCGAAGACAGGAAGTCATCCACGCGCTTGCGCGAAAGGCAAATACTAAAAAAGAGGCAGACCATGGCGATGCGCTGTGCCGTAAGAGCAAAGCCCGGCAGCGGTACGCCGAAGTACTGCGGCAATCCGAACACTGCAAATAAATACACGAAGCAGAGCTTCTGAAAGCCGGAGAACCGCTTCTTGGCACGCTTCTCAGAGCGCTTCTCTCTGGCTTCCTTGTACCTCACGTACGTGCTTGACTGCGCAGGACTCATCTTTCTACCATTCCGGAGGCGATTGCTACATCAACAAGATATGACTTGGCCTCTGGATAATACCCGAGGTTTCGCAGGAGCAACACGGCCTTCCCCACGGTCGGCTTTTTCAAAAAAGAGGCGCGAGCCTGCTGACAGTCTTTCATACCCTCGAATAGTTGTAATCCCTTTCCAGCAATCCCCGCGTCCTCGCAAAACCTGACCACTTCTGCGTAACCCTTAGCCTTTTCTTCAATCAAGGCAAGCCGGCGAGACTTGTTGTGGACCTTCTTGCCGGTCGCGTTGCCGCCATGTACCCTATGCCACAGGTGGCTTTCGTGTAGGATGACGCTGGTGCCGGACGCCTCAGCCATGCACCACACGCATTCATCGTGCGCCCAGTCGTCCGGCCAGTAGGGCAGGATATCGCGAATGAAGCTCAACCGCACAGCCATGGCGCACCCCAGCCAGACGTAAGGCTTACCTCGATGAGGGGGCACCCTTTCGGCATTCCAGCCATTGCACGAGGTCGCACCGTGTAGAGGATCAGCATCGGCTCGATTGCTTGAGGCGATATAGTCGGTGCACACCAGGTTAACGTCCGGGAAGTCGTTCATATAGTCAACGCACGACTCAATCTTGCGTCTCCCCCACACGTCGTCCTGGTCACAGAAAAAGACGATGTCGCCGGCCGCCGCCTCTGCCAAGGCCCGGAAGTTCTTCCTGAAACCCTCGTTGCAATCGTTCACTACAAGTCGCCAATTGTCGAGGCCGTTCTCAGCTACGAATGATTGGATCAACTCTACAGTACGGTCAGTCGAGCAGTCGTCCCGAATCAGCACCTCATCAGGCTGAACGCTCTGATTGAGTATCGATCTGAGCTGTTCTTCTACGAATGCCTCGCCGTTGTATGTTGAGATAATGACCGATGTCTTCATTCGCTGACCATCATTTTCATAATCGTCGAGTGCAAAAAACCCGGGAAATACAGCGCGATATCGCCGTGGTTGCTAAAGCTCTCCTCGCGAGTGGAGACCTTTCGGCCTGCGGCCCGCAAGTCGCTCAGCAGGAACTGTATGTGATCACCGTAGGTATGCTCCTCAGTCGAGTAGCAGAGATACACGGGGTTTACCGAGGTGTGTCGCTCGATTTCGCGCCTCAGAAGCCCGTTCAGCCAACGTATCCGGCTCTCCTCGTTTAGATTCGAGGACAAGTACGGCAACAACAGCTTGTTTCCGTTCTCCTTCTCGTATTCTTCCACGGCATAGTTACCAAGAAGGTATTGTGGCGACCCTGCTATGACCGTTCCGTTCGGGTCAGCGACTCCACACCTCAAGGCGACCCACCCGCCTTTGGAAGAGCCGCAGTAAATCACGTTAGTGGCATGCGCGTCGGCCTTAGCTTGAGCGATAAGGTCGCAGGTCGTCCGATAAATCTCGTCTCCCCCGTCTTGGCCCAGATGATACGAGCCCCTTCCGTCCAAGCCGAAGTCATCAAGAACAAACAGCTTTGGCGTGTTAATGTCTTTAAGCGTCCTTACGTAGTTGTAGCGCGCCGCGACGCCTTGCCGCGTGAAGGAGCTGAACACCACGATGAGCGTATCTCCCTGCGCCGGCCCCATCTTGAGGTACTTTAGGTCCACATCGCCCGTGAAATGCCTCTCGTATCGGGCCTTCGCGGCCTTCGCGTAGAGGTACCCGTATATCTTTTTTATCTTTTTCCGCATGATACAGGCCCTCAACCCCCTATGCAGATCAGTTGCTTGTATCTCGCGGCAAAGAAAGCCCGAGATAACCCAACCGTCAGGCGACCGGCATTCTTCAGATACAGCCCCATAAGACCCGATAGATATCGGTTTTTCTTCCTATGTGGGAAATGCTTTTCGATGTAATCCAGGGTCTTATCCGTAAGAGCCCCTCGCATGACTCTGCCCTCTACCAAGCCAATACACCCCAGCCGAGAGCACAGCAGCATCCTAACCAGGGCCGCTTCCAGAAGCTCGCCATAATCGTCAAACAGGCCGTGCTCCGAGTAAAACTCCAGGACGTCGTCCGCAACCGAGAAAAACTGCTCACAGAAAGCCGCGGAAATGGTCGAGGCCGTTGATTCTGATCTCAGCCGTCTTCTGATCATCGGCGCCCGTACAGCCACAACCGTCTGGCAAAACGGTGCCATCTTGAAGTGAAATCCATTGTCTTCGCTTCCTCGGGTTACTGGAAAGCGCACACCATTATTCACCAGCATCCGGCGACGAACCAGGCGAATCGGAGGTTGCGTCTGAGGTGCCAGAAAGAGACTCATGGGCGTCAACGGATTCGGCGGAAGCTGGCACTGCATGCCGGAAACTCGCTTTCCGCCCTCATCGCAGAAGCTATCTATGCCGCATACGCACATGTCGGCATCCGCTTCCTTGGCGGCCGCGTACATGGCTTCGTACATATTCACATCTGCAAAGTCGTCGGAGTCCATAAACCCGACGTACTCACCCTCGCAGCGCGAGAGACCGAGGTTGCGTGCCGCGCCTTGCCCGCCATTCTCCTGGCTAAGGCACACGATGTTGGCGGGGTAGCGCTCAGCGTAAGCCTTGACGACCTCATCCGAACCGTCGGTGGAGCCGTCGTCCACAATGACGATCTGAATCGCGTCGAGGCCGATGCTCTGCCCCACTAGCGAGTCAAGGCACTCGGGCAGGTACTCGGCGGTGTTGTAGACGGGCACGACAACGCTGACCTTGAAGGTACCGTTCGGCTTCGGCGCGGACATTAGCGGCACCCCACCAGCACGTCCGCAATGCGCTCGCTCGCATGGCCATCGCCATATGGATTCGATGCATAGCTCATGGCTGCGTACTCCTCATCGTCGGAAAGCAAGCGGGAGAACTCGCGGTAGATTACGTCCTCCTCAGTGCCCACCAGCTTCAGCGTGCCGGCGGCAACGCCCTCCGGGCGCTCGGTCACGTCGCGCATCACCAAGACAGGCTTACCCAGACTCGGGGCCTCTTCCTGGATACCGCCCGAATCGGTAAGAACCAGGTAGCTCGCCGCCAGGAAGTTGTGGAAATCCAGGACTTCCAGCGGGTCAATAATGCGCAGGCGATCGAAACCATCCAACTCCTCGTGAGCCGCCTTTCGGACCAGCGGGTTCATGTGTATGGGGTAAATTGCCTTGGTGTCCGGATGCTCCTCCATCACGCGGCGAATGGCGCGGAACATCTGGTGCATGGGCTCGCCCAGGTTCTCGCGACGATGCGCCGTGATCAGGATCAGGCGGCTACCATGGGTCCAGTCGAGCTCAGGACTACTGAAGCTCTCGCGCACTGTCGTACGAAGAGCGTCGATGCCGGTATTGCCGGTAACCCAGATTTTCTCGGCGGGCTTGCCTTCGCCCAACAGATTCTGCTTACTGGCCTCGGTGGGAGCGAAGTAGTACTCGCTCACGATATCCACGGCTTGACGGTTGAACTCTTCCGGCCACGGACTGTAGATGTCGTGGGTGCGAAGGCCGGCTTCCACGTGGCCGACGGGAATCCGCAGGTAGAAACAGGCCAGCGCTGCAGCGAAGCTCGTGGTCGTGTCGCCGTGGACCAGCACCACATCGGGCTTCTCGTCTTCCAGCACGCCCTTAAGCTTAAGCAACACGTCGCACGTCACGTCGAACAGCGTCTGCCCTGGTTTCATGATGGCCAAGTCGTAGTCCGGCGTCACATCAAAGGCGCGCAGAACCTGGTCCAACATCTCGCGATGTTGGCCAGTAACGGTGACCACGGTTTCGAACTCGCCGGGGCGCGACTTGAGCTCCTTGACCAGCGGGCACATCTTTATGGCCTCCGGGCGCGTCCCGAAGACGAGCATGACCTTCTTCAAAGTTGCTTCTCTCCGCATGCCGCTTTGACCCTAGAGCTTGTAGACGTTCTCGCCGTCGCCGCACACGTTACGCGGATCAATCAGAATGCGGTCGCCGAAGACCTCGGGCTTGCCCTTGATCTCGGAGTGACCGACCATCACGATCACCATCTCTAAGCCGTCCAGGAACTCCTCAATAGAGTGGACCTGGCCTGGGACCTCGTCGCGCTCTACCCAGGGGTCATAGACCTTCATGGACCCGGCACACAGGTGCTCGCCCATGGCCTCCAGCATCTGAAGGGTCGGGCTCTCGCGCACGTCATCAACGTTTTCCTTGTAGGTCAGGCCATAGATGCCCACCTTGGAAGCGTCCGTGATGCCGCGCTCTGCCATAACCTCGTGGGCGCGGCGAAGCACGTACTCGGGCATGCTGGCGTTGGTCTGCAGGGCCAGGCGGATGAAGTTCGCGGTCTCGGGGTAGTCGCCCACCAGGAACCAGGGGTCCACGGGGATGCAGTGGCCGCCCACGCCGGGGCCGGGCTGCAGGATGTTCACGCGCGGGTGCTTGTTGGCGATGCGGATGACCTCAGCCACGTCCATCCCGCCGATTCGACAAATCTTGGCCAGTTCGTTGGAGAAGGCGATGTTCACCGCGCGGAAGGTGTTCTCCACAACCTTGGTCATCTCGGCGGTGCGGATGTCGGTGACGGATATCTCGCCCTCGCAGGAGCTCGCGTACACCTTGGCGATGGCCTCGCCCACCTCAGGGTCGTCCGCGCCAATGGTGCGGTTGTTGTGCAGCAGCTCATAGACCATATTTCCGGGGATGATGCGCTCGGGCGCGTGCACCAGCTTCACGTCCTCGCGGCCAGCCTCGGCCAGAAGCGGGCGCACGAAGCGGTCGATGGTGTTCGGGGACACGGTGGACTCAACGACCAGCACGGCGCCCTCCGGGGCTACCTCCAGCACGGTCTTGCAGGCAGCAACCACATAGCAGGGGTCGATCTTCTTGTCCAACTTGTCGTAGGGCGTCGGCACGCTCACGATGTAGGTGTCACACACCTGGTACTCGGTTGTGAACTTGATACCAGCGTTCAGCGCGTCAGCGAACAGCCCGTCAAGGCCATCCTCCTTGAAGGTTGTCTTGCCTGCGTTCAGCGTGGCCACAAGCTCCTTGTTGTAGTCGGTGCCCACCACCTCCACGCCATGGGACGCCATCATGAGTGCGGTCGGCAGACCTATGTAACCAAGGCCGATGACATTAACCATTCTGTCGCTCGCCTTTCTTCGTGAATTTGTACTTGAGGGTAAGCAACACGAATTTCGCGTTGCCGATGGTGTAGCGCTTCCAAAGGCGGCCGGGCTCCTGCGCAAAACGATAAAACCATTCGAGGCCGTGGTCTTGCATCCATTTAGGAGCTCGGTCAGTAACGCCCGCGACCACGTCGAAGCTGCCGCCCACGCCCATCACGAAGGGAATACCGATCGCGTCGAGATACTTGTGAACCCAGTACTCTTTTTTAGGGGAGCTGAATGCCACGAACATCATGTCCGCGCCAGAGGCAGCCATATCGGAGACTATCTGGGGCTCGTCCGCTTCGGCGAAGTACCCGTTGCGATATCCACAAATTCGAAGGGCCGGGTACTTCTCCTCGAAGATGGCCTTGACCTTGGCCACAACCTCTTCCTTGGCCCCGAAGAGGTAGATGCCGTGGCCCTTCTCGGCGGCGACTTCAACCAGGCGGAGAAACAGGTCGATGCCCGTAACGCGCTCGGCAAGAGGAATGCCGAGTTTCTTTGCCGCCCAGACGATGGAGGCGCCGTCGGCGTTAATGAGCGGGCAGGCGTTTACGATTTTGGCTAGCTCAGGGTCGGCTTCCATAAGGTTGACCTTCGAAGCGTTAACCACGACGTGTTGCGTCGGAACGCCGCGGGCGATGATGCCCTCAACCTCGGCGACCGTCTCGTCAAGCGAAAGGGCATTTACGTAGGTATTGAGTATCGGAAAGCGGTTAGGCGCTTTCTGGAACGCAGCATTTGCCAAAGGGGTCACCTAGCTCCCCTGCGCGGTCAGCACGACGCCGATGGTCTGGATGATCAACTTGAAGTCCGTCCAGATGGAACACTTCTTTATGTAGAGGAGGTCCAGGGCGACCCACTCGTCGAAGCTGATGGAGTCGCGGTTGCGACGGGTCTGCCAGTAGCAGGTTATGCCGGGCTTGACCAGCAGGCGCTGGCGCTGGCGGGGGGTGTAGGCGGCCACTTCCCTGGGCAGCGCGGGGCGCGGACCGACCACGGACATGTGGCCGAGCAGCACGTTCGCGAACTGCGGCAGCTCGTCGATCGAGGTCTTGCGGATAAAGCGGCCCACGCGGGTGACGCGCGGGTCCTCGGCCATCTTGAAGACGGGGCCGTCCTTCTCGTTCTGCGCCTGCAGGGCCGCGAGCTTGGCCTCGGCGTCGGAGCACATGCTGCGGAACTTCCACATGCGGAAGCGCTTGCCGTTGCGGCCCACGCGCTCCTGCACGAAGAAGACGGGGCCGGCCGGGTCGTCGAGCTTGATGGCGATGGCCACGATGAGGTAGAGCCAGCTCAGGCAGACGAGCGCGGCTGCGCTGAAAACGATGTCGAACGCGCGCTTGAGGAAGCGGTAGACGATGCGGCGGCCGTACAGGCGCTCGGCCGCGGCTTCCGTGGCGGGGTCGGGGTTGGGGTCGCTCATGCCGTCGGCCTCCGCCGCCGTGAGGGAGACGGGCTTCTCGCCAGCGGCAGACGAGGGCGCGGGTGCGGCCGCCTCGGCGAACATGGCGTCAGCGAAGGGCTGCGCCGTCCCGGCGGCATCGAGCGTCAGTTGTCCTTCCGCGATGTTCAAGCAGCTCCGTCCCAGGTTTTACGCGGTCAGCGGCGGCTTAGCCGCAGCGAAATTTGCTCTTACCAGCTTAAGCGTCGCGGCGGGCCTTTTGAGCTTTCGGGAAGGAATTGCAACAATTCTCCTCGGGCTGATGGCGCAGCGGGGCGGGTGCGACGGAGACGCAGGCACGCAGGGCGAGCACAGGAGCGCCACCCCGCCGCCAAGCAGGCATTTCTGTCCCCTCCGCAGCGTATAATCCGCATCCACGAATCATCGGTTGGGAGGAGGCCCGAGATGACAGACGCGCTCGCAGAAAACGTGAGCCGGGGACCCAAGCCAACGCTCGCTGTCTCGGAGCAAATCGCCCACCTCAAGTCCAGGGGCGTCACGTTCGAGCTCTGTTCAGAAGCGGAAGCCGCCGACTACCTGCGCACGGCAAACAACCTTCTTAGAGCCTCTTCTTACCGTAAGCTCTTTCCCATAAAGGCCGCCGGCGCCCATGCCGGCGAGTATGCGGGGCTCGATTTCGAGCACCTGCGAGCGCTCTCGTCGCTCGACAGGATGCTCAGGGCATGTCTCCTCTCCATAGCCCTGGATATCGAGCATTTCGCACGCATCGAAATCCTAGACGCATGCGAGGAGCACGGCGAAGACGGCTATGGCATAGTTCTGGATTACTTGCACATCAAGCTGAACCATAAGGGTCGCAACCATATCGAGGGAGGGCTAAAGGCCCGAGGGGCTGATGGCGACACTCACGACGAATACTCAGGCGACCTCATCGCCAAGCACTACGACACGGACGAGCACCTGGACAGGATGCCCGCGTGGGTATTCCTGGAGACCATCGAGTTCCGCGTCTTTACCGACTTCTACCTGTTCTGCGCCGAGCGATGGGGTGACGGAGAGATGCTGCAGCGGCACTACGTGCTCAAGAGCGTCCGGGCGCTTCGCAACGCATGCGCGCACAATAGTTGCATACTTAACGGCGTCGGCAAGGCGTCGAAGCGGGGCGACTGGATCACCAGCAGGCTTGTTACCGATTCTCTCAATGAACACGGAATGAGGCGCACCAAATCCAGGCGAGACAAGCTCTCAAACCTCCGGATCACTCAAATCGCTGAAACCCTCTTCGCCGACAGCGTGTTCTGCACGCGCCCCCACACCACAGAAAGACACGCAAGGATGCTCGGGAGCCTTCGGTCCGCGTGGAAGGACGTCCGCGCCATCTTTCAGAAGAACCCGACCATAACGTCGTTCTTCGATTTCTTCTTCAAACTTGTTGACATCTGGGTGCCATCGAGCGCAGAATATTCTCAGATGTAAAACCTTCGGGTTTGTAGGGGCGGAACCACTTCGTGGCTCCGCTCCAGTTTTGTATAGGGCCCCCATAGCACCCCGGCACTTGTAGTTTGATGCGCAATCGGTTGACGAACGAACCGCTGGTCAGCCATAATTCGGTTGGATGAAAAACCCCTTTCGGGGTTTTGTAAGGGCGTGTCCGCTTGCGGATGCGCTCTAGTTTTTTAGATTTGTCTCGCTGGCGAGCGATTGACGCGGAGGCGTGGACGCGCGGCGGGAGCTCGGGGGCGACCTGGTCGCCAAACAACGGAAAAGACCGGCTTTGCTGGGTTTTCCATCTTTCCCGGCAGTCGTCGGCACTCAGATGAACATCGGTTGCCACCTGCCTGGCAAGCCAATAGCTGACGCTCAGTCACAATTGATCTGCCTCGTTGAGCTTCCGGGCACCGCCTCGAGTCAATCACCCCGCATGCCTCATCTTGTCAACGTGTCGTTCGGGCGGCCCGTCTTCCTTCAAAGCGCATTCAGGTCAAGCCTTTGGGTAGAACACTCTCTCAAATAGGGTACAGAGTGGGTCCGGATTGGGGTCATCAATGCCTGCCACAGCCACGCGTAAGACGGAAGGCAAATTCCGCACTAGCGCAGATATCAAAGAACGCGCCACAGAGGTTTATTCCAAATGGGGCCTGAGCCTCTCTGACGCCATCAACGTTTTCCTCGTTAAGTCCGTAGAGGTTGGTGGCCTGCCTTTTGAGATGCGCCCCGAGATGCCCAGCCACAGCCAGATTGCCTCGATGGCCTATCACGCCCCCATCGACTCAAACGGCGTTGCTATTTTGCCCGCAGACTGGGACGACTACGATGAATGAAGCCGGGCCGCAAAGATGGGATATCTGGCACGCCAGGTTCAATTACGAAGGGGGGAAAGGGCTACAAGTTCGGGCCCGTCATCATCGTTGATGCAACAGCCGACGACACACTTGTGATGATGGTCACAAGCGCGATGAACAAACTGCGCATGGAGCACGATTACCATCTGGCCAACTGGAAAGAGGCCGGGCTCGTAAAGCCGTCAATTGCGCGTATTGACCGCATCGCCGCAATTCCTGCAGACTACTTTGGAACGGCAGGCCGAATCGGCAGGTTTTCAGAATCGGACATTGCGGCGATTTCCAAATTGCTGCTGCAAGCAGCCGAGCAACAAGGTCGGGAGCCGTAGGGGGTCGTTCGATTCAAACCGAATCCCACTCACGAGCTGCGAAATTAACGTGGCCTCCGGCCGACGGTGCGGATGCGCGGGCCTGCGGAAACCAAAGTCGCGAGAATGTACGATTGGCTGGCGACCGACCGAGTAGCTCCGCCCCGTTGGCGAACAGCCAACTGGGCAAACGCAGGCGAATGGGAGCCGGCTACTCGCCCGGTCGGATTTCAATCGTACATTCTCAGGAGTTTGGTTAACAGACACCCCAGACCACGCCCAAAACGGGAGCGGGGCCCATCTCGCATTAGATTTTCGCCAGGAGCTCGTTGGCCACCAGCTCGCCCGCCGCATCCGGGTCGTAGGCTGGCGCGCCAACTTTAATCATGGCGCACACGTCGTTGCGGAACTCTGGATCCTGCAGCTTCAGGCGCAAGTTCGCCAGGACGTCCTCACCGGTCACGCCCTCGGGACGATACGCCGGGAAGGCGGCCACAATCTTCTCCGGGTCCAGCTCGAGCACGGTCAGCGCGAGCCACAGGTCGTACAGGTCGCGGCCCTTCTTGCGCTGATAGAGGGCACGGAGCTTCGTGGCCACCAGCTCCTCGGGCTGGAACGTCGGAATGAGGGCGCGGCCGGTGTAGAAGCCGTTCTCAACCGAATGCGCGTGCGCAGTCAGCTCCATCATGGGCGACCGCTCGAAGGTGTTTATCTCGAGCTTGATCTTTCCCGGCACGCCGTCGGCAAAGGCGAAGCGCCACATGACCTTCGGGTACATGCCCATCTTGGTGCGGACGTCGAAGCCGAGCTCCTGCCCCAGCGCGGTAAGTCGCTTCATCACGTCTCCAATGCCGCCGCCCGTGGTGCGCACGAAGTCGAGATCCTCGCTGTAGCGGTAAGGCTCAGGCAGGAAAAGCTTATGGAAGGCCGTGCCGCCCCGTAGGACGAGCTCCTCTCCCAACAGCGGGTCGTTCGCGATCTCGATCATGGCGCGCGAGAGCAACAAATCCTGCTCGACCTGGTCCTCGTTCTGCCACGGGTGCGCGACGCTCCACTGAACGATGTCGCTTCTTCTGATCATAGGTCGGGGTCAACCTCCTCATTGAGGACCACGTTCCAAGCGCGATCAAGAGCGCCGGCCTTGGGCGAGGTCGGCGAGAGATACGACGGCTGGCTGGTAAGCGCGGCGCAATATTCCCGAAGACTGTCCGGTGCACCGCCGCCGAACTCTTCCAGAATGTACCCGACGCGGCGAGGAGCAGCGTCGGCAAAGAAGGCGGCCGTTGCCAGCAGCTCGTTCACATAGCCAGGGTTCTCCTCGGAGAGCTCCACGATTGCCGTTGCCACGTTACCCATCCCACCGCAGAAACCGGGGTCGGCGGCCAGCATGAGCATAGTCATCCCCGACGTAGCCACGCGCGCGCCTGTATTTGCGAGATCGCGCTGTGAGCAAGGGGCGGACACAACGTAAGAGCGCGCGAAGAACCGCACGCGCGAGCGGCCGAGGTCGCGGTCTCTCAGGTTCCTCGATGTGGCAACCTGGAATGTCTGCGGAGCCTGATGGCTCGCACCGTGGCGCGCGGCCGCAGTGAGCCAACCGACCAGATAGCCCATGCCAAGGTGCCGCATCATGTCGTCGATGTAGAGAAGCGGATCGGGCGCGCCCCATGTCCGATACTCAGCCGGCACGGGCACCCACAGCCCTCTTGCCGGCGAGAAAATGCGCGACCTCTGGCGCTGCGGCGCAAGGCGCTGCGGGACCTGGTTCGTCGGCACGCCGCATAGGTGCGATACGTCTTCCGTGGTGAGGGAGGTCACGCCGTGCGAGAGGGCCCAATCAGACAGCTCCGGCGCGGACACTGAACCTCTGGAGATATGTTCGATATACTGATGCATATTGCATATTCTAATGGTTTTCGTTAGTTTGTACAATATGCGTCAGTTTAGCTATAGACGAATTGGAGACGATTGAGCACTAGCAACGTAATGTGTTCTCCCCGCAGCAACCAAGGGCGCCGATGCGCGAGCCTGCGAAACCCAAACTCCTGAGAATGTACGATTGACTGGCGAGTGGCTTAGTAGCCCCACCCTTTTGGCGAATGGCCAACTGGGCAAATGCGGCTGATTTGAGGCCGGCTACTCGCCCCGTCGGATTTCAATCGTACATTCTCAGGAGTTTGGTTAACAGACATCCCAGACCACGCCCCAAAACAGGAGCGATGGAGCCATCCTAAAAGAACGACGGGCCCAAAGCTCTCCGAGTCGGGTTCCGTGGTGCATAAACTCTGACTTTTTGCTGTTTAAAATGGGGACCGCCAAGTAGCGGTAGGCCTGGCGTAGCCTTTCAACTGGGCAAACGTCAACGCGGAACGCATAACTACTCGACGGTCTGGATTTTATAGTGCGAAAAGTCAGAGTTTATGCGCCACTGGCAGAAATTTGGCGGGCGTAGCCCGCGCGCCGGCTACGCCGGCTCGGTCATGCCGGCGAGATAGCTCTTCGGATCCGCGACCAACTCGTCAATGGCGCCTTGCTCGACGACCGCGCCATCCGCCAGGACCACGGCGCGGTCGGCCATGCGAACCGTCGCCAGGCTGTGGGCGATGAGCACCACCGCGGACTCCTCCCCCAGCGAAGCGATGACGTCGTGGAACGCGGTCTCGCTCTCGTAGTCGAGCGCGCTCGTGGCCTCGTCCAGAACGATCATGCTCGGATGGCCCAGAAGCACCCTCGCCAGCACGATGCGCTGGCGCTCGCCGCCGGAAAGCCGCAGGCCGCGGTCCCCGAGGACGGTATCCAGCCCCTCGGGCATCCGGCTCACGAAGCCCCAGGCATACGCCTTCTTCAGCGCGTCCACCAGCTCGTCGTCGGTCGCGTCGGGGTGGAATCGCTTAAGGTTCTCGCGCACCGAGGCGTTGAGGATCAGCGGGTCCTGGGGCACATAGCCCACCTGTCGGCGCCACGACGCGATGTTCGCGCGGGTCAGCGCGCCGCCGTCGACCTCGATCGCGCCGCCGCTCGGCAGCAGGAATCCCATCAAGAGGTTAACTGCCGTGGTCTTGCCCGCGCCGTTGCGCCCCAGCAACGCCACCTTTTCCCCGCGGGCCAGCCCGAACGAGACGCCGCGCAGCGTGTCCTCGTCGGAGTCGTGGTAAGCGAACCGCACGTTGTCGAAGCGCAGCTCGCGCCACCCGGAGTAGTCCACGTCCTCCACCTCGACCTCGTCCTCGGGCGCCATGGCCTTCTGCGCCTCGACGAGCTTCTCGTACGCCGGCACGCAGCTATCGATGTTCTGGATCTGTCCCTGGAACCCGGAGAACACGGGCCACAGACGCGCGAACACGTACACGAGCACGACCAAGCGGTCGGTCTCGACCTTCATGCCGAGGGTGCAGACCAGGTAGACGATGGAGATCATCACCGCGGCGGTCAGGGAGTACACGAGCCCCGGCACGGAGCTCTGGCGCGTGTACTTCATCCGCGCAGTCATAAAAGATTCGCTGATTCGCTCGAACAGTTCAGCGTGCTCGGCCTCGACGCTGTACGCGCGGACCTCCTTCACGCTCGCCAGCTGGTTCTGCAGCTCGCCGTAGAAGTCGCGGTTGATGGCGATGAACTCCTCGCCGTACTCGTGCGACTTCTTGCGCAGCGGCACGAAGGCGCCCAGCATGCAGACACCCATCGCGCACACGAGCACCGTCACCGGCACGCTCATGTACAGCGCGATGGCCAGCTGCACCGCGGCGGACACGATGCTCGAGAGAAAACCGATCACCGACGAGATACCGTAGCTTACCTGGTTGCACTGGTTGGCAAACAGATTAATGAGCTCGGCGTCCTTCTGCGCGGCGAGCGTCTCCCAACTGGCGCTGGAGACCGTGCGGTAGAGCCGCTCGCGCATGTCCATGCCCGTCTGCTCGATGAAGGCGGTCTGCCGAATGGTCAGCGCCCGGGAGAGAACCGCCTTCACCGTGACCAGCGCGATATAGCTGATGAGCAGCATGCCCACCTGCGCGGCGTACGGCAGCGCCGTGAACCAACCCGGCAGCGGGCTGTTGCCTATCTGCAGCATGTTCAGCAACGGGATGAGCATCACGGTGCTCACGCCCGAGAGCGCGGACACCGCGATGTTCCACCCGAGGATGGTGAGAAACGCGCGCCGGTCGCTTTCCCAGATGGCTTTGAGGAGCGTCTTCATGCGGGCAGGCTGCTCCCGTTACTCCTCGATGAGGCCGAGCTCGCGGAACTGGGCCAGCAGCGCGTCGAGGTCCTTGGCCGCGGTCTCCTCGTCCACCTCGTACTCGGCAAGAATGGCCGCGAGGACGTCGTCGCGCGAGACGGGCATCTTCAGCTGCTCATACACGAACGCGGACACGTCGTTGAGGACGACGGTGCCGGCGAACTTGCCGATGTTCTCGCCAGTGGGCATGACCATGTGCTCGTCCAGGACGTTGCGCAGGGTGAAGCCTTCCTTGATCTGCATGAGCTGCTCTTCCTCTTCTGCGGGCTTTATGAGCTCGGGATGGTTGACGAGAATATCGTAAATGACCTGGGCGTCCTCCGGGCCCATTCCGCAGAACACGCGCAATACCGGCACCGCCTTGGTCAGGCGGCGGACGTTCGCGAGCGCGAGCACGGCCGCGTCGGTGTCCCACATGGGGACGAACGCCTGCTGGGTCAGGACGCTCTGGGCCTCGCGCGCGGAGAGGCGGCGGACGTAGTTGGCCGGCGAGCGGCGGACATCGAGGATGCACTTGAGCGGCACCTCGACGTCGCGGAAGATCTGCTCCTTGCCGTCCCAGGGCACGCCGCAGGCCGTGGCGCCGCCGTCGGCCTCCAGACGGACGGCGGGACGGTCGCCGGAGATGAACTCGGCACCCAGGCCCGCGGGGTCGGCCCAAGCGAAGGCGCGCGTGGACTTGCCCGCCCCGCTGCGGCCGGTAAAGACGAACGCCATGCCATCCTTCTGGACGCACGCGCCGTGGAGAGAAACGATGCCCTCGTAGGCAAAGCGGCACTCGAAGGCCGTGCGAAGAAGGAAGCGCGAGCGGTCGATGGCGCCGTCGGGGGTAGGCTCCCCGGGAACGCGGCGCAGGTCAGCATAGTCGCCGCTGACGAGCAGGCCGGCGGGCGGGTTGCCGAGCTTGAGGCGGTAGAACCAGCCGCCGTCGACCGTGCGGTAGACGAGCACCTCACGGGTGTCCGCCGCGAGGGTGAGCTCGTCGTCGGCGGGCGCCTCGGCAACGGGCGTCGCGTCGATCTGTTGCTCGAGTTGCGAGAAGAGGGTCATAGAGGCGGCGCTAGTTGGTGTACCCAACCGGGCTGCAGCCCTCAGGATTCGAAGTGTTGCCCTCATAACCCATGTTGCAATTACTCGTGGCAACAACCTGGTCCTTGTAGTTGAACTTAACAAGCTCCGCGACCGGAACCTCGTACGTCTTCTTCTCCATGTTTCTTCCTCCAAGCCGGCTTACTGGGTTTTTCTACTTTACGCCAGGAACGTAGGGGCTGTGCGCTACCGTTTAAAGATACCTTCCGCGACCATGCGCTTTCCCCACTGGCAGACGGCCGGGCTGGCGTGGCCCGGCTCCGCGTCGTTTGCATGCTCGGAAACACAGTGCTTGCAGGCGTTCTTGTAGGAGCAACCCTCACACTCGACGGGGAGCGGGTAGTCCAGCGCCTGCGCGTTTGTACGCCGCCAGCTCTCGGCAAAGCCTAGCTCGACCACGTTTGCCGGTTCGCACGGGAAGGTGTTACACGGAAGCATCCCGCCCTTCCAGCCTACCGAGAACGAGCTGCGGCCGGCACCGCAGCGCACCCCGCGCGGGGCCTCGCCTTCAACACAGCCGTCAGCTACGTCGGGCAACTCGTCGGGCTCGCACTCGGGCTCGGGCAGCCTGCCCTCGAGCTCGCACTGAAGGCGCAGCATATCGACGTAGGCGTCGAGGCTAGCATCCTCGATTTTTCGGCCGGTCTCCTCCCTGGGCTCGATGATGCCGGGGTTGATGTTGAAGGGAAGGCCCTCTTCGTGAAGTAGACGCACAACCTCAAGACCGTCAGTCATAAAGGCGTTGGGCGTCACGGCGATGGTCACCGGGACACCCGCGTCGCGCATACGGCGGATATTGCCCAGCACGCGGGCGAACATGCGGTGGCCGGTCACACGCTCATAAGCCTCTTCGCTTGCACCGTAAAGCGTGACCTGCACGCCTGCGGGGGGATGGGCAATAAAGAAATCAACCATGACGTCGTCGATGAGAACAGCGTTGGAGAGGACAGTAACCTCAACTCCCAGATTTGCGAGGTGTAAATAGAGCTCCTTGAAGCCAGGGTAGGTTGTGCACTCACCGCCCGTGAGACGGGCATACATCATGCCGGCGTCGACCGCCTGGGTCATGATGTCCTTCCAGGTCTCGACGGGGAGGAGCTTCGCGCCGTGGAGCTGCGCTGCGCTGAGGTGGACGTAGCACATCTTGCAGTCGAGGTTGCAGAGCGGCGTGAGCTCGAAGCAGCCCGAGATGGGAAGATGCTTTTCCCGAGCCTTGAAGTTCATGAACTTACGGACCTCGCGGTAACGACGAAAATCAGTGATGCCCTCGGAGTCCAGGTGGTCGAGGAGCTCGCGGAGGGAACTCGGGGAGAAGGGCTTGGCGTCGGCAACGGTTGCGGCGAGAACGGGTTCCTGGACGGCGTCCGCGCCAGGGCCGGTCGTTTCCTGCTTGATGTCTTCCATGGATTATCTCCCCAATCCGAGTTTGCGAAAGACGCGACCACCGAGCGAGCGGAATTTCCGCCAGTACATGCGCACGGGATGGAAAGCCATCCAGGCGCGGCCGAGCGCACGTGAACGGCCGGTGTCAAGCGCAATTGCGCGACCATTGCGCTCGACGGAAACCGCGATGCCCAAAACCCGCGACCGGTCCATCCAAGCATCAGGGTTCCAGCAGTTGTCGCCGAAGGTTTGAATGCGGGATCCTTCAATTTGACGAACACGATGGCAGACAAAGTGGCCCGCGGGCCACTCGAAGAGCACGATATCACCCGGGAGCGGCTCGCGGTCAAGCGGGGCAACAGTGACAAGGTCGCGATTGCGGCGAATAAGCGGCTGCATGCTAACACCGTCGAGGGAAGTCGTCACAGGAACAGAGACGCCACTTTGCGCGAGTTCACACCACTGGGCGACCGTAAGCCCCCTTACCTTCGCCGCAGTCAACCGTCGTCCCTCCGATAAATTGGGTTTACTCACTGCAATTCATGGCAGGAGCGTACTATCTCAGAAACAAGAGCAGGCCCTCCGGTCGACATACAACCAAGAGCCTGCTCGAAATCACGATGGAGCTGAAACCTTACTTGTTCGGCATGGGAGTCGGGACGTAGCATTCCGATTCTTCAGTCGGACCAGAAAGTTTCCAGACATAGCTGCAACCGCCACTAGCCGCAACAACCTGGTCCTTATACTCAAACTTGACAGTATCCACCGCGGGAGCAACGTATTTCTTTTTCATATCCAAATCCCATCAAGCCGCATAAATAATCTCTTGCCAATCAGTTTCTAGGCGTTCCTACTAGGAGTTCCTAGTGGGCGAAACATGGTGCTCATCATCACAGCCCGTAAAACCCTCATCAGCAAAGGTGTGGCATTCGCTGCCGCCGCTGGCCGCGACGACCTGGTCCTTGTACTCAAACTTAACGGTCTCCGCGGTGGGAGCCTCGTACTTCTTCTTCATAAGATGATCCCTTCCGAGTCGACTAAGGAAATCTTAACGATTATAGGCCGAATTCAGACCCCCTCCACCACTCATTTATTCTCCGCAACCAGGCGTTTACCTTAATGGACGGGCACGGGCAACGCCGCAGCATGGGGCCTGCTCCGTCAGGTTCGGAAGGCTTCCGAACTTCCCGACTAACGTAGCGGCTGCAACCCTGCCCCTGCGTCGACCAAACCGCAGATGACCTTTGCAACGTTGCTTGTGAGCTTGCCCATCGCATCGCGCGGCTCCTGGTTAAGCTTCGGCTCTTGCGCGACCGCAATATCAAAGCGCTCCGCAAGTCGGCCGACGTTTGGATTGCTCTTCAGGTTCATGCCACACGCCTCGTTAGCCAGCTCGCTCACAAGCCGGCGATGGCCCGAGCTGCCCCGCGCATTCGCAATCAGCTCTCCCTCATGAGGCACAATCTTCTCCTCATATGAATACGGAACGTGCAGAATCGACAGCCTCCTCGCAGCTCAGCGCAGCCAAGGCCTCGCCCATCTCGAGCACGGGAACGCCGCCGTACCTGCGATTCAGGTAATTCTTCGCGAGCCTTGCATCCGACCTCACGCCGTCGAAGTCCGCGAGCGAGTACAGGCGACTCTCGCCGCGGCCGTCGCGATCGACGAACCAGATCTCGTCCTTGAGGAAGTAGGCAAAATCCATGAGCCCGCTCTCGTGGGTCGTGAATATTAATTGGGAAAAATCGGCCTTGTGAACCTCGTTGAACAGCCCGACAAGCTTCTCGGTGAGCATGGGGTGAAGGCTCCTGTCGATCTCGTCGACGACAAAAACGCAGTCGTTACGCCGCGAGAACAGGAAGTCCATGAAGTCGAACAGCCTCTTTGTGCCGTCGGACTCCTCGCCAAAGTCGAACCCGTAGGACGACCCTCTGTGACGGATATCCAGAACCGTGAGCTTCGGCTCCTTGCCCACGGCCTTCTCAACGCCGATGAAAGACGCACCGGTTCGGACGGTCAGGGCAAGAGATGCGCTGTTACCCGGGGTGGCAGGAGCCGCGAGGAACTGCCGAACGGTCATCGCGACGCCGAAATCCACGTACTTCTCAAGGTCATCGAGGGAGATCTCGCGCTTCGAAAGGCCCGAGATACCCGTGTCGAGAGCCCCGAGGACCCGCGCAACGTCGTCGAGCGTCTTGGAGCTTGAATAAAATTTTGAAGTGGGGGACGGTTGGCCCGCGCCCATGACTTGCAGCTGGCCGATGAACCAGTTGCAAGCAGTTGCGAAAGCCGCGAAACCGGAGCCCGCGTCGTATTGCTTGCCGACCCCGACAGCCGGCAAGAACAGCAGCGCCGCGTTGTCGCGCAGAGTCGAGATGAAGTCGTCGCGATAAATCTCGAAGCGGGTCTTTTCCGCGGCCGTTAGCCTCTGGTCGAGCTCAACGCCAAGCTCGATCTGCGAGCCGGCATCGCGTCGAAAGAGCACTTTCGGCTGACCCGAACTCAGCTCATAGAGCCACTCGGAGTTAACCGCGTAGCGCTTAAGCGAGCAGGTAAATCCATAGTCGTAGGCACAACCATTCGAAGTGAACTGAATCTCAAACGTTGAATCTTCATCCGCGTAGTCCGCGCCCGCGCGGCAGTACTGGTTCAGGGCGCCTTGCGGCAGCATGCCGCCAAGAACGGCGGCCTTCATAAAGCTGAGGCCATGCACAATCGTGCTCTTTCCGGCAGCGTTTGCGCCATAGATGGCGGCGTTGCGCAGAACACGGAGCGATTCAACCGGCCTGCAGACATGCGCCGCATGGCTCTTTACGCCGTGCTCCGAGACCATGTCCAGAACGAGGGGCTCCTCTCCGAAAGATCGGAAGTTCTGAAGCAGGAATTTACTGAGCATATGCGCCTCCCTAAGGCAGGAATTAGCCTTATTCTAGCAGGTGGCTAGTGTGATAACGAGAATTTCGTTATCACGGTAGCCAATTTATACAGGCAGAACGAGTGGGGCCGCTCCCGACGACGCCCGCCTCTCGCAACGAGCGCTTGGTTCCGACGCGACTCTATCCGGGCGATCAAAGTTGGACGACGGCATTCGCGAGCGTTCGCGAACGGGTGGCTGGCGTTCGCGAACGGGCGGCCGATGTTCGCGAACGGGAAGCCGATGTTCGCGAACCGACAGCTGGCGTTCGCGAACGTTCGCGAACGCGTTCGTGTTCGTTCGCGAGTCAGGCCGCGGGAAGGCTGGCCGAGCGCCGGCGCGGGCCGTTTCGGGTTTGGAAGGCTTCCGAACTTCTTGGCGGGGGAAGCTCGCAGGAACGCGCCTCCCCGGTGCTATGATATGAATGCTTTTACATTAGGTTCAATGTAAGGAGCTACGTATGCCTGTTGTAAAACCCATCTCGGACCTTCAGCGCAACCTCGGTCCCATCGCCCAGGTTTGCCACGAGTCGCACGAGCCGGTGTATCTGACCAAGAACGGCTCCGCATCGCTCGTGCTTATGGACGCCGAGGAATTCGATCGCCGGCAGCGCGCGCTCTCCGTCGTCAGCGAGCGGGAAGAGCGGGTGCAGCGGGCGATAACGCGCGGCTACGACGACATGTTGAACGGGTGCACGCGCCCATGGGCCCAGGCCAAGCAGGACGCCGATCGCATTAGAACGGCGCGCGAAAATGCGTAGGGACGACGAAGAGGAGCCTGCGGATCCTTACGAGATCTCGATGACCGACGAGGCGCTTTACTCCTACGCCGAGATTCCATCGGGAGACATATACGGCCGCATCGGCACGCTCATCGACTTTCTTGCCCTCCACCCCTACTACGGGGAGGCGTACGACCCCGCATACGAGAGCGCGCGGCCGCCCGTAGAGTGCCGCGTCTTCTTCTGCGGACGCTACGGGGTGTATTACCACGTTGACGAGGGGAAACGCCTGGCTACCGTGCTGGCGATCGAAGACCAGCGGAGAGATCCATTGGCGCGGTTCACCGTGCTCGGCGAGTAGGCGGGCGGGCGGGTGCCGTTTCAGGTTTGGAAGGCTTCCGAACTTCTTGGCGCGAGGCGCTCGCGAACGGATGGCTGGTGTTCGCGAACGTTCGCAAGTCGGGCGGGGCGCCGGGCGGGCGCTACTTGGAGCTGGGCGGGGCTTCTTTCCCGTTTTTGCCCATGACGGCGGAGAGCTCGGTGCGCAGCTTCGCGCGCTTCTGGATGGGGCGGAGCGTGAGGCGGTACAGATGGACCGCCGGCAGGAGCCACGGCGCGCGCTTGAGGACGGGGTAGTACGGCAGGAGCGACTCGGTCGGCGGAAAGAGGCGATGCAGCAGGTAGCGGACGCGGGCGAGCGACTCGCCGTGCTCGGCAGCATCGTCGCGGACCCAGTTGCGCGCCTGGTTCTGGAGCGTGCCGTACGTGCCGCTGCTGAGCATGTACGCGACCGTGTAAGCGTCTTTCGGCGCGAGGGCCTCGGGGTCGCCGGCCAGCACCCGGCCGCACGCGTCCTGGTCGATCGCGGCAGACGCGACGCTGCGCAGGTCCGCCTCAAAGTCGACCATTCCAAGCTTGGCGAGCTCGGCGTCGAGGTACGGGCGGTCCATCGTTTCTTGCCAGGCGCGCAGGAGCGCCCATTCGTCGGCCACGCCGCGCACGCCGTGGCCGCTCGACTCGAAGTGCTTGTACATGTGGGCGACGTGGTAAAGATACGCGTCCTCGTGGGAGAACTCGTAGGCGAGGCCCTTCTCGCCGGCCGCGCGGCGCGCCCGCGCCCAGGAGTCGGCGTAATAGCCGCCCCAAGCGTCCTCGGAGTAGGACAGGCGCAGGTGCGGCTCGAAGTTGAGGAAGGGCTCCTTCTGGTACGCGTCGTGGTACAGCTCGTTGAACGTCTCGGGCTCGTAGCCGCGACCATCCATAATGCGCCGCAGCTCAAAGCGGTCGTTCTCGTCGGCGACGCGGACCGTGCCGTCCGGGAGCGCGCGGCCGAAGAGGAAGTCGTTGTCGCACATCCAGCGCATCTCGGGGTGGGGGTAGGCCTGGGCGGTCACGACGCCCTTGACGGGCAGGTGGGCGAGGCCGGCGGCGTCCATGGCCGCGAAGATGGCGGCGCGCTCGTCGGCGAAGACGGAGTGGCGGACAGCGTTCTTGTAGACCTCGTCTCGCCAGCGCTTGGCCTCGGCGGCGTCGATGCCGGGGGCCTTGGCCGCCGCGAACGCGCAGGTGGTGGTCACGGAGTTGCTCAGCGCGAGGCTGTAGACGGTGTCCCAGGAGGCGTCCGTGGGCAGGGGCTGCGGGGCCACGTCGCGCAGCGCGCACGACATGAGGTGCATGAGGTAGAGCGCGTCGGTGCTGAGCTGGTCGGTCATGGGGTCTCCGGGGTTGGGATGCGGGCGGGGGGGGGCGGCGGGCGGCGGGCGCGACGGGCGCGGGGCGGGCGTAGCAGCGGCGCGTCGCCCTTCTCTATGGTACAGACCGCGCCCGGGCGCAACGCGCCGGGCGTGCACCGGCAGCGAATCTCCCGAGCAGGCCCCGTCTTTCTCCCAACCCATCGGGCGTTTCTCCCAAAACTGGGCTAATATTGGGAGAAACAACGGCCGGTTGGGAGAAACTCATGCGCGATTTCGACTACAGCTACTTGAAGGATCGGACATGGTCCAACGAAATCGTCGCTTATCTGACCAAGATTCACGAATACCGGGGTAAGCAGGAGCTCTTTCTAAGGCAGAAACCGGCCGCGATCGAGCGACTCGTCGAAGTTGCCCGCATACAGAGCACCGAAAGCTCCAACAGAATCGAGGGAATCCGGACCACGGCCCCGCGGCTGCGCCAGCTGGTAACGAGCAAGACGACCCCCAAAACCCGCGATGAGCAGGAAATTCTTGGGTATCGCAACGTACTTGACCTCATACACGAGAGCCACGACTACATTCCCGTGCGACCAAACTACATCCTCCAGCTTCATCGCGACCTGATGCGCTATACGGGCTCCTCTTTCGGCGGATCCTATAAGTCGACCCCGAACGAGATCGATGCCATTCTTGCCAACGGAGAACGAACGACGCTGTTCGTCCCGCTCGCCCCGAATGAAGTGCCCGAAGCCATGGAGTCGCTCTGCGACGCATACGACCGCGGCTTGGGCCAGGGCGTCGTCGACCCCCTTATCCTTATCCCTTGCTTCGTCCTTGATTTTCTCTGCATCCACCCCTTCGACGATGGAAACGGACGCATGAGCAGGCTTCTTACGCTCCTGCTCCTCTATCGCGCCGGCTACTCAGTTGGACGATATATATCAATTGAAAAAGCAATTGCCGACACCAAGGATGCTTACTACGACGCGCTGGGGCTGGCGGACAGCGGGTGGCACGAGGCAAGAAACGACCTGAAGCCGTTCATCGAATATATGCTCGGAATTGTGCTCGCGTGCTACCGCGATCTGGAAAGCCGCGTTTCCATCGTTGAGGATGCGGGTGCAAGGAGCACTTCTTATGACGTGGTTCTCGCGTACGCGCGCAACACGCTCGGCGTTTTTTCGAAACGAGAGGTCATGGAAGCTTGCCCGGTGCTCGGCAGCTCGTCGGTTGAGTCCGCGCTGAAGAAGCTGGTCGATGAAGGCGCCCTCGTCAGGCTCGGGGCCGGAAGAAAGACGCGGTACGTGCGATCGGACGCCGTGGGCTAGGCTTTACTTCTGCGTGCCGGCAGCGCGGGCGGATCGGTCGCGCAGGCGCTTCTCGACGTCGCGCCCCTCTCGGTCGACGAACAGGATGAGGAAGGCCACGAGCTGGAGCGCCGGGGCCAGGAGGATCATGCGCGTGCCCAGCAGCGGGCGGAACCAGTTGCCCAGGACGGCGCCGAGCACGAACATCACGATGACGAAGTAGCTGAGCAGGCCGGTGTTGAGGGTCTTCTCGTCCTTCTCGTGGAACCAGCTGACGATGGACTGCGTGCCGCTGCGCAGGTTGCCGATGCACATAGTCGTGGCCAGCGCGCGGCCGTGGAACTTGCGGAACGCCTGGACCTGGATGCCGCAGGCGAACGACGTGAGGCCGTTGGCCCACAGGCTGTGGCCTTCGGGGATGGCCGCGACGACGATGAGGATGAGGATCTCGGCGATAAGGGCGACTTGCCGCCAGTGGAGGTGCCGCTCGCGCGCGGCGATCTTGATGGCGTGGCAGAGCGCGATGCCGGCGGCGAAGCACACGACGGGGACGCCGTAATGCAGGCACTCGATCCAGCGGCCGGCGGCCAGGTGGATGCCGAAGAGGAGCATGTTGCCGGTCTGCGCATTCGCGAAGACGTGATCGCGCACCAGGTAGGAGTACGCGTCCATGATGCCGCCCGACAGCGCGAGAAGGACAGCGAGCTCCAAGGACTCGGACTCCTGCTTCGCGTGGATCATGTGGTGCGGCTCCTCCCGGCGGCGTGGGTTGCTCGGTTTATTGTGGCAGCGACCGGCGCGGCAGAGGCGAAGGCCGCCGGGGGCGATTCAGAAAGGTAACACGGGGCCGCCGGCGGGCGGGCGGCTGGGCGGCCGGGCAGCCGCCCGAGGGCCGCCCGAGTTCGGAAGGCTATTAGCGGCTGCGGGCCTTGAGGGCTCGGGCGATCTCGCGGTCGACGTCGCGGCGGGCCATGTCATCGCGCTTGTCGTAGAGCTTCTTGCCGCGGCCGAGGCCGATGGCGAGCTTCACGCGGTTGTGTTCGTCGAAGTAGAGCTCGAGCGGCACGAGCGCCGTCCCCTTCTGACGGAGCTTCCCATCCAGGTAGTCGATCTGCTGACGATGCAGCAAGAGGCGCCGCTTGCGGTCGGGGTCGACGTTCCACACGCCGCCGTTGGAGTACGGGTGGATGTGGACGCCGTGCAGCCAGCACTGGCCGCCGCGGATGAGGCAGAACGCGTCGGTGATCTGCGACGCGCGCTCGCGCAGGCTCTTGACCTCGGTGCCGGTGAGCTCGATGCCGGCCTCGAACGTCTCGTCGATGAAGTACTCGTGGCGGGCGGAGCGGTTGCGGGCGATGGACTTCTTTTCGGGTTTACCCTGCTTGACGGCGGATTTACCGCCCGACTTGGCGCCGCCGACGGGCACGGGCTTCTTTGCCATGGCTAGTTCACGCTCCTTGCGGCCGACTCGGCGTCGACGGCGACGTCCGCGCCGGACGCGCCGGCGAGCTCCTCGGCCTCGGCGGCCTGGATCGCGCGGAGAAGCGACATCGCCGCCGGCTCGCCCACGAGGTCGCGGGCGCGCAGCGTGAAGCTGGTCGCATCGTTCTTCTCGCCGGCGCGGGCGGCGTTGGACGCGCAAATGAGCAGGCAGGCGGCCATCTCGGCGTTGGCACCGGCGGGCAGGCCCTCGGCGGCAAGAAGCGAGCGCGCCTCGGACTCGGAGACGCCGGCCGGGTCGCGGTCCGTGCCGGCCGCCTGGTCGAGCGCGGCGTCGAGGGCGCCGTCGCGGACGTCGAGCGCCTGGGCGGCGCGCAGGCAGGCAGCGGCGACCTGGGGCTTCTCGCTTACCTGGAACCAGGCGGAGAAGTTAACGAAGGCGCGCGCGAGGTGGCGCGGCTCGCTCGCTCGCTCGAAAACGGAGAACGAGAGGCCGAGGTACTCGTCCATGTCGCCGTCGATCTTGTAGAGGTCGGCGAGGTTCAGGCGGCTTCCGCAGTCCATGGGGTTCCAACGGATGGCCGACTTGAGCGCCGCCTTGGCCTCGTCGTAGTCGCCGACGTGGACACTGGCCAGGGCAAGGTCGCTGTACAGGCGGTCGAGCGGCTCGCCGACGTCGCGCAGCTCGCGGGGGTCGCCCTCGACGCGGCGATAGGCGAGCTTCTCGAACGGCGTCGGGAAGCTGAACCACTGCCCCGCCTCGGTGGCGGCGCAGTTCTTGTCGACGTACTCCTCGGCGTCCTCGGCAAGGCGGCGGAGAAGCTCGGCGGCGGCCTCGTCCTGGCCCTGGAGCATGTAGCCCTCTGCCTGGGCGAGCGCGTCAGCGAGCTCGGTCTGCGGTTCGTTCATGGGTCCTCCAGCCGGCCGGGCCGGCGAAATCGGTGCTTTCACTCTGCTGATGATACCCCGCCGCGGTTTAGCTCGCGCCCGCGCTAAGCCAGAAAGGGCCGCGCAAAGGGCTCGGAGAAGGCCGAGCGAGGCTCTGTCGCCTATTTGCGTGCGGCGGCGGTAATTTGAAGCGCTTCATATTGCTGCTTCCAAAATAGATTGCGCATATTGCGTATCTTAATTTGAGTTTGCCGAGTATCCGTTCGTTATTTGGACCGTTTAAGCAGGGAAACCACCTTGATTTGGCCCGGCTACTCGGCAAGTTCAAATAAGGTTACACAATACACGCGCTATATTCTGACGCCCGCTTCGGAAGCCGGAAATCGATGCGACCGCGCGGGATGTCGACCGCCGCCACCTCCACGACCACGCGCCGGCCCAGCCCCCAAACCTCGCCCGTGGCCTCGCCGGTCAACGTCATGCGCTTCTCGTCGTAGGAGAACCACTCGTTGCCGAGGTCGCGCACGGGAAGAAGCCCGTCGGCGCAGGTATCGTCGAGGCAGACGAAGAGGCCGAACCGCTCGCAGCCCGAGACCACGCCGGCCTCCCGCGCGCCGATCCGCTCGGCATAGAGCTCGGCCATCTTCACCTTCTGTGAGTCGCGAGCGGCCGCGTCGGCGGTGCGCTCCATGCTCGAGCAATCCGAGCACAGCTGCGGGAGCACGCGCTCGACCGCGCGCTGCTCGGGACAGCCGTCCTTGCCGGCAAGGTGCGCCTTGAGCGCGCGGTGCACGATGTCGTCGGGATAGCGGCGAATCGGCGAGGTGAAGTGACAGTACGCCTGCGCGCCGAGAGCATAGTGACCGTCGTTATGCGGCAGGTAGATGGCCCTTTTCTGCGCACGGAGCAGCAGGGTGTTCGCCAGGTACTCGCCACGGGTGCCGCGGGCGCGGGCGAGGACGGCCTGAATCGCTCGCGGCTCCCCCGCGAGCACCGCAGCGGCGTCGCCGGCCTCGAGCAGCCCGAGCTCGTCGAGCGGCGCGATCGTGGCGCGGAGGTCGTCGGGCGACGGCTGCTCGTGCACGCGATAAGCAGCCGGGACTTCGGAGTCGGCCAGGATCTTTGCCACGCACTCGTTAGCCAGGAGCATCGCCTCCTCCACCAGGCCCGTGGCGCGAGTCCGGTTGCGTACGCGCACCCCGGTCGGATGGCCGTCGGCGTCGAGCACGACCTTGGCCTCGCGCGTCTCGAAGTCGATGGCACCGCGGCTGCGGCGAATCCGCTCGCGCAGGTCGCGGATCCGGTCGAGGACCCGAAGCATCCGCGCCGCCCCCTCGGCTTCCGCCGGATCAACCATATGCAGGTCAGCCGCCTTGGTCCGGCCCTCGAGCAGGGCGTCCACGTCGTCGTAGCAAAGCCGCGCGTTCGAGCAGATGGCCGACGTGCACGCCTTCGCGCGGGTCACGCGGCCCTGCGCGTCCAGGCGCATCCGCACCGTCATGGCCAGGCGGTCCTCTCCCGGGCGCAGCGAGCACACGTCGTTGCACAGGCGCTCGGGAAGCATCGGCACCACGCGGTCCACGAGATACACCGAGCAGGTCCGCGCCCGCGCCTCGAGGTCCATGGACGACCCCCACGGCAGGTAATGCGTGACGTCGGCGATATGAACATCGAGGTCAAAGCCGCCATCCTCCCGCTCGCGCGCGCCGACCGCGTCGTCGAAGTCGCGGGCATCGGCCGGGTCGATGGTCACGCACATGACGTCGCGCAGGTCGACGCGGCGCGCATCCGATGCGAGCGCGCCGGCCACGTCGGCGCGCACCGCCTGCGCCTGCTCGAGCGTGGAAGGGCTGAACTCGGTCGCGATGCCGTGGCTCGCGATGACGGACTCGATGTTCATGTCGAGCTCGTCGGCCGAGCCCACGCGCCGGTCGAGGGTCACGACCGCGGCCGTGTAGCGCGTCGGGTACTCGACGATGCGCGCCGCGACGATGTCCCCGGGCGCGACGCCCAGCCGCTCGGGGCTCTTGTCCTCCGGCAGCACGAAGAAGTCGTGGTTCAGGCGGTTGTCCAGCGGCACAACAGCGCCCAGCGGACCCGCGAGCTCGAACCGACCGAGGAGGCTGTGGGTCGCGCGGTTGAGCACCGCGTCGACGACGGCGCGCTTCGCGCCCGTGCGCTTATCGCCGACGAGAATGACGCTGACCTCGTCGCCGCTCATGGCCTCGTGGACGCCCGAGCGGGTTACCTCGAAGCTGCCCTCGGCCGTCTCGACAGTGGCCGAGCCCGGGCGCAGCACGCGCAGGATACCCGTGATGGCGCGGCGCTGCTTGCGCGGCCCCTTGGCGGAGCCGCGGCGGGTGTTTCCATGGTGCGGGCGCTTGCGGGCCATCGTTTCTCTCCTCTTCGTTGGCGCGGGGGCAGGGCGCGGTGCGGGGGCACGGGCGCAGGATGCGGGCGGGGGGCGGGGCGCAGGGCCCGGTCGCGGGGCGCGGGCTTCAACCCGTTCCCGAACGGCTGCGGGACACAACCTGCCCCCAAATAATAGAACGGGGGCGCCGCGCTCGCGACACCCCCGTTCGTTTCTTGCCGGATGCTTACCGCGGCGCTAGACCTTGAGGTAGCGGCGCATGGCGATGGCCGAGCCGAACCAGCCGATGAGGACGCCGATGGCAAGAAGCCCCGCCGAGCAGGCGATCATCGTGTGGGACGAGATGTTGAACGAAAGGAACTGCATGCTGGAAGACAGCTTGGGCAGCAGCACGTTCATGCCGGCGACGAGCACCACGATGGCGAGCACGGCGCCGATGATGGCCTCGAGCGTGCCCTCCAGGATGAAGGGCCCCTTGATGAAGCCGTTCGAGGCGCCGACCAGGCGCATGATGCCGATCTCGCGGCGGCGGGCCGTGATGGCCAGGCGAATCGTGTTGTTGATGAACACGAACGCGACGAAGGTGAGAAGCGCAACGAGCACGATCGCGGCGACGCGGATGTAGCTCGTGACGCTGAAGAGCTTCTCAACCGTCTCGCGGCCGTAGTTGACGTCGGAGGACGGGCTGTCCTTGGAGTCGCAGATGGCGACGAAGTCGGAGTCGCTGACGATCTTGTTCGCGGTGGACTCGACCTGCTGCGGGTCGTCGAGCTTGATGACCAGCGAGGCGGGCAGCGGGTTCTCGCCGTCAAGAGCGGTGATGGCGTCGCTCGCGTTGCGGTTGGACATCTGGTTCTGGTACTGCTCGAGGGCCTCTTCCTTGGTGCGGACGGTCACGCTCTCGACGTTGTCCCAGCCCTGGACCTTGGTGGCGAAGGCCTGGATCTGCTCGTCGGTCGCGTCGTCGGAAAGAAACGCCTGGATGGTGACCTCGTCCTCGACGGAGCCGATCATGTTGTTGATCAGCGCGGAGCCGAGCACGAAGACGCCGATGATGAAGAGCGAGAGGAAGATAGTCACGATCGCGCCGAGGACGGTGGTCCAGTTGCGGCGGAAGTGCTGTCCGACCTCGCGGAACGAATAGCCGATGTTAGAGGGCGCCATAGTAGCCGTAGCCTCCCTTCTCCTGGTCGCGGACCACGTGGCCGGCCTCCAGGGCGATGACGCGCTTGCGCATGGAGTCGACCATCTCACGGTCGTGCGTGGCCATGACGATGGTGGTGCCGGCGCGGTTGATTCGGTCCAGCAGCTTCATGATGCCCAGCGAGATGGCCGGGTCGAGGTTGCCGGTAGGCTCGTCGCACACCAGAAGCGGCGGGCGGTTGACCATGGCGCGGGCAACGGAGACGCGCTGCTGCTCGCCACCGGAGAGCTGGTCGGGGAAGTGGTCCATGCGCTCAGCGAGGCCGACGAGGCGAAGCACCTCGGGAACCTGGGCCTTGATGACCGAGCGGGGTTTGCCGATGCACTCGAGGGCGAAGGCGACGTTCTCATAGACCGTCTTGTTCGGCAGGAGCTTGAAGTCCTGGTAGACGGTGCCGATCTGGCGGCGGAGGTACGGGACCTTCTTGTTGCGCATCTTGGTCAGGTCCTGGCCGCCGACGATCACCTGACCGTGGGTGGCCTTAAGCTCGCGCGTGATGAGGCGCAGAAGCGAGGACTTGCCGGACCCCGAGTGGCCGACGACAAAGACGAACTCGCCGGGGTACACGTCGAGGCTGACGTCGTCGAGAGCGGGCTTGTTGGGCTGGGCCGGGTAGATGAGTGACACGTTTTTGAACGACACGGTCGGCGTACCGGTGCGCGAAACCGCAGGAGAGTCGTTGCCCGCGAGGGGCGCGAAGACGCTCGTGAAGCCCGGCTGGCTGGTGGGGTCAGCAGGCTCGGATGCGGTAACGGCGTGCACAGCGAGGTCCTCGTCAGCGGCTGCGTCGAGAACGTCGACCGCGGGCGCGGCGGACGTCGGGACGGACCCGGGATACAGAATGGCGTCGACCTCGGCGTCATCGATGACCTGCGGCGCTACGGCTGCCATAGTCGGCTCGGGCTCGAAGATCGTGTCTTCGCCGTCCGACTCCTGTCGCTCAGTGCTGCGAAAGTGATTGGCCACGAAAGCTCCTTTTCCTTTTGCTCACAGCGGACAGATGCGGTCCTTAGTTTAGCAAAACCCCAGCTCCCGCCTATTTCGTCGCAAAAGTACGCTCGATAAAGCAGAACCTCCCCACACAGAAACGCGCAGGGAGGCTCGAAAGATCATGTGGCAAGAAGGGCGTTCGGCCGCCGGGCGGCTCGGCCTACTTGCCCAGGAAGTCCAGGACCTGGCGCTCGACGCCGGCGGCGTCGAGGCCGGACTTGGCCAGCAGGTCGACAGCCGGGCCGGACTCGCCGAAGACGTCGTTGACGCCGACCTTGCGCACAGGCACCGGGTCGGCCGCCAGGGCCGCGAGCACGGCGTCGCCGAGGCCGCCGATGACGGAGTGCTCCTCGCAGGTGACGACGCGGCCGGTCTTGTGGGCGGAGGCGCGGACGAGCTCCTCGTCGAGCGGCTTCACCGTGTGGATGTTGATGACCTCGGCGTCGACGCCCTTGGCGGCGAGGGACTCGGCGGCCTCGAGCGCGGCAGCGACCATAAGGCCGGTTGCCACGATGGTCACGTCGGAGCCCTCGCGGACGACGATGCCCTTGCCGATCTCGAACTCATAGGTGTCGGGATCGTTGAACACAGGCACGGCGAGGCGGCCGAGGCGCATGTAGACGGGGCCGTCGAAGTCGAGGGCGGCGCGCACGGCGGCGCGGGCCTCGGTGTCGTCGGCGGGGACGATCACGGTCATGCCGGGGATGGAGCGCATGAGGGCGATGTCCTCGTTGCACTGGTGGGTCGCGCCGTCCTCGCCGACCGAGATGCCGGCGTGCGTGGCGCAGATGTTCACGTTGAGGTGCGGGTAGCCGATGGAGTTGCGGACCTGCTCGAACGCGCGGCCGGCGGCGAACATGGCGAACGTGGAGCAGAAGACCTTCTTGCCCGTGGTGGCGATGCCGGCCGCGATGCCGACCATGTTTGCCTCGGCGATACCGGCGTCATAGAACCGCTCGGGGTAGGCGGCCTTGAACTTGCCGGTCTGCGTGGCCGCGGCAAGATCCGCGTCCAGGACCACGAAGTCGTCGCGCTCGGCGCCGAGCGCCACAAGCTCCTCGCCATAGCTGGCGCGGGTCGCGACCTTCTTGATATCTGCCATTAGAGCTCCTTCCCGGCGGCCTCGAGCTCGGCCATCGCCTGCGCGTACTGCTCGTCGTCGGGGGCCTTGCCGTGCCAGCCGACCTGGTCCTCCATGAACGAGACGCCCTTGCCCTTAATGGTCTCGGCCACGATGCAGGTGGGCTCGCCCTTGTGGGCGCGGGCGGCCTGGAAGGCCTCGCGGACCTGGGCCATGTCGTTGCCGTCGGCGACCTCGATCACGTTGAACTTGAACGCGCGGAACTTGTCGGCGATGGGCATCGGGGAGTTGACCTCCTCGTTCGAGCCGTCGATCTGCAGGCGGTTGTGGTCCACGACGAGGCAGAGGTTGTCGAGGCGCTGGTTGCCCGCGAACATCGCGGCCTCCCACACCTGGCCCTCCTGGATCTCGCCGTCACCGAGGACGGCGTAGGTGCGCCAGCCCTCGTGCCAGTGCTTGGCGGCGAGCGCCATGCCCACGGCGGCGCTGATGCCCTGGCCGAGCGAGCCGGTGGACATGTCGACGCCCGGGGTGTCATTCATGTTCGGGTGGCCCTGCAGGCGGCTGCCGATGTGGCGCAGCGTCTCGAGCTCCTCGACGGGGAAGAACCCGCGGCTCGCGAGGACGGAGTAGAGCGCGGGGGCCGCGTGGCCCTTGGAGAGGACGAGGCGGTCGCGGTCGGCCTTGCGGGGGTCGGCCGGGTCGACGTTCATGTCCTCAAAGTACAGGTAGGTCAGGATGTCCGCGATGGACAGCGACCCGCCGGGGTGGCCCGCCTTGGCGGCGTGGACGCCGGTGACGATGCCGCGACGGACCTCGTTCGCGACGCGAGCCAGCTCCTGGTCGGTCATAGTGCCTCCTTGAGCTCGGTGTGATTGAAGCGCTTTCAAACTTAGCACCGCGGCGGCGCCTAAACGCCGCCGCGGCAGATTCAAGTAAATTACTTTACTTCACCACTAAACGACAGGCATCGGTTTTGTCCGCCGTCTACCTAGCGTCGTTACTGGGCGGCGACGACCTTGGCCCAGTCGGCGTCGAAGGAAGCCATGCCCTGGTCGGTCAGGGGGTGCTTGAGGCACTTCTTGAGCGCGCCGAACGGGACGGTGGCGATGTCGGCGCCCATGAGAGCGGCCTGGGTCACGTGGTTCGGGGTGCGCACGGAGGCGGTGATGATCTCGACCTGGTCGTCGACGTTCTTGCCGGTCCAGTCGTAGTTCTGGATGCAGGTGACCACGTTGGCGAGCTCGGAGATGCCGTCCTCTCCGATGTCATCGAAGCGGCCGACGAAGGGGCTCACGTAGCGGGCGCCTGCGTTGGCGGCAAGAAGTGCCTGCGGGGCGCTGAAGATGAGCGTCATGTTGATGCGGACGCCCTCGGCGGCCAGCGTGTGGGTGGCGGCCAGGGACTCGGCGCAGATGGGGAGCTTAACGACGATGTTCGGGGCAAGGGAGGCCAGGTGGCGGCCCTCCTCGATCATGCCCATGGTGGTCTTTGCCTGGGACTCGGCGGAGACGGGCAGGCCCTCGCAAATCTCGGCGATCTTGACCATGTGGCCCTCGAAGTCGGCGAGCTTGCCGCCGGTGCGGGCGTACAGCGACGGGTTGGTGGTGACGCCGGCCAGGCAGCCCCAGCTCATGGCCTCCTTGATCTCGTCGATGTCGGCGGTGTCGATGAAGAACTTCATGTTTCCCCCTTCGTTTGGAATTCAACCCTTGGGGCAGCCTCCCGCCACCCCCTTGTCTGCAATTGAAGATACCACCTGCAAAGGCATGGGACCGTAACGTCTCTTTAAGTACTGAACTTTTCCCGCGAACGGTCGCAATTACAACGATTACCTGCGAACATTTCGAATTGTTCGAACGTTTTGCGCGGTTAAGCGAGCACCTTTCATTCCGACTCAGAAACGATCGCAATCCCGCTGGATGTGCCGATGCGGTCGGCGCCGGCGTCGATCATGGCCTGCGCCTCGGTGGCGTTGTGAACGCCGCCGGAGGCCTTGACCTTGCAGCGGCCGGCGACCGTCTTTGCCATGAGCTCAACGTCGTGCACGGTCGCGCCGCCGGTCGAGAAGCCCGTGCTCGTCTTGACGAAGGTCGCCCCCGCCTCGGCGGAGAGCTCGCACGCACGGACTTTCTGCTCGTCGTCGAGCAGGCAGGTCTCGATGATGACCTTGACACAGCGGCCCTTGGCGGCGGCAACGACGGCGGCGATGTCGTCGCGCACGAGGTCGTCCTCCCCCGCCACGAGCCAGCCGACGTTGATGACCATGTCAAGCTCATCGGCGCCGTCGGCGACGGCCGCAGCCGCCTCGGCGGCCTTGCCCGCCGTCGACATGGCGCCCAAGGGGAAGCCGATCACGGTGCACACGTTGACGCCCGTGCCCGCAAGCCGCTCGGCGCACAGCGGCACCCAGCAGGAGTTGACGCACACGGAGGCGAACCCGTGCTCCGCCGCCTCGTCGCAGAGCTTCTCCACCTGTGCGCGCGTGGCGTTGGCCTTGAGGATGGTGTGGTCGATGTACTTGTTCAGGCTCATGCCAAGCCCTCCTTGACGGTATTCACCAGGTCTTCGGCGGTAAGGTGGAAGTCCTTCTGCAACCACGCGGGCGTGCCGACCTGGCCGAAGCGCTCCTTCACGCCGTGGCGGATAAGGCGAACGCCGCAACCGGACTCCGCAAGTACCGCAGCACAGGCATCGCCCAGGCCGCCGATGACGCCGTGGTTCTCGAAGGTCACGACGAGCTTCTTTCCCGCGGCCTCGGAAAGCAGCAGCTCCTCGTCAAGCGGCTTCACGCAGAACATGTCGATGACGGAGCAAGAAACGCCCTGCTCGGCAAGCGCCTCGGCCGCATCGAGCGCCTCGCTCACAAGCTGGCCGCAGGCAACAAGAAGGACGTCGGAGCCCTGGACGAGCAGGTTGCCCTTGCCCATCTGGAAGGTCGAGCCGGGCTCGTAGACGTTGCGCACGTCCTTGCGGTTGGCGCGGATATAGTGGATGCCCTCGGTCGCCGCGAACTCGGAGACGATCCAGCGCAGCTGGGTCTCATCGGCCGGGTCGCACACCACGGCGCCCGGGATGGAGCGCATGAGCGCCATGTCCTCCCAAGTCGTGTGGGTGCCGCCGTTGGTTCCCACGCAGAAGCCGGGGTCGGAGCCGTAGATGTTCAGCGTGTTGTGCGCATACGCGCCCGAAAGGAAGATCTGGTCGAAGCAGCGGCGCGTCGCGAAGGGGCCGAACGTGTGCGTGAAGGGACGGAAGCCCTCGACCGAAAGACCCGCCGCGATGCCCACCATGTCCGCCTCGGCAATGCCGCACTGGACAAAGCGCTCGGGGTGGCTCTTCTGGATATTCGTGAACTTACTGGCCCCGCCGAGGTCCGCCTCGAGCGCCACAACGCGGTCGTCGGCGTCCATGGCCGCCTCGATGGACTCCACCATTACAACGCGGAGCTCCTTGCCCTTCTGGCTGCGATCTTTTGCAAGCGTGAACATCTACGCCTCACTCCCCTCGATAACGACGTCGTACTCGGCAAGCGCCTCATGCGCGGCCTTGGCAACGGCAGGGTCGCTGAACTTGACGGAGTGGTTGCCGGGATACGTCTCGAAGAACGGGATGCCCGCGCCCTTGACGGTATCCATGACAATGCAGGGGGCAGCGCCCTCGGTGGCCTCGGCGCGCTCGAGCGCGGAATCGAGGGCCTGCATATCCTGGCCGTTGACAACCTGGACGTCGAATCCGAAGGCCTTCATCTTTGCCGGGATGTCGAAGGGGTCGAGCATTTCCTCGAGCGTGCCGTCGAGCTGGCGCTTGTTCCAGTCAATGATGGTGATGCAGTTGTCCATCCGGTTGCCCGCGATGAACTCGAAGGCCTCCCAGCACTGGCCCTCGTTGAGCTCACCGTCGCCGACGATCAGATACACGTGGCGGTCGGAGCCCTTCATGCGCAGACCAGTCGCAATGCCCGCGGCGGCAGAGGTGCCCTGGCCAAGGGAGCCCGTGGTCATGTCGACACCGGGGGTCTTGGTACGGTCCGGGTGGGACGGCAGCATGGTGCCGCCGTCGTTCAAGGTAAGGAGCTTCTCGGTATCAAAGAAGCCGGTCTCGGCAAGAGCCGCATACCAGGCGGGACCAGCGTGGCCCTTGGAAAGAACAACGCGGTCACGGCCCTCCCAGCGGGGGTTCTTCGGGTCGATGTGAAGGCGGTGGCTGTACAGGACGCTCAGCAGCTCCACGATCGACATGGACCCGCCCAGGTGCCCTGAGCCGACGTGCTCGAGCATCCGAAGCACGTCTCGGCGAATCTTTGTTGCCAGAAGCTCGGCTTTTGCAAGTTCATTTGGCGTCATATGCGGCGCTCCTTTCGCGAGAATCGGCATAAAAAGAGCCCGCAAGCATGGCTTACGGGCTCAAAGAGCAGGTTTAGCCAAGCTTGGGAGCAAGCTTCTGCTCGAGCTCGCCCTTGTCGATGATGTTGTTCAGAACGACAACATCCTCCTCGGGCACACCCTTGACGAAGTCCGCGAGGTCGCGACCCACGACGAAGAGGTCGGCCGCGCCAGGCTTAACGTCGGAAGTGGTGGTGTGGACGACCTGAATGTCGCTCTTGCCAAGCTTCTTGAGGACATCGTTGATGTTCATCTCGACCATCAGGCTGGAGCCCAGGCCGGAACCACACGCGCACATGATCTTCTTGACTGCCATGACGACTCATTTCTTTGACGTGGCCCGCTTAACGGACCGTTTTAAAGGATGCCCGGGCCGGGAGTCCGACCCGGGCTTTACTTTGGAGCCTACCCGATTACGAGCAATGAATTACTCGGCGTCAGCGGCCTTGGGCTTGGGCGCGACGAAGTTGTAGACAATCGGCGCGAGGAAGCAAACGATGCAGATGACGAGCAGCGGGGTGCCGGGGACAGCCTGGGCCAGGTTGCCGAAGAGGATGCCCAGCCAAGAGAAGTCGGCGTCGGAGAAGGTCGCGGCGGTGAAGCCGAGGGCTGTGAAGACGGGCATGCAGATCGCGGGGAGGAAGGTGACCAGCAGGCCGTGGACGAAGGCGCCGGCCACGCAGCCCTTGACGCCGCCCTCGGCGTTGCCGAAGACACCGGCGGTAGCGCCGCAGAAGAAGTGAGGAACGACACCGGGGAGGATGAGGGCCACAGGAGCGATGCTCGCGTCGATGGCGGAGAGGATCACCAGGCCGACGATGCCGGCGACGAAGGAGACCAGGAAGCCGATGATGACGGCGTTCGGGGCGTAGGGGTACGCGACGGGGCAGTCGATGGCGGGGATGGCGCCGGGGACGAGCTTGTCGGCGATGCCCTTGAAAGCGGGGACGATCTCGCCGACGATCAGGCGGACGCCAGAAAGGACGATGTAGACGCCGCCGGCGAAGGCGCAGCCGCAGGTGAAGGCCCAGACGATCCAGTTGGTCTTGGTCTCGGTGCCGACGTTCAGCAGCTCGTCAAGGTGAGAGAACTGGGTGGGGTCGGCGGTGAGGATGCCGCGGCCCACGGCGACGCCCGTGACGATGACGAAGAGGGCGATCATCGTGAGGGAGATGGAGACGGTGGTGTCGCGCAGGAAGACGAGGCGCTTGGGGAAGTTGATGTCCTCGGTGGACTTGCCGCCCTTGAAGAGGCTGCCGACCTTGCCGGCGATGGCATAGCCGAGGCCGCCGAAGTGGCCGAGGGCAACGCCGTCGGAGCCGGTGACCTTCCTGAAGGTCGGCTGGCAGTAGGCGGGGGAAATAACCATGATCAGAGCGAGCACGCAGCCGCCGGCGATGTAGAGGCTCCAGCCCTCAAGTCCGCCGATGGAAAGAACGACGGCGAGCATGCAGGCCATGTACAGGGTGTGGTGGCCGGTGAGGAAGATGTAGTGCATGCGGGAGAAGCGGGCCAGAACGATGTTCAGGACCATGCCGATGCACATGATGAGCGCGGAAGCCTGGCCGAAGTCGGTGAGGGCCATCGAGACGACGGCCTCGTTGTTCGGCACGACGCCCTGCATGTTGAAGGCGTAGTTGAACAGCTCACCGAACGCGAGCAGGGAGCCGGACTGCAGGTACGCTGCGCCGGCGGAAAGCACCAGGAAGCCAACGATGGTCTTGATGGTGCCCATGACGACCTCTTCGACCGGCTTCTTCTGAAGCACGAGGCCAACGAGGGCGAGGAGGCCGACGAGAATCGCCGGTGTGGACAGAATATTGACGATAAAGTCGAGTACTGCCATGTTCTTACCTCTTTCCTTTCCTAGAACTGCCTAATTTCTATGTTGCCGACGGATTCCCCCTACCGCCGATGCAATAGCTATGGGGAAACGAGCGGTTAAGCCTTGAAATCCGCGAACGCGTGGTAGATCTCGTCGGCCGTGGCGGCCTCGCAGATCTTCGTGATGTTGTCGGGATCGCCGAACATGGTGGCGAGCTGGCGCATGACCTCGATGTGGCCGTCGGCGTCGGTTGCCGCGAGCGTGACGAGGAGGCGAACGTCCGGGCCCTCCTCCTTGAAGCGGACGGGCTCGCGCAGGACGGTCACGGCAAGCTGGCGCTTGATGACGCCCTGGTCGGGACGGGCGTGAAGAAGGGCGAGGTCGGGGCAGATGACGAAGTACGGGCCGAACTCGCGGGCATTGCCGATGATTTCGTCGATGTAGCGGGACTCGACGAAACCCTGATCAACGAGGGGCTGGACCGCAATGTGGACGGACTCCTCCCAATCGGAGACCTTCTCGACGATCTGGACATTCTCGCGCTTAAGCATGGAACTCATTCCGGCCACGGCGCTCTCCTTTCCGAGTCTTTCCGTTTGACAGGGCTACTATAACTCATTTCCTTCCTGTTTTTTCCTGTTTTGTCGATTTTTCTTTCCTGATTATGGGAAAATCTTGTTTTGGATATTCTTAGCAGCGCTTTTTCGTTGGGACATGAGGAGCTCGTAGCGAATATCCTTTTATGGCTGGGGTTTGATTGAGGGGCAATCGGTGTTTCCAAAGCAGAGAAGAGAGCAGATCGTACAGATCCTCGACAATACTGGCTATGCCACGGTCGAGGATCTTGCCATGCGTTTCTCTGTGAGCGTCGACAGCATCCGCAAAGACCTTGCCACCCTTGCCAAGGCCGGCCTTTGTCGCCGCGAGTACGGCGGCGCATTCAAGGTCGATCGTGCCGACTCCCCCGCCGCGGCTCCTCAAGCCGACGCTCCAGCTCAAAGCCCCGCCTACTTCGAGCCCGCCGTCGATCCGGCCGCCGACGCCGGTCGCCGTGCCGTCGCCGCGCGCGCTTATATGGAGATCAACGACGGCGATGCGGTGTTCTTGGACATCTCACGGACCAACCTCTATCTCGCCGACATGATTGCCAATGGAGATAAACGCCTCATCGTGACCACGAACATGATGGACATCCCCAAGCGCCTGGCGCCGAACCCCAAGGTCACGGCGCTTCTTACCGGAGGCGTCCTGAACCCGCAGCTCACGGGCTTCATTGGGTCCGCGTCCATCAGCCTTCTGGAGCCGCTGCTCTTTGTCAAGGCGTTCATCGGCTGCTACGGCTGCTCCGTCGAGGACTACGGCGTCACGGCGTTCGGCATGGACGACGGCATGGTCAAGGAGAAGGTCCTCCACAACGCGTCGTACCGCTTCCTCCTGGCCGACCGCTCAAAGTTCGACATCCGAGGCGGCTATCGTTTCTCGTCCATCAACGATTTCTCGGCCGTCATCACCGACGAGACCGACCGCCAGATTCTGAGCAAAATCACCCAGACGGGCACGCCGGCGCTCTGTTGTTAGCAAGAATTCCCACAGAACCGCATGAAAAGAAGGGCCTAGCTGTTTGCTAGGCCCTTCAATGCTAACTTGGCTCTTGTCTCGCCCGTCGACGGCGACACCGGAAAGGACTACATGCTTGCGCGGGTCTCGTCGATGATCTTGCGGACCTGGGCGGCGTTGGCGGCGATCTCGTCCGCGGTGCCCTTGGTCAGCAGGCTGCCCATGCCGTAGCACTCGGCGCCGGACTTGACCCAGGTGGCGAGGTTGTCCAGGTTGATGCCGCCCGAGATCATGAGAGGCATCCAGGGCGTCGGGGTCTTGAAGAGGCCCACGAGCTGGGTGCCGTAGGTGTTCGAGATCGGGAAGCACTTGATGAAGGCGGAGCCGATGGAGAGCGCGTGGTTGGCCTCGGTCATCGTGGTGCAGCCGGGCGCGTAGGGAATCTGATAGAGGTTGCAGATGCTCGCGACCTCGTCGCTCATCATGTTCGCGACGATGAACTGAGCGCCGGACATGATGGCCAGGCGGGCGGTCGTCGCCTCCATGACGGTGCCGGCGCCGACGATCATCTGATCGCCGAACTTCTCCTTAATACCGGCAATGACCTCGCCGGCGTTCGGAAGGGTGTAGCTGATCTCCATGGCGTGGACGCCGCCGCGAATCAGGCCCTCAGCGATCTCGCAGCCGCGCTCGACGGTGGGGACGCGGACGACGGCGAACGCGCCGGTCTCGTAGAGCGCCTTGGTGACGGAAGCCTTCTGAAGAATCATGGTTCTTCTCCTCACTTAAAACCTGTTTGAAAGCACCGAATTACTTGTGGGCGATGCCGTAGTGGTCAAGCATGGCGATGCACTTCTCGTCGATGCCGTCAGCGACCTCGGTAACGGGGAAGCGGGCGGGGCCGACCTCGTAGCCGGCAAGCTCGAGCGAGCGCTTCAGGGTCTGCGGGGTGGAGCCGAGGTGCAGGACGTCGCGGATCGGCTCGATCTCGGCCTGCAGACGCTCAGCCTCAGCCGCGTCGCCGGCCTCGAGGGCGCGCCAGAGGTTGACGACCACGTCGGTGATCAGGTTCGCGGTGCCCGCGACGGCGCCCGCGGCGCCCATGGCGTGGGCAGCGGAGATCTTGCCGTCGGAGCCGACGAGGACGTCGACGTCGTTGCCCTTGGCCGCGTCGATGTAGCCCTGGAGGTTGTCCATGTTGCCGGAGCTGTCCTTGACGCCCTTGATGTTGTCCACCTTGGCGAGCTCGGCCACGACCTCGGGGGCGATGTTCTTGCCGGTGCACTTGGGGATGTTGTAGAGCATGACGGGGATGTTCACGCTCTCGGCGACCATGGTGAAGTAGTTCTTGAGCTGGTCGTCGCTGATGCCCATGAAGTACGGGTTGATGACCGAGAGGGCGTCGGCGCCGATGGCCTCGGCGCGCTTGGACATCTCGATGGCGTCCTTGGTCGAGCAGGCGCCGGTGCCCACGTACACGGGCACGCGGCCGTCGACCTTCTCGATGACGAACTTCGAGAAATCGATCTTCTCGTCGGCGGAGCACACGAAGAACTCGCCGTTGGAGCCGAAGGTAAAGATGCCGTCGGCGCCGGCGGCGATGACCTTCTCGACGAGCTTCTCGCCGGCCTCGTAGTTGATGGTCTGCGCGTCGTCACGGTTGAACGGGGTGACGATGGGGACGATGACGCCCTGGAACTTAGACATGCTGTCTCCTGTTTGAACTGGGGTTTATTGGCAACGTGGGTTACTTGCCCTCACGGCAAGAAGCGCCGAGCGCGCCGCCCGGGTGCCACTTGACGTACTGCTTCGGGTCAAGGCCGAACTCGTTCTGGAGGAGGATCGAGAGGCACTGGAGCTCCATGATCTCGGCCAGGATGGAGGCGCGGGGAGGCTTGTTCATGGAGTCGCCCTCCTGCTTGACGCCGGCGATAAGCGCGACCTCAGCCTCATTGGCAAGCCAGCTGTTGGGGTTGCCGGTAAGCGCGATGATGTGGACGCCCACGCCCTTGAGGCAGGTGACGGTGGCCTTGAGCTCGTTAGTCTCGCCGGAGTTGGAAATGGCGATCACGACGTCTCCCGGCTTGGTCTGGCCGGCGGAGCCGTGGACGCACTCGGTGCCGTGAAGCTCGTAGGTCGGGGTGCCCGTGGAGCTGAAGAGCGACGCGGCGTAGCCCGAGACGTGGCCCGGCTTGCCGATGCCGGTGACGTGCAGGCGGCCGCCCTTTGCCTCGGCGTCGAGGATGAGCTGCTTCGCGGCGGAAAGCGCCTCGAAGTCGATGCCCGCGACGTACTCTTCGATCGATTCCTTGGCGATGCTCAGGAATTCCTGGACCTGTTCCTTATCGGTTGCCATGCAATCCTCCTTTAATCGAGGGCGCCGAGCGCCCTGTTTATAAACGAGTTAGAAGTGCCTTCGACGCCTTGTGCGGCGTTCAGGCAGGTGCCCCTAGTTGCGCTCGTTCACGCGATGGGCCTTCATGACCGCGGCGATGTCCGCCTGAAGGCCGTCGAGCGTGGACGACATGAAGGGGCGGTTGATGTCCACGAGCTGGAAGCCGGAAGGGTGCTTGACCCAATCGCCGGCGAGCAGCAGGCGAATCGAGCTGCCCTGGCGAATGCACTTGTAGTTCTTGACCTTCTTGTACGGGACCACGAGAGCCTTCTCGGGGTCGGCCTTCTCGTAGATGACGATGTCGCGAGGCCCGAAATCGACGACGTGGACCTTCGTGGCAAAGCGATTGAAACGCTTGCCCATACCCTTGGACACGAACCAAACGACGGTAAAGAGAGCCAGGATGACGATCAGAAGCAGGACGTTTCCGGTTATGTTCGCCGCCGCCCAGGCCCCGAGCGCCACAAAGAGGAGCGCGACGTTGAGGACGAGCATCCCGACGCCCTGAAGGACCAGGCGCTTGCGGTCCTCCTCGACCTCGAGCTCGTACTTCTTGGTCTCTTGCCCTTCTTTGTTCTGCAGATCCGCTTTGCTCAGGTCCGCCATGTGCCTACTCCCCGATTTTCCTGTAGTCATCCACAGCCGCCGCAAACGAGTCGCGCAGGATGTGCGTGTCGATCGCCGAGACCATGAGGTTGATGTCGTTCGCGTAGCGGGCAAGAAGTGCGTTCCCGCCGATGATTCCAAAACCCTTGCCGTGCTTCTTGCAGGCGTCCCGGACCTCGTCGATGAGCGCAAGCTCCTCGTCGCAGCCCACGTTGTCGGGCTCGCCCATCGAGATGGCGAGGTCGCAAGGACCGATGATCGCGGCGTCGAGGCCCTCGACGGACAGGATCTCGTCGCAGTTCCTCACGCCCTCGACCGTCTCGATCTGCGCGATGGCAAGCACGGAAGCATTAGCGCGCTCCATGTTCTGCTGGTGGTTGCCGCTCGGGCCGTACCCGGTATGGGCGCCGCCGGAGTAGCTGCGCCTCCCGAGCGTCGGGTACTTGGCCCACTCGACGAGCTGTCGAGCCTGCGAGGCCGTCTCCACCATAGGGACCATGACGCCGGTTGCGCCCAAATCGAGAATCCTCGACACGTCCGCCCGCGCCAGCTGCGGCGCACGGACAAGCGAGGGGATCCCAATCGAGTTGCCGAGCAGCATGAGCGCGCTCAGGCGGGCGTAGTCAATGTCCCCGTGTTCACCATCAAAGAAGAGGAAGTCGAAGCCGGCGGCCTTAGCCATCAAGACACACGGCGCGTTGTCGAGAACCTGGACAAACAGTCCGCCGAGCCTTTGCTCGCTGATCGTTCTCGAATCCATTTGGCTTCCTCCAAAATCCAGTCTTGGCGCTGAAATTGAACGGGGGCGCCCGTGGGCTTGCTTCCACGAGCGCCCCCGGCCTTAGACCTTAGAGCTGAGTAGGTAGTGCAATCCCGAACCTAGGGCTTAGGCGAAGATGCTGCCGATGCCGTAGATGATGGAGCCGACGATGTTGTAGTCGACGTTCGGGAAGGAAGCGCCAGCGATTCCGAGGTTCGCGAAGGCAGGGTAGAGCACCAGCGGACCGGCGCACAGAACGATGCCGACGAGGAAGGAACCGAGCAGGGCGCCACGCCAACCGCCGTAGGCGTAACCGCAGACGCCGCAGGTGCCGCCGGAGAAGAAGCAGATGCCGGCAGCCGGGATCATGATGGTCTCGGAGTGGAAGGCGACCATGAGGGCCATGGCAACGAGGCCACCAAGGAAGGAGCCGATGAAGCCGATGATGACCGCGTTAGGAGCGAACGGGAAGATAGCCGGGCAGTCGACTGCGGGCTTGGCATCCGGGATGAGCTTCTCGGAGATGCCGACGAAGGCAGCGGTGATCTCGGCGATGAACTGACGGACGCCGTAGACCAGGACGGACATGCCAGCAGCGAACTTGAGGCCAGCGAGGAACGGCCAGATCCACCAGACGTCGTTGCCGAAGTAGGAGGTGAAGGCCTTGCCGGAAGCGAGCTCGTCGCCGAAGTGGCCGGTCACGAAGCAGGCGATGGTCACGATGTAGAAGAGCACGATCATGAACAGAGCGACGGAGAAGACGAAGTCCTTGAAGAGCTTGAAGAACTCAGGGAGCTTCTTCTCGTCCTGCTCGCCCTCAGCCTCGTGCTTGCCGGCGAAGAGCTTGCCCACGTAACCGGAGAAAGCGTAGCCGATGCAGTTGAAGTGGCCGATAGCGATGTTGTCGGTACCGGTCAGCTTGTTGACGAACGGCTGGCACAGGGACGGCAGGGCCGCGCCGCAGATACCGAGGATCACGCCGCCGAGAACAACGGTGACGAGCATCGGGGCGCCGAGGGCGATGAAGACCAAGGCGAGGACGCAGGCGAAGTACAGGAAGTGCTGGCCAGTAAGGAAGACCGCCTTGAACGGGGTGATCTTGGCGAAGACCAGGTTCATGATGAAGCCGAGAACCATGACCAGGGCGACCTCGGTGCCGTAGGTGTTCAGGGCGAGGGCCGTGGCGACCTCAACCTGAGTCACGACGCCGGAGACCTGGAAGGCGCGGCTGAACATGTCGGAGAATATGGCCCACGACCTGACGCATAAAGTCACCCCTCCCACGGCGGCAGCCCGGC
>JAUMVN010000015.1 GCA_030530145.1 Coriobacteriia bacterium | reverse complement strand
CCGTCGCGGTCCCGGGTGCTTGGTGTGTGCTACCCACCAAAAGTGTTATAGAGCCTCCGAAAGGTCCCCACTGAGGACGAAGCAGTCTTTGGCTAACCAGATGGGTATACTTGTACGGAGATTCTACGTACACATTCTCTTCCCACTGCACGGAATAGGAGTATCCATGGCGACCATCACGGCACCAAAGCGCGACGCAAGGCTCGACCTGCGCATGCGTTCCGAGGAGCGCGAAGAGATCGAGCGCGCAGCCTCACTCAAGGGCATGACCATTACGCAGTGGGCACTCCAAAAGCTCACTGCCTCGGCCCGCGAGGACATCCAGGAAGAAACCGTCACGCGCCTCTCGATGCAGGCGTTCTACGACTTTAAGGCGGCACTCGACCAAGGTATGCCCGCTGAGGCCAAGGACCTCATCAACAGTAAAGCGGTCTGGGAATGACGGCCTTGGAGCCGCCCAGGCCGCTTACGAAAACCGATTCGCTCGCAGATTTCCACTCGGGCGTTGACCTGGTCGACGCATGGGCGCACGAGCGCGCATCACGCGCCCAGAAAACCGGAACCGCCGTCGTATACATCGTGAAGTCTGGCGAGAAGATCGCAGGTTTCTACAGCCTCAGCGCGCATTCCGTCCAAAGAGACGACGTGGCCGGCGGCTGGCTCAAGTGCAACGCTCCCGAACATATTCCCGCGATTCTGCTCGGGATGCTCGGCGTCGATGCGTCTTTCCAGGGCCTTGGGCTCGGAAAATCGCTGCTCAAGGACACTATTGAGCGTTCCTTAGCAGCCTCGGCTCAAATCGGGGCGAGAGCCCTTCTCGTCGATCCCGTGGATCGTGAGGTGGCCGAGTTCTACAAACGCTACGGCTTCCGCGAGCTCGTCGAGACAACGAGGCTCGCGCTGCCGTTAACATAGCCAGACCGCCCCTACCGCGGCGGCACGAGGACGTCGTAGCGAACGGCCTTACCGCCGATGGAGTAGCTCGGCTTCATGCCCGCGAGCTGCGGCCCCTTGGCCGGGCGCTTGATCACGACCTTGCGCGGGCCCGCCGCCAGCGCGGCCGCCACGAGGGCGTCTTCCTCCTCGCACGGCTGCTCCAAGTGGTGGAGCAGCTGGAACTTCTTCTTTACCGCCGCGGACTTGGTGCGCGCGGGAAACATCGGGTCCAGATAGACCACGTCGGGCGTAAAGCCCAACTCCGCCAGCCCCTCGATCGAGTCGCCGCCCACCAGCGTCATGCGCCCGACGACCTCCGCGAGCTGGGGTTCCTTTGCCGCCCGCGCAATCGCGTCGGCAAGAAGCGCGCAGATCGCCTCGTCCCGCTCAAAGAGCGTGACGCGGAACCCCGCCGCCGCGAGCAGCAGCGAGTCCTCGCCGAGCCCGGCCGTGCAGTCCACGGCTGTCGGCGCCTCCGCGCCACGAACGCGCGCGGCGCGGACCAGCAGCTCCTGCTGCAGCCGCCCCTGGCGCAGGCGGGGCAGCATCCGCGAGAAGTCCCCGCGCAGCTCCATACCCTCGCCCACAAGAGCAAGGCCGCGCTCGTCTTGCCGAAGCTCGACGGGGGACGCGGCCTTCTTGGCATCGCTTTGTGAATCGCGGCGAGACACGTTAGGCGAGCTGAATCTTCTCGACGCCCTCGCGCGAGCTCTCGCGGTACAGCGTGAACTTGCGCCCGATGACCTGCACGACGTCGGCGCCCAGGTGCTCGGCCAGCTCCTCGGCGGCCTCGCGCGGGGTCAGCGCGCAGGTGTCGAGCACGGAGCACTTGATGAGCTCGTGCTTCTCGAGGTACTCGCTCGCCTGCTCGACGGTGTTCTCGGTGACGTTGGACTTGCCCACGATCACGACGGCCTCGAGGTGGTGCGCGAGGCTGCGCAGCTGCCTGATCTGACGCCCGGACAGAGCCATGTTCTACCTGCTTTCGTCTGCGCCGAGCCCGCGCGGCCGGCGCCCCTGTTTCAATTTAGCCGTACCAGCCTAGCAGATTCGCGCAGCTAGAATCACTTGTGATACGGCTCTCCGCGCGAAATCTTGCATGCGCGGTAAATCTGCTCGAGCAGCACCACGCGCGCGAGGTTGTGCGGCAGCGTGATGCGCCCGAACGAGAGCGTCTCGTTCGCGCGGGCGCGGACCTCGTCCGAGACGCCGTCCGAGCCGCCGATGACGAACGTGATGTCCGACGTGCCCCCGAGCGCCAGCTCGCCGAGCCGGCGGGAGAACTCCTCGCTCGAGCGTTCCTTGCCCTCGATGGCAAGAAGCACCACGTGCGAGCGGTCGCCGATCGCCGAGAGGATCGCCTGCCCCTCGCGGCGGCGGGCCGCGTCAACGCCGCCCGCGCGCGCCGGGTCGATGTCGGCGACCTCGCGGACCTCGACCTTTGCATAGGCGCCCAGGCGCTTGACGTACTCCGCGCAGGCCGCGACCCAGAACTTCTCCTTAAGCTTGCCCACCGCCACGACCGTGTACTTCATCCGCCCTCGCTCAACCTTCGCTCCACTCGCCAACAAATAGAAATTCAACCATAAACCCGCTGGTAGAATGAGGTAGTTTTTCGGCCGAACCAAGGAGGTCCCATGCTCTGCGAGGATAAGATCTGGGTTGCCCAGGGAGAGAACCCCTGCTATCTGCTGCTCAACCAGGCCAACCGCCACGGGCTCATCGCCGGCGCGTCCGGCACCGGAAAGACGGTCACGCTGAAGCTTTTGGCCGAGGGCTTCTCGCAGGCGGGCGTGCCCGTCTTCATGGCCGATGTGAAGGGCGACGTCACCGGCATGTGCCAGGCGGGCGCGGACTCCGAGAACATGCAGAAGCGCATCGCCAAGTTCGGCCTCGAGAGCTTTACGTACCGTGGCTGCCCCACCCGCTTCTGGGACATGAGCGGCGAGGGCGGCATCCCCGTACGCATCACCATCTCGGACATGGGCCCGACCCTGCTCGCGCGTCTGCTCGGCCTCACCGAGGTGCAGGAGGGCGTCCTCAACATCGTGTTCCGCATCGCTGACGACAAGCAAATGCTGCTCATCGACCTCAAGGACCTGCGCTCCATGCTCGGCTACGTGAGCGAGCACGCCAAGGAGTACACCACGACGTACGGCAACGTGAGCGCGCAGTCCGTGGGTGCCATCCAGCGCGCGCTTCTTGCCGTCGAGGACCAGGGCGGCGACGTGTTCTTCGGCGAGCCGGCGCTCGACCTCAACGACTGGTTCACCTGCGATGCGAGCGGCGAGGGCTACGTGAACATCCTGAACGCCGCCCAGCTCATCCAGCAGCCGCAGATTTACTCGATGTTCCTGCTGTGGATGCTCTCGGACCTCTTCGAGAAGCTCCCTGAGGTCGGCGACATGGACAAGCCCAAGTTCGTCTTCTTCTTCGACGAGGCGCACCTGCTGTTCAAGGGCATGCCCTCCGAGCTGCTCGACAAGATCATCCAAGTCGTCAAGCTAATCCGCTCCAAGGGCGTGGGCGTCTACTTCATCACGCAGAGCCCCTCCGACATCCCCGACGAGGTCCTGGCGCAGCTCTCCAACCGCGTCCAGCACGGCCTGCGCGCCTATACCCCCGCCGAGCAGAAGGCCGTCAAGGCCGCGGCGCAGGCGTTCCGCGCGAACCCGGCCTTCAAGAGCGAGGACGCCATCATGGAGCTCGGCACGGGCGAGGCGCTCGTGAGCTTCCTCGACGAGGACGGCAAGCCCTCCGTGGTCGAGAACGCCAAGGTCCTGCCGCCGCAGTGCCTCATGGCAGCCGCGAGCGACGAGGCCAAGGCCGCCGTCATCGGGGCCCAGGCCGACCTGCAGGCCAAGTACGGCACCGCCGTGGACCGCGAGAGCGCCTACGAGATCATCCAGGGTCAGGCCGCGGCGGACGCCGAGGCAGATAAGCTCGCGCAGGAGCGCGCCGAGCTCGAGGCCCAGAAGGCCGAGTTCGCCAAGCAGCAGGCCGCGGCCGAGGCCAAGGCCCAGAAGGAGGCTGCCAAGGCCGAGGCGGCCGCCGAGCGCGCGGCCCAGAAGGAGGCCGAGCGCCAGCAGCGAGCCGCCGAGAAGGAAGCGGAGCGCCGCGCCAAGGAGCAGCAGAAGCAGGTGGACGCCATGACGCGCGCGGCCACGAGCGTCCTCACCTCCGTGGGCAAGCAGGCGGCCAACCAGATCCTCCGCGGCCTCTTCGGCACCCGCCGCTACTAACGTTTTGGGGCGCCCGGACGCCGGCGGCGGCGTTTTGGGGCGCCCCGACCGCGCGCGGCGAGTAGAATGGCCTGCATGGCAACGAAGTACCAGCACATAGAGCACGGCTTCGACCCCGTGTACGACGCGCGCTCCCGCGTGCTCGTGCTGGGGTCGTTTCCTTCCGTGCTCAGCCGCGCGAACGAGTTCTACTACGGCAACCCCCAGAACCGCTTCTGGCACGTCATCGCAGCATACGAGGGGCGTCCCGTGCCCGAGACCGTTGACGAGAAGCGCGCGTTCCTGCTGGCCCACGGCATCGCGCTGTGGGACGTCATCGCCGAGTGCGACATCAAAGGCTCAAGCGACGCCAGCATAAAGAACGTCGTGGAGAACCGCGTCGAGCGCATCCTCGCGGCGGCGCCCGTCCGCGCCGTCGTCTGCAACGGCGCCACCGCGGGGCGGCTTTACCGCAAATACCTCGAGTACCGCTGCGGCATGCCGGCGATCGTCTTGCCGTCCACGAGCCCCGCGAACGCGGCATGGAGCCTGGAGCGGCTAACCGAGCGCTGGTCGGAGGCGCTGCGAGAGGCCGAGCGCGCGGAGGCGGATGGGCAGCCGGGCGCCCTTCTTGCCAGGCGCGGCGTGCCTGCGGCGACCGACTTCGGCACGCACCGCTCGATGCAGGGCAACAAGGGCAAGGACACCAAGCCCGAGCTGCTCGTCCGCGAGCGCCTGCGCGAGGCGGGCCTTACCGGCTACCGCCTGCAGTGGAAGGTCCCGGGCCGTCCCGACGTCGCGTGGCCGGGGCGCAAGGTCGCGGTGTTCATCAACGGATGCTTCTGGCACCGCTGCCCGAACTGCAACCCCTCCACGCCGAAGAAGAACGTCGAGTACTGGGACGCCAAGTTCGCGCGCAACGTCGAGCGCGACCGGCAGAACCTCGAGGCCCTGCGCGCCGACGGCTGGACCGTCCACGTTATCTGGGAGTGCCAGCTCAAGAAGAAGACGCGCGACGCGACCTTCGCAGCCCTCCTGCCCGAGCTCTCTCGCGAGCTGGAGAAGCCGCTGCTGCCACGCTAGCGCCGCCACAAGAGCGGCTCCGTTAAACCAGCGGCCCCGCAAAGAACGCCAGCCACACCACGAGCGCCGTCTGCGCCGCGAGCATGATCGGCACGGTGAACTTGAAGTACCACTTCTGCGTCTTGTGCCGCACGAGGTACATGCCAAGAAGCGCCCCGAGCGCGCCGCCGATCAGGGCAAGGCCGAGCAAGGTCGACTCGGGCACACGGGAGGCACCCTGACCAGCGCGCGCCTTATCCACCAGGTACACCACAAGCGTTGCGAGGTTTATAACAAAGAGATACGCAATACCGAGCAGCTCAGCATAGGGAAGCTCGCTCAACGCAATTAAAGAAGCCATGCAACCTGCCTACTGCCGGTCGTAATAATCTTTATCGGCCAGGTAATACGTCCGGATATAACCCTTCTGCGAGACGACCACGAACTCGCCGGTCGACTCGAGGTAATACACGTCGTCGCCGTCCTCCGACTCGAGCTTGTGGAGCGCCTCGGGGTTGGAGACCACCGCGTTCGCGGCGGCAAGGTAGTCCTCGGCTGAGGAGAAGCCCATCTGGACGCCGTGCTTCTCGTAATGGCTCTGTAGGCGCTCCTCGCTGCGGAACGTGAGGGTGCCTACCTGGTCCGATGACGCGGAGGCGTCCTCTTGCCGCTGGCCGGATGTGCTCGACGCGGTCGTCGTCGCCGTCGCGGATGCGTCGCTGCCGCTGCCCGACGTGCCCTGCAGGCCGAACGCCGAGCAGATGACCGCAAGAAGCACCGCGGTGATGCCGCCGATGACCTTCTTGCTCACAGCGGCCCCGCTGCCCTGAGCGCCGCCTCGGACCCCGCCGTTTACGCTGCCGCTCGCGTCGGCGCCCGTCTTGCCGCTTCTACCCACACGCTCCCCCATTCGTCGATTGCCCTCGATAGTACTGCAGGCAGCGGGCTAGAATGTCTTGGGCCGATTCGGAAGGATAGGAATTTGATGGACACGCTCGACTACGCGGGTCTCGCGAACAGCCACATTTGGTACGTCTGCTACGGCTCCAACCTACGGTGGGAGCGTTTCTCGTACTACATAAAGGGCGGGTTCTGCCCCTTGAACGGAAAGACGTACGCCGGCTGCGACGACACATCCGACCCGCTCGAATCCCGCGCCGTCCACGTGCCCTATGACCTGTACTTCGGCGGGTCCAGCCACGTATGGGAGAACGGCGGCGTCGGCTTCCTCGACCCGACGTATACCGGCGACGCCTACGCCCGCGCCTGGCTCGTCTCGCGCCCCCAATACGAGCAGGTCCGCGACCAAGAAGGCCGCAGCCCGGAGTGGTACTGCGACGAGGTCGCCCTCGACCCGATAAAGGGAATCCCCGCCCGTACCTTCACCAACGCCGCGCGCCGTGAGAAGAACGCGCCGAGCGCCGCCTACCTGGACGTGATCCGTCGCGGCCTTGTGGAGACCTTCCCGCAGCTGACGCCCGCCGAGGTCGATCGATATCTGGTAACCTGCAGCGAGCGCTAAAGCGCCCTGTGCCCCACCGAACGCACCGAGGAGATCCCCATGGAAACCAAGGCTCCCGAGCAGCTGCTCCACGAGCTCATGCTCAAGATGATCGAGTTCGATGCAGGGGACGCCCTGCGCATCCAGCACTTTATAAAAGTCGCAAGCTTTGCCCGCACCATCGGCCTCGGCGAGGGCCTCGACGCGGATACCCAGCTCACGCTCGAGGCGGCTGCCATCGTCCACGACATCGGCATCCATCCCGCCATCGAGAAATACGGCAAGTCCTCGGGCAAGTACCAGGAGGAGCTCGGCCCCGAGCCGGCGCGCCGGATGCTCGCCGAGGTGGGCTTCTCGCCCGAGCGCTGCGAGCGCGTCGCGTTTCTCGTCGGCCACCACCACACCTACGATGCCATCGACGGGCCCGACTACCAGGCGCTCGTCGAGGCTGACTTCCTCGTGAATCTCTTTGAGGACAGCTCGAGCGCCCAGGGCATCGCCGCGGCGAGAAGCGCCATCTTCCGCACGCAGACCGGTATGCACCTGCTGGACACCATGTTCGGCCCCCTGCCCACCGAGCAAGCGGCCGAGGCCTAGCCATGGACAAGCAGGGGAACATCGACGCCTGGCTCGCCGACGCACCGGCCGAGGTCCAGGCCACGACCGCGCGGCTTCTGGCCGAGGTAGCGCAGATGCGCGAGGACGGCCAGGTCATCTATCCGCCGCAGGACGACATCCTGAACGCCCTCGCGTGGACCGCGCCCGCCGACGTGCGCGCGGTGATCCTGGGGCAGGACCCCTACCACGAGGAGGGCCAGGCCATGGGGCTCTCGTTCTCGGTCCATCGCGACTGCAAGCTGCCGCCGAGCCTGAGGAACATCTATAAAGAGATGGCCGCCGACCTGGGCTGCGCCGTCCCCGCGACGGGCGACCTTTCCGGCTGGGCGCGTCAGGGCGTGCTGCTGCTCAACACCACGCTCACCGTGCGCCAAGGAGCGGCGAACTCCCACGCCAAGCTCGGGTGGCAGGTGCTGACCGACCACATCGTGCGCCGATGCCTCATGCTGCCGCAGCCCGTGGTGTTTCTCACCTGGGGCAGGCACGCGGTCAAGCTGGTCGACGACGCCCGGGCAGCGCTCGGCCCGGACGTGGCCGGGGAGAAGTTTTCCCTTGCCTCGACCCATCCCTCCCCGCTCTCGGCCAACCGCGCAGGCGGCGGGCTGCCCGCCTTCATAGGGTCGCGGCCTTTCTCGCAAGCAAACAAGCTGCTGGTGGAGCATGGGGGGCACAGTATCGACTGGTCGACAACCGCTTAACCTGGTCTTTTTCTTATGTACGCGCGGTTTCCATGACGCCACCTCGAAGTTATCCGTGATAAGCTATGGGACTATCTATCGGCTTTGGCTCTGTTTAAGGGAGCCAAAGGAAGCTGCCCATAGGCAGGAAAGAAGGTCTACATGAAGAAGTCTAAATTTAGCTTGGGGGGGGGTAGAGCTTCTTTCGCTGTTTTTGCGGTAGTGTTCGCGGCGATCGTTGCTCTCGCCCTCCCGACGACCGCGCTGGCGAGCGCAGACCAACGGCCCAACGCAACGGGCTCGAAGCGCGAGTGGTACAACGGCAAGTCGCACCACTTCCAGTGCACCGTTCAGGACGCTGACGGCACCGTCCTTACCGAGGGCGAGGACTTCACGCGCAGCTACGCTTTCGTGACCGACCGCAGGAACACTGACAAGATTGATGCTTCCGCTTGGAAGGACACCGACGAAGGCATGACGAGCTCGGGCTTCGTCTGGGAGCGCATCACCTATATCGGCGATTACGCCAAGTGGGACGAAATTGGTTATCACTCCTATGTTCGTCACGACATCTGCACCCAGTACGAGTTCGCTGAGCAGAATGTAACCAAGGTTGAGGGCGAGGAGGACCCCACTCTTACTGCAACCCTGAAGGTCCTGCTCGGCGACCCCACGACCGAAATCTCGCTTTCTGCCTTCACGCTGAGCCGCGAGGCCGGCGAGAAGCCCGGCAAGTACGCCATCACCTATACGGCCGACCCTGAGCAGATTCCCGCAGCTTACACGAGCAACTCCGCCGGCACCCGCACGGGTCTCGGCGAGGCCAAAATTGGCGACTACACCAACATCGTGCTCGTCGGCGACGACATCTGCGGCTTCAACTACATCAAGGTCGTTCCCGGCACCCTCACCATCGTGCCCGCCACCACCGATGTGACCGTGACCGTCGCCTGGAAGGACTCCTCCAACAAGGACGGCGTCCGCCCGAGCGCCGAGGACTTCGCCAAGCTCCTCTCCCTCACCGCCGACGGCGAGGCTTCCGACGCGGAGCCGACCGTCGTCGACAACGGCAACGACACCTACACCGTCACGTACAAGGGCGTCCAGAAGTACGCCTACACCGACGACGACGAGCGCTACGAGATCGCTTACCAGGTCACGCAGGCGAGTGTCGCCGACTACACGACGGACAAGGCGACCGTCGACAACGGCGGCACCATCACGAACACGCACGAGGCCAAGGTCACGCCCACGCCCACGCCCGACGACAAGACCCCCACGAAGCCGGCGGCCGAGACGACCGAGCGCAAGACCAACGTGCCCAAGACCGGTGACGAGAGCGTGAACACCGCCGCAATCGTCGCTGTGGGCGCCGTCGTCCTCAGCGCTGCCGTGGTCGCGAAGAAGCGCACCGAGCTGTAAAGTCACGCGTTTCTTGCCATTCAGCAAGCTTCATAGAACGAAAGAGGCCCCGTCGGGTAATCCGGCGGGGCCTTTCTTTTGGAGCGGTTTATGCTTGCCCGTCGCTGGGCGCCCAGAGCTTAGAACGTGACGTTGCCGAACTCGGAGAGCTCGAGGCCCTCGTTGTGCTCGACGGCCCAGTTGATGTTCCACTCCGAGGTAAAGAGCAGCAGGCGGCCGCCACGCATATCCTCCACGCGGCAGGTGTCGCGCGTGAGGCTGAGCTTCTTGATGTCGTAGGAGTCGGGCGCATTCTGGATCCAACGGATCTGGTTGTACGGAAGGCCCTGGCGGTAGACCTTGACGTGGTACTCGCTCTCGAGCCGCTGCTCGAGGACCTCGAACTGCAGCACACCGACCACGCCCACGATCACGGACTCCATGCCCGCTCCGTACTCGCGGAAGATCTGGACGGCGCCCTCCTGCGCGAGCTCCTCCATGCCCTTGATGAACTGCTTGCGCTTGAGGGTATCCACCTGCGAGATCTTGGCGAAGTGCTCAGGCTGGAAGGTCGGGATGGGCGGGTACTGGACGCGCTTCTTGCCGGCACAGACGGTGTCGCCGATGCTGAAAATGCCCGGGTCGAAGAGACCGACGATATCGCCCGCGTAGGCCTCGTCCACGATGGCACGGTCGTCGGCCATCATCGAGGTGCCCGTGGCCAGCTTGAGGTTGCGCTCGCCCTGGACGTGATAGGCGGTCATGCCGCGCTCGAACTTGCCCGAGCAGATGCGCACGAAGGCGATGCGGTCGCGGTGGTTCTTGTCCATGTTCGCCTGGATCTTGAAGACGAAGCCGGAGAAGTCGTTCTCCACGGGGTCCACGGCCTCGCCGGAGAGCTGATCGGTGTAGGCGCGCGGCGGAGGAGTCAGACGCAGGAACTCCTTGAGGAAAGGCTCGACGCCGAAGTTGGTGAGCGCGGAGCCGAAGAACACCGGCGAGAGCTTTCCGCAGCTCACGGCCTCAAGGTCGAGCTCGTCGCCCGCGCCGTCGAGCAGCTCGATATCGTCCATCAGGTTCTCGTGGTTCTCCTGGCCGATGAGCTCCTCGAGCTGATCGCTGCCGAGCTCGGCCTCGATCTCGCGGACCTTCTTCGTGGCGTTGGCATGGCCGTCGCCCTCAAAGGCGAGGACGCGGCGGGCCTGGCGATCGAAGACGCCGCGGAAGTTGCGGCCGCTGCCGATAGGCCAGTTCATCGGGTAGGTGCCGATGCCGAGGACGGTCTCGATCTCTTCCATGAGGTCAAAGGGGTCGCGGGCCTCGTGGTCGAGCTTGTTCACGAAGGTAAAGATGGGGATGTGGCGCAGGGTGCAGACCTTGAAGAGCTTCTTGGTCTGGGCCTCGACGCCCTTGGCGCCGTCGATGACCATGACCGCGGCATCGGCGGCCATGAGCGTGCGGTAGGTATCCTCAGAGAAGTCCTGGTGGCCGGGGGTGTCGAGGATGTTCACGCAGTGGCCCTCGTAGGTGAACTGCAGCACCGACGAGGTCACGGAGATGCCGCGTTCCTTCTCGATGTCCATCCAGTCGGACACGGCGTGCTTCGCGGAGCTCTTGCCCTTGACGGAGCCGGCGGTCTGGATGCTGCCGGTGTACAGGAGGAGCTTCTCGGTAAGGGTGGTCTTACCGGCGTCCGGGTGCGAGATGATCGCGAACGTGCGGCGCGACGAGATTTGTTCCTTGAGGCTTGCCATGCATGTCCTTCCTAAAGTGCGCAAATTCCAAGATTGTAGCGCGGAGGGCGCTCGACCTGCGAATCTCTATAGGAAGAAGCCCGCGCCCGCGCACGGGGCAGGACGCGGCGTGCGGGCGCAGGCACTGGCAAGAAGCAAGAGGTGCCGCCGAGGCGGCCGCCCCTAGAGCTCCTTGATGTAGAAGTGGTCCATCGTCGCATGGTTGGCCGAGACCGGCTCGATGCGCTCGTAGCCGAGCTTCTCGTACAGGTGTATCGCGGCCTTGAGCGCCGAGTGGGTCTCGAGGTAGAGACGCGCATACCCCAGCTCGCGGGCGCGGTCCTCGATGAGGCCGACCATCCGCGTGCCGAGACCGTGACCCTTGGCGCCGTCGCCGAGATAGAGCTTCTGCAGCTCCGCCGTGCCCTCAAGCGGCTCGAACTCCGCGAGGCCGCCCCCGCCGAGAAGCACGCCGCCCGCATCCACCGCCACGAAGTAGCTGCGGCAATCCGGCGCGGCGCCGTAGAACTCGCTCAGGTGCATGATCTCCGGGTCGAAGTACGCCGTGCCCGGGATGTCCAGCCCGAACGCCTTGAGGTTCTGCCGAGCGATCGTGCCCATAGCCTCGTCGTCGGCCGCCCTGATCGGACGGATCGTCACGTCGTCCGCCTTGCCCGCGTCTCTCATCGCTCCCCTACCCCTCCAGGTCGAACAGGCTCTTCATGTCGGTCTCCGCGATGGAGGCGCCGGCGGAGGGCAGCTTGGCAGTGCGGAACTTCTCAACGTAGGCGTCCGGCCCGAGGAACTCCTCGATCTGGCCCACGCCATCCACGATGCGGCCCTTCTTCTTGGTGACCGCTTGGATGCCCTGGGTGCTGTTCGTGGTCTTGGTGGCAAGAAGCTCCGTGTTGAAGTTGAGCAGGCGCTGGTCGTTCGTGGCCAGGGCGATGTCGCGGTCCTCCTTGAGCACCGTCGCGTAGAGCAGCTTGGACCCGCCATAGATGGCGTTCTTGAGCTTCTTGCGGTTGGTCTTGGTGGCATAACCAGAGAGCGCGACGCGGGCCACGCGGCCGTTCTCGAAGACGAACAGCAGGTCAGCCTTGTAGTCCTCGGGGTCGATGACCCAGGTCACGTTCTCGTCCGCGGCCATCTCGAGGTCGGTGGCCAGGAACGAGCCGAGCTGCGCGGACTTGGTGTCCTCGAACTGGGCGACCTTGCACTTGTAGACCTGCTGCTGGTCGGTAAAGACGAGCAACTCGTGCGTGTTGTTCGACGCGAACTCGATGAAGGGCTCGTCGCCGTCCTTGTACTTGAGCGCCGCCGCGCGACTCAGCACGCGGTCGGTCATCTTCTTGAGGTAGCCGTGGCGCGAGACCATGATGGTCACGGGGTACTCCTCGACCTCGGGCTCGAGGCTCACCTCCACGACCTCCTCCGGCGAGACCAGGCCGGTCTTGCGCGGGGTCACGTACTTCTTGTTCACGGTCTCGAGCTCGCCGCGGATCACGCCCTTGATCTTCTGCTCGCTCGCGAGCGTCGCCTTGAGCTCGGCGATCTCGCCCTCGAGCTTGGCGATGTCCTTCGTGCGGTTGAGGATGTACTCCTCGTTGATGTTACGCAGCTTGATCTCGGCCACGAACTCGGCCTGGACCTGGTCGATGCCGAAGCCCTTCATAAGGTTGGGGACGACGTCGACCTCGAGCTTGGTGCCGCGAATGATGGCGATAGCCTTGTCGATGTCCAGCAGGATGGCCTCGAGACCGTGGAGCAGGTGCAGGCGATCGCTCTTCTTCTGGAGGTCGAAGGTGATGCGGCGGCGCGTGGACTCCATGCGCCACGCCACCCATTCCTTGAGAATCTGGCGCACGCCCATGACGCGCGGGTAGCCGTCAACGAGCACGTTGAAGTTGCAGCTGAACGTGTCCTGCAGCGTCGTGGACTTGAAGAGCTTGGCCATGAGCTGCTCGGGGTCGGTGCCGCGCTTGACGTCGATGGCGATGCGCAGGCCCGAGAGGTCCGTCTCGTCACGGATGTCGGCGATCTCGCGCACCTTGCCCTCCTTGGAGAGCTTGACGATGCGGTCGATGATCACGTCGGTCTTGGTGGTGTAGGGAATCTCGTAGACCTCGATGATGCGCTCGTCGGGCAGGTAGCGCCAGCGCGAGCGGATCTGGAAGCCGCCGAGACCCGTCTCGTAGATCTTGTCCATCTCTTCGCGGCGATAAATGATCTCGCCACCGGTGGAGAAGTCAGGCGCGGGCAGGTACTCGTGCAGGTCGCAGTCGGGGTCGTCGAGGAAGTGCATCGTGGCCGTGCAGACCTCGTTCAAGTTGAAGCCGCAGATGTCGGAGGCCATGGCGACGCCGATGCCCTTGTTGGCCGAGACGAGGATGTTCGGGAAGGTCGTGGGCAGCAGGCGCGGCTCCTTCATGGCGCCGTCGTAGCTGTCCATGAAGTCGACCGGGTCCTTGTCGATGTCCTTGAAGATCTCCGCGCAGATAGGCGAGAGCTTGGCCTCGGTGTATCGCGACGCTGCGTAGGAGAGGTCGCCCGAGTAGTACTTGCCGAAGTTGCCCTTGGACTCGACGAAGGGCGTAAGCAGGGCTTCGTTGCCCGTGGCAAGACGAACCATCGTCTCGTAGATGGCCGCGTCGCCGTGGGGGTTCAACTTCATGGTCTGGCCCACGATGTTCGCGCTCTTCTGGCGCGCGCCGTTGAGCAGACCCATCTTGTACATGGTGTAGAGCAGTTTGCGGTGCGAGGGCTTGAAGCCGTCGATCTCGGGGAACGCGCGCGAGACGTTGGTGCTCATGGCGTAGGGCATGTAGTTCGTCTCGAGCGTGTAGGTGATGGGCTGCTCCACAACCTCGGAGTGCAGGCCGATCACGTTGCTAGCGTCTACCTGCTTCTTCTTGGTTTGCTGCTTCTTGGTCTTCTTTGCCACGGTTATTCCTTACTGCAGGTCAAGCTGGTCGAGGTACTCCTTGCCGTGCTCGGCGATGTGGCGCTTGCGGCCCTCGTCGTCGTTGCCCAGCAGCAGGTTGAACATGGTCTCCATCTTGGTCACGTCCTCGGGCTCCACCTTGATGAGGCGGCGGGTCTCGGGGTTCATGGTGGTGAGCCACATCATGTCCGGGTCGTTCTCACCAAGACCCTTGGAGCGGTTGATCGAGCACTTCTGATCGCCGATCTCCTTGAGCATGTTGTTCTTCTCGAGGTCGGTGTAGGCGAAGTAGGTCTTGTCTTTGCAGTTGATCTCGTAGAGCGGCGACTCGGCGATGTAGACGTAGCCCTCGCGGATGAGCGTGGGTACCAGGCGGTAGAGCATGGTGAGAATCAGCGTGCGGATGTGATAGCCGTCGACGTCGGCGTCCGTACAGATAACGACCTTGTTCCAGTTGAGGTTGTCCAGGTCAAAGGTGCCGAGGTTCTTCATGCGCTTGTCCTTGACCTCGACGCCGCAGCCGAGCACGCGCAGCAGGTCCATGATGATGTCGGACTTGAAGATGCGCGGGTAGTCCTCCTTCAGGCAGTTCAAGATCTTGCCGCGGACGGGCATGACGCCCTGGAACTCGGCGTCGCGCGAGGTGCGGATGGCGCCCGCCGCCGAGTCGCCCTCTACGATGTAGATCTCGCGGCGGGTCTTGTCCTTGGAGCGGCAGTCGATGAACTTCTGCACGCGGTTGGCCATGTCGGTCTTCTGCTGCAGGTTGGTCTTGATGGACTGGCGCGTCTTCTCGGCGTTCTCGCGCGAGCGCTTGTTGATAAGAACCTGCTCCAAGATCTTATCGGCCGCTGCCTTGTTCTCGATCAGGTAGGTCTCCATCCGCTCCTTGAAGAAGGCCGTCATGGCCTGCTGGATAAAGCGGTTGTTGATGGCCTTCTTGGTCTGGTTCTCATACGAGGTCTGGGTCGAGAAGCAGTTCGTGACGAGCACAAGGCAGTCCTGCACGTCTTGCCACTTGATGGCGGACTCGTTCTTGTTGTACTTGCCCTGGCCTTTGATGTAGGCGTCGATCGCGCTGGTAAACGCGCTGCGCGCGGCCTTCTCGGGCGAGCCGCCGTTCTCGAGCCAGGAGGAGTTGTGGTAGTACTCCTGCATCTGGAAGGTCCGCGAGAAGCACAGGCAGGCCGTGATCTTCACGTTGTAGTCAGGCAGGTCGTCGCGGTCGCGGCCGCGGCGGCTGGCCTCGATGAAGAAGGGCTCGGTGAGGTAGTCGGCACCGACCTTCTCGAGCACGTAGTCCTCGATGCCCTTGGGGTAGCAGAACTCTTCCTCGGCGAACTCGCCGTCCGCGCCCTCGATGCGCAGGCGGAAGGTGACGTTGGCGTTGACCACGGCCTGACGGCGCATGGTCTCGCGGTACCAGTCGGCGGGCACGTCGATGGAGGTGAAGACCTCGAGGTCGGGGCGCCACTTGATGGTGGTGCCGGTGCGGTCCTCGTCGGTGGGCTCGATGGTCAGCGCCTTCTTCTTTGCGCCGACGACCTTGCCCTTCTTAAAGTGGAGCTGGTACTTGTTGCCGTCGCGCCAGACGGTGACGTCCATGTACTCGGAGGCGTACTGCGTGGCGCAGGAGCCGAGGCCGTTCGTGCCGAGCGAGAAGTCGTAGTCGCCGCCCTGGTTGTTGTCGTACTTGCCGCCGGCGTAGAGCTCGCAGAAGACGAGCTCCCAGTTAAAGCGCTTCTCCTTGGCGTTCCAGTCGAGCGGGCAGCCGCGGCCGTGGTCCTCGACCTCGACGGAGCCGTCGTTGAAGACGGTGAGCGTGATGAGGTTGCCGAAGCCCTGACGAGCCTCGTCGACCGAGTTTGACAGGATTTCGAAAGCGGCGTGCGCACAGCCGTCCAGGCCGTCTGAGCCGAAGATGACGGCGGGGCGCAGGCGCACGCGCTCCTCGTCTTTAAGCTGGCGGATGCTGTCGTTTCCGTAGTTGGCCATGTATGTGTTGCCTGCTCTTTCGCTGGATTGGGGTCAGAGTATTCTAGCCGTTTAGGCAACGGCTGACGAAAACGCCACGACGGCGGGGCCCGCGGCCCACGGCGCGGACCCCCTACCGGTCAAGAAGCTCGAGCGCGCGAGCAGGGGTTATGCACGCCTCGGGAACCTGGGCAAGAAACGCCTTGTCCTGGGTCACGATGTAGTCGACGTCCGCCGTTTCGGCCGCAGCGATGATGAGGTTGTCCTCAAAGTCAGGGAACTTCTTCCTGAGCATCCGCGCAAGCTCGCACTCCGGGAAGGAAAGCGGCGCGGCGGCGGCGATTTCCATCATGCGCTCGAGGCACGCCCATGCGGCCGGCGCATAAGAGACCCCGTCCTCGCCGCCGCGCATCCGAAGACGGCGCGGGATGAGGTAGAAGAGGTCCTTGGCCGTTGTGGGCACATAAAGCAGCGGCAGCGACGTCGTTTGCGCTTGGGCGATCAGCCGGCTGATCTCGTCGATGCAAGGCCCCTCGCCCATGAAGTAGTCGAGCCAGACGTTCGTGTCCAGCAAGAGCGAGGTGACTTTGGTTACCGGCATCGCTCGTCCATTCGGGCCAGGAGCTCGTCGTACATCGCGTCGCGCTCGTCCCGGGCGTTCGCGCGGGGCGCGGAAATTCCCTTGTCGATAAACCCGCACTCGCGGGCTGCCACGGCAACGGCGAGTCCGGCGCCGTCGTCCTCGGGGGCGGAGATGGGTCGCTCATCGTTCAAAAGAAAGTCCGGGACGGACTGCGTCTCGACCGCGTAGCGCCAAACGCCGCGAACGACGTCGCTCGGGCTCAGACCCGCGCGAGAAAAGACCGCGTCACCGCCCCGCTTGAGGTCGGCAGGAACCCGTGTGTTGAGCTGCGCCATTACCGTTGCCATGATTGCCTCCTGTCTGCTAGCAGTATAGCAGGCAAGAAGTGCGTTTACGCTTAGGTCTCCGGCCGCTTCGTTACGGATCCGGCAACGCGGGTGGGCCGCGAGCCCCAGATTTGCGTCAGCCAGTAACGCCGGTGGCCCGTGAGCCCCAAAATGCTGCCTCACAGTAACGTCGACAGGCCACGCGCCCCGAAAACGTCGCCTCCCAGTAACGCTAGCGGGCCGCGAGCCCCAGAATGCCGTCTGCCAGCAACGCGACATTACTGCGCGACGCACTTCCGGGGCGGATGCGGACGGCGCGTTACTGCGCGGCGCGTTTTCGGGGCGCGCAGACACGTCCGGTTACTGGCCGACGCAATTCCAGGGCGCACGGCACGGCCGTTCGTTGGCAACCACCCCACAATCAGCAGGTCAAAAGGGGCATACTGGTTCAAATTCCTCTCGACCAAGGGAGATGAGCAGTCATGTCCACAGAAAGCCTCAAGCACATGATCGACGCCTCCGAGGGACGCGTGGCAGCGGACCTTCTCTTTACGAACGCGCGGATCGTCGATGTGTACGGTCTTCGCGTGGTGCCCGGCCAGGTCGCTGTCAAGGACAGCGTGATCGTCGGCGTGCTTTACGGCGACGACGCGACCGCGGCAAGAGGAGCTGCTTACGAAGCCGCCGAGGTCATCGACTGCGAGGGGCGCTACCTGGCCCCCGGCCTTATCGACGGCCACCTGCACATCGAATCGTCGAACATCCGCCCCGCGGAGTACGCGCGCATGGCAGCCACCCGCGGAACCACGACCGCCATCGCCGATAGCCACGAGATCTGCAACGTCGCGGGCCTCGACGGCCTCGAGTTCATGGTCGAGGACGGTCGCCGCGCGCCCATATCGATTAAATACATGATGCCGTCATGCGTTCCGGCGCTTCCAGACGAGCAGGCCGGGGCCGTTATTTCCGCCGAGGACATGCACGCCTTCATATCCGCGCACCCCGGCGACGTCTTCGGCCTCGGCGAGATGATGAACACCCCGGGTGTCTTCGGCGCCGACCCCGAGACGCTCGCTCGCATCGACGCCGCGCGCGCAACGGCATCCGGCCTGGTAGACGGACACGCGCCGATGGTGGCGGGCCGCGACCTCAACGCCTACGCGGCAACCGGCATCATCGCCGACCACGAGAGCACGATGCCCGATGAGGCGCTCGAGAAGCTCTCGCGTGGTATGTACGTGATGCTGCGCGAGGGCACCTGCAGCCATGACCTCGCAAACCTCGCGCCGATGTTGCTCGAGAATCCCGCCCGCGCGCGCCGCTGCTGCTTCGCCACCGACGACCGCGCGCCGTCCGACGCGCTCACGCTCGGCATGATCGACAACGCCTGCCGCGTGGCCATTGAGTCCGGCATCGATCCCGTGGTCGCGATCTCGATGGCGACGCTCTCGACCGCCGAGTGCTTCGGGTTCGACCACGGCTTCAGCGATTCCATCGAGCGTCGCGGCGCCGTGGCCCCCGGCAAGCGCGCCGACCTCCTGCTGCTCAACGACCTGACGTTCACCGCTGCCCCGCATCGCGTGTACGCGGCAGGCGCGCTCGTGGCCGAGGACGGCGAGTTCGTTGGCAGCATCGCACCCGAGCCGTCCGCGGTCGCCGAACTGGCCGACAAGCTACGCGGATCGGTTCACCTGCCCGAACTCTCGCCCGAGGTCTTCGACTACGCGTTCCGCCCCGGCGAGGCCGTCATCGATGTCGTGCCGGGCAAGGCCATCACAGGGATGCTGCGTCCCGATACCGCCGACGACCTGCGGCGCATTATGCTCATCGAGCGCCACGGCCGCGGCGTCGCGGCGCAGGCGGCAGGCGCGGACGGCGACGGCCCCGCAGGCGCAGGCCTCGTGGGCAAGCACATCGGCCGCGGCTGGGTGCGCGGCTACAACATCACCGGCGGCGCCGTGGCCTCCACCATCGGCCACGACTCCCACAACGTCTGCGTCATCGGCGACAACCCGGCGAGCATGCGCGCGGCCGTCGAGGCCGTGGGCCAGGGCGGCCACGTGCTCGTGCGCGGGGAAGAAGTCGTGGCACGCATCCCGCTGCCGCTCGGCGGCCTCATGAGCGACCGCGACGCCGCCGAGGTCGCCGCTCAGCACCACGACTTCGAGGACAAGGCGCACGAGATGGGCATCGAGCAGCCCGTCGACCCCATCATGGGGCTTATCTTCCTGCCGCTGCCCGTGATCCCGACGCTGCGCATCCGCCCCGAGGGCATGTTCGACGTCACGACGTTCAGCTATACCGAGCAATAATCCGCAGGTCAGAAAGCCAGCCTCACCCGACACGCACTTCTTGGCCAACAAGCACGGCCCCGAGTAGCGCCTCCCTTACAACCCCATCTGGGCGATGTACCAGGCGGCCACCTGCTCGGGATCCTTCTTTGCGCCGCCCGCGAACCACCACGAGACCGCGTGCGAGAACGAGCTCACCAGGAGCACGCGCGCGAACTCCGCCGGCACGCCCGACGCCGGCGCAGGGCCGCTCTTTGCAAAGAGGACGTCCAGCTGCGCCTCGAAGTAGGCCGTGAAGTGCGGCTCTCCCTCGCGCACGAGCTTGCCGCACACGCCGCCGCGCGTGTCGCGCAGGTGGTAGAGCAGGTGCGTGAGCTTGCCCTCCAGGCTCTCGGTCACGAGCGTGGGGTGCGTCACGCAGTGCTCGTTCACGCCCTCGAAGATGTGGTCGAAGATCTCGCGGCACATCTGGTCGAGCAGCTCGTCTTTAGTCTCGAAGTGGGCGTAGAAGGTGCTGCGGCCCACGTCCGCGCGCTCGATGATCTGCGCCACCGTCACACAGCTGTAGTGCTGCTCGCCCATGAGCGCCTCGAACGCGTCGTAGATGGCCTTGCGCGTCTTGCGCTGGCGGCGGTCGAGCTTCTCTTCGGGCATGGGCGCAATCCCCCAAAACAAGACAAACGGCAGGAAACGTCCGGTATCGGGCAATGCGTTCGCCGCGTCCGATAGGGCTCAACCTGGCGGCTTTGCTTCTGTAATTACCGAACCAGCTGAATTATACCGAACTATGAGTTCCGTAATAGAAGCAAGGTTCGGAGTGAGAATGGAAAGCCTCAAGCCCCTCTTTAAACCCCTGGAAGACTTGCTCGACGCCGGCGGCGCGCGCAAAGACGTCGCGCTTCTCGTCACGTCGGCGCTCTTCCTCGCCATCAGCTTCGCCGCGGGCGGGGACCTCGCGGTGGACCCCGCCTGGGTCGCCATCATCCTGTGCGGCGTGCCCATCGTCATCGAGGCGTTTATCGCCATCGTCACGGAATTCGACGTCAAGGCCGACCTGCTCGTCTCGCTCGCGCTCATCGCGTCGGTGGCCATCGGCGAGTACTTCGCGGCCGGAGAGGTCGCCCTCATCATGCAGCTCGGCGGGCTGCTCGAGGAGCTTACGGTCGAGCGCGCGCAGAAGGGCATCCAGCGGCTCGTCGAGCTCGCCCCGCGCCAGGCCCGCGTGGTCGAGGCCGGCGGCAAGACCCGCATGATCGACGCCGACGACGCTGAGCTCGAGCAGGTTATCCGCGTGCTTCCCGGCGAGACGGTCCCCGTCGACGGTGTCGTGGTCTCCGGCGCCACGAGCATCGATGAGAGCGCCGTCACCGGCGAGCCCATGCCCGTCGACAAGCTCGCCGGCGACGAGGTAAGCGCCGGCACCGTCAACCAGTTCGGCAGCATCGACGTGCGCGCCACGCACGTGGGCGAGGACAGCTCAATCCGCCGCATGGCTCGCCTGGTGCAGAGCGCCGACGCCGGTAAGGCGCGGATCGTGCGCCTGGCCGACCGCTGGGCAACCTGGGTGGTCGTCGGCGCGCTCGCGGCCGCCGCGGGCGTCTACCTGGTCACCGGCGAGATCCTGCGCTCCGTCACCGTGCTCGTCGTGTTCTGCCCCTGCTCGCTCGTGCTCGCCACGCCCACGGCCATCGTCGCTGCCATCGGCAACGCGACCAAGCGCGGCTTCCTCGTCAAGGAGGGCGACGCCCTCGAGCGCCTGGCCGAGGTGGGTCGCGTGGTCTTCGACAAGACGGGCACCGTCACGCTCGGCAAGCCCGAGGTCGTCGCGGTGGTCCCGGCTCCGGGCTCGGCGATCGACGCCGATGAGCTCTTCTCGCTGGTAGCGTCGGCGGAGCTCCGCAGTGAGCACCCGCTCGGCAAGGCGATCGTCCGCAGCGCGCGCGAGCGGGGCATCGAGTTCGGTGAGCCGATCGCCTTCGCGATGGAGCCGGGGCGCGGCGTCACCGCCACGGTCGGCGGGCGAGAAGTGCGCGCGGGCGGCGAGCAGATGATGTCCGAGTTGGGCATCAACACCGGCGCTTGGGGCGCCGAGGAGCTCGCAGAACTTCGAGACAGCGGCGATACGCTGGCGTTTATTGCCGTCGACGGGCACGCGGCCGGAGTCTGCGCCCTCTCCGACGTGATCCGCCCCGAGTCCGCGGTGACGGTCGCGGCCCTCAGGGCGGCGGGCGCCGAGCCGGTGCTTCTTACCGGCGACAACGAGGCCGCCGCGGACGCCGTCTGCGCGCAGGTGGGGATAAGCGCTTACCAGGCCGGCTGCCGCCCCGAGGACAAGATGGCTTACATCGAGCGGAGCGAGGCCGCCGGTGAGCGCTGCGCCATGGTCGGCGACGGCATCAACGACGCGCCCGCGCTCAAGCGCTCCTTCGTCGGCATCGCGGTGGGCGGCGCCGGCAGCGACGTGGCGGTCGAGGCGGCCGACATCGCCATCGTCAACGACGATATCTCGGCCCTCCCCCACCTCATCGAGCTCTCGCGCCACACCATGCGCGTGATACGAGCGAACCTGACCTTCTCGATGGGGCTCAACTTCCTGGCAATCGTGCTGGCGTTTCTGGCCGTGCTCGACCCGGTGAGCGGCGCGCTCGTGCACAATTGCGGCAGCGTGCTGGTCATCGTCAATTCGTCGCTGCTGCTTCGCTGGGAGAAGAAGTCCTAGCGAGAAGGGCCGTTGCGACCCGTGCCGCCCGATTGACCGGCTCGGCCCGCCGCATCCGGCCGCGCCGGCCGCTAGTCCACGCCAATAACGCGCAGCTCAGCGCCGTCGACCGTGAAGGCGACGTCGTGCTGCGCGTACGCGAGGTGATAGACGCGCTCGGGCTCGTGCTTGCTGCCGGCGCGGCGCGGGTCTTGGCGCAGGACCTCGATCAGGCCAGGGAGCTTGCCCGAGTCGACGCGATCGCGCAACTCCTCGGGGAAATCGACCTCCAGCTCCTGCCACGGCGCGGCCTCGATCCAGCCGCCGGAAGCCTCGGGATGGCAGTCCGCGAAGGGGATGTAGGGCTTGATGTCCAGGATCGGGGTGCCGTCGCGCAGGTCGGCGCCGAGGACGTGGATGACGGGGCCGTCGTCAGTCGGCTCTACGCGGTCGAGCTTTACGCAGGTCAGGCCTATCGGGTTCGGGCGAAACGGGCTTCTTGTCGCAAAGACGCCCTTACGCTCGGAGCCGCCCAGCCGCGGCGGGCGCACGGTCGACGACCAGTTGGCGTTCGTGCCGCGCTTGTCGGCGGTGGCCGCGTCGGTCGCGATGTCGGCCGCCGTCCCGCCCGGGGTACCGTTCTCGAACTGCCAGATCAGCCAGAGGTGAGTGAACTCGTCGAGGCCGGCCACGGCGGACGCGAGCGCGAACTCGGGCTCGAACACAATCCGACCCCGCAGGTGCGGCGCGAGGAAGCTGTTGCGCGGGATGCCGAACTTCTGCGGCAAATCCGTGCGTATGTGCGCGATTGGTTTCATGGTTCGAATTGTAGCGGACGGCCCGCTAGCCCATCATCGCGGCCGTCACGGCATCGGCCGCCTGCTCCTGCTGGCCGTCGGCCGAAATGGTTGCGTCATTGTCGCCCGACTGAGCGCCGTAATCGCCAAAGCCGGCGTGGTTACCGCCCGCGATTTCAAGCACTGAATCCGCAGGCAGCCGAGCTATGCAATTCTCGAGCTTCTCTCGGTTGACCACGCCGTCGTTACTGCCATAGACCACCTCGGCCTTGAGGCCCAAGGCCGTCAGGTCGTCGCTCGAGTAGGCGGCAAGAAGCGCCACACCCTCCACCTTCGAGGCGTTGTCCGCGGCATAACTTGCAGCCATGGCGCCGCCAAGGGAGTGCCCGCCAACCCACCAGTGCGCAACATTCGGGTAGGCGTCGATAACCGAATCCGCAGCGTTGATATTAAAGACCGCCAGGTTAAACGGCATTTTTGCAATAACGCAGAAAACGCCGCGTTGTGCCAGTTTGGCCGCCAGGGGAACGTACGCCTCGGGCGCGACCTTCCCGCCCGGATAAAAGACGATGCCGTATTCGGCCGACGCGTCCCCCACGGCAATAAGCGCATCGGTCTCATCGACCCGAACCGCCGCGTCGGCCGCGGCGCCCGCGGAAATGACCTCTTGGGCCACACTCCCCGCCCGCGAGTAATCGGAGACGTACACGCCAAACGCGACGCCTGCCACAGCGAGCAGAGCCACGACCACCGCCAGCACGCGCTTAACGATTCGTCCCCCGCGCCGATCCGCCACGCCCATTACGCCCCCCTGTCGCCCGTTTTTAATCAGGAGCATTCTAGTCGAGCAGATAGGAAGGCCGTGCGGCGGCGCCTTTGCCGATGCCGAGCGCCAAAAATCGAGGTTCTGCGTGCTTTGTTAAATGGTTTATGGCATGTCATAGACACGCCAACTGGGCAAACGCCGACGCGGCGCCTCCCTACGCCGCGTCAAACCGCCAAGCTACTCGCCAAACCCGGCAAATACCATGCAGAACCTCGATTTTTTGATCACGAGAGGGCCAAATAGAACCTCGCGGCCTCAATCTCGGGCACTTAACATGCAGAACCTAGCAACCCCAATGCCAAAAGCCCCCCAAGCGGTCCATCAGCCCAGCCGCCGCAAGAACTCCTCGCATGCGCGGCTGCGCAGGCGGTACTTCTTCCAAACCAGGAACGATTTGATGGTCATCGGCGGGTCGAGCGGCACGAACGTGAGGTCCGCCGACTCCAGCTGCAGCAGGTGGTCGATGCCCATCGCGCACGCCGCGCCGCTGCGCACTAGGTGCGACGCGTTGCCAAGAAGGTCGAAGCGCCCGACAACGTTCAGCCGCTCGGGGTCGATGGCGCCGCCCGACCATTCGACCAGGTCAATGGCCTTGTTCGACGTGCGCGAGCTGAGAAGCAGGGGCATCCGCGCGATGTCCGCGGGCGTAAGGCCCGCAAGCCTCCCCCACTCGCTCGACGCGGCCACCGCCGCGCCCACGGTGTCCGCACCCGGCATCTCGAGCCACTCGTATTTGTCGAGGTTCACCGGCTCGATGAGAAGCGCGAAGTCCAGAAGGCCGCGCTCGAGCCGCTCCTCAACGGCGTCGGCGTTGCCGGTAAACAACTCGCAGGTCACGCCCGGGTTATCCCGGCGAAGCGCCGCGAATGTATTGAGGATGTGCCCCATGGCCTGAGTCTCGCCGGCGCCGATGCGAATGTTGCCCGCAAGCTCGTGCTCGTCGTCGGCAAGCTCCGCCTCGGTCTGCTCCACAAGCGAGAGGATCTCCTCGGCGCGCTGGCGAAGGCGCATGCCGTCGCCCGTGAGCACGCACGCGCGGTTCGTGCGGTCGAAGAGCGCGACGCCGAGCTCCCGCTCCAGGTCGGCGATCTGCCGCGAGAGCGTCGGCTGCGTCACATGCAGCACGTTGGCCGCCTCGGTCATGTTCTCCTCGCGCGCGACCGCGAGGAAATAGCGCAGGGTGCGGAGCTCCATCGCCACGATTCCTTTCGTGCGAGACGCGCTTCTTGCCATACGTACCGCGTATATCCAACTAGTTAGTATAGGCATTTAACATCGCCGCATGACGCCCATATGCTTAGGTCAACAAGAAGAACCCACCGACAAGAAAGGCAGCAAACATGCAGTACACGACCCTTGGGCACTCCGGCATCAAGATCTCCAAGCTCTGCCTCGGCGGCATGAGCTTCGGCGAGGCCAGCGCCGACTTCCACCAGTGGACAATCGGCCCGGACGGCACCCGCGCCGTCATCAAGCGCGCGCTCGACCTCGGCGTCAACTTCATCGACACGGCCAACTGCTACAGTTTCGGCACGAGCGAGGAGTACATCGGAGCGGCTCTGCGAGACCTCGGCGTCGCCCGCGAGGACGTCGTCCTAGCGAGCAAGGTCTACTTCAACGAGGGCAAGCTCAGCGCAGCAGCCATCGAGCGCGAGGTCGAGGGCAGCTTGAAGCGCCTCGGCACCGACTACCTGGACCTCTACATCATCCACCGCTTTGACTACGACACGCCCATCGAGGAGACCATGGAGGCCCTCGACCGCCTCGTGCGCGCCGGCAAGGTCCGTGCCCTCGGCGCCAGCGCGATGTACGCCTACCAGCTGCACAACATGCAGGTCGCGGCAGAAGCCAACAGCTGGGCCAAGTTCACTTCCATGCAGTGCCACTACAACCTGCTCTACCGCGAGGACGAGCGCGAGATGATCCCCGTCTGCCGCCAGTACGACATGGCCATCACCCCGTACAGCCCCATGGCCAGCGGCCACCTGACCCGCCCGACCTGGGAGTCCTCGAGCGTGCGCGGCACCACCGACAAGACCATGGTCAACAAGTACGACCACGACCGCACCATCGACATGCCGGTAATCGAGCGCGTGGCCAAGGTCGCAGCCGACCACGAGGTCCCCATGGCCCAGGTCGCGCTTGCCTGGCACTGGGCGCGCGGCGTCGAGGCACCGATTGTGGGCTGCAGCAAGCCCGAGCGCGTGGACGCCGCCGTCAAGGCGCTTGACGTGCAGCTTTCCGCCGACGAGATCGACTTCCTCGAGGAGCTCTACCAGCCGCACGCCCTCGTCGGCCCCGCCGCCCGCCCCGGCGACAAGCCGCTCGCCGGCACCACCAAGGTCAAGCTCACTCGCTAGGCGGGCCGGCGATTTATGGATGAGAAGACCCGCGAGAACCTGCGCGACGCCGGCTGCGACGAGGCGTTTATCGCCGAGGTGGACGCCCTGCCGAGCACCTGCGCCAAGCTCTGCCGCCTCAAGGCCTACCGCCGCGACCTGCTCGACGGCATCCACGCCGAGCAGCGCAAGCTCGAGTGCCTCGATTACCTCATCTACCACCTCCGCCACCCCCACTGACAGTTTTGGGGACGTTGGTTCCAGCTCTCATTTGACGACTTTGGGGACGTAGGTTCCAGCTCTCATTTGGCGGGTTTAACCAACGTCCCCAGGACTCTCATTTGGCGGGTTTAACCAACGTCCCCAAAGCTCTCAAAGCCCTCATCTAAAGGAGAACAAGCATGACTATCAAACAAACCGCAGGTCGCGAGCAGCTTGGAGACTTCGCGCCCGATTTTGCGCACTACAACGACGACGTGCTCTTTGGCGAGAACTGGAACAGCGGCGGCATCGACCTCAAGACCCGCTGCCTGCTTACCGTCACAACCCTGATGGCGCAGGGCATCACCGACAGCTCCCTTGCGTACCACATCGCCAACGCCAAGGCGCATGGCGTGACTCGCGAGGAGTTCGCGGCGGCCATTACCCACGTGGCTTTCTACGCGGGCTGGCCCAAGGCGTGGGCAACCTTCAATTTGGCGAAGGAGGTCTATGCGGAGGACGCCTGCGCAGCTGGCTCCGAGTCCCACGGCGGCTTCTTCGGCCTCGGCGAACCCAACGACGCCTACGCGCAGTACTTCATCGGCCAGAGCTACCTCAAGAACCTCACCGCCCCCGGCGACTACTTGCCCATCCACAACGTGACCTTTGAGCCGGGCTGCCGCAACAACTGGCATATCCACACGGCCACCTCGGGCGGCGGCCAGATCCTTATCTGCGTCGACGGCTACGGCTGGTACCAGGAGGAGGGCAAGCCCGCCCAGGCCCTCAAGCCCGGCGACATCGTGGAGATCCCCGCGAACGTCAAGCACTGGCACGGTGCCCGCCGCGGCTCCTGGTTCAGCCATGTGGCCTTCGGCTACCCCGGCGAGGACTGCTCCAACGAATGGTGCGAGCCCGTCGACGACGCAACCTACAACGCTTTGGAGGCTTAACTGTGGCAAAGAAGAACATGTTGGTCGTGTACTACAGCTGGTCCAACGGCAACACCGAGAAAATCGCCGAGCAGCTGGCCGACGCCTGCGGCGCTGACCTGGCCCGCATTGAGACCGTCGAGCCCTACCCCGAGGAATACGACGCCACCGTCAAGCAGGCACAGGACGAGATTCACGCCGGGATCACGCCCGAGATCGAGCCGCTCGAGTTCGATCCGGCGAGCTACGACGTCATCGCCGTCGGCACGCCGACCTGGTGGTACACCATGGCGCCCGCAGTCCGCAGCTTTATGAACGGCGTCGACTGGGACGGCAAGACGGTCGTCGCCTTCTCCACGAGCGCCGGATGGCCGGGCGACACCATCGAGGACCTCGTGTCCGCAGCGCCCGGCGCCACCGCAGGCCCCAGTCTCGAGGTCACCTTCGACTCCACCGGCGGCTCAAGCCAGAAGACCCCGCAGGCCGAGGTCGACGCTTGGATCGCTAGCATCAACCGCTAACGTAGCGGACAAAGAGGTTGGAGCCGCGCGCTCGTCTCTTTACCCCTTTGCTTTGCCCACTCTTCCAGCAAGAAAGGACCCGCCGCATGTCAACTCTTTATATGGTTCGCCACGGGCAGACCCTCTTCAACGTGCTGCGCCGCAAGCAGGGCTGGTGCGACTCTCCCCTGACCGAACTCGGCATCGAGCAGGGCCGCACCGCCGGCGCCTGGCTCGCCGCGAACGCGCCCGCCTTCGACCACGTGTACAGCTCCACCTCCGAGCGCTGCTGCGACACGACCGAGCTGCTCGTCCCCGGTGTCCCCTACGAGCGCGTCAAGTGCCTCAAGGAGTGGAACTTCGGCAAGTTCGAGGGTGTCACCGAGGACCTCAACATCCCGGTGCCCTACGGCGACTTCTACGTGCAGTTCGGCGGCGAGGGCGAGGTCGAGTTCCGCACGCGCCTCGTCGAGGGCATGGTCGAGCTCATGAAGCGCCCCGACCACGAGTGTGTCCTCATGGTCTCACACGGCGCCGCGATGTCCCAAGTCCCGCGCTACTACGGCGACGACTACAAGAACCACACCGACCTGCCGCGCCTTCCGAACTGCGCCATTCTCCGCTACGACTTCGACGGCGAGGCGCTCCACCTGCAGGAGGTCATCGACCCGATGGCGTAGGATGGCGCCGCGCTCGCGCCGGTTGAACAGAAAACCGAGATTCTGCGTGCACTATTAATCCTTTGATGTACTTACAACCTGTCGCCAACTGGGCAAACGCCGAAGTCCTCGTCTTGCGGGGTCTTCGGCGTTAGCCATTCAAGCGAAAAACGCCGATGCAACCACGCAGAATCTCGATTTTTTGTGCAACAAAGGCCCTTGGAAAGCCCAAACGACCTCCAAACGCCCGATTAACATGCGCGGGACCGCGCGGAGACCCCCGATCCCACGACAACCATGCATTCTCCTGATTCAATTCGCTGAATCTGGGAACAAACAACCCCAGCGCTTATTTGCCGGCCGGCAAGAAGCGACGCAGCAAGAAAATACGAGCAACGCGGAGACGTCCGCTTGCTCGCTTTTTTATCCCTCAACGGAAAGGATCTGATTTATCGGTGACAACAAGCTCCAACGCCTCAGCCCTTAGCGCCTCGGCCTACGCCGGCCAAACCCGCGCCAGCCAGGCCCGCACCCAAACCCGCGCCAGCCAGGCCCGCACCACCGCAGCCCCCGACGCCGCCCGTGTCCACGTCGACCACCCGCACCTCGCCATGATGGGCCTCTACCTCGGCGGATTCATCGGCATGTTCTCCGAGAGCGCGCTCAACATCGCATTGCCGCAGCTCACGAAGGTCTTCGGCATCACCACCGCGCTCGCCCAGTGGATGGTCGTGGGCTACATGCTCGTCATCGGCCTCGTGCTCCCCTTCGCGGGCATCCTCATGAAGTGGTTCAAGACGCGCTCGCTCACCCTCTTTGCCCTCGGCGCCTTCTTCATCGGCTCGCTCATGAGCGGCCTTGCGCCCAACTTCCCCGTCGCGCTCGTCGGCCGTATGATCCAGGGCGTCGGCACCGGCCTCGTGCTTCCCATGATGTTCGCCGTGGTGCTCGAGGTTTTCCCGCAGTCGCAGATCGGCAGCGCCATGGGCCTCATGACGCTCATCATCATGTTCGCGCCCGCCATCGGGCCCTCCCTCTCCGGCGTCATCCTGGGCTTCTTCTCGTGGCGCGCGCTCTTCTTTATTTTTGCCATCGTCCTTGCAGTGGCCCTCGCGTTTACCGCAAAGTACCTGGTCAGCCCCTATGAGCTCACGCGTCCGACGGTCGATATCGCGCCCTGCGTCCTTTCGTGCCTGGGCTTCGGCGGAATCGTGCTCGGCTTCGGCCTCTCGAGCCTCCTGGGCTGGGGCTCGGCCGGCGTGATCTGCTCGCTGATCGTCGGCATCGCGGCCCTCGCGTTCTACATCCGCCGCCAGCTCGCCAGCAAGACGCCCGTCCTCAACCTGCGCGCGTTCGGCAACCCGCAGTTCCGCATCTCGGCCGTCCTCGTCATGGTCAACTTCGGCATCACACTCGCGGCCATGTACCTGCTGCCGCAGTTCGCGCAGAACGGGCTCGGCCTCTCCGTCACGCTCTCCGGCCTGATCATGCTGCCGGGAGGAATCATCAACGCGGCGGTCTCGCTCTACTCCGGCAAGCTGTATGACCGCGTCGGTGCAACGGCGCCCGCGCGCTGCGGCTTCGTCGTTTCTTGCGTCGGGGCGGCCCTTATGCTGTTCACCTCGACGGACACGCCGGTCGGCTTCGTTATCCTTGCACACATCCTGCTCATGATCGGCGTGCCCCTGGCCATGTCGCCCTGCCAGACGAACGGCCTCAACTCGCTGCCCGCGGATATGGGCACCGACGGCTCGACGATCCTGAACACGATGGAGCAGGTCTGCGGCGCCATTTGCACCGCGCTGGCCACGAGCATGCTCGCCGCCGGCGAGGCGTCCGCGTCCGCCCAGGGCCTCGGCGCCAATGCCTCGGCGACCGTCGGCTCGCACTACGGCTTCGGCTTTGTGCTGGTGCTCGCCGTGATCGGGCTCCTGCTCTCCACAAGGATGCGCGAGGCCAAGCACGCCTAACCCGAAAGCCGGGCAAGAAGCGCGCCGTCGCTGGCAAGAAGCGCCTCCTGCCACGTCATCAAGCACCGGGCTCCTCGGGCCATGGCGGGGCGACGCGTCGCCGCCTTGGCGCCACAGAACCGCCGCCCGAGCGACACAACTGCCCGGCGACGCCACAATTCCGCGCCCCCGGCGACAACCACATGTCGCCGGGGGCGCGCTTCTGTGGCATGAAGCCCCTACCTCGTCGCCGGCGCCCCGTTTCTGTGGCGAGAAGCCCCCGCTTCGTCGCCGGCGGCATGCTTTTGTGGCGCACCGCCAGCCGCAGAGCATCGCCGCGACGCACCCCGCCGCTACAATATTGATGCTCAGTCCCCTTCGGAAGGACCCCCATGCACGCAATCGGCCTGACCACCATCATCCCTGGCCTGCTCGTCGGCGTTTTTGCCGTGTTCATGTCCAAGCGCAACCCCAACCGCATCGCCAACGGCTTCGTGCTGGAGATCGCAGTCCTTCTTTGCCTCAACGGCCTGTTCTTCCTTCTTTGGGACCCGGTCGACTACTCGTCGCCGATCAACGCCATCATCGGCGTCGTTTACACCGCTTTCCTTGCGATCTACCTGGTCTTGGGCGTGGCGCTGCTGGCCAACGGGGTCTACACCGTGCGCCGCGAGGGCGTCTCGCTCTCCCATGCCCTGCCCTTTGCCTGGGGCATCGCGCTCGTTTTCATCGCCTATTGGTTCCTTATCGGCCCCGGGAACAGCGTGGAGATGGTCGACGAGCTCACCGGCAACGTGCTCAGCATCCTCACCAAGTTTATGCAGTACATCCCGTTCGCGCTGCTCGGGGCCTGGTTCTCCAACGACATCTGCTACAAAACGCGCAAGAAGCCCGAGCGCGAGTACATCATCGCGCTCGGCTGTGGCATCCGCAAGGACGGCACCGTGACGCCGCTCCTGCAGTCGCGCCTCGACGCCGCCATCAAGGCGTACGAGGAAGGCGGCCGCCAGGCAAAGATCATCGTCTCCGGCGGACAGGGCGCCGACGAGGTCGTTCCCGAGGCGCGCGCCATGGCCGACTACCTGCTCTCGCAGGGCATCCCCGAGGCCGACGTGCTCCTCGAGGCCAAGTCGACCACGACCGAGGAGAACCTGCGCTTCTCCCGCACCATCATCGACGAGCGCGGTGGCGCCGAGCACCTCACCATCGCCACGAGCGACTACCACTGCCTGCGCGCGGCCATGTATGCGCGCCGCCTGGGCATCAACGCGAGCTGCGTCGGCGGGCACACCGCGGCGTTCTTCTACCCCGCGGCGTTCTTCCGCGAGTACATCGCGCTCATCATGCGCAACCGTTACGCCGTCGTGCTGTTCTTCGTGCTCACCGTCATCCGGTTCTGGCTCACGAACGTGGGAATCCTGCCGGAGGGCCTCATCTAGCGGCATGGGAGCGCGATTTGAGAGGGTTTCGCACCGAAAGCCCAACGGCGAGCGCGCTTTCCCGGGTGCCCCATATGCTCATCGCGAGCTCGCATGACGGAAAGTCGCTTAAGTGAGCATCTTAATTCAAGAGTCCCGAGTAGCCGGCTGGTTTCGCATTACATATCCGCAGGTAGTCGCCTTGCTCCGTAGCGAGTCTACATACCAAGCTTGAATTAAGATGTACACTCACGCTGTTTTCGCTTCAAAGAACCCCTGCAACCGCTAGCGCAAGCCTCCCGCAGCGCCCAGGACCCCGCCGTCACCCGGCCAACCGCTCCGTTCGGAACACCTTCTGGGCCGCCGCATCGTATTCCTCAACCCGGCGCGCCTTGCGCACGGCCCGCGCGACCGCCATCGGGTCCTCGAACGACCCTTTCGCGTAGGACCACCACTCCTTCATGCGCATGACCGCGTTGCCGCCCATCTCTGCCCGGTAGCCGTCAAAGAGCGCATCGTGGAAACGCCGCAGCTCAGCCATGCTCAGCACCGGCCCGCCCGTTATCATCCGCGCGAGGGCCGGGTTGGAAAGAAGCCCGCGACCGACCATCACGTGCCGCGTCTGCGGATACGCACCCAGAAGCGCCTCGAAGTCCCCGACCGTGTTCACGTCGCCGTTGTACGCCACGGGAAACGGCGCGCGCTCCAGCGTCCACCCATACGCTTCCTGTCGCGGACGGCCCTTGTAGCCGTCCTTCTGGACGCGCGGGTGCACGATCAGCTCCGCGAGCGGACAACGGCAATACGCCTCCAGAATCCGCTCGTACTCCTCGTCGCGCTCGATGCCGAGCCTGGTCTTGACGGAGACCGGCAGCGGCGAGCGGGCGCACACGTCCTGCAGGAACGCCTCGAGCGCCTCTGGATCGCGGAGAAAACCGGAGCCCTTCCCCTTGGAGACGACGGTCCCCGCCGGGCAGCCCAGGTTAAGGTTGACCTCGTCGTAGCCCATCTGTTCCAGGAGCCCAGCCGCCCAGACGAACTCGTCCGCGTCCTTGGTCAGGAGCTGCGGCACCACGTTAAGCCCCCGGTTGTTCGCCGGGTCGAGCTCCGCGCGGTAGCGCTTGCCGAAGTCCGAGCCGACGCGCGGCGGGCACACGAACGGCGTGTAGTAACGATCGAGCGCGCCGAAGCACTCGGCATGGGCGCGCCGGAACACGTGGCCAGTAATGCCTTCCATGGGAGCAAGCGAGAGGATCATCGGTCACTTTCTTGGTCGCGGGCGCTCGTAGCGCGGATGTGCGGGGCAGCCATAAAACCTTACCGCACAGACCCGACAACGGGCACGCACCGCGGAACCGCGCAACCGCGCGACGCAAATAGGGCGGACGCCCGAGCGCCCGCCCTATCGTCGCATCAAACCGGCTAGACAGCCTTGCCCTGCGAAACACGGCCCCGCGGGCTACGCCTCGACCGCCGCGCCGCTCACGGCAACCTCAGCCGCCTCGCCGATCTGCCCCTCGGTCGCGGCGACGATCGTGGTCGCGGCCGCGGCGCCGATGACGTTCGTGGCCGTGCGCGCCATGTCCGCGATGCTCGAGATCGGCGCCAGCAGCACGATCGCCTCGACCGGCAGGCCCGCCGCGGTAAAGAGCGCCGTCGCCGTGATGGTCGCGGTCCCCGGCACGCCCACGGTGCCGATGGACACCACGACGGCGAGCACAATGAGGACGAGGTACTGCTGCGGCGTATAGGAGAGCCCGAGCACGTGGATCGTGAACACGGCCAGCAGCGTCGGCCAGATTCCCGCGCAGCCGGGCATGCCGAGGTTCGCCCCGAGGCCGGCGCCGAACGACGCGATGTCTCCGTCGATCCCCAGACGCTCGGTAAGGCTGCGGACCGTCACCGGCACGGTGCCCACGCTGCTCTGGGACGTGAACGCCACCGTCGCGGCAGGCCAGATGGCCTTAAAGAAGCGCTTCGGGCTCACGTGGCCCACGAGCGCGACAAGCCCGCCGTGGACGACGAACGACTGCACGATGCAGAGCGCGTACACGAGCGCCAGCACGCCGAGGAGCGGCAGCAGCTCCGTCACGCTGGCACGGCTCACGGCGCGGGCCACGAGCGAGAGCACGGCGTACGGCGTGAACGAGATGACCAGGCTCACGACCTTGCCCAAAACGATGTTGCCGGCGTCAACCACGCGCTTGAACGGCGCGACCTCCTCGGCCCGGTCGGCGGCAATGGCGTTGTACGCCACGGCCACGATGATGGCGAACACCACGAGCGGCACGATCTGCCCGTCGGCCCACTGCGACACGAGGTTCTTCGGGAAGAGGCCCACGACCGTCTCGACCAGCGTCGGTACCTCGGCTGCCTCGTAGTTGGTGGCCAGCTCGTAGTCCATGCCGGCGCCGATGTTGGTGACGATGCCCGCGGCCAGCGTAATCACGCTCGCGATGGCGGTGTTGAGCACCAGGAAGAAGACCGTTTTGAGCCCGATGGCCTTAAGGCGGACCGAGTCACCCAGGTTCGTGATGCTCGAAACGATGCTGAACGCGAGAAGCGGCACCACGAGCGCGGAAATCACGTTGGAGTACACGGTGCCGAACACCGCCACGTAGGTGTAGTGCCCAGGAAACGCGAGGCCCACAGCGATGCCAAGCGCGGCGGCCACGATTGTCCGCACGCCGAAATCGACGCCCTTCGCCTTTTTGAGCCACCACAGCACCGCGAACAACAGAAGGCTGACCGCAAGCGCCGCTATCTCCGGAATTTGATCTGACATAGGATATCTCCCCTCAAGTGATTGGCGTACCGCCATGCTAGGCGGCGCGCGAGTAACCAGGTAGGGACCTATAATCGGTTAGTCGTTATCGCTAATTCAGATATCCGGATTATCTATTCAGCTTAATAGAGAGAAGCGCCTCTCGTTGCATAGCAAACACAGAGAACGTTATCCCAGCTCAAACGGCTATTTTCAAGCCGCCTCGCAAAGCGGGGTTACTATGGAAGCAGACAAACCCTCGAACAACCAAAGAAGGAGTCGGCGCATGGGCAGCAGCAACGCACCCGTCACGCAAAGCGCGGCGCGGACGGGCAGAAAAAGTAAGAAGGTCTATATCCTGTGCGGCGTGGTCTCGACCTGGTTTTTGACTGAGGTCTTGATGCAGGTTGTGGGCGGCATCTTTGGGCTTATCGTCGACGTGCCGCTCGCCGCGATGAGCCGAGCGCTGCTCACCCCCGAGCTCGGCACAGGCGGCGTCGACCTGTTCAACGAGTACGCGCTCTTTGCGGGGCTTCTTCTGAGCTTCTTGCTGCTGCTTCGGATCGTCAGGCCCTGGCGGCCGTACCTGCGCGCGCTCGGCACAGAGCCCACCGGGAACCGCCCCCACATGCTCGTCATCGGCCTCGTCGTCGGCTTCGCGATGAACGCGGTCTGCGTCCTCGGCGCCATTCTTGCCGGCAGCGTGCAGCTTGAGTTCACGCAGTTCTCCATCGTTGGCTTTCTTGCCTTTTTGATTATCATCCTGATTCAAGCTTCCACGGAGGAGGTCTTCTGCCGCGGCTTCGCCTACCAGCGCATCAAGCGCACGTACAACACGACCGTCGCCATTCTCGGCGCCTCGGCCATATTCTCCGTCGGGCACATCCTCAACCCCGGGGTCACGCCGCTTGCGCTGGTGGACATCTTCCTCACCGGCGTGCTGTATTCGCAGATGGTGATCTACTTCGACAGCATCTGGCTGCCGATGGGCGTGCACACGGCGTGGAACTTCACGCAGAACATCCTCTTTGGCCTGCCCAACAGCGGTATGGCGTCGGCGTACTCGTTCTTCGGCATCGTCGGGCGGACCACGAGCGGCTTCGCCTACGACACGGCGTTCGGCGTGGAGGGCACCTGGCTCGCGGTGATCGTCAACGCTGCGTGCATCCTGGCGCTCTACCTGTGGGGCCGCAAGCACGGGCGCAAGGAGCTCGACATCTGGGAGGGCAGCGAGCTCGAGGCCGCGCAGGTGGAGGCAGGCACGACGACCGAGGCTGCGGCCGCGGCTCCGGCGGAGGCTGAAGCGGACGCCAAGCCGAAGAAGGCCCGCTGGTTCTACTAACGGTTCTGCTCGCGCCGGGGTCCGCATCCACACGCGAGCCACTGAAAGATCACGTCGTTGCAAAAGGAGCGCGCCCGATGCCTAGCGCCAGCGCACTGAGCGAGAAAGACGCCCGGCTCATCAAAAGATGCTGCGTCTGCCCCCAGCTAGCCCTCGTGTCCCTCGTTATGCCGTTTGTCTTGGGCGTCCTGTTCATCTTGGGAGAGATGATCGGCGACCTCGTTTTTTACGGGGAGGGCAACTTGCGTTTTCTCGGGATGAACGTCTATTTTGCATTCGCCATAGCCTTCATGATCGTGTTTTGCTACTGCGCCCTCATGCCGAAGTTCGGCATGTCGAGCAAGCGCTGGGTAGCCTTGACTGAGCAATTGCGTGTGCGCCAGACCGAAGAGGATCGTTCGGCAGAAATCGCGGGCGCCCTTGCCCTCAGCGCGGCCGGAAGGCTTCTCAGCGATTCCGACAACGAGGCGGCCCAGGACCTCGGCGGCCTGGCTTCCGTGGCGGGGGCCGCCGCTACGGCAGCGGTAGCGGCGGAGCAGCTGGCCGAGATCAGCGGTAATGCCGAGGCCGTGGCGGAGGCCTACGGCGTCACCGTCCCCGACACCAAGCGCGCGCTGATTGCCATGGTTGCTGCATCCGTGCTCGTAACGGCCGCGGCCTATGGGGCTCGATACCTCTCGGCCAGCGAGTCGATGCAGAAGAGCCAGGTCGCGGCCTCCGCGCAGGTCGAGCTCTTGACCAGCGCGTTTGAGGAAGCGGGGCTGGCCACCGCGACCGTCGGCAACCCGGCGGAGAAGTACCGCGACGAGGGCTACACCGTCTACGGGTTTCTTTCCGGCGACTACTGGTCCCACGACGGCGGGGAAGTCAGCATAGACCTCGACAAAAACGGCCTAGTGACCGATGTTTGGTACAGCGAGCGGGTCGATATCAAGAAGTCGCTTGAGGACAATCTCGCCCAAGCCCAGCAGGACTTCAGCAAGCTGGGCAAGGCGCTCTCGGCGTCGAACGCTCGCGCCAAAACGGAAGCGCTTCTCACCCAGCATGAGTTCTCCGAAGAGTTCTGCCAGCAGTTTTCGGCGGGAGACATCTACACCGAGATTTGGCTGAGCGACCGCACCGAAGATTACTACATCTACTATTTCTTCAATACCGAAGAGCAGGACGCATTCAACGAAAACACCCAGCCGGAAATCCAACTCGATATCAAAGCAAGATAAAGGATTGAACTTCTCGCCATTCCAACTGCCTTCGCGCCGCCTCCCCTCTCTCAAGTTCGGAAGGCTTCCAAACTTGGAAAGGGGCCGCGGACGGCACGTATTCGCCGACGGACGGTAGCTCAGGAAGTTTGGAAGCCTTCCGAACTTGGAAAGGGGCCGGAGATCGGCCGAGAAGTTGTGAGCTTGGGTACCCCGGGCTACGCAGCCGAGGCTTTACCCGACCGGCTCGCCGTACTCACGCGACATCGCTTGTCGCGTGACAACCCATTGCTTCCCGTACTTGCGAGCGTCCACCCCGGCAGCCAGTTTTCCGTAAGAAATAGCCTTGCGGAGCGTCGACTCGCTTAGCCCCCAAAGCTCGCTCGCATCGGAGAAGGACATCAGGCCATCGAACGGCGTCCTCATCTCGACGCCGTTCTCCCAAAGCTCATCGCACGACAAATCGATATCGTCGTTCCAAACGATGCCATATCCTCCCGCATCCACCTGAACACTGGCGAAGAGCGCCTCGTCGCCCAGCGGGGCAAAGGAGCCGAATCTGTCTAAAAGAGGGGCAACGTCATAGATTTTCGTGGTCCCGTTGGCGAATTGGACCGACAGCCTTAAGTCCGGCAACGGAAATACATCCTTTACCTTATGAAACATCTATGCCCACCTCCTAATCCAGCGGATCAAGCCTCTTGAACTGCTGCGTCTCCCACATCTCAACCAACGCGTCTTGGTTGGCAGAGATCCACTCCCGAACCATACCGGCAGCACGCTTGGGCAGCTCGCCGTCCAGCATCTCGCCTGTTCGGATGTCGAACGCTGCGGTATCGTCTCCGTAAATGGCGTGTACATGGGGAGGGTTGTGCTCCGAACCCAGAAAGTACATCCGGACCACAATCCCGTAGAACCTTGCTAGAACCGGCATACGCCCCTCCTTCGTCAATGGCAGTATATCACGTTACCGTGATACTTTGAGTTGGGCGTTGTCGCCTGCCTCCCGAGTTCGGAAGGCTCGTTTGCAGTTCGGAAGGCTTCCAAACTTCCAGAGCTACCGTTCGCCGGCAAAAACACGCCGTTCGCGGCCCCTTCCCAAGTTCGGAAGCCTTCCGAACTTGGGAAGGGGCCGGCTGAGAAGCGCTATTTGCCCAGCAGCGCCTTGCCCATGGCGTCGGCCTGGAGGATGGCCGCGTGGAGCTCGACGGGCTGGACATCGCCCGCGAGGTTGTGGATCGTCTCGCCGGCAACGCAGGCGGCCTCGGCGACCTTCTGGACCTGCTCGTCCGTGGTCACACCGATCTCCTCGAGCGTCACGGGCAGCCCGACCTCGAGGCAGAAGTCCTGGACCTCTCGGATCTCTGCAGTGGGAACGCCCTCGAGGACCAGCTGCACGATAGTGCCGAACGCCACGCAGCAGCCGTGGTCGGCGTGCTCGATGCCAAGCGACGTGACGCCGTTATAGAAGGAGTGCGCCGCAGCGCAGTTGACGTTGTCCGCGCCGACACCGGAAAGGTACACGTTCGCCTCGACGACGTTCTCCAAAGCTGGGGTAACGACGCCCAGCTTACAAGCCTCGACCGCCTGCGCGCCGTAATCGCGCAGCGTCTCGTAGCACAGGCGCGCGAGCGCCATGCCCGCGCGGGTGATGCCCGTGCCCTCGAGGCTCGCCGACTCGGTGCGGATGGACGCGCGGCCCTCGAAGTAGGTGCCGAGCGCGTCGCCCATGCCGGCGACGAGGAACCGAACCGGCGCCTGGGCGATGACGGCGGTATCCACCAGGACCGCGTCGGGGTTGGTCGGATAGAACAGGTACTTCGAGAAGCTATGATCGTCGTTGTAGATGACCGAGAGGCCCGTGCACGGGGCGTCGGTCGCCGCCACGGTCGGGACGATGACGATGTGGACGCCGGCGTAGTAGGCGGTCGCCTTCGCGGTGTCCACGGCGCTGCCGCCGCCCACCGCGACCACGGCCTCGATCTTGTCCTCCTCGACGATCTTCTTCATGCGCTCGATCTCGCCGTAGCTCGAGATGCCGCGGAAGACCTCGTAACGACGGTAATCGTCGCGGTCGCCGAAACTCTGCTCGATCTTGTCGTGGCAGCTCTTGTACCCGCTGTTCGAGCAGACGAAGAGCCACCGCGTCCCCATGTAGCCCATCTCGTCCCAGAACTTGAGCGTGGCGTCGCGACCCTGCACATACTTGAGCGGCTCGCGCATCGCCCTCAGTCGACCCATCATGATGAAGCCCCTCTCTCCTAGGATGCACCGATATGCCAAGCGTAGCCCCATCGAGCAAGAAGGGCGGGGAGCTTCTGGCCAGCGGCTCCGTTCAGCTGTTCACCGGACGCCTCCTTCTCCCAAGTTCGGAAGGCTTCCAAACTTCCAGAGCTGCCGTTCGCCGGCGAATACACGCCGTTCGCGGCCCCTTTCCAAGTTTGGAAGGCTTCCGAACTTGGAAAGGGGGCGCCGGTAAGCGGCGCTGGCTCGGCAGGCGCTAGCACGCCTCGCCGGTGCCGAAGGGATACACGACCGTCGAGGTATCGATGAAGTTGCCGTCCTCGCCGCGCTCGACGGCATAGATATCCACAGGGAGCTTGCCCGTGACCGCGTGACCGCCGAAGATGGCCTCGACGCCGGCGGGGACGTTGGGCCCGAAGGCGCGGTCGGGCGCGAGGGCCTCGGTGGGATCCATGCCCTTATTGCCATAGACCGCCACCAGCGCGCAGCCCTCGCCATAAAGCGCGAGGTCATACGGCTTGGAGACGCTCATGATGGCAAGAGGGACGCCCGCCTGCCCGGCCGCCTCGATCGCGCGGGAGCACACGGCGCCGCTGACAAAAGCCGCGGACTCGATGGCAAGGTCGCCCTTCCCGACCTCGGAGATCACGACGGCGAAGTCCGCGCCGGCCACCGCATCGGCCACCTCGTCGGCCGCCCTACTCACCGCGCGCGGGCCCGTGTCGTCGCCGACGTAGCACATGGACTCGTACTCCACGCCCTCAGGCACGTGCCCCTCCGCGACCAAACGGCGCATGGCGAGCTCCATGCCCGGCCGCTCGCTCTCCTGCGCGGCCACCAGGACCACCCGTTGCCCTGCCTGCGGCTTGAAGGGAAGAAGCCCCCCTCCCCGCACGACCGTGACCGCGCACGCAGACGCCTCGCGCTCGACCGCGCGGTTCTCGTCGCAACCGACGGTGGAAAGCGCCGTCTCGAGCCCGTCGTCGTAGGAGCAGCCCGCGCCGGCCACGTTCTCCCCCGCCGTTGCGAGCGCGAGGATGCCTCGGCGCAGCTTGAGCTCCAGGATACGTCGCACCGAGGCGTCCAGGCGCTCGTCGGTCAACTCGTCATCGGCCTCGAGCGCGCTCACGAGCTCCTCCATCTTGCCGGCGTCGTCCGCGCACCACACCTGCACCGGCATGAGCGCGATGTCGGCCCCGGCGAGAAACGCCCTGCGCACGGCGTCGAGCGGCGTGAAGTTCTGGGCGATGGCGTCCATGTTGAGGGCATCGGTGATGGCCACGCCCGTAAAGCCGAGCTCGTCGCGGAGGATGTCCGTGAGGAAGGTGCGCGACAGCGTGGCGGGCAGGGCGATCTCGCCCATATCCGGATCGATAGAGGCCGCGGTATCGGTCTCTACCTGCGGATACTGGATATGGGCAGTCATCACCATGTCCGTCCCCGCCTCGAACGCCGCGCGGAACGGCACGAACTCGAGCGCCTCGAGCTCGTCCAGGCCCTTGTCGATGCGCGGCAGCCCCGTGTGGGAGTCCGTCGCCGCGTCGCCGTGGCCGGGGAAGTGCTTGGCGCAGCCGCAGACGCCCTGCTCTTGGATGCCGTCGAGCATCGCGCAGCCCAGCTCGCTCACGAGCCCGGGCTTATCGGAGAACGAGCGCAGGCCGATGACGGGGTTGTTCGGGTTGTTGTTGACGTCCACCACAGGCGCAAAGTCGACGTTGATGCCAAGGGAGGCCAGCTCAGAGGCCATGACCTGCCCGCACTGGCGCGCCAGGTCCTTGCTGCGCGCGGCACCGAGGGCCATGTTGCCCGGCATGGCGCACCCGCTGCCCAGGCGGTAGACGATGCCGCCCTCCTGATCGATGCCGAGCAGCAGCGGGATGCCGCCGGCCTGCGAGCCCGCGGTGTTGCGCACGGCGGCGGTCTGCAGGGCATAAGTCAGATCGAAGGTCTGCTGCGTCTCGTGCACGTTGTTGGCAAAGAGGATGACGCCGCCGAAGCCGTATGTATCGACAATGGCATCTACCTGGTCGTTCATCTCTACGAAGTCCGTCGCGTCGTCGGCCGAGCCGCCCGTGTTCCACTTACGGAAGTCGGGCATGAGCATCTGGCAGATCTTCTCACGGCGGGTCATGGCGCCAAGAAGCACGCCGACGTCCTGGTGCTTGACGGCGCGGGCCACGTAGGAGTCGGGCTCAGGCTCCTGCTCGGCATCTTTGCCGGCATCCGACCCGGACGATGAGCACCCGGAGAGCGCGAGCGCGAGCGAGACGGGCAACGCTGCGGCGGCGGCCCCGGCACAGGCAAGCCCAGCCGACCCCACGAACGCCCTGCGCGTGATGCCGTCCGGGGTAGCGCCGGCCCGATTCGTCTTCTTCCGATCGTCCATGGGAATCCCTTCGCCTGCGGCGGCCCAGCGCCCTGCTGCAATGGACTTCCACGATAGGCGAACCGCGCGCGAGCCGGACCCTTAACCGACAGTTGTCGATAATCAGCCCGCCGTAGGAGCGATTTGGGGCAGTCTTGTACATCCCCAGACGTACATGACCGGCTCGCAAACGACGCATGGGCCCGTGGTTTATCATCCATGCGCAGTACCCGCCGCAACACGACATCAAGAGCAGGTTAGGATTCGGAAGGAGTAAGTAATGAACGACAGGGAACTTTGCGAGCTTTTCGGGACGACCGTCGATGATGTTGAGCGCGGCGTCGCCAAAGTCGAGTCGGGCGACTACTCCGATTTCGATTTCTCGAAAGTGACCATGGGAAGGCCTTTTACCACCATGGAAAAGGAGAAGATGGAGACGATCTCCACCCCGGTGCCCATGTCGCGCATCGCCGCAATGCGCGAGGTAACCGAGCGCCTCGGCATATCGCGCTCGGAGTTTGTCCGCCGGGCAATCGAGCACGAGCTGCTAGCAACCGCATAGGCCGCGGCGACGGCGCTCGCGCCGTCCGGAAGTAGACCGGGGGCTTTTCCTTATCGCGAGCACACGAGACAGCCGCTGCCCTCTAGTACCCAAGCTCCGCGTACAGGTCTCGAGCGCTCACGAGCCTCAAATCGTCGCGCTCCTTGGCCTTGGCGACGGTGCCACCGCTCGCGGGCTTCTTGCTAAAGAGCACAAAATGCCTCTTAGTAAAGCCGCTGAGGAGGTCTGAGCGCTCCTCAAGGGTCTGAATCGCCTCGCTCTCGTCAAACGAGTTGCGCCACTTGCACTCCCCCAGCAGAACCGCACGCTCGATGCTGTTCGCAGCCACGACGTCGATATCGCAGGTCTCGCGCTCTTTGGAATCGGTGCCCCACCACTGGCCGAACTCCAGCACGGGAAACGGCGTCCGCCCCGCCTTGCTCTCCCTGCGAAGCCACTGCAGACAAACCGCCTCGAACTGTTTTCCCACATAGGTCTCAAACGCCTGGCCGGACGTCGCGTACGGCACGACCGCCTGACCGTTACCTTCCTCGATCGTACCGATATAGGGGCTCACAAAGCGATACCAATACGAGAAGAAGGGGTCCTTGAAGCGCCAGATCGAGGACTTCGATGCCGTGCCCCCTCCAAGCGGGGCGACCTTCTCCACGATCCCGAGATTGGCCATGGTCCTCAGGTACTTGCCGACCGAGTTCTGGTTGACGCCGGCCTTCTCGGCAATCCTCGTGGACGCCGTGGCGCCCGAGCCGATCGCGTCCAACACGGAGTTGTAGCTCGCGGGCTCGTTGAGCTCCTGGCGCAAGAGCATGAGCGGCTCCTCACAGAGCATCCCGAGCCGGTCAAACAGAAGCTCGGCGACGTTTTGCTCGTAGGACTTCTGCGCGTCGACCTGTGAGAGATAGTACGGAGTCCCGCCAAACGTCGCATAGTAGGCCACCAAGGTCTCGGGGTCCACGCCAGGCAGCATGCGCGCCGCATCAAGGTAGTCAAACGGCAAAAGCCGCATCTGCATGGTCCTGCGACCGTAGAGCGGGCTCTTGCTTCCAAGAACCTCGCCCTCCATGAAGCTCTCGTTGCTTCCGCAGAGGATGAGCCGAAGGCGCGTCTGCTTAAAGCCGTGGTCAATGGCCGCCTGTAGGACGGAAGGCAGAGAAGGGTCGGATTCGGCCGCATAGGGGAACTCGTCGAACACGAAGACGAACGGAGACTCCCCATCCTGGGCTTGAACACGTTCGACCACAAAGTCCAGGGCCGCGTTCCAGGTTGCGAACGCGGGCAGAGAGCCAGGCAGAGAAAAGGCGTCATACACCGCCGCGCTAAACAGCTCGAGGTTCTGCCGAGAGGTCTTTTGCTGCGCCGTGAAGTACAAGACCGGCTTGTTCTTTACGAACTCGTCGATAAGGGAGGTTTTGCCCACGCGTCTGCGGCCATAGATGACGGCCATCTGAAAGTCGTCCTTCTCATACATGCGCTCGAGCGCGCCGAGCTCTTCTTCACGTCCGACAAACATACGCCCTCCCTGCGGTGTTCTGGTTATGGACCGTACTCCGGAGTACCGTACTATATAGTACCGTACTCCGGAGTACGGTACTATCGGAAGAACAACAGCGCGGAGCGAGCGGCTATGCGCGAGCGGTCCCAATCAGATACTTTGAATCTCTTCCTCTGAGATCACCGTAAAGAGCGCCTCGCAGTTTTGCTCCATCAATAGGGAAATGAGAAGGTTGTATTTGTGCTCAATGTTCACGATGTAAATCGGCTTATTATGCTCCCCATACTGCTTGAGGAGCAGCACCTCGAACAGCTCGTCCAGCACGCCCAGGCCCTCGGGCATCACCACGAAGGCGCCGGCGTTCTCGGCCTGCAGCTTCTTCCGCGCTCTCTTGTCGGCGTCCTTGAACACCTGCGATGAATGCGGGAACTCCGTATGGCCCTTCCGCGGCGCCTCCGGCAGCACCGAGATGACCTTGGCGCCGCCCTTCCAGGCTTCCTCCGCCACCGCTCCCAACAGACCGTCCCCAAAACCGCCGAACACCAGCGAGTGCCCGCCGCTGCCGATATGCCTCCCGAGCGCCTTGGCGGCATTCATGCACGCCTCATCCAGCACGTCGGCCGACCCGTATACGCATATGTTCATGCCGCATCTCCAGTTCTCCGGCGCTCGCTCCATACAAGTGATAAGACCATCCTCTCATTCACAGCGTGCCCAGAGCTGAATAGCCTGCAAAAGGAACCGTCCCTTTTGCAGGTTATCGCCGCTCGCCTATTGTGCAAAGCCGTCTGTCCCGGTGTTTGTCTGCATTAGCCTTGCCCAAGGATCAGACTCCCCCCAGCCGTCGAAGAAGCCGAGTTTATCCGCAGGGATATCGTCGAACTCCGACAGCAATTCCTCGAGCTCTATCTTTCCGATAGCATCAAACATAAGCATCCGAAGGCGCCGGTCGAACTCATAGGATCGCAAAACCATCTCGAGCGTGGTGTTATCGCGAAAATGCGCACTACCGTCCGCATCCAAGACCTTATAGGGAAACCAATATGCTGAGAGCCTGTAATAGCCGATCTCGCGAAGGGCACGCTCAAGCGCGACTTTATCGGAGCACACAAGACCCTTGCTCGTTAGCAGCTCCGCCTGCTCCTCGATGCTCTTCCACGGCTTCTCGTACTTCATGGGCTTCCTTAGATACAAAAAGAGCTGGAGTTGCGCTTCCGTGAGAGGCTGTCCAGCTTTAGTAGGCGATATTTTATGCACCGGCACAAATCCGGTCAAGCCCCATCTCTTTGAGCAGAATGCCCTCGTAGCTCCTCGGAGGCCAACACGGGCTTCTCACCGATCCGACGATAACCAAGGGGAACCGCTCCCCGTACACACGAGGTGGCCTTTCCGCAAGACCAGCCTTTGGCACAGGTTCGCCTGCGCCGTTGTGACGATCCGCAACCCGCTCTTGCCGCGAATCCCATGCGCCGCATCTAGCCCCCTGCCTCGAGCAGAACGCACTCGCGGTACTCCCCGAGACTGAAAGGGAGGATATGGACCTTATCGGCCCAGGTCATCTTTGTCCCTTTCCGGTTTCGAAACTCGAACATTTATAAAGTTTCGAAACCGGCAGAGCAATCTCCGGTGAGTTGAGGGCCGAATCGTTTACAACGGCTGCGCAACGATTCGGTATCGGTGCATATTCAATTCCAACGAAAACAAGCTGCTCCGAGTATCGGACGCGCTTGAAAAAAGTAGCGGGCGTGGATTCGCACCTGCTACAATTCTCCCATCAGAGATAAAAACACGGTCCCCGTCGGGTAGTCGTGGGCGTGCGATAATCCGCATCAGTAACCTGCCTCCTTGGTTGTCCCTTCTCTGCATGGTTATCTACATAAAGGAGGAAACAGCCATGCAGATCAGCGTGTCGTCCACCCTGACCGTGTATCACGACGGCCAATTTTGGGTGGGGCTAGCGGAGCATGTCGATGACGGCGTATACGGCGTCACTCGCATCGTCTTCGGTGCGGAGCCGTCCGACGAGGAGATTCTGCAATTCGTCGTGAACAGGTGGGAGGGGCTCCGGTTCTTCGGCGATGGGCCTGCCGAGGTGCGCAAGCCCGCGAAAAATCCTAAGCGGCGCATCCACGAGGCATCGAAGGCCCTTAAGCGGCCGGCGATGAGCACCAAGGCTCAGCAGGCTCTCGCAAATCAACGGGAGATTCAGAAGCTGGAGCGGAACCGCGCAAGAAGCACCCGTCGTGCAGATAAAGCGGAAGCTCGCTTCGAGCAACGAAAGGCCAAGCGCAAGCAGAAGCACCGCGGGCACTGATCGAACGCAAAAAACGAGGGAGGCCGCATCGGGCCTCCCTCGCAAGGGGTCTCTGACTACTCCTCGGTCATCGCGTACCGGACGATCATGGGGTCGTCGTACTCGGCCCATATGGAGCGGTCCTCGTCGAGGGACCTCAGCCGCTCCATCTCGTCCTCGGTGAGCTCGAAGTCGAAGAGGTCGAGGTTCTGGCGCATGCGCTCCTTGTGCGCGCTCTTGGGGATGACGACGATGCCGCGCTGCACGTGCTGGCGCAGCGCAACCTGCGCGGGCATCTTGCCGTGCGCCTCGGCTATGGCGCAGACGACGGGGCTTGCCAGGATCTCGCCCAGGCGGTGCTGCGCGAGCGGGCCCCATGCCTCGTGCTGGACGCCGTACTTCTCCATCCAGCCGTGCAGGGAGTGCTGCTGGAAGAAGAGGTGCGTCTCCACCTGGTTGACGGCGGGGACGACGCGGTTGAAGGTGGCGATGTCGGCCATGCGCTCGGCGCTGAAGTTGGACACGCCGATGGCGCGTATCTTGCCCTCGTCGTAGAGGTCCTCCAGGGCGTGCCACGCTCCGTAGTAGTCGGAAAGGCATTGGTGCACGAGCACGAGGTCGAGGTAGTCGAGGCGCAGCTTGCGCAGTGACTCCTCCACAGAGGCCCGCGTCCTCTCGTAGCCGAACTCCGTCACCCACACCTTGGTAGTGACGAAGATGTCCTCGCGCGCTATGCCCAGCTCGCGCATCGCGCGCCCGATGCCCTCACCGACCTGCTCCTCGTTGTAGTACGCCTGCGCCGTGTCGATGAGGCGGTAGCCCACCTCGAGCGCGTCGTAGACGCACTGCGCCGTCTGCCCGGGGTCGATCTCGAAGACGCCGAAGCCGACCATGGGCATCTCGACGCCGTTGTTGAGCCTTACGTATTCCATGTTCCCTGTCCTCTCGTGTCAGCCGTTCCTGTTAGCGCGAGAGGAATCTCCCGGAGGGCTTCCCCCTCGAGAAGAACCGGTTCCACATGTCTTCCTTCATCCTGGCACTCCGTTGCAGACGTGTTTTCGTCTCATCCCACTATAAGGCGCGGCGGCTTGAGGTGCGTGTACGGGGTTCACCGGCGTTCCATTCACCCTGCTGTGCGTTTGCAGGGAGTGGGGTCTCTGCTGCTGAATGAGGGCATGAAGGTTGCCTGTGAGGAACAGGGCGCCACCGAGGAGATCTCCGGGGCGATGGTCTCCGAGCTCAAGCAGCACAAGAGCCGTCCCGTCGGCATCGGCATCGCCGTGCCGCCCGCGCTCGAGCCCTATCTAACGCAAGTCGATCATGCGATGTGCGCCCTCAGCCCCTTCCCCGCAGAAGGCTGCCGCATCGTTTAGGCCAAGCACCCCTTCCGCGGCGCACCCGTCGGCGCCGCGCAGCTCATGGTCCAGCGCTTCATCGGGAGGTTTAGGGAACGAAGCCGTGCGCTCTAAAGCCGTGTCCGTCCTAAGCGTCTAGAGCCGCCCGTCTCATTCGGTAACCTTCCGCAATCCCTTCGCCGATTTGCTCGGCTTGGGAAAAGCCGGCCCCCACCAGCTCCGCCACACAAGATTCGAGGACAACTAGCAACTTATCGTCGATCTCCTCCAACTCGGAATCCAGAAAATGCCTGGGAGCCCTCAACTGCTTTGCCAACTCTACAAGGTCGCCGCGCCTCACGTCATCGATTTTCCTGCTCCTGCACAACGAGACGCCCATCTCCCTATCCAACTCGGGATATATGGTCGTGCAGGTAAGGTCGTAAATAGGCGAGAGCGTTCGAGACCCCCAGTCGGCGCCCCAAAGTAGCGAGTGGTTCTTAAGATGGTTGTCGCAGTTTCCAATCGCCCAGTCCAAAAGGAGCCTCGAAAGGAAGCCCATTCTGTCACCGAACGGATTCCTGGTCGTACGGCCAATCATCAAAGCCGAGTTAATTGCGTAGTTGCCGTCCGTAGGTTCATATTTCTGGTAAGGCTCATAGCCGAGCGCCTGGCAAAAGTCCTCCTGATGAAGGCGACGCGGAAAGTCGCCCCCCACTTCCGCCGGCAATCTATCGAACCTCTTCACGGCAAGCAGCGGCTCGAAGCCGTCTATATCTATGAGTTCGCAGTCGGCCGTCTCATAGCCAAGCGCCGTCGCCACTTTCATACAGAGGGCCTCATTGATCGTTTGCCCGGGAAAAAAGTCGTCAACGGCCTTAACGATATATGTGGAGGGCGCAGACCCCATGGGCAGCAGCCAACCGTCGGCAACATCGACGCCAACATGATGCAGGCCGATCTTAGCCTGAGCGCCCGCCAAAGAGAGCCTTGATACCATACCGGCTCTCAGCTCCCCCGACCTTGGAGAGCGGGCAAAATCCTCGAGGTCGTCCATCGTGTATTTCTTATAGCCGCGACCTTCGACAAGTATGGCCGGATCCTCGGCGAACACCAAGGCACCTGCCGATTCATTGTTTAAGCGGGCCATAAACTCCCGGTAATCGGATCTATCGCTGTGGAAAGCGGCGGACATCGCCTTGCGAAGCTGGCCTTCCGGAGCCAATCCGTCGAAGAAACGCCTGGTTTCAGCGGACTCGAAAGGCCCCTCGCGCAAAGGGAAGTTCACAGAGATCGAAGCCGGCGCGGAGCTTTCCAGATATTCCTCGGCATAGGAGAACACAGCTCCATCGTCGGTGGCGCGCAAAATCCCGACAAGCTCGTATTCGCCGCCGATCTCCCGGAAAACCATGAGCTTATCCATGGCCCCTTACCTTTCCGCCGCAATGAGGTCGACACCGAGACCGGTCGCATAGGCAAGCACCTTGCCGAAGCCGACCGTCTCGCGCCCGCGCTCGATATCGCCGACCAAGCGCGGGCTGAAGCTCAACATAGAGGCCACGTCTTCTTGCGTGTAGCCGAGCGTCTTGCGACGTGCGCGTAAAGCGCTGCCGAGCGTCTTCGTATCGACCACGGGAATGCCTGACGCAAGGAGTAAATCGTGTGAGATAGTCTGCATAATCTTCCCTAAACATAAGATTTCTGTTTGCCGTTAAGAATAGTACGTATATGTAAGATTTCAAGCAGGGACGACGAATCTTACATATAGTTCCGATTCCGTTTGTTGCACTGCGCGCAGCACACGAAGAGCCTCGAAACCAAGAGGGATGATCGGTGAGTTCCGAGACCGAGAAGGGCGCAGATGAGCAAGGATGCGTCGAGATATAGGCCCTGGTCGCGCCAGCTTAACGGCGGCGTTGGCGATCATTCGCGCATATGCACGCAGGCTGAGTCGAATTCCGGGCGCTGCCAGATCCTCCTCCTTGTGCTAGCTGAGCAGCCGGCTCCCGACGCCGGAGACGATCGCGCCCTTTGCCACCTGGTAGGTGCAGACGAGGTAGAGCAGGTAGACGCCCATGACGAGCCCCGCCGCTCCCGCGAGCACCAACGGATCGACGCCCTCGAACGAGAGCGCGCTCGTGTACATGACGCCCACCGCACAGGCCGCGTGGCAGAGCGCGACCACGAGCGGTGCCGCGAAGTAGGCCGCCATCTGCGAGCGCAGGCTTGCCATCAGCGTGCGCCGATTGCAGCCGAGCCGGGCGAGCATCCGGTAGCGCCCGATGCTCTCGGCAACCTCGGAGAGCTGCTGCACCGAGAGCACGGCCGCGGTGGTCACGAGGAAAACGAAGCTGATGTAGAGGCCCAGGTACGTGATGGTGAGCTTCAACGCCAGGGTGCCGCTGCGGATCGTCTCGGGGTCGAGCGCGGACGAATAGGGCCAGACGGACCCGCTTTCTCTCGCCTGCTCGCATTCCTCGCTGAGCTGCGCGGTGGCCACGGCCCGCGAAAGCCCGTCGCGGTACATGACGTCCACGGTGGACTGGCCCGGGCACAGGCCCTCTGCGCGCGCCGTTCGCACGATACCGTCAGGCACGACGAGGACGGCGGTCGAGTAAGCGTTCTCGTCGTCTACGAGCTGCGCCGTAACGAGCGTGCCGGAAGCCTTGAGATGCGTGCCCAGCATGTCGACGCCCTTCCCGCTCGAGGCGAGTGCTTCGGAAAACGCGGAAAGGCTGTCCACGTTGTTGCAGACGGCGTACTCGTCGTCTGCCATGACGATCTCCTGCGCGCCGATGAGACGGGCGACCCTGTTGTACTGCGAGACGCCCACGAACTCCACGGGGTAGCTCGCGAAGGTTGAGTCGATGCTGGAACCTGACGAGATGCCGAGGGCCTTCTCGAGTTCGCCGTAGGTCATGCGCTCGGCAAACCAATGGTCGATCTGGGCGGCGGTTTTTACGAGCTCGCTCCAGCTGGGGCAGTTCTCCTTCATCCAGGCAAGGGAGTCGCCGTCGTTTTCTTGATAGACTTCGTGACTTGGTTCCTCAGACGACGCGATGAAGCCGATGAACGAGGCATCGTATGGGGCAGACTCGCTCATGTCGCCCGAGTAGAGGCTCGCGAGGCCGGAGCCGCAGGCGAACGTGGCGATGGCAAAGAAGAGCAGCACGCATACGGCCCACAGCGAGACGAAGGCGGTGTTCGCCTTGTGGGCGACCTGACGCACCGTGAACATACGAAGGCCCCGCAGGTAAACGCTGTCGGAGCGCGAGAACACGAAGACGACGAAGCCCGAGCCCGACCAGAACAGGAGCAGGGTGCCTGCGAGCATAAGGGCCGTGGCCCGGAGGAACTCGTCGCTCGTGAAGTTCATGTCGAATGCGGCGAGCGTGCAGTAGGCGAGGGCGAGAATCGCTATGGCCAGCGCGAACCCGACCACGCAAAAGACGGGGCGGTGCAGCGCCATGCGCTCGCCTGTCGAGCGGGAATTGAGCAGGGTGATGATTCGGCAGCGGCCGATCTGCAGCGCATTGAAAGCGGCGGTGACCAGGAAGATCGCCGCGAAGGTTGCCAGCGTGGCTGCGGCCGAGTTCACGCTGAAGGTGATCTGGTAGTTGGCGATGCTCATCTTGAGCAGCGCGGCCGCCGCGAACGAGAGCCCCTGGCTCACGCCGATGCCCAGGGCAAGCCCGCAGGCGAGCGAGATGGCGCCGACCGAGAGCGTCTCCATGAGGATGACGGCGCAGACCTGCGGAGCCGTCATGCCAAGCAGGAGATAGGTGCCGAACTCGTGCTTCCTGGCGCGCACGACGAAGCGGTTGGCGTATAGGACAAGCAGCCCCAGCACCACGGCCACGACCGCACTGAACATAGAGATGAGCTGCGAGATGAGGCCGAAGACGTCGATGCCGCCGCTGGTCAGCACCCCTTCACCGTTCTCCTTGGCTTCGAAGAGCGCAGACGAGTCGCCGATGGCGTTGAAAGCGTAGAAGACGGCGACGCCCAGGACGAGAGTGACGAAATAGATGGCGTATTCGCGCGCGCTGCGGCGCACGTTGCGCAAGGCGAGCTTCACAAGCATGGCAGCCCCCTAACGCGCGTGGCGGGGCGCAACCGAGCCGGTGCGCCCGCCGAGAAACGCCTGGACCTCGAGGATGCGCGTGTAGAAGTCCTCGCGCGAGCCGCTGCCGCGTCGCACCTCGCTGAAGAGCTTGCCGTCCTTTATGAAGAGCACGCGCCCCGCATGCGAGGCGGCGAAGGCGTCGTGCGTGACCATGATGATGGTGCTGCCGAGCTTTGCGTTGAGGACTTCGAGGGTCTCGAGCAGGACCGCGGTGTTGCGGGAGTCGAGCGCACCCGTTGGCTCGTCGGCGAGCACGAGCCTGGGATCGCCGACGATGGCTCGCGCGGCGGCCACGCGCTGGCGCTGGCCGCCCGACATCTGGTTAGGGCGCTTGTCCAGCACGTCCTCGACGCCAAGGAGCTTTGAGACGCGGTCGACCCTCTCGCGAACTTGGCCTGCGGATACGCCCTTGATGGTGAGGGCGAGGGCGATGTTCTCGAACCCTGTGAGGGTATCGAGCAGGTTGGCGTCCTGGAAGATGAAGCCCAGGCTCTCGCGGCGGAAACGGGAAAGCTCGCGACCGCGCAGCTCGGTGATATCACGTCCATTGAGGACGATGTGCCCGCCGCTGACCTGGTCGATCGTCGAGATGCAGTTGAGCAGTGTGCTCTTGCCGGAGCCCGATGGCCCCATGACGGCCACGAACTCGCCGGCCTCGATGGCAAAGCTCACGCCTGCGAGGGCATGCGTCACGGCTCCGCGCGAGCCGTAGGCCTTCTCGACGTCGGTCACGCGCAGAAGCGCGCCGCCCTGCGCGTCGGCGGGCGTGGGCGTTGCAAGGGGATTGATGCGAACAGCATTCATGCTCGGGTCCTTTCATTGCAGTGGATGTTGTCCCCATCGTCCAGCTTTCGCGCGCCGTCATCCATCGATTTGCCTTACCCGAACCTTACGTTTGCGTAAGGTTCGCCGCCGGTTCCGCCTGCTCAGGCGAGCCAGTCGGGCCTGCTTCAGCCCGCTTCGCGGCGGCAAGCTCCAATCGCCGCCGATCCTGCGGAAAGCCGATGCTGATCGCAGTGCCCGCTCCTTCCTCGCTTTCAAGCTCGATGCCGAGCCCCAGGTCGCGGCAGGCGCAGGCCACCAGGTAGAGACCCATGCCCGTGGCGGGATGGTGCGTGCGTCCGGCCTTCCCCGTGAAGCCGCGCTCGAACACGCGAGGCGCATCGGCGGCGGGGATGCCGTCGCCGTCGTCTGAAACACGCAGCCAAGTGCATCCGTCGGCGGTGTTCGCATCGCTGATCTCCAGTGAGAACGCTATGCGTCGCGCGCCGTACTTGATGGAGTTGTCCATGATCTGGCCCAGGATGAACACCAGCCACTTCTCGTCGGTAAGGACGCTGGCCTGTTCATCGATTTCAACCTGGGGCGCAATCCCTGCGCGGATCATGCGTCGCGCCTGCTTTCGCACTGCAGCGTTGACGACGTCGATGAGCTTGACCTCGCGGATAAGGTAGTCGTTGCTCACGGTTTGGGCGCGAGAGCAGTACAGGGCCTGCTCGATCTGCGCCTCGATGCGCGCGAGCTCGGCCCGCGCGGAATCGGCATCGGCGCCGTGCAGCGGGGCGAGCTCGAGTTGCAGCGCGGCCACAGCCGCCTTGGCTTGGTGCACCCAAAGTTCGGTGTAGCGCCGATGGGCGCTCGCATCGTCGCGAATGGCGTTGACCTCGTCGGTGGCGGCGGCGCCCTGCGCCTGCAACGCTTCGCAAGCGAGCCGGGCTTCGAGTGTGCGGGCTTCGCGGAGGAGCGACGAGATGAAGCGCGCGGAGGCGGGGTCGTCCGATAAATCGGCGAGTTGGCGCCAGAAGCGCGCGTCGCGGTGATAGGCGGCCAAGAGCGCGGCGGCGAGGCCTGCAAGCAGCAGGACGGTCACAAGCGCGATAGTCCCCGTTGTCGCTTGCGTCACGTCGAGCACGAACGCCGCGGCCCCGATGCAGAGAAGGGCGACGGCGGCCAGCGGAGCGCGGTCGCGGGCGAAGGCCGCGAAGCTCCATCTTGGCCCGCTCATGGGCGCACCAAGTAGCCTTGTCCGCGCTTGGTCTCGACAAAGCCGCCCGGCACGCCGATATTCTCGAGGCAGCGGCGCAGGCGGTTGACGTTCACCGTGAGCGTGTTGTCGTCCACGAAGGAGTCGGTCTGCCAAAGCTCCTCCATGAGCTCGGCGCGCGTGATGACCTCGCCCGCGCTTTGCATGAGCACATGGAGGATGCGCAGCTCGTTGCGCGTGAGCTCGCAGGTTTTGTTTCCAAACGAAACTTCGCCGTGTGAAGGGTCAAGCGAGACGCCGCCGACTTCGAGGGCCTTCGAGGTCGTAGCTTCCGAATCCTGCCTGCGCGCAAGCGCTCGCTCGATGCGGGCAAGCAGCGCGGCGGGGCGGTAGGGCTTGGTCACGTAATCGTCGGCTCCCACATCAAGGCTCAGGACCTCGTCGAACTCGCTGTCAGAGGACGTGACCACGATCACGGGGACGTCGCTGTCGCGACGGATGTCGCGGCAGATTTGGTGCCCGAAGGCGCCTGGGAGCGAGAGGTCGAGCAGGACGCAGTCGGCATCGGCCGCCAGCGCCTCGTCTGCGGCATCGGAAAACGATTGGCAGCAGACGCATTCATGGCCGTGCAGATCCAGCAAGCGCACGAGCCCCTCGCGCAAAGGCGCATCGTCCTCGATGATGAAAATCCGTGCCACAGGTCCCTCCCTCCTTTCGTTTGAAATGGCCGCTCTATCTGCTACTTTATTATTAATACGAACTGTTGTTCGTTACTCCCACTCGATGGCGTCGGTTCTGCCGTCCCGTCACTCCAGTTACACCCAGTTTTCGGCATCGACACGGAACGCGTGCCGCCGAATGACGCGATGTCGCGTTTCGTCGGCTTCGGGGACAAAAGCTGGGACAACCTCAAAAACTTTTTTCAAACTCAGGGCTTTGAGTTTTTGTTTTTGTCCCAAAGTGCGCGGCGGGTCGCCTTTGGAGGCTCGATGGCGCCGAAAACGCCCGTTTTGAAACTCAACCGCCCTTTTGCCCGCAAGCCGCCAGCTGCAA